>JAXEIF010000023.1:0-3395 GCA_034120015.1 Spirochaetia bacterium | reverse complement strand
TATTTTTTACCAAATTCAACTACTGTGCAAATTTCACCATTATAATTATAAATTCTCGCATTTCTAATTGGGGTATCTACAGCACATTCTATACTCCAACCGCTATTTATTCTGTTTTGGATTGCGGAAGGACTAATATTTGATATTTTACTTAATTCTTTAATAGTGTGATACTCGCCCTTATATTTGTACTTTCTTGCTTCTTTCATTTTCGCTCCTTTTCAATCACCTTATTATATATTTAACATTAAGCTCGTCTAAAACTGTATCATTTAAGTCCTGCCACGTTACATCACCCAACTCGACACTTTCTGCGATTTCGTTAAGCCTTTTAACAAATTTTTCAAACTCTGGTTTTCCAAAACCGAATACATCGGTCATTGCGTGGAAAAACATATTAGTATAATCCTTTATCATATTTTCATTGTGTTTACTAATCCAGCCATTATACTGTAAAGATTGTAGCCATTCTTCGTGAGTATATTTTTTAGGCGTTCTCTCTCTTTTTTTTACTTTCTTTTTCATTTCTTAAACCTCAATCCCTGTAATCTCCTTAAATACTTCCTTGTCAAATTCTTCAAGATTAACTATATAATCAATCATTTCTTTAGGCATTTTACTCCAAGCCTTTTCATTGTCATATGTGCATAAATTCGGTAAATTTACCTGATACCATTCTAAATCGCCCTTTAAATCATAAACATTTGTGAAATTCGGGGAAAAATCATATATCAAGATATTGCTATAAATCTCTTTATATCGTTCTTCGGTTACTTGTTTATTAAAGATATAATTTTTAAACGCTTCTTGATTATTACAAAAAATGCAATTCTTTACCGCTTCACAATTTAGTACTCCATAAGACTTCGATACTCCGTCAGACTTCGATACTCCGTCAGACTCCGATACTCCGTTAGACCACGATACTCCGTAAGACCCCGATACTCCGTCAGACTTCGATACTCCGTAAGAACACGATACTCCAACAGACTTTGATACTCCGTTAGACACCGATACTCCGTAAGACTTCGACACTCCGTTAGAATCCGATACTCCGTTAGACCCCGATACTCCGTAAGACTTCGATACTCCGTTAGACCTCAATACTCCGTAAGACCTCGATACTCCGTTAGACACCGATACTCCGTTAGAACACATTACTCCGTAAGACTTCGATACTCCGTTAGACTCCGATACTCCGTTAGACTTTCTATCATATTTTTTTATGATTTCCAAAAATTCTTTTAACGTATACTCTTCCACAAATTCAATTATTGATGAAACAGTTTTTTTATCATTATGTAATAATTCACCATATGAATTAACTTTAAAATAGCGGTTATATCCTAAAGGCTCATAGAAATTAAATACATTTGCAGGGTCTTTACTACTGTGCAAACCCCAATTACATAGATTAATATTACCGTCAACCTTATAAACGTTTCCTATAATATCTTCGTTAGGCTCACCGTATTTAAAATCCCCTTGATTACATCCTAAATCCCACTTTAGAACTTTATATCCAACCTCTGATACTTCCATATTTTCAATTTCTTTTCTATCAATTTTATAAGTTTTCATTTCTTCCCTCTATAAATTCGCATATCCTGTATAGCTTTCTCTCTCTCCATTCTTTGACATCCTCTTTCAATCCAAATATCAGCTCTAATTGTTTAATCATAATTAACACGTCTGCCATTTCTTCGGTTATATTTTCGTAATTCTCTGCCCCGTTTAAATGTTTAGCCAAAGCAACCGATAATTCATTTAATTCCTCTATAGTCTTAACCAACTGGGCTTTTTCACCGTTTAAACTGATATTTTTAAGCAATAGTTCTGTAACTTTAATTGTTTTGTTTTTTCTTAATTCCTCTTTGTATAAGTTATAATCATCCATTCCTAAATATCCTTTATTTCTCCATGTTATTAAAAACTTCAATTAATTCTTCATCAGTAACCCATTTTTCACCTTGTTTTTCAGCTTGGCATTTACACATTTTAGGAATAATTAACTTTCCCTTTAAAATTACCGCACAAATTGTTTTACAAGCGTTGCAATATTCAAATTCAATCACCAAATAAAATCCTCGCTAATTCTTCTCCACTTAAGTTACATTCTTGGTAGCTCCGGTCAGCCTCTATTTTCACCCGCTCATTTTTCTTTAAAGGCTTCCCTTTAGAGTTAAAGCTGTTCCAAGTTAATAATTTCTGTTTCCAGTTATTGACGGCATTTCCCTTACTGTCAATCCAGCCACCTTCATTAAAATATTCAAAAAACACCTTAGCTTCAACATTCAAAGATTTTTCTATTATGTACTTTTCTACTTCCTCAAGTGTAGGAGGAGTAAACTTTTTCTTTTTTATATTTTTCTTTTTATTATTAGTTGTAATATTATATGTATTATTATATAGGACATTTTTGTCCCCAGGGTAGGGACATTTTTGTCCGTAGGTAGGGACATTTTTGTCCGTAGGGTAGTCAAAATTTTCTTCACATTTTTCGGTATTTTCTTCTGTCTTTTCTTCGGTTTCTTCCTGTGTTTTTTCTTCAAAAGTCGGATTTTCACTTATTGAGATACATCTACTGTCTACAGTCTTTCCGTCCTCTTTATATTTCATGTTAATTTTGATATATCCCTTTTCACATAGCTCGGATATCCACCTTGCTACACTCTTCTTTGATACTCCGTAAAGCTCTGCAAAATAACTGTTTGTTGCCCAGCAAAAGCCTCTTTCGTTGCAAAGTGCCGTTATTTCGCCGTATAGTAACTTTGCATTTGCTGTTAAATCATTATCATACCTGACGCTTGCCGGAATTATTGCATAGTAATTTCTCATTATTCACCGCCTAACAATTCAATTATTTTCTTTCCTGTTTCGCCCTTATGACAAAATAAAAATTCAATATTATATCTCTCTTTCATTGTGCTTAAAATCTTATAAAGCTGTTGACCTGTCGTTGCCTTTGGAGAATGTTGTAATCTCGGATTTCTCCACCTCTTGACATCTTCAAGGCTTTTGATATCAGGGGAATGCTCGCAAAGGATAATTAATTTTATCCCTGCGACATTCGCTCTTAAACACTCTGCTTTAAACCTTGCGTGCCCTTGTGTTACATTATTTACAAGCTCCGTCAAGTTTTGTTTTCTGTCAACAACCACCCTCGGATTATCTAAGCTTCTATAATCACCGACATATAACTTTGTGCTTATGTATTGGATATTGTTGTTATCAAAATACTTTACAATTTTGCTTATTGCCCTCGGTTTTTCTCTTGTGTCAATCTCTATCATTAGAATGGCTCGTCCTCAATTTCTGTAAAATCATTCATTAAGCCGTCAGATTGATTGTGAGCTGTTTTTTCTCTGTTGCCGATAAATTCTACTTCTTCAGCT
>JAXEIF010000022.1:0-75155 GCA_034120015.1 Spirochaetia bacterium | reverse complement strand
CCCGTTATATCGCCAAAAATATCGTCGCTTCCGGCGTTTTCGAGCGGTGCGAACTGCAGCTGGCCTACGCCATCGGTTACCCGCAGCCCGTTTCGGTGATGATCGATACTTTCGGTACCGCCGCCGTCGAAGAATCGAAACTGACGGCTCTGGTTCAGGACATGTTTGATCTTTCTCCCGCCGGTATTATCAAAACCCTCGATTTAAGAAGACCGATTTACAAACAAACCACTTTCTACGGACACTTCGGCAAACCGGGCCTGCCTTGGGAAAAAACAGACAAAGCAGCCGAAATCGCCAAAGCGCTTTCCTAAAAAAACTTGCGTTCCCCTCTCTGCCGTAGTAAAATAATGACAGAGAGGGATTTTATGAGTGTATCGTTTTATTCACTGGGAGCCGTCGAAGAAGTCACCGGTTCCAAACATGTTTTGGAAGTCGACGGCCGTTCGTATCTCATCGATTACGGCGCCTTTCAGGGAAAACGGGCCGTCGCCGATCAAAAAAACAGACAAATCGATATTTCTCCAGACAAAGTCGAGGCGGTCATTCTGACACATGCTCATTACGACCACTGCGGACTGCTTCCCTATTTTGTCAAAAACGGATACAAAGGCAATATTTATGCAACCCCGGCCACCCGCAGCCTTGCCAATCTGATCATGATGGACAGCGCTCACATTCAGGCACGGGATGCCGAATTCCTGCGTAAAAAAGCCAAAGAAAAAGGAAAAGAATTCGACTGGGAACCTTTATTTACCGAATCCGATGTAACAGTCACGTCCAATCAGATGGTCGGGATTTCTTATCACAGACCGATTTCCGTCGGTCCCGATGTCAAACTCGAGTTTTTCGATGCGGGGCATATTCTCGGTTCGGCAATGGCATTAATTACCGTTTACGAAGGAAAAGAAAACGAGGTCAAAATCCTTTTTACCGGCGACTTGGGACGGAAAAACAAACCGATTATCCGCGATCCCGATCCGATGCCGGCAGCCGATTACGTTGTACTGGAAAGTACTTACGGCAACCGCCTGCATGAATCCCACGACGAAGCCATGGCCGGTCTCGGCCGCATTACAACCGATATCGTAAAAACAGGCGGAAAAATTATTATTCCGTCCTTTGCGGTCGAGCGCACACAGGAGCTGATTTACTATTTCCATTTGCTGCAGGACGCCGGAGCCGTTCCCGAAATTCCGATTTTTATTGATTCACCGATGGCTGTCAACGCCACCTCGATTTTTCAGGTTCATCCCGAATGTTACGACAAGGAAACATACGACGCCTTTCTGAAACATCACAAAAATCCGTTCGGATTCAATATGCTGTCATTTATTTCCAACACGGAAGAATCGAAAGCGCTCAATGACCGCAAAGGTCCGATGATCATCATCAGTGCCGACGGTATGTGCGAAGCCGGCCGTATTCTCCATCATCTGGCCAACAACATCAGCCGAAAAGAAAATACAATTCTGATTGTCGGTTATATGGCAGAAAACACCCTCGGCCGCCGCATCAAAAACGGTGCCGAAGAAGTCAAAATTTTCGGTGAAATGCACCCCGTTCACGCAAAAATCGAAGAAATCAACGCTTTCAGTGCCCATGCCGACTATAAAGAAATCGGCGAATGGCTCAATGAAGGAGATGATTCCCGGCTGAAAGGTCTCTTTCTTGTCCACGGAGAACCGGATTCCCAAAGTGCACTGAAAAAATACCTGCTGAATGACGGCTGGCCGTCGGTCGAAATTGTCAGACACGATCAAATCTACACCCTGCGTTGAACTTCGACCGCTTGAAAAGCGAATCGTTTTGCGCTATGATGTAAATATGAGTAAATACGACTTTTCTACTATTGAAAAAAAATGGCAAAAATACTGGGAAGATCATAAAACTTTCCGCGTAACGGAAGACGAATCGTTTCCGAAAGAAAAACGTCGTTACGTTTTGGACATGTTTCCGTATCCGTCGGGAGCCGGTCTCCATGTCGGACACCCGGAAGGCTATACGGCAACCGATATTTACTGCCGTTATCTGAGAATGAACGGTTTTAACGTTCTTCACCCGATGGGCTTCGACTCCTTCGGACTGCCGGCGGAAAACTATGCGATCAAAACCGGAACTCATCCGAAAATCACAACGGAAGCCAACATTGCCCGTTTTCGGGAACAGATCAAAAGCCTCGGTTTCTGCTACGATTGGGAAAGAGAAGTTTCGACTCACGAAGAAGAATATTACCGCTGGACTCAATGGCTTTTCCTGAAACTTTACGAAAAGGGACTTGCCTACGAATCGGATATGCCGATTAACTGGTGCCCCGACTGCAAAACCGGTCTTGCCAACGAAGAAGTAAAAGACGGTTTCTGCGAACGGTGCGGGGCACAGGTCACGCGAAAAAATCTGCGGCAGTGGGTGCTGAAAATCACCGCTTACGCCGAACAGCTGCTGGCCGGTCTCGACGATTTGGATTGGCCGGAATCGGTGAAAACGATGCAGCGTAACTGGATCGGCCGCTCGCAGGGAGCCAACGTCCGATTCGGATTGGCCGGAAAGGAGGGGTTTCTCGAAGTCTATACGACCCGTCCCGATACACTTTTCGGCGCCACTTACATGGTAATTGCCCCCGAACACCCGCTGGCGGACGCCCTCACCACACCGGAGCAGAAGGCCGCCGTAGACGAATACAGGCGGCAGGCCGCATTGAAATCGGATTTGGAGCGCACCGACCTGGCAAAAGACAAAACCGGCGTCTTCACCGGCTCTTACGCTGTTAACCCCGTCAACGGAAAAGAAATTCCGATTTGGGTTTCCGACTACATTCTGATTTCTTACGGAACGGGTGCTATCATGGCGGTTCCGGCACACGATCAGCGCGACTGGGAATTTGCCAAAAAATTCGGTCTGCCGATGATTCAGGTTCTCGAAGGCGGCGATATCGAAAAAGAGGCCTACACACAGGACGGTATTCATATCAACTCGGAATTTCTGAACGGTCTCGACAAACCGACGGCAATCGACGAAATCATCCGTTTTCTCGAAAAAAAAGGCGTCGGCGAGCGCACCGTCAACTACAAACTGCGTGACTGGATTTTCTCCCGTCAGCGTTACTGGGGAGAGCCCATTCCTCTGGTACACTGCCCCTGTTGCGGAACGGTGCCGGTTCCCGAGGATCAGCTTCCGCTAACGCTGCCCGAAGTCAAAAAATACGAACCGACCGGAACCGGCGAATCGCCTCTGGCCGCCATTGACGAATGGGTCAACACAACCTGTCCCAAATGCGGAGGTCCCGCCAAACGGGAAACCAACACCATGCCTCAGTGGGCCGGTTCCTGCTGGTATTATCTCCGCTATATCGACCCGCATAATGACCGACGGTTTGCCGATCCCGAAAAACTGGATTACTGGATGCCGGTCAACCTCTACGTCGGCGGTGCCGAGCATGCCGTTCTTCACCTCCTTTACTCCCGTTTCTGGCATAAAGTTTTCTATGATCTCGGTCTGGTCAAAGATTCCGAACCGTTCCGCCGCCTTGTCAACCAGGGAATGATCACCTCATACGCCTATCAGAGAAAAAACAAGACTCTCGTTCCTGCAGACTGTGTCGAAGAAATTTCCCCGAACGTTTATGTCGAAAAAGGTACCGGCGAAACGTTGGAAAAGGTGATCGCCAAAATGTCGAAATCTCTGAAAAACGTCATCAACCCGGACGATATTATCCGCGATTACGGTGCCGATTCGATGCGTCTGTACGAAATGTTTATGGGACCGCTTGCCGTTTCGAAACCGTGGCAAACGGAAGGATTAATCGGTATTCACCGCTTTCTGGACCGGATTTGGCGTATCTCCGAAAAACCGATCACCGATGCCGCCATGACGCCGGAACAGCTGAAAGTGCTTCACAAAACCGTCAAGAAGGTAAAAACCGATACCGACAGTCTCGATTTCAATACAGCTATCGCCCAAATGATGATTTTTGTCAACGCTCTTATCAACGCCGATTCGATTCCGTCGACTATGTGGAAACCGTTTGTTCTGATTCTGGCTCCTTATGCACCTCATCTGGCCGAAGAGTTATGGGAAAAACTGGGAGAAAAACCGTCCGTAGCCGATCAGCCGTACCCCGATTACGACAACGCATATACACTCGACGATGAAGTGACGCTGGTTATTCAGATTAACGGGAAAGTCCGTCACAAAATGACGGTTGGCCGTGATTTGTCCGAAAACGAACTCAAAAAGATTCTCGATTCCGATTCCAAAATACAATCACTGACGGAAGGAAAATCCGTTGTTAAACTGATTTATGTTCCGAATCGGATAGCCAATCTGATTTTAAAGTAAGGAGTTTTTATGAAGCATTTCGGCGGCATTATTCTCTGTACTGTTCTGCTTTTTTCCTGCGGGGGAAATTTCGACGGAATTTTGAAATACACCGTCGACGGCGATGTGATTACGGTCGGTATTATGAGCGACTTACAGCTGCCGGTCGGTGCAAAAGACAGCGCTCTTTATGTAACCAACACAAAAAAAGCACTGGAATATTTTAAATCCAGAAAAATCGATGTTTTGATTAATGCCGGAGATTTGACAGATTTGTCGGACGATACAGCCTACTCTCCGTACAAAGCCTGTCTGGATTCCGTTTTCGGAACCGAACGCCCGGTGACTGTTCAGGTCATGGGAAATCATGATTACTGGAACAGCTACGGTAAAGCCGATACCCTGACCAAACTCAGAGATCGTTTCACCCGAATGACGGGAGACAGTCCCTGGACTCATAAAGTTGTCAACGGATACCATTTTCTGGCAATCAGTCCCGCCAACGGGGACATGGACGGCAGCTACGGTCTGATCAAAAATAAAATCCGTTCCGAAATCGGGACAGCCGTAAGTCAAAACCCCGGGAAACCTGTTTTTATCGTTACCCATCAGAATCCCGAAGATACGGTTTACGGAAGCGATGCCTGGGGAAACGACGATTTAACCGAGATTTTCTCGAATTATCCGCAGATTATTTCTTTTTCGGGACATTCTCATTATTCCCTGCTTGACGAAAGATCGATCTGGCAGGGCAGTTTTACGGCAATCAACACGCAGTGCGTTTCCTATGTCGAGCTGGAAGCCGGTAAAGAAAACGGATCGATTCCTCCTCATGCCGAGGATTCGCCTATGGTTATGATTATGGAAATCCGGGCGAATGAGATTCGGATTATACGGTATAACCTGGCAAAAGAGCGGGAAGAGAAAAACGCGTGGACAATTCCGTTGCCGATAAAAAAAGAAAACTTCAAATATACAACCGAAAAACGGATACGCAACGCGGTATCACCGGTTTTCTCCGAAGAAGCTGTATCTGCCGGTATCGAAACCGTTTCGGTTAAAGACGAAAAAACAGGGAAACCGGTCGACGGATTTCGTTTTACAGCCGCTTCACATGCCGATTTTGTTCATTCCTACAAAGTGAATCTGAACGCTTCAGGCAGAACGCAGACTTTTTTCTATTTTTCGGATTTCTGTGCCGGTCTCTCCGAAATGTCTCCGACTCCGGCTTTTGCCTTCCCGAAGAATTTAAAACCCGGTACATACAATATCGAAATCAAAGCGGTCGAATCATTCGGCAAAGAAAGTAAAGAATCCGTAACCGGTCTTGTCCGCATACAATAAGAAAAGCAGCCCGAGAGGCTGCCTTTCTTTAAATCAGCTGTTTTGACAGCCGGGACAAATCCCGCGGACAAATAAATCGACGTTCTCGACATCAAATCCGGCGCCGGGATTCGGCAAACGCGACGCTTCGACCGGAAAATCAAGAATCCGTCCGCACCGGTTGCATTTAAAATGACCGTGAACGGAAGTATCCGCATCAAAACGGGCTTCATTCTCCTCAATCGTAATCAGACGCGCCAAATCGTTTTCCACAAACAGTTTCAGCGTGTTATAAATCGTCATTTTCGAAAGCGAAGGAATTTCTTCTTTCAGCTCGTTGTAAATGGTTTCCACCGACGGATGTTCTTTTGTCTCGGCCAACAGCTTGTAAATTTTCAGCCTCTGAAATGAAGGTCTGATGTTTTTTTCTTCCAATAAAGATTTTGCGTTTTTCATAATAATATTATAATTAGAATCTTTATAAAAATCAATACTTTTTTTAGAATGAGTATATTTTTTTTGATTTTCTGTTATATTCAGGTGTGCGGCAGCCATTTCGGGTTCACCATTTTTTTCTTTATCTCAAAGCAATCGGCATCGGCTTACTGGCAGGAAGTATCGTCACAGGATACCGTTTTATTTTGGTCTACATGACTGCCGGCCGGTGGATACTCTCCGATGCAGCCCGGAAAAATCCGATTCTGTATTTTCCGGTTTTTACGGCATTGATTGCCTCGGCATTGCTTGTCGGGTTCATTGTTTACAAATATCCGATGCTCAAAGGCAGCGGTATCCCGCAAATAAAAGGCGGTTTGCGCGGCTTTTTTAAACTTTCGTGGTTTCCTGAACTGCCCTTGAAATTTTTCGGCGGACTGCTGACTTTGGGATGCGGACTTTCTCTCGGGCGGGAAGGACCGTCGATTCAGCTCGGCGGCCTGACGGCATGTGCCGTCAATAAAAAATTTGCAAAATCGGGAAAAGAGGAAGATTACCTGCTTACGGCCGGTGCGGCCGCCGGTTTGACGGCCGCCTTTAATGCTCCGCTCTCAGGAGTTCTTTTTACATTCGAAGAACTGCGCAACCGCCTGACACATACCGGTTTGGTGACGGCTATTTTGTCCTGCATTTCGGCAGGCATTATTTCCGAAGCATTAATGGGGCAGCTTCCCGTTTTTTCGTTCACATTTCCTCACATGATTCCGGTGAAAGATTATTTTCTGCTGATCCCGCTCGGCATTGCATGCGGAATTTTTGCTGTCATATTCAACCGTTCTCTCTTTTTGTCGCAGGATCTTCACTCGTTTATCAAAAAACCGCTTCTGCGCCCCTTACCGGCTTTTCTGGTCACCGGAATCCTTTTCGTTTTTTTCCCGCTTTTTTTGGGCAGCGGTCACGATCTTCTTCAGGAAATTAAAGCGGAAACTTTTTCGATTCCCGTTCTGCTAATTCTTATTCTGACAAAACTTCTCTTCACTTCTCTCTGTTACGGATCGGGAAGTCCGGGCGGGATATTTCTTCCCCTTCTGATGCTCGGTGCCATTATCGGGAAATCATACGAACTGCTTTTGGTTGATTTTTTCGGTTATCCGCATATTTACGGATCGTTTTTTATCGCTTTGGGAATGACTGCTTTCTTCTCAGGTGTGACGAAAGCTCCCATTACAGGTTGCGTTTTGATTATGGAAATGACCGCTTCACTGAACCATCTGATTCCGCTGATTATTGTCGCTCTGACATCATATGCGGTGGCGACCTATCTGGGAGGAACTCCGGTTTATGACGAGCTTCTGGAAAGAATGCTTTCCGAACGAAAGAAAAACGGAATTTATCCGGGCAGGGAAGTCGGCTGAAAACCGAAGACGATTCAGCCGCAGACAATCCGGCCGTTATCGAGAAGCATCGCCTCCGATCCGTCGGCAAAAAAGGCGGTAATCGTCGGTTTGAGAATCACTCCGTCCAGGTGAATAAGAGCCTGTGCATCTTCGTCATAATTACTTCCGATCGCGATATGACAGGTTTCAAACGCTTTTTCGTCAATCAGCATATTGCCGGAAATAAAAGCTGCCGGATTGACACCGATGCCCAATTCTCCCAAATTACGGGCATTTTTGCGATACTCCGCTGCCGTTTCCGGCGGCAGTGTGCCTTTGGCTGCCATTTGCGCACTGTCGCTCTCCCCCGCTTCGACAGTCTTCCGCAGGATTTCGGCCTCTTTACCGCCTTCGATAGCAGTCACAAAACCGCCGCGAACCGTACAGCGGATCGGCGTGTCGATTTTGACAGTCCCGTTGCGAACCGCGATACTGCCGTCAAATACCAGAATGCCTTCGCCGGTCCCCAATTCGGGCGAAATAAAGGCCTCTCCGGCCGGCAGATTACCGCCCTCTCCGGGAACGGAAAAATCGCCGTCATCGGTAAAGGCAATTCGATTGCGCAGTCCCAATTTTAAGTCGGTTCCGGCTGCCGTTTGAATGCGGACGCCATCTGCCCGATCGAGAAATGATTTCAGGAGCCGGCACCGTTTTTTCATTTCGGCGTAGTCGACCGGAACCGTTTTCACGAACAAATCTTTCGTCACTCCGGGCGACCAGAACGAACGCGTTTTTTTCTGTTTCATCAGATAATGAAATGTATTGTCGATTTTTTTTCCTTCGAATTCGTACGGATGACGGATCGCTTCGAAATCTTTTCCCATTTTCTCGCTGCTCATGGAAATCAACACATCCGGAGCCGTTTTAATCGCGCCGAGCACCGACGGTTCGGTAAAATCCAGCGATGTTTTCTCCGGCTGAACGGTCATCACCGGCCGCGCTCCCACGGCTTCGCATTCATTGTACAACGCCTGAGAAATCGCCAAGACATCCGCATTCGGATTGGTAATGATAAGAACGGTCTCGTCTTTTTTGATTTTCAGACTTTCGCGAACGGCTGTTCTCGCAGCCGACAGCAGCGCTTCGTCATGCACGGTAAACAGAGCCATGATTCTCTCCTAGTAACTTTTTGCAAAAACCGCGACGTGTTTGGCCTCGCGTCCGCAATGAAAACAGGTACCGGCGACACGATTCTGTCTGTCAAACGGCAGACAGCGGATAGTGGCCTTGGTATCGGCTTTGATCTCCGCTTCGCACTCGGGATCGCCGCACCACATCGCTTCGACAAAGCCGGGCGCTTTCTCCCCTTCGAAAAGGGGCAAAAATTCATCGTAGGAAGAAACGGAAGTCGTATTTTCGTCGCGGAATTTCAACGCCCGGTCAAACAATGCTTTCTGGATATCGTCCAGCATCTGTCTGATTTCGGAGACAATCGCCTCACGGTCAACAACTTTCTTTTCTCCGTTGTCGCGGCGGACCAAAACCGCCTTTTTGTTTTCCATATCGCGGGGACCGACCTCTACCCGCACGGGAACACCGCGCATTTCCCACTCCGCAAAACGCCACCCCGGCGACTGTTTGTCGTCGGCATCGACCGCCACGCGGAACGCACCGCGCAATTCTTTCTCCAAACCGGAACAGTAGTCGAGCACCGCGTCTTTGTTGCTGCTTTTGAAAATCGGAATCAAAACCACTTCCTGCGGTGCCACTTTCGGCGGCACGATCAGGCCTTTGTCATCCGAATGGGTCATAATGAGCGCCCCGATTAAGCGGGTCGAAACACCCCACGACGTCGCCCAAACGTAATCGAGCGTTTTCTCCCGGGTCTGATATTTGACGTCAAAAGCCTTGGCAAAATTCTGACCGAGAAAATGGGAGGTTCCCGCCTGCAACGCTTTTTTATCCTGCAAAAGTGCTTCGATCGAGTATGTGTCGATTGCACCGGCAAATTTCTCCGACTGCGATTTCGGTCCTGTGAGCAACGGAATAGCCAGATAATCCTCGACGAATGTTTTGTAGACGTTAAGCATCTTTAACGTCTCTTCGACCGCTTCTTCTTCCGTTTCGTGAGCCGTATGACCTTCCTGCCACAAAAATTCGGTTGTCCGCAGAAAGAGCCTGGTTCGTTTTTCCCAGCGGATAACGTTGGCCCACTGGTTAATCAGCAACGGTAAATCACGGTACGACTGGATCCATTTTTTATAGGTACTCCAGATAATCGTCTCCGATGTCGGCCGCAACACGTACGGCTCCTCCAGTTCTTCACCGCCGGCGTGGGTCACGACGGCCAGTTCGGGTGAAAAACCTTCGACGTGTTCGGCTTCTTTTCGTAAAAAGCTGTCGGGAATCAGCATCGGAAAATAGGCATTGGAGTGCCCCGTCTCCTTAAACATACGGTTCAGCTCCGTTTGGACAGCCTCCCACAGGGCGTAACCGCGCGGACGAATAACCATACACCCTTTCACGGGAGCATAATCGGCCAATTGCGCGTTCAGAACGATATCGATATACCATTGGGAAAAGTTTTCTTCACGGGGAGTAATTTTCTCGGACATAACCACCTCTTACATTTTATCAATCAGCATTGAGCATTTACCGGAAGGAATCGGCAATGTTTTTTTCTTTTTGCTGTTCAGAATATTAATGGTAAAATAGTAAAGCTTATCGGACTCGAGACGGATTTCCCACGCTCCGACACGACCGCTTCTGTTGCTGAAAATAGTCACTTTATTGCGCTTCAGAAGCATATTTTCGATTCCAGTTTCTTCAAGCGAAGGCATAATCCATTCGACCGTTTTCTTCGGCAGAGAAATATAAAAACCGACAACATTTTCAATCATCAGAGCAATGGTACTGAGACAGACATACGGCAGAAAATTGCGTCGCGGAAATCCATTTTCACCGGACGCAGCCGGACCGGCTTCCGTCGGACTGTATCCTTCATACAGATCGGGATGCGGCGACTCTTCATCGTTTAAAACTTCGAGAATGAAATAAAGATGCCGGATGGCGTACTCCCGGGCAACTTCGTAATATTTATATTTCTCAAGACCTTTTATAATCATAAAGACCAGAGTGGGATTGACATCCCCCATATCTTTTCGGCCATCGGAAGAGAACTGATCTTCACAGACCGCCAGGGAAGGAAACGGATGGTCTGTCGCAAACACGTTTTCATCGGAAAGATGGGCGGTCATTCTTTCCACCGTATCGACTCCCGGAATCTCGGCCAAAATAGCCCAATATCCGGCCAGTGATTTCACTTTCAAAAACGATTCGTCTTTTTTGAGGTCGTAATAAAAACCGTCCTCTTCATCCCACATCTTTTCGTTGATACGTGTCTTGAGCGAGAAATATTTTTTCTTATACTTAAAACTGATATCACGATCGTTCAGCAAATCACCGATTGCAGAAAGATAAAGCGCATTGACCGCCTGCTGACAGTTAAAATCGACAGGATAGCACGCTTCCCTGCGCAACGGACAATTCTGTCCGCCCGCTGCGTGCGAAACGGCATAAAGTCCGTTCTCCGCCTGAAATTTTGCTTCAAGCCAGTCGTAATAACGGCAAAGAACATCAATAATATCTTTCAGGCGTTTTTTGTTGCCGACTTTGTGATAAATATTCAATTCGGCAAACGAGAATAATGGCGGAAGAACGCCTTCCGGATTCTCGGGCGTCAGCAACGGTGTACCGTCAGCCAGAGAATAAACTCCGCGAATCGCTCCGTCGGCTTCCTGTTTTGTATAGAAATTATCGAGACAGGAACTCGAATTATAACTTCCGTTGCTGTACACCAGGAAAAATGTCGAAAAAACTGCCTCGAGCTGATTGATAACTCCGGACGGTTCGTAAACAAAAAATTCTTTCGCAAAGCCGTTTGCAGCAGTTCCCTTTACCATAGAAGAATCGATTCTGCTCCAGCTTTGTTCGTAAATATCGACAAAATCCTGATCATAAAACCGGATTAAAGGTAAATCTTTTCTAAACACAAAATCCTCTCGTCAAACTTCAAATAGTAACACATTCCTTCGGAAATGTAAATCGGTTGACTTTTTATATCAGTAATTTTTCGAGCTCACGTCGAATATCGGAAGGAATTTCGACGGACTTCTGCGTCCCGAAATCAAAGAAGACCGTAATAACGGTTGACTTGGCACAAATATGCTCTCCCTGATGCAGTTCCTGATATATGCTCATCGAGCTGCGTCCCAGCTTGGAAAGTCCGGTTCGAATTTCGCACTCGGAACCGAAATAAGCCTGATGCAAAAAATCAACTTCACTGCGAACCATAATCTGATTCCATGTTTCGAAAGACAGTGACGGGTTACAAATTTTAAAAACAGGATTACGGGCTTTTTCAAGCCAGTACTGTATGGCCAGATTGTTCATATGCCGCAATCCGTCCGTATCAGCTATAGCAGGATAAAACTTCTCGATTATCATAAGATATTATAACATAAAAATCGCGAAATTCGTTTTTTTTTTTATTTTTTTTTGATAAAAAGAAGCGGAGAAGAACTCGCATGACTACAGTGACAATCGAAAAAATAACAGCACATACTGTTATCGGTGTCGAAGATTGGGAACGGGTAAATCCGATTCCCGTATTGGCAACAGTGGCCGCTTCCTACGACTCAACCGCCGCGGAAAGCACCGACAACGTCGATGCCGCCGTCGACTACGCGGTACTGACGCAAACGGTCGCCGATTTCATCGGCGCTTCGTCATTCCGTCTTTTGGAAACACTGGCGGGAAAAACGGCCGATCTTATATTGGACCGGTTTCCTCAAACAAAGACAGTGTCGGTTTCTCTTTGCAAACCGGGAATTCTGCCGAATACGGCGGCTGTTTGGGTGACCGTCGATCGGCAAAGAAAAATATAATTTCCGACCGGACGCTGCATTCCTGTCAACATATTCGATCAATAAAAATCTTTGACTCCGACAATACGAACGGATCCTGTCTGCCTTGCAATCAGATAGGCACACAGTCCGGAACACACCGTATCGATAAAAGCCGACAATCCGAACAGAATCGGCAGCATCGGAACAAGCAGATTGTAGGCATCCGATTTGACAACCCCGTAAAATCCGCACATCACAATGACCGAGAAAAACGATCCTACAACGGGAATTGTCCCCGTATATAATGCCAACACAAGAGACAGCAAAACGGCAATGAGCACGGACGAAAACGAAATTGTCAGCCCCGACTGCGATTTTAAAATCATCAGAAAAGCGGAAACGGTCATCATCACCGTTCCCGGCCGAAAAACAGCCGCAAAAAACCCCGTCAGAAAAGAATTGGTTGTAACGTCAACTCCCAAATTCTTTTCATTGTGTTTCATCATTACGGAATGGGCGAGCAGAACATCTCCCGAAAGAAAAGCCGTCAATGCCGGTGTCATCAGTCCGAACAGCAGCTTATAAGGATTTTTTTCTTTAAAAAACAGAAACAGCAGTGCCGGACAGAACACAAACAAAAACAGCACCGCTTCGAGCACCAGAAACAGAATGAAATAGACAATGTCGGCATTCAACGCCGGTCCCGATTTCAGCGAATACGAAAACTGCAGCGAAATGAAAAAAATCATAATCCAGAGGATATCGACAACAAACGTATTGATATGCTGAAACAGTTTCGAAAACGAATCAAACAATGTAGAAATCGACTTGGTAGCCAAACGGTCGAAAGAAAGATTGACCCCGATCAGAAAAGCCAAAATCACTGCAGGAAAAAGAATACCGTACGGATTAAAAAACACCTGTATCATATCGGACGGTACAAAGGAAAGAAAAAAATCCGCAAGCTCCGGAACACGGTAAACTTCCGCTTCGGGAATAATGTGGGAAAGTCTCTGCGGCGACAAAATGAGCGTCAGTGTCATTCCGAACAGAACAGCCAGCAACGCAACCGCACCCGTAAAGGCCAGACTCCGTAAAAAAATTTTTTTCAGCGTTTTCTGCCGGTACATTTCGTACACCTCGATAACAAGGGAAAAGAAAACCAGCGGTACAAAAATATATTTTCCGAAGTTAACGGACAAATCAAAAAAGAACCGGACAAGCCCGTGAAGAAATTCGACTTTTGCCGGCAGGAACGCTCCGATAACAGACCCCAGAAACGCACCCAATAAAACCTTCATCCAATTTTTCATATTTACCTCAACCCGAAAAATCCGCGTGACTTTTTATCTTCGGAAACATAAACGGCCGGATATGTTTTCTGTTCATCCTTAAAGTGTTCCGCAATAAAATTCACTGCCTGATCTTTTTTTTCGTTTTTCATCCGATACAACACAGCCGGAATTTCTTCGACAGACGGTACCGCGCACATCCAGTCCGCTATACCGCAAAAACTGCTTTGCCATAATACATTGGCTATGTTTTTTCGAGCCGGATCAAAATAATCTATAAAAGCAATCGAACCTGTTTTTCCCCTGCGAATCTGTTTAACGGATTCACTCAAAAAAAACATCATATTTTTGATTTTCCGATCCACAAGCGTTTCGAAATAAAGTTTTCCGGAATCCGAAACGGAAACATTTTCCTGTACGGGAATTCCGAAAAACAGCACGCTGTCGATTTTATCATGTTCATTCAGTACTTTCCGAAAAAAAGAAACAACCGACAGCGAAGATCCCGGCGTACCGGAAAAAGAGTGAATATTACGAAAAGAAACAGAATCGGGATTATCCGTCGGCAGCGGTTCCGAAGCAATTCCCCAAACGGAATCTCCGTTTTCGGAAAACTTCTTCGCCAACTGCAATGCAAAAGGTTCGGAAATATCGGAAAACAAATAAACCTTACTCATTTAATGATAATATAACAATCATTCAAATTAGTCTACAAAAAAACGTTTCCGTCATCTTTATTGACAGAAAAAAAAAGAACGGGTAAACTGCGGATATGTATAAATATGTCATTGAAGGCAACCGGCCCCTTTCGGGAAAAATCAAAGCAAGCGGCAACAAAAACGCCGCCCTTCCCTGTATCTGCGCAACTCTGCTGACCTGCGAAAAGATCGTATTACGGAATATTCCCGAAATCGAGGATGTAAAAGTCATGATGGACGTCGTCCGCGAATTGGGAGTCTCTGTCGAAAAGATCGGAGACGGCATTTTTTCTTTCGAAGCGAAAGATATCAGCACAACCGTTGTCCCGAAAGAAGGCGCCCAGAAAATGCGCGCCTCGATTTTGCTCGCCGGTCCATTGCTGGCCCGTTGCCGGCAGGCAATCTTACCTCCGCCCGGCGGAGATGTTATCGGTCGCCGCCGTCTCGATACTCATTTTCTGGCTTTCGAAGCCCTCGGGGCACAAATCCGTATTGATTCGGAATTTAATATTCGCGCCGACCACCTGACCGGTACCGATATGTTTTTGGACGAAGCCAGTGTCACGGCGACAGAAAATGCCGTAATGGCAGCCGTCCTCAGTGAAGGCAAAACGACGATCTTTAATGCGGCATGCGAACCGCATGTCGGCGACCTTTGCCGGATGCTGTGCGCGATGGGAGCCCGCATTACCGGTATCGGTTCGAACCTGCTGCACATCGAAGGAGTCGAAGCTCTTCACGGTGCCGACTTTACCATCGGATCGGATTTTATGGAGGTCGGTTCGTTTATAGGACTGGCTGCCGTTACCCACAGCCGGCTCGAAATCGAAAACGCCTGCCCCGAAAATATGCGCATGACAAAACTGGCTTTTGCCAAACTCGGTATCCGATGGGAAACGAACGGGAACAACATCATTGTCCCGGCAGATCAGAGACTGAAAGTCAGCGAAGATATAGGCGGCGCGATTCCGAAAATCGACGATGCGCCGTGGCCCGGTTTTCCGGCCGACCTCACCAGCATTATGACCGTTGTCGCCTCTCAAGTCGAAGGCATGGTTCTGATTCACGAAAAACTGTTCGAATCACGAATGTTTTTTGTCGACAAACTGATCAGCATGGGCGCCCGCATCGTCTTATGCGATCCGCACCGGGCCGTTGTCAGCGGACCGTCAAAACTGCAGGGAGCCAAATTAAGCTCTCCGGATGTGCGCGCCGGTATGGCAATGATTATTGCGGCACTGTGCGCGGAGGGCACCAGCCGCATCCAGAATGTTTATCAGATTGAACGGGGATACGAAAATATTGTCGAAAAACTTTCCTCCATCGGAGCAGCCATTGAAAGACTACCTGTCTGACTACATCATCCTTCGGTTATAGGAAACGACAAACGCGAAAATCAGACAGACCAGTATCCCCGTGAAAACTCCCGGAAGCGCAATAAAAATCGTTTTTGCGGATAAAAACATGACACCGACTGCAGAAACCAAACCGACTGCCAGATAGGCGGCAAAGAAAAAAAAGCAGACCGCCGGAATGACCAGCGGCAACTGATAACCTATTCCCGAATTACGATTTTTCTCTTTCGGCGCCATCCGGAAACCCCAGTATAAAATGAAAAACGGTGCAAGAAGAATACACAGCAACCGGATGCTTCGAAGAACAATTTCCTGTTCGTAAAATCCGGCAATTTCCCGCTCGGCAGGAAACCGGTTGCGAATCCTGATCAGATCAAAAAACGGCACTGTCGACAAATTCCTGTTATCGGAATCAAAAAGAGGCAGAAGCGCCCCCGGAATATACAGCGGCACGAAGTGACTGTTAACGAATTCATCGGGTCCGCCTTCCGTAAAATACCCACCGACCACTTTTGTCGGATCCGCCAGATAAACAGAGTCAAATAAAATCCTGTCTTTTTCGATACGCCCGTATTCGGCTTTTAAAACCGATTTCCGACCGTCGCCGTATACCGTTTCTACCCGTACGGATTCAACCAGATTACGTCCCGTCAGAGAAATCAGTTTTCTCGCATAAATAACCTGCCTCAAAGATTCGTTTTCGAGATTGACAAAACAGATATTATGTGAAAGCGGAAAGACACTTTCTTCCCGAATTCTGTCTTTAACCAGAACATGACGGCGAATTTCTTTTTCGGCCCGTTTCCTATGCAGTCCGAGCTCGTTATCTTCCGGAGAAATCGCGGATAAATAGGCAAAAATTTTATACGATTCGGCTATCGGCTGATAATAATTATTTTCCTTTCCGAAAGAATATTTCTCGTAGGCAAGTTTCTTTAAAGCATAATCGTTTGCGGACGTCTGCACCGGAGCCGGCAACTGCTCCCGGATAAGGGAATTCAGCTCGTTGCGGAGATTTTCCGAATTCAGCCAATATTCTTTTCGTGATACATCAGGTTTTCTTCTGTGAATCAGAACAAAGGAAATCGTATCATCGGCAGATGAAAAACGGGCATCGGCATTTTTATCTACCGATTCGTAAATTCCCAGAAAGTTCAATGCTTCATTATACCTCTTTTCGCGAAACATTTCGGTAAATTTATTCAGACTGTCGACGGCAACCGACGAACGAAAAGAGGCCCGTTCTTTAATCTGATTCGCCGCCGGAATCAGAAAGAAAAAACCGACCAGAGAAAAAACAAGAAACAGCCAAACCGAAAATAAAACCCTGTTCAGCATTCTTTTCGGATCGGAATGATCAAAAGGAAGTACGGCGGATGCAAAAATCAACAAAAAAATCAGATAACAAAACACAAAGCAAAACGGAAAAAGAACGGCCGCTTCCGCAAAAAAAACCTGCGTATAGTAACAATCCAGATACGAATCAAAACGGTACAAAGCATAAACCGCAGACACGGATATGACCGCTGATATAACAAAAGAAAGAAACGTTCCTGCAAAAAGCGCTTTTCGGGCATTAGAATACTGTATCACGGGATCGTCTCCATATTAAAAAAATCATAACGGCGGTAATTAAAAAGTCGACGGTGACAATACCAGCCGCAAAAAAAACCGAAGAAAAGGCGAACCGGTCCGCAGCCGTAAGCCATAAACGATGAATCAAAGCCGTTGCATAAAAAGCGAAAAAGCAGACGGACAAATTAAACAGGGGCCATCGTCCGCGGGAACAAAAGCGGGCGGAAACCGCTGTCAGCGTAAAGAGAACCGCTGCATAAACCGGGAAGAAAACCTTTCCGTTTTCAACCAGACGAAAGGCAATTGAAGAAAACGATCCGAAAGGAAGCAGAACAGCCGCTTCGCCGGAAAAAAGCCGGAAAACGGAAACCCCGAACGAATCCGGGGAAAAAAGATCGGCCTCCGTACCGATAAAACAGTAATTAAAATACAAATACGGATTGCCCGGCATTTCCGGTTTTCCCGAGAAATACAAAAACAGCAAAATCGAAACTGTTGCTGCGATCGCCCCCAAAACAAATTCCGCCGCATTCCCGGCAACGGTTTTTCGGTCAGCCCGAATACTGCCGGCAGTAAAAGCAAAAAAGAATACCACAGGCGCCGCAACCGTGTAAATGTAAAGCATTCTTTGCAGAAGAACGGAACCCGTCAGAGCAACATGACTTTGCAGACAAAAAGCCGAAAACACCGGAAGATCCGGCAATAAAATAAAAACCGTCACTCCGAAAAAACGAAAACAAAACAAAATTATCGAAGCAGGCGCTTTTGTCACGAATTCTCCCCGGATAATATTAAATAATGGAAATTTCTCCTTTAGGATTGACCAAAAGACGGGTTTTACACTTCGAACAGTTATAAACACCCTGTTTTTGAGCCGTCAGCTTTGCCTGGCATATCGGACAATTAAAAGTTTTCGGAAAATAAACAATTTCTTCTTCTTCGGTCGTATCTTTTGTCAAAAGTTCGCCGATAGCTTCGTATATATCATTTGTGACAATAAAGTATGAAGCAAAGCCCAACAGGGTAAACATCTCCAGAACCTTTCCGCGTAAACCGTACATGGCGACATCGCCTTTGTAGGGCTTGACGGTGTCTTTTAAATTCCCGAAAATGCCGATACTCTGACTTGAAATATAATTTAAATCTTCCAAATCAAAGATAAAATTAACCACACCAGCCGCCAGAGCTTTATCGATTTCTTCCTGCAAAATATATCCGGTATTTGCGTCAAGCATTCCGTAGACATAAATAATCCGGCAGGCATCGACTTCATCAATTTCTTTGGTCTTGACTTTCAGAGGTTCCCGTCTTTTTTGTGTTTTCGGATATTCATCAGGATAGATATTGTTTCCGGTGGATTTTTGTGCCATATCTTTTGATATTGTAAGGCAAAACCCGAATTTTTTCAAGCCGGAAATCAATTTTTCACACGTCATCTTTTTTTCTTGACAAATAACTTCCGACGAAACTATAATTTACAGGGAGCGTTTTTTCCATGAAAGCTATTTTGCTGTTGATGTGTCTGTCTCTTTTTTCCTGTCTGACTGCGGAATCTTTTATTTTTCCACGCTGGATGAAGACATCCGACAGCACCGCTGCATCACCGAGATGGACTGTCAATAGGGACGGCATACTTCATTGGAATCTGAAAAACGAAACGGCCTTACCCCACTACGATCATACGGAAGCAGCCGGGTTTAAAAGCGCGGCTATTATCAGTTACGGAGTCGAAACCGACAAACAGCTTGTTCTTCAACGACATCTGGTTTTTCCGATGCTCAGAACCGTCCCGAACGATACACATGCTTCATTTGCCCATAATGTTACGGAAAGAATCAGACCCGGAATCTTTGTCAACGGAACCGAAACGGACCGCTATTATGTTAACGACATTACGCTGAACGAATTTCTGACATTTTCATGCCGATCAGACACGGGACTTCTCGTGATTCGCCGCAGAGCACCGGCTGTCACCAAATCCGCTTACATCGAAAGGTGGACAATTATCAATGACACAGGCGTTCCGGTTCGTGTCCACATCACCGACCCCGGTTATTCGTATATCTCACCGGAAAAAGAAGGCGTTTACGGATCTTATGAAATTAAATCGAGAACCGTCGGCACAACGGACCGAAAGCTGCTTCCCGGACAATCGACCGTCTTCTTTTTTGTTTTGGCAGCAGGAATCAAAGGATATGTCGACACCGATTTCGATCCTTCGGAAGAAGGAAAAAGCAGAACGTTTTTTGCACAACAGCTGTCCGAACGTCTGATTCTGGAAACCCCCGAACCGGTTCTCAATACAATGTTCCGTTACGCAAAACTGCGCGCCTGCGAAAGCATTTTCGAAACAAAATGCGGCTTAATGCACAGCCCCGGAGGCGGCAGCTATTATGCGGCTGTCTGGACAAACGACCAGTGCGAATATGTCAATCCTTTTTTCCCGTTCTCCGGATACGAAACCGGAAATCAACAGGCTGTCAACTGCTACAAAATGTATGAAAAATACATGGGTGATTTTGATACGCCTTTGATTACAAGCATAGTGGCCGAAGGAGACAGTACCTGGAGCGGAGCCGGAGATCGGGGCGATGCGGCAATGTACGCTTACGGTGCCGCACGGTTCGCATTGTCATACGGCGATCTTAAAACGGCTGAAGAACTGTTTCCCGCAATCGAATGGTGTCTCGAATATTCCCGCCGGAAATTAAATTCCGACGGCGTTGTTCTATCCGACAGTGACGAACTCGAAGGACGGTTTCCGTCGGGGAAAGCCAACCTGAACACATCTTCTCTTTGATTATGACGCTCTTGTTTCCGCTTCGGCGCTTGCATCGGAGTTAAACGATTCGGAAAAAAGCACGCTTTATGCCCGAAGAGCCGCCGAAATGAAATCCGCTATCGAGAACTATTTCGGCGCCGACATGAGTGGTTTCCGGACCTACCGTTATTACAAAGAAAACGAAAAACTGCGATCGTGGATTGCCGTTCCGCTGACAGCGGGAATTTTCGACAGAGCCGAAGAAACCGCCGAGGCTCTCTACTCGCCCCTCCTATGGTCAGAAAACGGACTGTTAACGGAAGCCGGCTCAAAAACGTTTTGGGACCGGTCAACGCTGTATGCTTTCCGCGGAACCCTTTACGCCGGTGATACGGAACGTACAGTCGGGCTGCTGAAAAAATATTCCGAAAACCGCCTTTTGGGAGAACACGTTCCGTACCCGGTTGAAGCCTGGCCGGAAGGCAATCAGAAACATCTGTCCGCGGAAAGCGGTCTTTACTGCCGGATTTTTACGGAGGGTCTTTTCGGAATCCGACCGACAGGACTGCATTCTTTTTCAATGATTCCGCAACTGCCGAAGGAATGGGCTTATGCACATTTAAGAAAAATAGCCGCATTCGGCAATCTTTTTGACATCGATGTCGTCCGATCCGGTGATGACCCGACACTTTTAACCGTTACCGTCAGCTGCGCCGACGGCCGTATTGTCTTCTCCCAAACTGTCGCCGCCCGAACGCCTCTGGATATCGATTTCCGTTCTAATTAAAGACAATATCGTCGGCACTCAGTGTGCACCCGGAAGCATTTATCAGAGAACGTTTTAAAACATTTTTCAGTTCTCTGACATTTCCCGGCCAGCGGTATGCTATCAGTTTATTCATGGCTGAATCGGTAATTCTCCATCCGTTTTCCTCGGGCAGAAAAAAACGGCATAAAAGAGGAATATCTTCGCTGCGTTCTCTTAACGGCGGAATTTCCAAAATATATTCGGAAATACGGTAAAGCAAATCGCTGCGGAATTTCTGTGTCCGAAAAAGTTCCGACCCGGGACGATTCGAGGCCGATAACATGCGAAAATCCGAAGCAATCTTTTTTTTCCCGCCGATACGGAAAAACTCCTTTTCTTCCAAAACCCGCAAAAATTTTGCCTGAAGATCCACCATCAGATCGGGTATTTCGTCCAGAAACAGGGTTCCGTTATGCGCTTTCTCCAGAAACCCGGAATAAGAAACCGCATCGGTATAAGCTCCCGGCTCCGTTCCGAACATTTGCGATTCGGCCAGAGACGGCGGTATTGATGCGCAGTTTATTTTCACAAAGGGAAGTCCCGTTCGTTTCGACTGCCGGTATATCGATTCGGCCAGAACTTCTTTTCCTGTTCCCGTTTCTCCGGTAATAAAAATCTTACAGTCCTGACCGGCCAGTTTTTGTATTTTTTCTCTCAGTCCGCATATCTTGACCGAATTTCCGACAAAAATCTCACCGTCGGATCGGGACGTTTTCATTACCTTTTCCGAAAGAAATTCAAACGAAACTGCATTCTCAACCAGCATTTGTATGAATCCGCCGCTTTCGGAAAAAAGCGGGATCTTTAAACGGCTGCAGATTTCCTTCAGCCGTTCCGTAAACAGAACCGGTAATTCACCCGCATCAGCAATAACGGCATGAAAGCCTTTTAAATCATCGGCACCGACTTCTCCGTGTTTACGGATAATTTTTACTTCATCTTTTATCAGAAAATAAAGATCCAGTCCGCGACAACTCCCCAAAATCAGAATCTTATGCATCACTATTATTTTATTCGTGAAGATTCGAATCGCAAGAAAAATTTTTTCTTATGTTAAACGCAACACTCAAACGGCCGATAAAATATACATAAACGGAGATTCGGGAGAAAACGATGAAAAAAGTTTTTCTGCTTTTCGTAACACTACTGTCACTGTTCTCTTGTCAGAAGAAGAACGATACTGTTTCCGCTCAGGAAAAAGAATCCGACAGACTTCTTTTTGCGGTTATTGCCATGACTTTCAGAAACGATTACTGGCAAAAAGTCAATTACGGTTGCAATCTGGCATCACTCGAATTGGATGTCGATTACTATTTCGACGGAATGCAGGAGCACACATCGGAAGCATACATCGATCAAATCGCACTTGTTCAACGGGCCATTGATATGAAAGCCGACGGCATCATGTTGTCGGCTATTGACAAAGAAAAACTGAACCCCATCGTCGAAAAAGCGAAAAAGGCGGGAATTCCTCTGATTACATTCGACAGCGGTGTCAGCAGCGATGCCGCCCTGAGTTTTATTGCGACAAACAATATCAACGCGGGGATTATGGCAGCCACTCAAATGAGACGGGCTGTCGTTAACGGAACAGTCGCCGTCATCGCCAATGACCTGACCGCCCAAACGACAACAGAACGGGTCGAAGGTTTTGTTTCCGATATGAAAAAATACGCACGCTACACTGTTCTGGATGCCGTTTCCTGTAACGGTCAGATCGAAACCGCCCGGGAAAAGTTTAAAGAAATTTATACCGAAAATCCCGATATCCGTGCCGTTTTTTGTACCAATTCGGAATCCGCCATCGGTACGGCGAGGGCCGTTCAGGAACTCGGAAAAGCGGGCGATATTTATGTGATCGGATTTGACTCCCCGGCCGAAGAAATTGCCTATCTCGAAAAAAATGTCATTCAGGGGCTTATTATTCAAAATCCGTTTTTGATGGGATATAACGGCATCGTCAGTTTGTACAAATATATTACCGAAAAAGAAATTCCTCCCAAAATTATTGACACCGGAGTTTTGTTCGTCACAAAAGACAGACTCAACGACCCCGAAGTCATCGAAGCAATTTATCCTCTGAAAAAATAATCCGCGCCGAAAGCCTTCCCCGCAGGGAAGGCTTTCTCCGTATACAACCCTTGACATCCTTTTCGGAAAATGATTTACTGATAAGAAAATGAAACGGAAATCTCTTTGGGGGTTCATTCCCGGTCTTTATATATTGATTTCGCTTCTCTTCTTTACGGCATATCTCGGTTCGGAAAATCTTTTGCCGCAGATCAGTCCGGAACACTGGTTTGTTCGCGACCCGGCAGCCGCCGAACAACGAAGAGCCGAACGCGCCGCCGCTAAAGCAGCCAAAGCTGCCGCCAAAGAAGCGGCACGTCTGGCAAAAGAAGAAGCCCGCAAACAGAAAAAAATTGCCGACAGCAAAACAAACGAAATCAATCCGGTTTCTCTCGAAGCGGTCGCCCGATACGAGGCTGTAACCGAAGCCGTTATCCGAAACGCATATAACCGCTTTATTTCCGATCCGAATCCGAGTCTCGCCGATATCAACAGCAAACTGCCGGCAATGAACGCCTACCGTCTTCAAAAAAACCTGACCGATTTTCCGTCGGAAAAATTTGCCCGGGCGGCAGCCCCGTATCGCGGACAAATCGGACTTGAAGCGGCGGCGTCCGGTGCAGGAGATATCGTAACCGCCGAACGTAACCGCCGGAATCAGCTGGCCGCGGCGACCGTCAGTATCCGCACCGCTTTGGAAAATAAAGATGCGGCCGTTTTCGACAACAGCCGTCTGATTAGCGATTTGGCTCTTGCCCGCATTTCCGGATTCGGAAAGGAAAGCATCGAACCGCTTTTAAAAGCCTACGACAATTTTGACACATTTACACCGCGGCAGGCAGCCGGGTTTACGGATCTCTGCCGACGGCTGAATATCGACTCCGCACCTCTGTCGGCAGCGGCCGACCGGTTAATAGCTCAAATCACAAAGGAAGGTGATATTTACACGGTCGGAAGCGACGATTCCGTTTTCTGCGGTCAGGTTTTGGTGGCGGCCGGTGAATGGAAAGATAACAAACGATGGACGGATGTCGGAAAAACGATGGTTGCCTCCTACTGCGAAGCTTATCCGCAAACCGCTTTCGAAGAATTTTACGATCTTTTCGACAACCGTTATTATCCGAAATACCGCACACTGACAATCGGAGGAAAAACATACCGATCCTATACATGTGCGGAAAATTACCGTTTTGCATTCTCGGACGGCCGGATTTCCGTTACCTTCGGAGAAGCTGTCGGTCAGACATTCTTCTTCCTGTTGTATGATTTACCGGCTCTGCTTTCGTATGAGATGTACAATTTGAACTGGAATCGGGATCCGAATTTCCAAAATTACTACGCAGGTGCCTTTTTCGACGCGAATCGGGCTCTCTTTTTCGTAAAAATTATGATAAAAGTACCGGAAGAAACCATTTTCCTCCGAACTCAGCAAACGGTACAAACCGGGGAGTAAATATGTATAAAATTTTGAAAAAAGTTCGGCTGTCGGAAACTGTCTTTGATATGACCGTCTGCGCACCTCTGATTGCCGAAGAAAGAAAAGCCGGACAATTTGTGATTGTTCAGATTGACAATGATTTTGCCGAAAGAATTCCCTTAACAATTGCCGATGCGGATGCCGACTCCGGTACCATTCGCCTGATTTTTTCGGCTATAGGAGCTTCCACCCGTGCTCTATCCCAACTGAACGAAGGCGATGAAATTGCCAATATTTTGGGCCCGCTGGGAAACCCGACTCATATCGAAAACTTCGGTCATGCCGTTTGTGTCGGCGGAGGCATCGGTGTCGCCCCGCTTTACCCGATTGTCAAAGCTCTGAAAGCTGCCGGTAACCGCGTTACCGTCATTATCGGAGCCCGCACCGCCGAGCTGATTATTCTCGAACCGGAAATGAGAGCGGCCGCCGACGAAGTCATCATTGTGACCGACGACGGCAGTAAAGGAGAAAAAGGGGTCGTCACCGTTCCGCTCAAACGGATGTGCGAATCGAAAAATGAAAAACCCGACTTCGTTGTAACCATCGGACCTGCCGTTATGATGAAATTCTGTGCGCTGACAACTAAGCCGTTCAATATACCGACCGTGGCCTCTCTCAATACGATTATGATTGACGGAACGGGAATGTGCGGAGGCTGCCGTGTCAACATCGGAGGCAAAACCCGCTTTGTCTGTGTCGATGGACCGGAATTCGATGCCCACCAGGTTGATTTTGACAATATGCTGCTGCGTCTGAATGCTTTCAAAAAAGAAGAAGAACATAAATGCCGAATAGGAATGTCTCATGAGTGAAAATATTAGTTTCAGCACGGAAACCGAAGAGCTTTACCGGTCTTTAACCGGGAAATCTATGACACCCGCCGAAAAAATGAAGATTCCCGCACAGGAAATGCCGAATCAGGATCCGAAACTGAGATCCCGCAACATGAAAGAGGTGGCTCTCGGCTATTCGAAAGAGCAGACCGTTATCGAGGCTACCCGCTGTCTGCAATGCAAAAACCCGCCGTGTATTTCCGATTGTCCGGTTCATATCAACATTCCCGCTTTTTTGGCGGAAACCGCAAAAGAAAACTTTGATGAAGCATTAAAAGTCATTCGTCGGGATTCGCTGCTGCCGGCAATGTGCGGACGGGTATGCCCTCAGGAATCCCAATGCCAGAAAAACTGCACAATGGGAAAAGCTTTGAAAAATGTTGATAAGGCTGTTTCCATCGGACGCGTGGAACGTTTTCTTGCCGACAATGTCAAACCGGAACCTGTTCAAATCGCCGCCGAAACCGGGAAAAAGGTTCTGATTGTCGGTTCGGGACCGGCCGGTATCACCTGTGCCGCCGACTGCCGAAAAGCGGGACACCGTGTTGTAATTTGCGAAGCATTTAACAAACCGGGCGGAGTTACCGTTTACGGTATTCCGGAATTTCGTTTACCGAAAACAATTGTTGACAGGGAAATCAAAAACCTCGAGGCAATGGGAGTGGAAATCCGCACCAACTTTTTGGTCGGAAAAACGCGAAAGCTGAAAGATTTAATGGAAAAAGAACATTTTGATGCTGCGTTTATCGCTGTCGGTGCGGGTTTGCCCGTTTTTTCCAATGTCGAAGGCGAAAACCTGATCGGTGTTTTTGCCGCAAACGAATATCTGACCCGTTCCAACCTGATGAAAGCTTATGATAAAGAACATGCACTGACGCCGATGTTTACATCCGAGCGCGTTGCGGTTCTCGGCGGCGGCAACGTTGCCATGGATGCTGCCCGCACCGCTGTACGGATGGGCGCCGAAAAGGTTGCTGTCATTTACCGTCGTACCGAAGCGGAAATGCCTGCCCGTAAAGAAGAAGTTCACCATGCCAAAGAAGAAGGTATCGAATTCTTTATGCTGAAAAACATTAAACGCATTCTCGGAGACGAACACGGACGTGTCAGACAAATCGAAACGGTATCCTACCGGCTCGGTGATCCCGACGCATCCGGCCGCCGTTCTCCCGTAGAAATTCCCGGCAGCGAAGAATTAATGGATTTTGATACCGTTATTGTCGCTATCGGCAGCCGTTCGAATCCGCTGATTCAGCAGACAACGCCGGAAATCGAATTCAATCAGAAAGGAAACATCATTGTCAGTCCGGATATGGAATCCTCGTGGAAAAATGTCTTTGCCGGCGGCGATATTGTTTCGGGGGCAGCTACCGTTATTTCCGCCATGGGGCAGGGTCGGGAAGCCGCAAAAGCAATTAATCAACGGTTATCGGAATAATGTTTACCCATTCGTTTTCAGTCAGACTCAGCGAACTCGATACGCACGGAAAAATTCAACCGTATCACATCATCAGCTATTTCCAAGATGCCGCCTCGATTTATCTGCAGCAAATCGGTATGAGCGGTTTCGATTTGGCAAAAACAAATCAGGGCTGGGTTGTTAATGCGATGTCGGTTCTTTTTGAACCGCCCCTTCCCGGATGGAACGAAACCGTCGAAATAACGACCTGGGCTTTAAACCGGACCGGCGTCCGTCTTTTTCGCGATTTTACCGCAAAAGACAGCGGCGGTCGTGTTCTTGCAAAAGGAACCTCTTCCTGGGTCATTATCGACGAAACCACACGACAACCGGTTGCCCAGGACCATTTTGAAGGAAAAGAACTGATTATCGATCAGCCGATACTCCCCGGTGTCAAACCGGGCCGTTTCTCCCAAATTGATGAAGAAAATATTACCGACCGCTTCTCTTATATCTGGAGACCGAGAACTTCCGAACAGGATCTGAACCGTCATATCAACAATATCAACTACCTGATATCCTGTATCGAATCGATTCCGTCCGAATTCCGACAGTCTAAAAATCTGCAGCGGGTCGACATTGTCTTTAAAGCGGAAATTTATGCCCGACAGGAAATTGAAATCCAAACATCGTGGAACGGAACGGAAGGCGAGCACCGGTTAATTCGTACGGCAGACGGTTTTGAAGTCTGCACCGCCAAAACATTTTGGCAGAATTTTTGAATAATCGGGGAAAAAGAAAACAAACTTTAAACAGAGGTATCGGCAGGCGAATCTTTTACAGCCGAAGCGGCAACCGCTTCGGCTCTTCTTTTCTTCCGGAATTTCCGTAAAAGTGTACGATAATGCCAGTAAACAAACAAACATCCTTTGTCTTTCCGTTTCTGCCATCGTCTTTCATCGGGAGACTCTTTCTTTCGCGACATGATATCAATCATATTTTCATCGTAAACGAAAATACCGGGGCTGAACTCATCGATATGGGAAACCAGCCACTCCCAGCGGTGCCGGATACGCGCACCGACCAGAAAAAAAGTCGGAGAAACTTTTTTTACAGCCGTTAAAACGCCGTTTTCTTCTTCGGCACAGGAGAACGATCCTTTATACCGGCCCACGATTTTCAGTGCGGGGAAAGAAGCCTTCATATTGGCCGCTGCCGCATTGACCTCCTGCAGAGTACCGCCCAGAAAAGAAACCGATTGTCCGCGATCTTCCAAAATCTTGAATGTGCGAATCATAAATGAAAACGGCAGAAAACGGGGCGGCTCGTCAAAACCGCAGTATCGGAATCCGTCCGAAATCAGTCGGGAAACCGGAATCACCAGTGCCGCTTTCTCAACCATTTCCCTGTATTTTTTATTGTGACGTACACGCATAAAATCACGGAACGTCAGAAAAACAATCAAATTCCTTTCTTTGTTGTCCGACAATGCCCAAATAATTTCTTTCAATTGCCCTTCTTCGACATAATCGACAGGAACTCCCAGCAAAATTTCCCGTCTGACTCCGTTGACACTCATTTTCGACATTCCTCCAAGATGATATTGATTGCCGCAGCCGCATAAAGAGGGGCCGTCTCGCAACGTAAAATATTTTTACCGAGATAAACCGGCTGCCAACCGCTTTTCAGCAGCAAATCTGTTTCCTCATCAGCCAAACCGCCTTCGGGGCCGATAATAAACGCAATCTTCGACGCCTCGGGTACAACATCATGTAATCTGACCCGTTCCGGCATCGGCAGATGGTGAAAAAAGAGCCGGCAGTCGCAATCGGCCGACGCCGCGATCACTGCCGCCAAAGACCGCGCTTCATCGACTTCCGTTGCCGTCGCACTGCCGCTCTGCTGCACGGCCTCGCGCGCAATCTGCCGCCACCGCTGCACTTTGGAAGCGGCCGCCTCCTCTTCCGGGCGTGAAACACAGTACCGGCTGACCGCCGGCATCACCCGCGCCACGCCCGCTTCGGCCGCCTGCCTGACAATCGCATCCATTTTTTTCGCTTTCGGCAGACACTGAACCAGCCGGACCTCCGTTGACGGCGGCTGTGCGCCGGCCGGCGTTTCGGCCGCTGCCGCCGCCAACGACAGCACACATTCGCCGTCGGCAATGACTGTGACCGTTGCCGTCGCGTGCCGTCCCTCCCGGTCCATCACCGGAAAGGCCGAACCGACACGATAACGCCGGACACGAATCAGATAATGAAAATCCTTTCCTCTGACAACAACTTTTCCGTCACGAACCGGGCAAGAATCGATAACGAACTGTTTCATCGGACCTTTTCATTCAGAATTTCCACCGCTTTCTGAAGCTGTAAATCGTAGTCGTAATCGTAGGCCGGCGGAAAATCCATGCGGCGGAACAACGCATTGCGAATCAGCCGTTTCAGCACCCGGTCGGATAATCCGATTTCATGCTCCGTCTGCAACGTTTTGACGTAAGCATCCATCTCGGGCTCTTTAGCCTCCGGATTTTTTTCGACGAACGAATAAACCAGATTCTCTTTCAAAAGTTTACCGAGATCTTCCAACTCCTCATCGGTCATCTCCGGCTCGACCACTTCGTAATCGGGAACCACTCCCGTTTTATCGATACTGGCACCGGACGGCGTAAAATATTTTGCCGTCGTCAGTTTAAACCCGTCGGCGCCCAGAGAAAGCGCTTCCTGAACACTTCCTTTTCCGAAACTGGTCTCTCCGACCAGCGTTGCCCGTCCCGAATCCTTCATCGCTCCCGCAAAAATCTCGGAAGCGGAGGCCGAACCTTTATTAATCAGAACAACGATCGGCAAATCGGCCGGGATCAAATCATCTTCGGGCGATGCCGTATACACCGTTTCGGCACGCGCCACACGCCCCTTTGTCGAAACAATTACGCCCTCGGACAGAAACAGATCGGTCACATCGCAGACGGAATCCAACAGACCGCCGGGATTATCGCGCACGTCCAGCACCAGACCTTTCACGCCGGCATCCAGCTGCTCCCGAACCGCTTTTTGAAAATCGTTCAGCAGCATCGGTGTCCACTGCATCATACGAATATAGCCGTAATCAAACAGTTCTGCCGATTCGACCGTCGGCGTCTTAATCATTGCACGGATAATTTCGACATCGAAAACCGTTGTCTTGTTACGCAAAATGGTCAGCCTGACTTTCGTGCCCGGCTTTCCCGTCATCCGGTCGACCGCCTCGTTGGCCGTCCAGGGAACCACCGACTCCCCGTCGACATGCGTGATGTAATCGCCCGCGTGAAGACCGGCCTTGTATCCCGGTGTTCCCGCTATCGGAGAAATAATGGTCACATAGCCGTCGGTCAGCTCCGACTTTTCGTTGAGCCACTGCGGCGGCAGTTTCTGAATCGTCACACCGATACCGCCGAACTCGCCGACCGCCGTTGTTTTGCTTAAATCCTTAACATCGGCCTCCGACAGATATGTGGAATACGGATCTCCCAGCGACTCGAGCATTCCTTTCATGGCGCCTTCATAGAGCTTCCGGCTGTCGACTTCATCGACATAATTTCCCAAAATGAAATCATACACATACGACAGCAGAAGCAACTGTTCCTGCTTTTCGTTCTGCAAAGACTGCGCTCTGACATTACGCACCGTTACAAAGGAAAAAACACCCAATGCAACCAAAAAAATCGATGCACTGATAACAGTGATTATTTTACTCTTAACTTTCATAAGGAAATAACGCTCCGATATAAAAAATGAGTGACTATTCCGCCTTTTTATTATATACTATCAAATAATAAAGATTTGTCAAACTTTTTTGACCGACTTTTTGAAATTTTTGGGGAGAGGTTTATGAGAATCATTCCGGTGGCAAGCGGAAAAGGAGGGGTCGGAAAGTCGCTCTTCTCCGTCAATCTGGCTATTGCGCTGGCCGAAGCCGGCAACCGCGTTCTGTTGGCCGATTTGGATTTGGGTGCCTCCAACGCGCACACGGTTCTCGGTCTGCGCGCCGTCACCAAAGGTATCGGCTGCTTTTTTACCGACCCGAACACAACCGTCGACGAACTGATTACCGATACCGAATACCCGAACCTCAGGTTTCTTTCCGGGGAAGGCGAAATTCCCGGACTGGCCAACATCCGCGCTTCGCAAAAAAACCGGCTTATCCGTCAGCTGAGGAAACAAAATGCCGATTATCTGATTCTGGATCTCGGCGCCGGCACCTCGATGATGACCGTCGATTTTTTCCTTCTCTCTTCGGAAGGAATTATTGTAACAACACCGAATTTGACCGCCATTCTCAACGCCTATCTCTTTCTGAAAAACGTCATTTTCCGCATTCTCTGGCAGTCTTTTCCGCGCAAATCATCCGGCCGTATTCCTTTGGAAGAAATTTCGGCCGATCCGGGAGCATTACAGAAAATCTATCTGCCAACGCTTTTCGAAAAACTCAATGCCGCCGACCCGGAAAATTTTGCCCGTTTCTACAGACTCTTTTCTCTTTTTCATCCGAAACTGATCATGAATATGGTCGAAAATCCGAAAGATAACCTCAAGGCCCAAAAAATAAAAGTTTCCTGTAAACAGTACCTGGGACTGGATCTCGACCATTACGGAGTTATTTACAGAGATCATTTGCAGGATATTGCTCTGGCATCGCGGTTACCGATTATCCGCTACAAACGGGACAGCCTGATTTCGCAGGCGATTTACCGTATTGCCGAAAAAATCGAACAGACACCGCCGCAGTCGGCCGCCGATTTCGAACTGGAACCGGAAATCGAAGAAAATTACCTCACCGCCGACAGGGAAGCCGAAACCGACTTCGAGTTCCGATCCGCGGAAATCGGTAAAATGATTCACAGCGGTGTCCTGACCAACAGCGATTTTCTCGAGCTGATCCGGCAGCAGCAGTACGAATTGAAAAGTCTGCGGAAAGAAAACAATTTGTTACGCATTAAATTGGCAAACGCCCTCAAACAGGGGTTTAAATTATAATTAAAGGAGATTTTATGCTCGCTTACATTCCCTTTCCCGACTGGATTAAACCGGAAATCATTCCCGGTCTGCCTGTCCGCTGGTACGGGCTGATGTACATCGTCGCTTTTACGATTGCTTATCTGATTCTGATGTATCAGGTGAAAAGAGACAAAACCCAATATCCGAAAGAACTGGTCGACGGACTTTTCTACGCCGGTATTATCGGACTGCTTCTCGGCGCCCGAATTTTCTCGACACTGATTTATCACGACAATTTTTCCGGTTACGGCCCCAACTACTGGCTGCAGCCGTGGCTGATTTTCTGGCCTTTCGAAAACGGCCGCTTTGTCGGTCTTCAGGGTATGAGTTATCACGGCGGTGCCGTCGGACTGGTTATTGCCATTGCCGTTTACTGCCGTATCAAAAAACTGTCGTTCCGGAAATGGGCCGACATGCTGGCGCTTTCGGTTCCGCTCGGCTATACCTTCGGCCGCGTCGGAAACTTTATCAACGGCGAACTGTGGGGCCGCGTGACCCTGATGCCGTGGGGAATGGTTTTCCCCAACGCACCGCGTTTAAGCATGAACCGCGAATGGGTGAAAGAAGCTGTCAACGAATTGGGACCCCAATACGCTGCCGAATATATGAGAAACGGCATGATTAACCTGCCGCGTCACCCCTCCCAAATCTATGAAATGATTTTTGAAGGAATCGTTCTCTTTCTTTTTCTTTGGTTCGTCGTCCGTCGTTTCAAAAAGGCGGAAGGGCAGATTGCCGGATTCTATTTTATCGGATACGGCTTTTTCCGTTTTTTCATCGAATATTTTCGGGAACCGGATGCCTCTCTCGGTTTCATCATCGGACCGGGCCGCGGCCCCGGAAATGCCCACACCGAGATTTTGGAAAGCTGGTTCAATTTTTCGATGGGACAGCTGCTTTGCTTTCTGATGATTCTCGGAGGAACCGCCCTTGTCGTCGGCTGTTACCTTTACGAAAAGAAATACGGCGCGCCGGTCGAACATTTTGTCATTCCCGATCCCGACAAAAAGAAAGAAAAAAAATCTTTTCTGTCGTTTTTTAAGAAAAAATGATTGATATCGAAACCGTCCGACGGAGAAACGAACTCTATGAGTTTCTCCGCCGTTTTTTTAACGACCGCGGGTACATCGAAACCGAAACGCCGCTGCTGACCGACCGTGTCGTTCCCGAAAGTTCCATTTCTCTGTTCCGTACCGAAAGCGACAACGGCTTCGGCAGACGGCAGCCGTTATACCTGATTCCTTCGCCCGAAGTGACCATGAAAAAAATTCTGGCGGAGTGGCCCGGTCAGTCGATTTTTCAGATCGGCAAATCGTTCCGTAACGGCGAAGTCAAAACAGGCATCCACAACCGGGAATTTACGATGCTCGAATACTATACCCGCAATGCCGGCATGTACGACTCGCTGCGGCTGACCGAAACACTCTTTTCGGAACTGCCGTTCGGCCCCCGCACACTCCGCCGTCACTTTCGACAGCTGACCATGGCGGAACTGTTTACCGCCGCTTTCCGGGAACCTTTAGACGCCATTCTCGGCGAAGGAGGTGAAGGTACGCACCGCCGTTTGAAGGAAATCTGCCGGCGGCACGGGCTGCGCACCGCCGAAACCGACACAGCCGCCGACTTATTCAATCTTCTGTTTGTTTCCCATATCGAACCGAATCTCCCGAAAGGCGAGCCGGTCGCCATTCTCGAGTATCCGGCCGTCATTGCCACAACGGCCGCCCTTTGCCCCGACGGGCTCTATTCGCAACGGTGGGAACTCTATTTCAACGGCTGTGAACTGTGCAACTGCTACACCGAAGGCACCGACCTCGAACGCCTGCGTCCGCTTCTTGCCGAAGAAGCCGCCCTCCAAGGCGCGCCCGCCGACGAGACATTTATCGACGCCTGCGGCCGTCTGGGACACTGTTCCGGAAATGCCCTCGGCGTCGACCGGCTGCTGATGCTTCTCCTCAAAAAAAAGGATATTGAAGAGATTCTGATTCCGTGCTAAACTGATATCATGAAAAAAGCAATTACATTTCTGTTTTTGTTATCCGCCGCATTGAATACAGGAGCGCAAATTGCGCCTCAGGACTACCCGGCCGTCAGTCCTGCCGAAATCGCCGATGCCGGCCGCTTTTCCGTCTCGATGGCAGTTATCGGACCCGACTGGCCGCTTTACTCCAACTGGGGACACTGCGCCATGATTGTCAGCGAAATCCCGACACCGGAAAACCGCGGCGATCTGACCGATATAAACAAATCTCACCGTCTCATGTATGATTACGGCGTCTTTGATATGGGCAGTGAGGGCTTTTTCAAGAACTTTGCATTCGGTATTATGAATTACACCGTTATTGCCTCGAATCCCGATTACAGCCTTCGTTTTCCGTACCGGGCACAAAAACGATCCGTCGAGATTCTCGATCTGAATCTGCCCCCGGAAGGAAAAATGCGCGTTGTCAAATATTTACGGGAAAATGTCAAACCGGAAAACGCCTTTTACCGCTACAATTTTTTTAAAAATAACTGCGCGACCATTCTCCGTGATATTCTCGATATGGCACTCGACGGCGAACTCTACCGCCAAACAGCCGACCGCACCGCATACACCATGAGAGAATGGACATTTCTCTACCTCGACCGCCACTTTTGGACGGAATGGGGATTCGACTACGTTCTCGGCCCGTCGATGGATCACAAAGCCTCCCGCTGGGAAACAATGTTTATGCCGGCGGAGATGTTAAGGGTTCTGCCGACCGTTACCTATACAGACAACGGAGAAACGGTTTCCCTGGTCTCCGGCTGTGAAAAAATTGCCGACGCCGGCGAAGATATGCCGGTGATTCGGGAAAAACCGGCCCGCACCGAAATTCCGTCGTTACTGCTCGGAATTCTGACCGGCGCCGTCGGCGGTATATTCCTGCTTCTCGGCGCTCTGCACCCGGCTTTGCGGATATTCGGAGGCATTTATACCGCTACGGTTTCCACACTTCTTTTCGGCTGTTCTTTAATACTGATTCATTTTATGGCATTTACCGAATTCGATTGCACTTACGGCAACTGGAACCTTCTGGCAATCGGTCCGATCACCCTGATTCTGACCATTGCCTCCTGCTTTTATGCGGCCGGCAGAAAAAAAGCCCGTTTGGTTTGTGCCTTCGGCTGGTTTCTCTGTTTACTGTCGGCAGTTACATTGATCGCTTTGCAGACAACGGAAATCATTGCCCAGTCAAGCCGTTTAACGCTGACAACAGTGATTCCTGTCTATACATTATTTTTACTGGGCAATCTTCTTGCGATTGACCCCAAAAAAGGAGTTTAAAATGAAAAAAAGAGTCTTTCTGATTTTAGCCGTTCTTTGCTGCCTGCCGGCCGCCCTTTTTGCCGCCGACGATGCTTCCTACAAGTTACTTAACGACAGTAACTTCGCTGCCGAAACAAAAGGAAAACTGGTCTTTATCGATTTTTACGCCGACTGGTGCGGCCCCTGCCGTCAGTTTGCGCCCGTATTCGAGGCAGTTGCCGCCGCCAATCCCGGTCTCTGCTTTGTCAAAGTGGATACGGATGCATCTCCCCAATTGTCCGCGGCATTCAAAATCACGTCCATACCGTATATTGTTGCCTATAAAGACAACAAAGTAATCGCAAAATTTTCGATCTTCCCCCGCAGCGAAAAAACGTTTGACAGCTGGGTAAAAAAAGTAGTCGAAGCTGTCGAAAAACAGAACTGATTTCATCAAAAGACAAAGACCTCCCCGGCTGATGACGGGGAGGTCTTTTTGTATCTCCCCGGTTCAATTGAAACTCGTTTTTACCTGTGTACACAGCTCATCCGTTCCATTATCCGAAAATCCGAAAAAGACAGGCTCCCGACCGAATTTCGAATCCCGCATCTCTTCCCTACAAAAAAAGCCCGCCGAAGCGGGCTTTAAATCCTGGTGCGTGACTTATTCCGTCACCTCGCTGTAAAAACTGATCGCCTTGACTGTAAAATTTCTTTTGTCTGTGCCACCATTACCATCATTACCGAATTGGACAAACATTCCGTTTCCGTTGTCTCGTGTAGCCGTGTAAGTTGACAATGTCTGGTTATTCGTAAAGCTGTATCTGACAATTACAGCGTCATCCAGCTGACTGGATCGATTATTGTTACCCTGATCACAAACACGGAATGTATGGAAAACATCGGCCACAGGTGCCGGATTATAAGTCGCGGACAAGCCCTCTCCATTTGTATTCCAGCCGCCGTTTAAAAACCACCCCTTATTACTATTAACGGCTTTGTAAAACTGATAACCGTAAGTTCCGCCATCGGCACCGTGAAAGACGAAATTAGGTTGTCCGCCACTTGCCCATTTCAGATTGACTGTCATTAAATCAAACGAAACACCCTGAAGCTCCAGATAAATACGGGTATCATCGGCATTATTAAAATGATAACCGTCCGCGGCACCTGTAATAGCCGTTCTGTTATTGTAGTCAGTACTTGTAGCCACCTTGGTTCCCGGCACTTCTGCTGTCTGAGTAAAATCAAACCCCTTTGTCAAAGAGAAGATTTTACCGTCATATCGGACATATGTCGCGGGATAAATTTTGACGGTAACAGTTCTTTCAGCATCCGTGCAATCTGTTTTTTGCAATGTAAATGTCAAAGTGACGTTCTCAGTTACATTCTCAACGGTCGGTACGGTAAAAGCGGAATTTAAAAGAGACAGGCTTTCAGTAACACCTCCCGTTACGTTAACGGTCGTCGCAATCGTCACGCCGTCGATGCCGGTATCGTCCGGAGCAACCATTACCGTTTCTCCGCTAATCAACCTGTCTGACGGTAACAGAGTCACAGTAACCTCTGCCGGAATCTCTGAGATTGCATTTTCGACTGTCACAGCCCAGGTAAGAGTTAAAGAATCATAACCTTCGGCAGAAAAAGTAACAATGTAAGTGACTGATACACCGGCCGCCAATGTGTCCGAAATAGTCAGTGTGTTATTCTCTTGGTTCAATGTGATATTCTCAACAGCTATATTATCTTTCGTAGCCATCACTGCTACGTCAGCCGGCCATGTCCAATCACCACCGGTTTTTTTAAACTGTAACGTCACAGTTCCGTTTTCATATGTGCCGATAGTGTTGCTGTCATTATTAATACCAAATACGTTATTTTCCGGTTCCGGAGTCGGCTCCTCTCCGCCTTCCTCTGCCTGCCATACCGCATAAAGAGTTATATTTTCTGTATTTACGGTTATTTCGGCTTCGTCGGAATACATGACTTCTGTACCGGCGCTATTCGTTGTCCATCCCCGGAATGTATATCCTGTTTTAGAAAACTGATTTGGCTTCAATATCACGCTTGTGTTTTGACTAACAGTCTGCGGCTCCATAACGGAACCTTCATCGGCTCCGTTGCCGTCAAAAGTGATGACTACCTCACCTGCAACGACCGGCTGCCAGACAGCGTAAAGCGTTAAGGCTTCACTGACCGTAATTTTACCGCCGTTGCTGTATTCGTTCGTTTCGGCTGTCCTATCTTTTGCCCAACCCAACAGGTTGTAACCTTCAATTTTCACATCCGGAGCATCCAATATTACTTCCTGACCGACCGGCACTGTTTGCTTTGTCTCCGATATAGGTTCATCGCTACCCGCCGGAGGATTATTGTTAAATGTAATGTCGACTTTCTTAACCTCCCACTGTGCAAACAAGGTCATGTCTGCTGTCGGTTTGACTTTTGCTTTATCGGCATAAGCTTTCCCCTTGCCGTCTTTCGAATCGTTCCAACCTTTGAATGTAAAGCCGTCTCTTGCGAACGCGTTTGGAGTTAAAACCGTTTCCGCTCCGCTGTCAACAACCATCTCTTTCATGGTTCCTGTACCGCCGTTGGCATCAAACTTAATTGTAACCGATGTCGGTGTCGTTTCCGGACAACCGGCCATCAGCAACCCGATTACCGATAATAAAATCAACATTCTCCTCTTCATAAAAAATCTCCTTTTTAATTTATTTTCTACAGATGCTTTTCATCTGCAGAATTCTTTAAATTTTAAATATTATAAAAATAATAGTGTTTTTAAAAAGCGGATTTCTGCCTCGACAAAAATCCGCCGTTCTGCCGATTAATAACTGGCGTCGTCCGCCAATTGATAAAAGGCTATGTAATCAATCACGAGCGTCGTTCGGTTCGTTACGGCTCTTTCATTATTAAAAAACAACCAGTATTTATTGAGGCCTCTTAAGACATCCCCCTGCCCGTCGTTCAAAGCTTTTATCAGGATTCCATTCTGATAAAAGCTTTTATTTGCCGCATCCGAAAAATCGATACCTATGTTAATATATTGATTGACATTCGGCGTCTCAGGATAGCCAATATTTTGGTTATTATTTCTCACCTGCCAATCACCTTTTGATGTATCCGAAGAAGAATATAGAAACATCGTTTTCCATCCGCGTCCGGCGTTATCTGTCTCTGTCGAACCGAGCCCGACACCGGATATCGATAAGACGGAATCGACCTTATACGAAATTTCGGCATAAATAATACCGGAATCATTCTGCGATTCACTGATCAAAAGCGGATAGCAAACATTCCCATTGATCCGATTTGCGGATTGATTTAAGGTATAATTAAGAAAGCCTCCGTCAGCGACGGAAAAAGAAATCGAACTATCTAAAGTTACATCCGCTGCAGATTTGGAAATACCGCTCTTGATACTTGCATTATCAGTTTCGTTATCAAAATCGAATGCTTTAACAAGCACCAGACCCTTTTCTCCCCGCATAATAATCTGAGGAATTTTCGGCAAAGTGACTGTTACACTCGTTGCATTGTTTTCATCAAACGCGCCGTCATTGACGGGCAAAACCGAAAATGTATATTCCGTTCCGTTTATCAAATCCTGTAATTTTATCGCTGTTGTATCGGACAGAATATCGGTTTCCGCAATCATCATAGAACCGCCTGTCGGCGTAATTGTTAATTTCAAATGAGTAACCCGATCACCGGTCGGACTCCACGACAGGACAACCTCCCCGTCTCCCGGTGTTGCCTTCAGGCCGGTTAAAGCTGCGGGGGGAGTCGGTTCGGGAACATTCCAAACCAGCTCATTTACCATCGGTTGATAATCCGGATGTTCCAAACGTACTCTCCACTCTCCGTATGGTGTAAACGCGTCATTTTCCTGCAAATAACCGATTCCGATTGCGTAATCGTTTTCCGCCGTTCCGGCTTCGTGGACAATAATTATGGACTTATCTGTCAGTCCTTCCTTTGTTAAATGAACCTGAATATTGGAAGAAGGAAGTGGCCCCTCCGCACGAAAAAAAAGCATGATCATACTTTCTGACAGATTATTGAGATAGTTAACAATCTGCATCTTCGGAAATACCTCGAGAGCTTTTTCGGCTTCCCACTGTGCAAACAGTATTATATCCGCTGTCGGTTTAACTTTCGCTTTATCGGCATAATTCTTTCCCTTGCCGTCTGCCGAATCGTTCCAACCCGTAAAAGAAAAACCATCACGGGTAAAAGCGTTCTGAGTCAGAACCGCTTCCGTACCGCTCTGAATCACCAATTCTTCCATGGAACCTTTTCCTCCGTTGGCATCAAACTTAATTGTTACCGATGTCGACGTCGTTTCCGGACAACCGGCCATCAGAAACCCGAATACTGATAAAAAAACCAACATTTTCCTCTTCATAAAAACCTCCTTTTTTGATTTATTTTCAACATGTCATTTTCATAAAATTTATAAATTTTAAATAACTGCATAAAATAAAAATTTTTTAGAGTATTCCTGTCCCGCAAAAATTCCAAACAATTGTCATAAATCCTAATATTTTTCACCGCAGCATATCTGATAATATCCCTTTTATTGTTGAAAAAAAGCCTCATCTGCTTCCTTATAAAAATTGATATACTCGATTGTGTAGTCCGGTTCGTCAGCCTCTCCTTGGGTATATCCGTCCACATTGCCAAATTCAATACGCAATAAATCACCATCCGCAACCCGTTTCGAATACAACGAATCCGAACTTGTGCTTGTTATTGTTTTTATTTTTTCGTCATTTATTTGAAAACTTCGATTTGTTTTGTCGTCATATACTTTAAAAGTATGATAAACGCCGGCTTCCAAAAGACCGTCTGTTGAAACAATATATCCAGAATTACCCGGCGTCCACTTTCCATCCATAAAATACGTATGCCATTGATTTGCGTTATAAGATGCCTCATAAAAACGAAAACCATGAAGAGGCGCCCACGCGTCTCCTCCCCCGGAAGGACTTTCTCCATGTTGTTGTCCGAAAATATAAAAATTGGGATTGTTATTTCCTTTAAGTTTTCTCCACTTTACTTTCATCGAAATCAAAGTAAATTCCTGCGACAAATTATTTAATTTAAAAACTTTCTTCCAATTTGAACCGCTGGGTTTCATTCTGAAGCTATAACCGTTTACACTACTTTGTATCGGCGTATTATCATTTTCGTTATCATTATGAGCAATATCCGTCACTATATTCGTTTGTTCCGAAACAAAATTAAACGATTTTACCACCTGAAAAACCTTTTCGGAATATCGTAGACAATCAGCCGTGTAAGCTACCGTAATTAAAAACTCCTTCTCTACAATCACATTACCCAGTTTTACAATAAGAGTTAATTTCTGATCTCCCATTGCATCAGGTGCCTTAAATGTCTGATTTTCACTAACAGGAATCTCTTCCGGAGCAGAACCATATCGAATTGCGCTGACATGCAAATTTTGTGTTGTTCCTTCTATTTTAGCCGTTAAGATTTCACCTTCTATATATTTTGCTCCTTCAATCGGTGGCGGGGAAAAAGTAATCGTTACCGATTCGGAAATTAAATCCCCGGTTAACGGCCACAATAAATTCAACGTGCTGTATTTTCCCGCTTTATCGGAAAACTCAACATTGTAAGTTACCCCGGTTTTTGTTAGTCCCTGATTCTTAATGACAATTTGATTTTTTTCTGTGTCCAGCAGAACTGCTTCATCGGCAACTATCATATCATCCATCTTTACCGAGATTTTAATCTGTGAAAGATCCGTCGGCCATGTCCATCCTCCGGTTAAAGAGAAAGGTAAAATTACATTTTTTTTTGTTTGATAAAATAATGCTTCCTGACCATCATTTTCAATCCCGAATTTTCCTTTTGGCTCTACAGAAGCCCATTGAGCGTATAATGTCATATCGGCAACAGGTTTTATTTTGGCCTTGTCGGAATAAGACAGACCTGTGCCGTCCTCCATGTCATTCCACGACACGAATTCTTTTTGTTCATTTTTGTAGGTATTAGCACTTAAAAGAACTTCTTTCCCGCATTCAACCACCATGTCTTTCATTGTACCTTGACCGCCATTGGCGTCAAATCGGATTGTCACTGTTGCGATTTCCGGACAACCGGATAACAGCAAACCAAGCAACAATAAAATCGACATTTTCTTTTTCATAAGAATCTCCTTTTCTGTAATTTATGAAAATCATATTTATTTTTAATCGTTATAAATAATCCTGTTTTAAAAACCTTCCTGTTTATTCTCCGATGATTTCACCAAAAAAACAAGAATTTTTTTTTATTTCTGTCAATTTCGTATTCAGCCGGCGGATAAAAAACTATCGGATTAAAACAGCCGGCTTAGGCTGCGGAATCTTTATTCGGTTGCCGATAGATACGGTTTATAAAAAACGACTTTTTGAATCGTCAATATACCGTTGTCAATTACAGATTCTCCCGACTTACCGTCTCTGGAAACCGTTAAAGTAAATGTATTACCAAGTGTCGGTGCTGTAATGATTTGAGCCGGATTTCCGCTTTCGGTATCATTTTGCGTACTGCTGTTCAGCGGCAGGGCAATCATGTTCCCGTCACGAAAAAAGTAACGGAATTGTCCGTTTCGGTGGCCTCAGCCCTTCCGACGCCGTCAAACAAATAACCGAGAAGCATCGGAGTTCCATTCTTCAAGTTATGCTTCAGCGGAGATTCGCTATGATTGTTTCCCAGTTTACTGTATTTTCCGACCCGAAAGGCTGTTCCTGCACCGACCGCACCGTAGTAAGTATTGCGCAACAGATAAAAAAAGGGCGGATCGCCGGGAGTCCCCGAATCGAACTGTAAAATGCCTCTGATATTTGTTACATCACTGTAAACCACAGACATTTCCATCAGCCAGCCGAGAGTCGTCTCTGCCCCGGCTCCCGTTACATTATTAAATATAACGGACGTTTTTAACGCATGTGAGGTACTGTCGTCCGGCAGGACATTGACCTTAAAACCTATTCCCGTTTCAGAGCGGGTTACCGCCCCCTCTTCGACAGGAGCATTATTAACCGTAATCTCTGTATTTGTATTGCTGAAATCGGAATAGACCGAAACCGGCTGATAAAGTTTTTCATTCCGATAAATAAAATTGTCCGGATAAACAGTTATTTGTACATCGAATGCTTTCGTATCGTCATTTTTTATTATATAAGTGAATGTCAAAGTATAATTTACAGGTGTCTGCAAGCTGTTTGAAGGTAACCGTAAAAGCCCTTTCCCACGATCATAAATGAAACCTGCTGTTTCGTTCGCCGTAACCGTTACATCCTTCACATAAGCGTTTGCCGGCGAAAGCGTTTCAATAACTGCTACCGATGTATTGCCAATGCCGTCCGGTACAGTTAAAGCAACACTCTGTAATACGGCTTCCGGTGTTGCCGTCACCGTTACCGGCTCACCGGCGATCGAACCGCAATATACAATTACGGTAAACGAATATGGAGAATAATTGGTTAATCCGGCAATCCTCTTAGATGCGACTGTTTTGTCCGTCACTTCGATTGAATAATTGTCCAAACCCTCGGCGGAAATCACAATTTTATCCCAACTACCTTCGGGCGCCGTCCATGTCAACGTGACTTCACCGTCGCCGGCAATCGCATGCAAATCGGAAACCGATCCGACTTTTACAAGAGTCCATTGAGCATAGAGCGTCAAATCTTCAAGCGGTGTTATTTTTTCCTTATCAGCGTAGATTTTTCCACTACCGTTTTTTTCGCTGTTCCAGCTGTTAAATGTGTAATCCTCACGGCTGAAAGCATTTTCCGGTAATGTCATTTCTTTTCCGGCCTCAACAACACATTCCTACATGACGCCGTTACCGCCGTTACTGTCGAATTTGACGTTAACGGTTTTGCTTTCCTGACAGCCTGCCAATAAAATAAAAAATGAAAATAAAACAAATTTTTTCATACACCACCCTTAAAATCTGACATATTATAATTTTAATACAAAATCGAATTTTTCACTTTCTGCAAAAACAGTATCGGCGTTTTTCCAGGAAAGTCAACAATTTTTCGCTAAATTTCACGGAAATATTTACAAAATTCAAATATTTTAATCGGACTATCCGCCGTCAAAACACAGTTACTTTTTGCCGGCCGGTCAGAATTCATATCGTCGCCAATTAAAAAAGGATATCGGTTACTATGTCTTCCGGACAACCGTTCTCCTTCAGATAACGCACCACATCGGCATATCCGGCATCCAACGAGGCTGTCGTGTGAGCATCGGAATTGAGGTATATCGGCAGGCGGTGCGCGGCGCACAAACGCAAAATCCGCGGTGAAGGGTAAGGCCGCGAACGGTAGCCGCGGCCGATAGCCCCGGTATTGATTTCGACCGCAATCCGGTTATCGGCGGCGGCTTCCAAAATACGGGAAACCGGTTTTTCAAACAGATCCGATTCTTCATCGAAGAGTGCGTTGTTTTCGTTGAATTTACAAACCAAATCGATATGGCCGAGAATATCAAATCCGCCGGCCGCCGTCATCTCTTCGACATGGCTGTAATAATCGAGAACCATGGCATAGCGGTCTCCGTTGTAATATCGTTCGATAATTTCGAGCTGCAGCTCCCGACTCTTGTCAATCGGAACAAACTCCTCTCCGCATCGGATAAAATGAACACTGCCGATGCGGTAATCGGTCGGAAAAGCGTCGTAAAAAGCAATCGGCTGGCATCCTTTCAGCCAGTCGCATTCCAGTCCGAAACGAACATTTATTTGCGAACAGTACCGTTCGGCCGCTTCCCGTATTTCTTTTCGGTAAGAAGAAAAATCTTCGGCTTTCATGTTACAGCTGCAGGGAACGGTAATCGGTCCGTGATCGGAAAACCCGATTGTTCCGAAATTTTTCCCGATGGCTGCCCGAACCATTTCGTCGATTGTATTTTTCCCGTCGGAATAAACGGTATGACAGTGAAGCGTGGAGAATCTCATAACAGAATTATACACCGTTTTCCCAAAAAAGCCAGCCCCGAACGGAGCCGGGTCCGCAAATCACCGTTATCTTACGGTGCAGAAATCGGTACTGTCCATTCGCAGACCGAATCGTAATAATTGCTGTCTTTGAATTCCAGTCTGAACGTGCAGTTGCCGGATAAGGTACCCGAACCCCCGTAAATCATCAGAAGAAAATCTCCGCCGATAGACTCTCCCGAATCGGGATCTACGAACGTTGTATAAGAATTATCAACCACATGATCCGTTATGCCGAAATCTGCCGTTATATCAACGGGTGTGTCGGAAGAATTATCAAATGTAATATACATTCTTGCCGAAACAACTGTATCCGCTTCGAAATTCACAACTTCGGAAAACTTAAGTTCGACAACCGAATTATACTCCTTATTAAATCCGTTTGTCTGCAGCAGCTTTTTCGTTGCGGCAGTTGCTTCCGCGGCAGGGCCTTCGATTCCCTCTTTCACCGCGCGCACCGCAAACCGGTATTCACTGCCACAATCCAATCCTGTCAGCGTCAACGTATTTCCGGAAACCGGCCCGTCGTAAACCGTATCGGCCGCCGTTTTCCCGTAACAAATTTTATACGTCACGTCTTCGGTTGTCGAGGACGACCAGGAAAGAACGACTTCCCCCGGAGTATCGTTAATCACCGCCTTCAAATCGGAAGCCGGCTGCGGTACCGGAAAGGCGCTGACCGAACCGGTCCCCTCGAGCGTATCAAAGACGGCGGTCACCGTAAACGTATACTCTGTTCCGGCCGTCAGTCCGTTAATCCGAACACCTTTCTCCGGAGTTTCGAATCCCGCCGCCGCTAAATCAACAGCTGTTTCGCTCTCCCCCGTTTTATAAATAACCCGATAATCGGCAGAAGGCATACCCGAGAGCGTCCATGTCAAAAGAACCGATTCCGGTGTCGCAACATCGGCCTTCAAATCGCTGACGGAAATTTCCCGGACATCCGTCCACCGGGCATAAAGAATTGTCAGCGGTTGCGTTACCCGAATCGAAGACTGATCTTTCACACTGATTCCGCTGCCGTCCTTTTTCGTATTCCATTCCGCAAAGACAAATCCCTCTTTTGAAAATTCGTTTTTCGGAATCTTCACGGTATCCCCGACCGAGCAGACAATCGAATTCATCTTTCCTTCTCCACTATTCGGATCAAAACGCACTTCGGCCGGTTCTTTACACGAAACCGCCAATACGGCTGCCAAAAAAATAACATGGATAAAAGTTTTCATAATTGATCCCTGTTTTTATAATCAATATAATTTTATTATATCTGAATCATTATTAATTTACAATATATTTGTAACAGTCTTTATAATATATTTATATGCCGTATTATTATCTCTCTATAAAAATATTTCGGGAACATTTCTCTGTTTCGGATTGAAATTTCTCTGCTTACGATTTATAAAAAAAAGATGTTTCGTTTTTTGCTTCCCTATAAAAAGGAATTTATTCTCGGACCGTTTTTTAAACTGACGGAAGCCGTTCTCGAACTGATGCTGCCGACGATGACGGCGCTGATTATCGACCGCGGAATTATTCCCGGTTGCCGTCACGAAATTATCCGATGGGGAATTCTGATGCTGATCTCTGCGGTCACCGGCTGGGGAGCGGCCATTGTCTGCCAGTTTTACGCCTCGCGGGCGTCTCAGGGACTGGGAACCGATTTACGAAACGCTTTGTTCGAAAAAGTTATGACTTTTTCTTCCCGCGATACACAAAATATAACGACAGCTTCACTGATAAACCGGATTATCGTCGACACGGGACAGATTCAGTCGGGTGCCGCCATGGTGATTCGTCTGCTGATCCGCGCGCCGTTTCTGTGTATCGGCGGCATTGTCATGGCTGCCGTTCTGAATCCGAAACTGTCGCTTTTATTTATAGTCCTGATTCTGCTGACGGGCATCATTATTGCCGTCATTATTATGAAATCGGTAACACCGGCCCGCAAGACACAGGAATGCCTGGATAATCTGACGGTACGTCTGCGGCAGAATTTGTCCGGAGTCAGGGTGATTCGAGCCTTTACCGCCGAGAAACGCGAAACGGATGCGTTCCGGGCAGAAACCGAAGCTCACTCCCGATGGGCATCGGTTACCGGTTTTCTGACGGGTCTGACGGGTCCGACAACATCTTTTTTACTCAACATCGGAATCATCGGAGTTATCGGTCTGGGCGGATGGCAGGTCCATCGGGGCAACATGACCAGAGGCGAAATTGTCGCTCTCGTCAATTATCTGATAATGATTTTAAATGCTTTTATTGTGGTTTCCAATTTGGCAGTACTGTTTTCAAAAACGGCAGCCGCAACGACCCGCGTCCGGGAAATTTTGGAATATAAACCGGGAATATCCGAAGATCCGGCTGTTCCGCTGCCTCAGCCGAAAGCGGAATGTCCGATTTTGGAAATCGAAGACATATCGTTTCGTTACTCCCCGGAAACGGCACCGGCTCTCGAAAAAATCTCTCTGAAAATTTTTAAAGGAAATCTGATCGGCATTATCGGCGGTACAGGCAGCGGGAAATCGACTTTGGCGGCTCTGTTGCAGCGTTTTAACGATGTCAGCGACGGCAGAATCCTGATTCACGGAATCGACATCCGTACACTGCCGCCGGCAACGGTTCGCCGTTTTTTTGCTCCGGTCCCGCAACAAAAAACTCTCTTCTCCGGAACAGTGGCCGAAAACCTGAGGTGGGGCAACCCGGAAGCAACCGATTCGCAAATAAAAGCCGCCTGCAGGGCGGCTTATGCGGCCGATTTTATCGAGGCGCTGCCCGACGGCTATGATTCGCCCGTCGAACGGAACGGTATGAATTTTTCCGGAGGGCAGCGGCAGCGGCTGACGATAGCGCGGGCGTTTCTCAAGCCGGCGCCGGTTCTGATTCTCGATGATGCTTTCAGTGCTTTGGATGCGGTAACGGCCGCCGGAGTGTATGATGAGATTGAAAAGCGCCGGGCGGAACAGACGGTGATTATCATTTCTCAGCGGGCCAAAATGGTCCGCCATGCCGATGTGATTCTGGTTCTCGATAACGGAAAACCGGCCGGCATCGGATCTCATGATGATTTAATCCGTTCCTGTGAAGTATACAGGGAAATTGTCGAGTCACAGGAGTATAAGGAATGAAACAAAGCCGGCGAATAATACGTTATCTTTTTTCACGAAAGTCGACTGCGGCTGCTTTGTTCGCAACTGCCGGTCTTACTTCTGCCGCGACGATTGTATCTCCGTTTCTTTCCGGAATCGCTATCGATCTGATCAGAGACGACGGTTCATCCGATTTACCGGCACTGTTTTGGATTTTGGCCGGATTGGGTGTCGTTTTTCTGACGGCTGCCGTCGCCCAGTGGCTGATGACCTTTTTCACGGTGCGAATTTCCAATGCAACTGCCCGACGGTTACGCAACGACACTTTCGGGCAGCTGCACCGTTTTCCCCTTTCGTTTTTTGACACAAAACCTCACGGCGATGTGATTGCCCGTATCACAAATGATATTGACACCCTGACAGACGGACTTTTGCAGGGACTGTCCCAGCTTCTGGGCGGATCACTGACTCTGGTCGGAAGTCTTTTTTTCATGCTGATTCTTAACCCGACGATTACAGTCATTATCGTTATTCTTGCCCCTTTTTCTGTTCTGATTTCCGTTTTTATTGCCAAAAATTCCCGGAGACGGTTCCGGGAACAGGCACTGCACACCGGACGGCTGACTGCCTTGACTGAAGAAGCCGTTTCCGGTCTGGAAACCGTCAGGCAGTTCGACCGGGAAAAGGATTTAACCGACCGTTTTCAAAAAGTAAACAGAGAACTTTATTTTTGCGCCCGGGATGCCCAGTTTTACAGTTCACTGACCAACCCGTCGACCCGATTGATAAACAATCTTTCCTATGCGGCTATCGGTATTTTCGGCGGTCTTCTGGCTCTGAAGGGATCCCTTTCGGTCGGACAAATTGCCGGATTTCTGACCTATGCCATTCAGTTTTCCAAACCGATTAACGAAATGACCTCCGTCCTGTATCAGATTCAGGCAGCGACGGCAGCTGCCGACAGAATTTTTACATTATTGGATCATCCCGTGATACCCGACGATCCCGACGATGCAACAGTCCTTTCCGAAGTGCGGGGAGCCGTCACGGCAAAAAATGTTGATTTTTCTTACTCCTCCGACCGCAAACTGATTCGGAATCTGAATTTTTCGATTTCTCCCGGACAAACGGTCGCCGTTGTCGGTCCGACGGGTGCCGGAAAAACAACACTGATTAATCTTCTGATGCGTTTCTACGAAACGGATGCAGGAAAGTTTTATTTGGACGGAATCCCGACCGACACCTGTACCGCGTCTTCTCTCCGTTCTTCTTTTGCCATGGTTTTACAGGACACATGGCTTTTTAAGGGAACGGTTCGGGAAAATATTGCTTACGGAAATCCGGAAGCCTCCGATGCCGAAATCGAGGCGGCGGCCGCTGCGGCCAATGCCGACCCGTTTATCCGCAGTCTGCCTCACGGTTACGACACGATGATCCGGGAAGGAGGCTGCGACCTTTCCCAAGGACAGCGGCAGATGCTGACGATTGCACGCGCCATGTTGCGGCCGGCTCCGTTGCTGATTCTGGACGAGGCGACCAGCAATGTCGATACGCGTACCGAAATCAGGATTCAGGAAGCCTTTCTGCGTCTGATGAAAAACAAAACATGCTTTGTCATTGCCCACAGACTTTCCACGATTCGAAATGCCGATCTGATTCTTGTCATGGATAAAGGAAATGTTGTCGAATCGGGTACTCATGAAAGTCTGATGAAGGCTGACGGTTTATACGCCCGGATGTACCGGCAGTAAAACGCTTGTTTTTTTCTTTTTTTTCTTTATAATTACGTTAATGTTTACGAATTTTCATTCGACTGCCTGTGATGTTCTGGTCATCGGTGCGGGGCTGGCCGGATTAACGGCTGCAGCCGAAGCGGCACGGGCAGGAAAAAAAACAATTGTCGTTTCCAAAAATCATCCTCTCAAAAGTCATTCGGCGGCGGCAGCCGGCGGCATCAATGCCGCACTCTCGGCGGACGACTGTACCGCTCACTGCGAGGAAACAATTGCGGCCGGCTGCGGTTTATGCGACCGCAACGCGGTGGAAATTCTCTGCCAATCGGCAGCCGATATCATAAGCCGGTTCCGCAAATACGGAACACCGTTTAACCTGAACGGCAACGGCGATCCGGAAGGGCGGCCGTTCGGAGCGATGAGTGCTCCGCGAACCCGATTTGTCAAAGATCACACCGGGGCGGCGCTGATGCAAACGGCATTCGAACAGGCCGAAAAAGCAGGCGCCTGCTTTGAATACGATATTTTTTTTATCGATCTGATTAAAGACGGAAGCCGGATCACAGGTGCTTACGGAATCAGGCTGCAGACAGGCACGGTTGAACTGTTTTCGGCCGGAGCCGTTATTTTGGCATCCGGCGGAGCGGGAGCTCTTTTTGAGGTCAACTCCAACGGCATCGGTTCGACAGGTGACGGATTTGCAATGGCCCTGCGGGCCGGAATTCCGCTGAAAAACTGGGAACTGGTACAGTTTCATCCGACAGGGCTTTATCCGTCCGGATTTTTAATTTCGGAAGCGGCACGCGGTGAAGGTGCCGTTCTGCGAAACAAAGATATGGAAGCGTTTATGGAACGCTACCACGAAAAAGGGGATCTGGCGCCGCGTGATGTCGTGACCCGGGCCATTCTTACCGAAATCAGATGCGGCCGCGGCTTCGGACGCCGGGGCGATTTCGTCGTTTTGGATTGTCGGGCCGTTTCTCCCGAACGGTTGCGGGAACGGCTCCCCGAAATTTGCGATTTAACCGAGACAATGCTTCATATTCATCCGTCGACCCACCTGATTCCCGTTATTCCGACAGCGCATTATTTTATGGGCGGTGTCGCAACCGACAACGACGGCCGGGTTCTGGACGGCATAGCCTTCCCCGTACCCGGACTTTACGCTGCCGGCGAATGTACCTGGACAGGAGTTCACGGAGCCAACCGTGTCGGCGGCAACTCTTTGCTGGAAGCTGCCGTTTTCGGACGGCGCGCCGGCAAAACCGCGGCGGAAGAGTCTCTGCCTCCACCGCCCCCGACCACAGATGCGGTACAAATTCTGAATACACGTTTCGAACCGTTTACCGGTTCAACCGAACCCGACGAAGAGTCAAAGAGCATCACTCCCCTCGAGTGCCGTCGCGAACTGAAAGAAATTCTGACAGCCTCATGCGGAGCGGTACACTCCACTATCCGTCATAAACAGGGTACCGGCCGTCTGATGATGCTGGAACGCCGCTTTCGCCGCTACCGCTTCCGGTTACCGGTCGACCGCTCCTGGAATACCGAACTGAAAGACTGGCTGGAAACCGATAACCTTCTGCTGCTGGCTGCCGCCCTGCTGTGCGCGGCCGAAGAACGGACAGAATCGATCGGTGCCTTTTATCGCGAAGATCAGCTTTATGCCGGAGGAAAACTTTATCATACACTGACGGAATACAGGAAAGGCCGTTTTTCCGCCGAAAGGAGACCGTTGTGATTATTCTGCGCATTTACCGCAGCGACGGACAATACGATGTTCATCAGCTCGATGTCAAACCGGAGACCAAACTCCTGACTCTTTTCGAACAAATCCGCACTACCGTCGATCCGACATTTGCCTTTACCTCCGGTTGCCGTCACGGAATCTGCGGGAGCTGTGCCGTAAAAGTCAACGGAAAACCGGTTCCGGCATGTAAAACGGAAATCGGCAGTTTTCATTCCGGCGTTTTACGTATCGAACCGCTGAACGAAGAAGCCCCGAAAATCGATCTGCTTTCCGATTTTACCGAATTTGACCGTTCGTTTTCACGTTTTCCGAATTTTCTCGAACCGAACGGACTCCCGCATCCGGAAAATTACGAAACGGAAGCGACACGCTGCATCCAATGCGGTATCTGCTTTTACTCCTGCCCCGTCGTGAAACTCGACAAGGAGTTTTGGGGACCTGCAGCCGCACTCAAAAACGAACGGTTTCTTTCCGATCCTGCCGATAATATTACCGTGTCCCGTCTGGAAGAAGCCAGGGAAGGGATCTACCAGTGTGTCAAATGTTACCGCTGTACCGAATACTGTCCCCGCTCTCTCGATCCGGAAAAAGCGATCGAAAAAACACGAACACGCTGTCTCACCCGACCGCAAGAAACCATCGGAACATTCCACACAAAAGCTCTTTTCGACTCGATTTATCATTACGGAAAAATTAACGAAACATTTACCGCACGATACCTTTACGGATTTTGGGGATCGCTGCCGCTGATTCTTTCCGGACTTCCCTTTTTATGGAAGAGACGGGTTCGGCTTCGTCCCGTTCGGGCCGCCAAACTGAAAGAAATTCGCCGCCTGTTGGAGATGGAAAATGATTGAACCGATTGTTTTTTTTCCGGGCTGTATGCCTGTCTCGATTGCCCGTCACCAATACCGGGCCGAGCAAAAGCTGCTGAAAAAGCTGGATATTCCTTATTTTGAGTGCCCCGAATTTTCCTGCTGCGGGGGCGGGCATCTTCAGGATGCCGATGAAGAAAAGTTTCTGGCCTTAAACGCCCGCAATCTGGCTTATGCCGAACAGCACGGTGAAGTGATCGTCACGGGATGCTCAACCTGTTACCGCAATTTGGCCGAAACCGCATTCGTTTTAAACGACGACGGCAAAAGAGAGACTGTCAATGCCAAACTGAAAGCGGTCGGCGCTCCCGAATACCGGGGAAAAATCCGTATTCGTCACATGCTTAACTTTCTGGCCTCACCCGAAATTTTTTCTCTTCTCGAGGATTTATCATCATCTCCCCGACCGGTTAATGTTATGCCTTTTTACGGCTGCCACATCAAACGGCCTTCGGCACGCCTTCCCGAAAGCCCGGACGGCAATCTGGAAAAACTGCTGACGCTTTGCGGCTATCTTGTCCGCCCGATGCGTGACCCGTACATCTGCTGCGGCTTTCACGGTGAGATTACCGCGCCGCCCGTTTCCGAAGCGCTCTCACTCTCGATTCCCGCCGAAGCGGCCGAACAGCAATGTCCGATCATCGCAACGGTCTGCCCGCTGTGTGCTTTCAACATCGAGTCGCACCTGCTGCGCGTTAAATCGATAACGAAACAGCCGTCCGTCGTTCCGTTCGAAGAGCTGCTGCTCATGTCTTTAAAATAATCACCCGTTCCCGTACGGAAACCGGCATTCGTTTTCAGTTAATGTACTGCGAATACCCTTTGTCAAAACGGATTACATGCTCCATAATCCATTTGTTGGCTGTCTGCGCAATATTAATCGCATTCAAAGCGGGAACTGTTTTTTCCTTATTGGCCGCCATTTCCCGTACCTTGTCCGTAAAATCGCGATGCGCTTTTACATGCGCGGCTGAAAACGGATACTGCGTTCCCGAAAACTTTTTTTCTTCCGCTTTAAAATGATACTGCGTATAATCGTAAAGCTGATTCAGTATATCGTTAATAAACGTTGTGTCGTTCGCTTTTTCCGTTTTCATCGATTCCAGAATATGATTGACCAGCACAAAAAGTTTTTGGTGCTGCATATCCAGTTCTTCATTTTTAACAGAAAACTGATCTTTCCATTCTATCATTATAAAATCCTCCTTTTTAAATTTTAAAAAGGAGGTCTTTTTTGTCAATAGAAATCGACGCATCAATATCATTCCGAAACGAAAGCCGTCTACTGTACAAATTCGCGCCGTTGTGATAATCTGTCTGCATGGACAGTTATCAAAGAACGCATTCATGCGGAGAATTGAATGCCGGATTTGCCGGTAAACAGGTCGTTCTGAACGGTTGGGTTTTTAAATTGCGCAATCACGGAGGGGTTTTCTTTATCAACCTGAGAGACCGCTACGGTGTGACGCAGGTTGTTATCGACGAAAATGCGTCGCCCGAACTTCAGTCGACAGCGGAAAGCCTGAAATTCGAATCGTGTATTGCCGTCTGCGGAACGGTACGCCCGCGCCCCGAAAACATGATCAATCCGCAGATGTCAACCGGAGAAATCGAAGTACTCGCCGAACGGATTGTACAGCTCAACGGATGCGCCACATTGCCGTTTATGATTGACGAGGAGGAAACGCAGGCAAAAGAAGATTTACGCCTCCGCTACCGTTTCCTTGACCTGCGCAGCGGCGGAATGCAGAAACGGATTGCGCTGCGCCACAAGGTTACTTTTGCGGTTCGCGAATTTCTTAACGGCGAGGGTTTCTACGAAATCGAAACACCGACTTTCATTAAATCGACCCCCGAAGGAGCCCGCGACTTTCTGGTGCCGTCCCGAATTCATAAAGGCAAATTCTACGCCCTGCCGCAGAGCCCGCAGCTTTACAAACAGCTGCTGATGGTTTCCGGTTTTGACAAATATTTTCAGATTGCCCGCTGCTACCGCGACGAGGACGCACGCGGCGACCGCCAGCCGGAATTCACGCAAATCGATATGGAAATGAGTTTTGTGTCGGCGGAAGACATTTACGCCATGACCGAAAGAATGATGCGGCACGTTTTCCGGAAAACGATGAATATCGATTTACCGGTTCCGTTTCCCCGCATCGCATACGCCGATGCCATAAATCTATACGGAAGCGACAAACCCGAACTGCGGTTTGATATGAAGATGCAGGATTTTACGGAAACCGCGCGCAGCTGTCCGTTCTCCGTTTTCCGCACCGTCGCCGAAGAAGGCGGAACGGTCAAACTGCTGGTTGTTCCGGGCGCGGCCGAAGCCTATTCACGTAAAAAAATCACCGAGCTCGAAGAGACGGCCAAAATTTACGGAGCCAAAGGGCTGGCCTGGATGAAGATGACCGAAGCAGGTTTGGAAGGCGGTATCGCCAAATTTTTTGAAGCCGATACGGCCGCGTTGGCCGAACGGTACGGGGTGAAAACCGGCGATCTGCTGCTGTTTGTGGCCGATTCGCATAAGGTCGCCTGCACCGCGTTGGGGGCGGTCCGATCCCGGCTCGGAAAAGATCTGGGGCTGATTGACCCGACCCGTTTTGCCTTCTGCTGGATCAACGACTTCCCGCTTTTCGAGTGGAACGAAGAAGAGAATAAATGGGATCCGGCTCACCACATGTTTACCATGCCGAAAGAAAAATATCTGGACACGATGGAGCATAACCCGGGTGAAGTGATCGGCGATCTTTACGATCTGGTCTGCAACGGCTACGAGCTGGCTTCCGGTTCCATCCGTATCCACGATCCGGAAATTCAGAAACGAATTTTCGATATTGTCGGTTTTTCCGCCGAACAGGCTGAAGAAAAGTTCGGTTTTCTGCTGAAAGCATTCCGGTTCGGCGCCCCTCCGCACGGAGGAATCGCACCCGGACTCGACCGTCTGGTCATGATTATGTCCGGTGTCGATTCGATTAAAGATGTCATTGCTTTCCCGAAAAACAATGTTATGGCCTCGCCAATGGACGACAGTCCTTCCGATGTGGAAGAATCTCAACTGCGGGATCTGGGACTGGCCGTTATCGAAAAAGAAGCCGATCAGTAAATCAAAAAGGGGTGCCGAGGCACCCCCTTTTGACCGGTAAAATTCTATCTTAATTTTTCCGCTTCCTCAATTAATACTTTTTTCAATTCCGGAAAACGGGCAGCATAAGCAATTGTCGCCTTTAAAAATCCTTCCGGGTTACCGATATCGTAGCGGTCGCCTTCCAGCCGTTTAAAAACCACTTTGCCTTCATCGCACAGCTTTTTCAAACCGTCGACATGGTAAAATTCGCCCGGACCGGTATGTTTCGCCCACGCTTTGCGTAAAACGGTAAAAATTTCGGGGGTATACAGATACCGTCCGATCGATGCCTCGCGGCTCGGTGCCGTTCCCGGCGCCGGCTTTTCGACAATATCCCCGACATGCAAACCGTCGTCCGCCAGTTTCAGCGAGGCATACGCATACAGTTCCGGCGGATCGTAAAGTGTTGCCAGAACCGTGCAGCCGGTTTCATTGTAAACATCAATCAACTGCTGAGTCAGAGGTATATTTCCGAAGTGAAGATCATCGGGATAGGCAACAACAAACGGCTCGTTTCCGATGACACTCTCTGCCTGAAGCATCGCATGACCGACACCTTTCATTTCCTGCTGTCGGATAAAACAGAAATTGATACCTTCGTAAGGACGGATTTTTTCCAAATATTCGGTTTTGTTTTTTTTCGATAATTCCTGTTCCAATTCGACTTCCCGATCAAAGAAATCGTCCATACATTTTTTCCGGCGCGATGTGATGATAACAATATCTTTAATCCCCGACCTGACAAACTCATCAACGATAAAAGAAATCGACGGTTTGTCCAGAAGCGGCAGCATTTCTTTAGGCACGGTTTTGGTTGCGGGAAGGAAACGGGTTCCGTAACCGGCCGCAATGATCAGTCCTTTCATAATTATCTCCTGTTTTGATTATACATGAACATTTATGAAAATGCTACTTAACTTTTGATGAATTTCAAGAATTCGCCTTCTTTTCCTTGACAAATTCATAAGTTTTGATAAACTTGTTTGTATGAAAAAGAATTTATTTTTTGGTCTGTTATCCTTGCTCGTTTTATTCCCTTCCTGTAATCTGAAAGCAACTATTAATATTAAAAAGGATGCTTCGGGAACGGCAACTGCGACCGTTGCCGTCGATAAAATGCTGCTGGATTTTGTTTACGATCTGCAGTCAACCATGGCTGCCGAACCGGTCGAACGCAGCGCCATGATTACCGAAGAGATGGTTCGTAAAGGACTGGAAAAATCGCAAACGGTCAAACTGACTTCCTTTAAGACGGTCGATCAGACTGACACAAATCTGACTGTCGGCTTTTCCGATATTAATTCTGTTATTGAAGAAGCACAGACAGGTGTACGTGAAAAAGGAACGATTTCCCGCGATGAACTGGAAAATATTGTCAATTTTACCAATACAACGGAAAAGTACAAATTCATTTTTTATCTTGACCGATCCAATTTTGCCAAACTGGTTTCCATTCTGCCTGAGGAAGCAACTCCGCTGGTGACCATGTTCGGACCGTCGCTCGACGAAAACAACCCTGTTACCCGGGAAGATTATTACGAATTTTTGAACGAAGCCTTTTCCGCATACGAAACTCCGGATCGAATCAGGAAAATGGTAGATGAAGCGAAAATGACTTTGCGGGTCAATACGGAAGGACAAATTCTTTCCCAAAAGGGCGGACGAATCGAGAACGCCAATACGGTCGTATTCGAAATCCCGCTGATGGATTTTATTCTTCTGGAAAATCCGATTAATTTGGAAGTTACATTTAACTAAATTTAATATCGGAGGCCGCTATGTCAAAACGGCTTATTTTCGCTCTCTTTTTTCTCGGTTGCGCAAACATATTGTTTGCGCAATTTTCTATTGATTGGGAAACGGAAAAACGTTTTGGAAACGACATAAACGGAAACGGTAAAATTGATATTCCCAATTCTTACGAATACGTTCATCCGGAATCATTTAATCTGAAAATCTTTTTAACCGGTCCCGGCAGAGAAATGCAGTCGCTGCAGTCGGCTCCCCGTCAGTTCCGATGGACGGTTACGGACGAAACCGGTACCGTTTCCGTCGAAACGACAACCCGAACTCCGTTTCTGAACACATCACTGCCGAAACAGGGTGATTACTCCGTGACCGTAGCTTTCGATAACAACACGGTAAACGGAACCGTTGCGGTTCGCGACTATTTTATTGTCTGCATGGGAGATTCGTTTGCATCCGGTGAGGGAACTCCGGAAATGCTGTACACCCGAAAAAATCCTTCAATTTGGGGCGACGGCGGTCTCAACGGAGCCCAGTCTGTCGAACATATTAGGGCGCACCGGTCGGCACTGGCATGGGGACCTCAGGCCGCTATGTTCCTCGAAAACTATGATCCGCGCTCTTCAATCACATTTTTGTTTCTGGCGATTTCCGGAGCAACGGTTCACGAAGGTCTTTTGGGCGAACGCAAACCGATTGACAATACATTCGGTGCACATAAAATGAAATCCCAGCTGGAGGTTTTAAAAGAACTGGCGGGAGACCGGCCTGTCGATCAGTTATGGCTTTCCATCGGCGGTAATGATCTGCACTTTGCCAACGTTGCCACTGTTCTGGTTGTCTCCTCAAGTCAAAAAGATGAAAAATACTACGACTATTTAAACCGGGCCATTGAAGCGATTAAAACCGGGAAATGGGAAGAGGGAAACCGGCTGATTTCGATGCTCGGATATACCGAAGATATCCGTCCCGGATCCGATAATCTCGAAGCGGCACTGACGGAATTCGATACCGCATTAAAAGAAAGTGTGACGGTTAGGGAAATCTGCCTGATCGATTATCTGTTCCCGATTGCAGGCAGTACTGTAACGCTTGACAAAATTTTTCCGGGACTGATGATCGATCCGATCGAATCCAAATCAATTATAGACAGCCTGACTATACCTTTTCGAGCCGTTATGAAAAAATCTGCCGATCAATTGGGCTGGCGCTATATCGAATCAGCCGGTTTTCCCGAATTTGCCGAACATGCATCGGAACGGCGGATTCCCAACAAACCGGAAGATTACAAAGGAAACGAATGGATTCGGGAAGGGTTCTTTCCGACAACTTACGCCGATTTCCGCAAATATATTCTGCCGCGGGATGTCCGCTGGTTCCGGACGGAGGAAGAATCGGTTATCGTTCAGGGAGGCGGTGTTCACAGAAAAAAAGCATCGACATTCTCGACAAACGGGACCCTCCATCCGAACGAATACGGACATCAGGCTTACATGCATATGCTGTTAAGCTCGATTCGTCTTCCCGGATTCCCCGATTACAGTGCGGAATATGAAACCGATTAATCCGTCCTCCGGCGTCCGGATTTAAAAGCGCCCGAAAAAACCCCTTCCTGTACGGAAGGGGTTTTTTGTCAAACCTTTGATCCGCCTGAAAACCGCACCGCTATTCGACAACAAGGAACGGATCCGAAATAACCGTTTTAATATTTCCCTGATCATCGGAAATGACAGCCCGCAGACGGTAATGTCCCGGTGCCAAATCTTTACCGCTGTTATCTTTGCCGTTAAAGAAAATCATGCCAGTTTTTAGAGCTTCCTCCTCCTTCGCATGATAATATGTCCTCAAATATTCATCAATAACATCGACAAACATCCATTTTAACGGTCTCGGTGAAGTATTTATCAGCTCTGCCTGTATTTGAAACGACGGACTTCGCTTCGAATAGGTGCTGTTCCAGAATACCAATGCCATTTCACGAAAATTGTTTTCGATTATAATGTTGTTATACTGTGCTTCCAGCTTATATCCCCGCGGAGTGACCGTTCGAATGGTATAACGGTAAATTCCGTCGGGAAGCAAAAAGTTTTCCGCATTTTTCCCGTTCCAAATCAACGTTTTCGGTCTTGCATTTTCGTATATTCCTTTATAAGCATCCGGGAAAAACTCGTTTTCAATTTCGTATTCCCATTTATCCGAATGCGATCCGATCTGCCTTAATTCCATTGTCCGGTTTTTCCCCGCTTTATTCGGCTGCAAAACCGTCTCATAAACGGAATCAAAGAAAATCTTGATAAATCCCAATGTCGGATCAAGATAAAAAACAACTTTGTTGCTTTCGGCCGGTGCTCCGTTTTTTCTAAGACCTTTTACCTGAGCCGAATAAAATCCGGACAGCAAAAAGCGGTCCGATGATTTCCAGAGAATTTCCGCATACTTCCATCCCGGTTTATAATCAACCGGTTTTAACCCTTTCAAATTAATGGGAACGGAAGTCAGCTCCTCAGTCGAATCAAGCGCAGATAAAACCAAAAAGGCTGTTACGAGATCACTGTAATCTTCTACATAAAGTGGAACGGAAAGATTTTCCAGCTCACAACCGGAATCGGGAATCACAATCGAATGCACAGTTTTGACAGCCGTTAATGCCGGTATCGGTTCGTAATTTGCTGTCATTTTACGTCGCAGCATTTCCGTCTCATCAATATAGAAATTCGCCTTAATAAGCTGAGGTTCTTTCTCCTCAACAACAGATTCCGTTTCATGCTGCAGTGTCAACCCTTCGTATTCGGGACCTTCCGTAACGCTGAAACCGCCGCCGACAACCCCCACCTGTTTGGAAACGGCACGCCCGCTTAAAACGGCGGTTCCGGTTACGTTTCCTGTCCTGACCGGCCTGAAATAAATGCCGACGGAAGGCAGCAGTGCGCCGTAACGGTTTGTTTCGGAATAAGAGGCTTTTCCCGCCAGTGCCAGACAATCCGCAGTAGCCGCAACCCTAAATCCGAATAAATTCAAAAAATAAAAATCGAATTCCGGCGTCACCAGAACATTCAGAAAAGTCGGCGCAAAAACATTGAGCGCAAATTTCAAATCGACATTTTCTTCCCGAAAATAAGAAAACGAAAGTCCGAAGTTTAAATCGAAAGGCGGCATAAAACTTTGTTCCGCATCTTTCCTGATAAGCGATCCGTATCCCATATTAATCAGTGATGCCGCTACATAAAAATCTTCGACATATTCCGATTCGATTAATGCGGTAACTCCGAAATCACCCAAAACGGCATAATCTGTTTTATCGGAGAGATTCTTCGAAAAGAAAGCCTTCATTCCGCCGCCGACAGCGACCGGTGTTCCCGGAATGACATCGGCATAGGCAAACGAGAACCCGAACATCGGCCGGATTGTCAGGCTGCGGGCATGACTGTAAAGGAAATGCGCCGAGGCATTAAATACACCGAATTCGGTCGGAATCGACGCACCGCCGTTGACCGAAAAGCCGAACAGTTCTTTGAACGGTTCGACATCTTCCGGCACCAGAATCGAACCGCCTTCACCCGGAAAAAGCATAAAATTACCTTCGTACGTGCGGGAAGTGTTCAGAACCGCCAGCGACGGATTCATCAGTGAGGACAGAACAGAACCGTGTCCGATCGGCATAAAATTCGATGTCAAATCGGGTCCGAGCAGATAAATCCACGGTGTTGATCCCTCCGCAAACGGGTTTTCGAATTTTTTTGCATCCGCTTCCTGTGAAAATCCGAACGATGCCGACAGTATCAGAAAAAGGCAGAGTAAAATCTTTCGCCGCATCAGTTATTCAACCCCTTTTTTTTCAGAATTTCGGGAACGGTTCCGCCGACAGTACCGGAATCTTCCCATCCGGCTCTCGAAGTTTTGGCACTGTACGTATTTCCGGAATTTATGGCAATCGGTGTTTCGTCATAAGTTATCTCACCCGTGCCGTTTATTGATACCTTAATCTCAAATTGCGGATCATTGAGGGATGTAAATGAGAGGAGATATCCTGTTTTATCGTCATTGACTTCGAGTATCGGATTCGGATGCGGACACTGAAGTCTGATTTTTAGCGTGGCGCTCTGTTCGACAGACGTTCCTGTCGTATCCAAAACCTGAGCATACAAATCGCTGCTGGCGTCGATCGAAATCGGTGTTCCGACTGTATACGGCACATATTCCGCCTCGCCCGGAGCCGGTTCGTTTTTGGTTTTCAGCGCATACCGGATTGTCCGGGTCGTCTCATATTCGGCCGGAACGCAAATCGTCACATCAATGGCTTCGGAAAGATACTGACTGTTAATCGGTTTCCCGCCTCTTTCAAACCAAATCGACAGCGGTTCATTATTGGGAATCGTCTCCGTCATCTGTTCGGAAGCAAAACAGAACTCTCCGACCGCAACGGCCTTAACAATCTCTCCTCCGACGGCATCGAAAGGTCCGACGTATTCGGTTGCACCGGCTGTCACATCGGCTACGGGATCCGTTCCGTGATTATACAAAATCGTATTTCCGTCGGATATCAGAGTCACTTTTCCGTCTGTAAAATTCATAACCGGTTTATTCAATTGTTTCACTTCTATCTCAAGAGGATCGGAATCGAGCAGACCCGTTCCTTTGGCGCTAAACCTGTATGTTCCTTCCTTGTCAGCCGTCACCTTACCGGCCGCAACCGGCTCCTCTTTTCCGCCGGGAGGAGTGACATAAACGGTCGATCCGTCCGTCGGCGTTTGAATGATTAAATCAAATGATTTCGGATTATCCGTGAATGCCGGTTTCAGATAGTCTGCTGTTGAGGTTCGACTGTCCGTCACGCTCGGAGTTTCCGCTTTCGGAAGGGTCGGCGTGAATTCCGTTTCGGCCGGATGTTTCAACTCCGCTCCGGCAGCTCCGTAAATTTTATCGGCTCCGCTCGGAGTAAACGGTGTTGTATACACTTCGACATTGACTGCCGTTGCCGTCGATTCGCCGACCGCATACCAAATAGCAAGTCCGGTATCGACATGCGTCATCTTGATTTTTCCGCCCTCGAGTGTAATAGCGGGTGCGGCTAATCCTGTCGGATCGAAAGATTTTTCATCCGAGTAACGGGAATCGGAAACCAACACATACTTAATTGCGGCTTTCATCGAAGAAATATCCAACGGAGGAGCTCCTGCCGCCCAAGTCATCGTTCCGGTGCCGTCCGTAACCGTAACCGATTCCCCGGGATTGACACCGTCGAAAGTCACCGAAAGCGGTTTATAATAATTGCCGCCCCGGGCATCCTGTACCGCTATTTCCGCTTTATCAGCTGACAATTGGCGAACCGCCGAGGGATTCCGCAAAGGTGCACCCGAAACCGCATACAGTTTTTGAACGGATGTTAACTGAGGAGGATTGCTGCTGTCATATAGGGTTCCCGAATCTGTCGAAGTAAAAGATTTATCTTCGTCGATTCTGTAATAGAAAACAATGTCCGTAACGCTCTGATCGGCATCGGCGGCGGCGATTGTCACAACACCGGTATCGTCGACACTCAGTTTCGGCGGATTCAACGGCGTTCCGTCAACCGGATCGGAAACTTCCGAAGTCAACCGGTTTAAACCGGTGGCAACGGCTTTCAACGTTTCCGTTTTACCGACAGGAACAGCCCCCGGATCGGCGGCTTCCGTCGAAGATGTCCGCGTCGGATCGGTATCGTCGACCGTGTAATAATATTTAACGGCATCCGCCGCCTCTCCGTTCGACGAGAGCGCAACCCGAAGCGGATCCAGATAAGCCGCTCCCTTTGTGGGATCGGGGGTTGTCGCCCGGACATCTGCAACAGTCGGCTTTGCTAAAATATCAAAAGTTTTTTCTATCGAGGACGACGGAAAATAAAACTCGGAACCGCCGACCGCTTCAACGGTCGTTTTCACCGTCACATGATCCAAGTAGGTGTCACCATCCGACGGCAGCCATGCTTGTGAATCTTTGACACGAAAAAACAAACGTCTTGTCTTTTTTTCAGTCTCATCGATTCCCGAAGAATCTGTAATATTAACCTGATTCCAATAACTCAAAGAAACGGCTTGCGGTGCCGTTGCTTTGACTGTCTTAACGGAAACCGGCGACGACGGGTATTTTCCGCTGACATAAGATCGAACAATCACTTCCGTTTCGCTTCCGGCCGTCGGAACAGGCACGGAAACCGCAACGCCGCTCTCTGATGCAGGCGACTTTTCGGTCGGATTGCTTCCGTCAAAGGTGTATCGGAGTATCGCCCCCGGTTCGGGAGAGGTAAAGACCACCGCCAGAGGATCGGCCCACGTTGCTTTTCCGGCACGGGCATCGGTAATGACCGGCTTTTCGGCCGCTCTCGATTCAAGCACCGCTTCTTCCGAAGCGAAGAAGTTGACGGCGACCGAGCGCGTTTTGAGTGTCTGTTCCGGTGTTAAATCGGAAACGGTATATTGCGGATTTCCCGTCAAATCGATAGCCGTATCGGCAGGACAGTTTTCCGGTGTTACGGGATTTCTGTCTTTTGTCAGAAACATCGCTTCCGCTTCGTTGCCGTAATCGATAATGACCGTATAAGTCGTTCCGTCCGGATTTTCGGTAACGGCACCGAAAACCGGTTTCGGCAGCCGTTCGACCGGATGAACGACGGAATCGGACATCAGATAATTTTCTTTGAATCCTTTTACGGTAATGATTGCCGGTTTTGTCAATTCAATGACACCGTTGGTTTGCGAAGAAACCGCATTCGGGACGGTTCCGTCCAGCGTGTAATAGTATTTGGCCTGCGTATCGGAAGAGGTTACACTGAAAGTCAGCTTATCGTTCAGCCGGTGAGCCGTCGTATCCTGTACAGCCGGAGTCCCGACTTTTGTCAAATAAAGAACGGCCGGTTCCGACGGATCGAAATCTTTGTAAAAAACACGTGCCGTCAGAACTTTTCCCTGTTCGGCTGTATAATCGATTTCGAAAGGTGTCGTATATTTCGGGGAAGCAGCCGTCGGATCCTCAGCCGGCTGCGAAACGGTATAACAGATATCACCTTTATAATTGACAGAAAGAATTTCAATTTTATAACGATCACCTCCCAGTTCGGTGACAATAATCTCGGGTCTGTACAATGCAAAATCGGTAAAATCGGCTTCCGTAATCGTATATCGGATCTTGGTTGTGATTGCTCCGTCGACAACACAGGAGACAGTCTTTTCCCAAACGACCGTCTCTCCGTCTTTCAGTCGGATAATCAGAGAATAATTCCCGGCCTCAATCTGTGAAATCACCAGCTCTTTTCCGTCTTTATTTGTATATTCTTCCGCCTGTCCGCCGGCCGACTGGGCCGTCACCGAAAGCGAAGGATTAACCAGAGTTTTTTCCGGCCAGTTGATTTCCACGGAAATTTTTCCTTTTCCGAAGTTACAGGAAAAAAGAGAGAATGCAATCAAAGAAATGAGCGTAAAATTTTTGATTATCGGACGAAATATCGATACCGAACCCGCGCAACGTTTCCGGTTAATAACCGTTGACACTCCGCCGTCCATCCGACTCTCCGTCGAATCGTATCGTCCTTTTGCGTTCCTGATTAATGCCCCAAGCATATCTCTCTCCTTCTTTCCGTTTTTCTTAATCATATCTAATTCCGAGATTCATCTCCGAGGGACTTTTCCATTCGATTCCGCACTTCCGCAAAACATCTTCCTTCACGCACCAGTATTCGTGACAAAACCCAAAACCTTTGGGATAATCTTTCAACTGTTCGGCACATATCCGTTCCACCTCTTCAATACAGGCTTCCCACTTTTCCGTCCGCTCGACAGGGTCAAATAAATCCAAATCGTACTTTTTACAATATGCACTGACTGATAACTCCGGATCCAAATAATCCCGTAATTTTATCATTTTCCGTCTGTTCTTTCTGTTCCATCTGTTCAAACATTGTATGTATTCTCTCACACGAAGACAAAAACGGGGAACATCCGTTTCATAGCATTCGCCTATCAGATCCGGCATTTTTTCCAAAAAAAACGCCTTTCGGGCACGATTTCTCCATCCTCCCGACAGCGCACCGGGAAAATCTTTCATAACAAAAACCATTTCTTTTCCGAGGGTCATATTTTTCCACCCGTCACCTGAAGAAGACCGGTTTTTTTCCATTTCGTCAATAAGAGATTGCAATCGGGCGATGACCCGTTTGTTCTCTGCCCGTCTTTCTTTTCTGCCGAATCCGCAACTCCTCCGCAAATTTTCCCGAATACTCCTTTTTCTTCATTATAATTATACCACGAAAGATCACATTTGTGTAGCAAAAAAAAAAAAGTTCGCAAAAAAGATTTTTTCCTGTTAAATTATCGGCCTTTTGTAACGATATTTTTATATCGGATTTCAAAAGGAGCACTCATGACCGGTTTTTCTCCCCAAAACACTTATCATCAAAACCGTATCAAAACAGCCAGTCAAAGCGAACTGATTGTGATGCTGTACGACGGAGCTATTCGGAATTTGGAAACGGCTGTCGGCGAATTAAATACGGAGAAGCCGAAACTGGATGTGGTTAACAATGCGTTTAACAAAGCATCAAACATCATTACGGAATTGAGTGCCTCTCTCGATTTTACGCAGGGCGGTGAAGTGGCAACCCATCTTTTTAATCTCTACTGCTTTTTTAACAGCGAAATTATTGCCGCCAATGTCGGTAAAAAGATCGGTTCGATTCCGAATATCATCGAAATGCTGGAAGATTTACGGCGCGCCTGGAAAGTAATTGCTTCCGAAACGGTTTCCCGTCCGGGTGACCGTTACGAAGGTTTCAGCGTCAACGGATAATATGAATAACAAACTGATTGCTTTAATAACGTCACAGCAGGAACGTCAGAAAGAATATTTTCTCGAATATCTGCGGGTTCAGGAACTGGAACGATTCGATCTGGAACAGGAACATTACGATGATCTGAAAATCCATCTCGACGTCGAGCAGCGGATTTTGTCGAAAATCGTGCGTCTGTCAAAAATTATCGAAAATCATATTTACGATTTAAAACTGAAGGAACTTCCCGAATCGCACGAAATTCTCGAGCGGCAGTCGGAGCTGGAAACGCTGAAAGAGGCGGCCATCCGCAACAATATCGACAACCAAAATGCGTTGGAAAAGCGCAAAACACAAAAGCGGCCGCGGCTGGTTTTTTCCGTACCGCGCAAACGGACACCGCTGCCGGTCGAAGGCGCTCTGCCGCAAATTGTCAACGTTTCCGTTTAAAGCAGTCCGGGCTGCGGCTTTTCGCTGACGGCCGCCAGCAGCCGGTAAAAGTCGGGAAAGGTGACGGCCGCCGCTTCGGCGCCCTCGACAGTGACGGGCGCCTCCGCCGCCAGACCGGCAACAGCCAGCGCCATCGCAATCCGGTGGTCTCCGTACGACAGCACCGCACCGCCTTTGAGACGGCCGCAGCCGCGAATCACCATGCCGTCCGGTAATTCGGTAACAGCCGCGCCGAGTTTTGTCAGTTCGGTTGTCATGCAGCGGATGCGGTCGGTTTCTTTAAGCCGGGTGTGTGCCGCGTTGTACAGACGGGTTTCTCCTTCGGCATAGCAGGCGGTCACAGCCAAAACCGGCAGCGCATCGGGAATCGCCGTCATGTCGATCTCAATTCCTTTCAGCGCATTTCCTTCAACAGTCACTTTTTTTCCTTCGAAAGTCAGACGGCAGCCCATTTTTTCAAGCAGAAAAACCACTTCTTTGTCACCCTGAACATCGCACATGTCCAGATTGGTAAAAGTGAGACGGCTGCGGGTGATCGCCGCCGCACACAGGAAAAAGCAGGCCGAGGAAAAATCGGCGGGAACGGCAACATCAAACGGGCGGTAAATTTGGCCGCCGGGAATGAAGATTTTTTTATATTCTTCATCGGCACTGCAGGCAATCATCCGGTCATCGAGCCATTTTTTTGTCATATCGACATACGGTTTTTCTCTCAGAATGCCGGTTTCGATTTCGAAATTGCCGTCGGCCAACGGCAGTGTGATCAGCAGCGCCGACAGGTACTGGCTGGTCGGACAGTCGATTGTTACTTTGCCCGACCGCAGCGGTCCGCAGACGGTAAGCGGCGCACAGCCTTCTTTTTTTTCGCAATTTACCGCGGCTCCGAGCGTCCGCAGGGCGTCGAGTAACGGCGCCGCACTGCGGTTTTCAATCGAGGCATCGCCGCTTAACCGAAACGGGCGGTTTTGCAGCGCCGCCAGGGCGGCCGCAAAAAAAAGGGTTGTCCCGGAGTTCATCACATCGGCGCCGCCGGCGGCCGCCTCAAACCGCCTGCCGACACCGCGCACCCGCAGTGTCCCGTTTTCTTCGGCGACTTCGGCACCGAAAGCCCGACAGACCGCCATGCAGGCACGGATATCTTCCGAAAAAAGCGGCTGTCTCAACACCGATTCGCCGTCGGCCATCGCCGCAATCAGCAGCGCCCGTATCGTATGTGACTTCGATCCGGGAATCGCTATTTCGCCCCGAACCGCGGAGGGAACGATCGTCTTTTTCATAAGAATTTTATATCTTATTTCGGCCGTTTCGTGTATAATTTTTCCATGAAAAAACCGCTTTATTTGATTGACGGCTACAGCCTGATTTACCGCACTTACTTTGCGCTGATCCGCGCTCCGCTGATGACTTCGACAGGGAAAAACCGAAACGTGGTTTTCGGATTTTTCAATTCTCTTTTTTCTTTTATCAAAAAATACGAATGCGAAAAAACGGTCGTTGCCATGGATTCCCGCACGAAAACGTTTCGTCACGAGTTCTACCCCGAATACAAAGCGACCCGCGAAAAAGCGCCCGAAGATCTTCACGAGCAGATTCCGATTGTGGAAGAAATTCTGTCGGCTCTCAAAATTCCGATTTTAAAAATGGACGGTTACGAGGCGGATGATCTCATTGCTTCGCTGGCAACCCGTTGCAAAGAAGAAGGGCGGCCGTGCCGGATTCTTTCGGGCGACAAAGATCTCTGTCAGCTGATCGGGGAGGGGATTACGCTTCTGCGTCCTTCTTCCGCCGGCGATTACGAGGAGATGACGCGGGAAAAGGTGAAAGAACATTACGGCGTTTATCCCGAACAGATTCTCGATTATCTGTCGCTGATGGGAGATACAGCCGACAACATTCCCGGTGTCACAAAGGTGGGAAAGGTGACGGCAGCCAAATGGCTGGAAACTTACGGTACGATGGATGCTCTCTACGAACACCTCGATGAAATTAAGGGAAAGGCGCGGGAAAATCTGGAAAACGATCGGGAGAAAGCGCTGCTCAGCCGCCGGCTGGTAACATTGAAAGACGATCTGGAAATTCCGATCGATATCGAAGCACTCGACACCTCTTCGCCGGACATGGAAGCGGCTCTGGTGATTTTCCGCCGGGAAGAAATCCGTAAATTCGGTTCGCCGAAGGCGGCGCCCGCCGTCGAACCGACGCTGTTTTCCGCCGCCCAGGCAACTGCCGGCGACACTCCCACCGCGCACAGCCGCTTTTCCGCAGCAGCGGCGGCGGACAACTCCGGTAACGGCTCCGCCGACGACTTGTCCGATGCGGTTGCCGGCAACGCACCGCCGGAAACTTTTGCTCCCGGCTCGGTGGAAATTGCCGATACGCCGGAAAAGGCGGCCGCCTGGATTCGTAAAGCGGCCGATGCCGGTGTTTTTGCCTTCGATTCGGAAACGACCGGACTCGATACTTTTTTTGCCCGGCCGGTCGGCTTCTCGCTGGCGGTCGACGGCAACAGTGCCGTTTATATTCCGCTTATCGCCGACGGTGTCCCCGTACAGGATGAAAACCGCATCCGCGATCTTTTAAAGCCGCTGCTCGAAAACGAAAAACATCTCATCATCGGCCACAACCTGAAATACGACTATCAGGTTCTGAAACGGTGGGGTATCACCCTGAAACCGGGATTCGACACGATGATCGCGGCATGGCTTTACGACAGCATGCTCGACCGTTTTCAGATGGATTTTCTCGCCCTGAGGCTGCTCAACTATCAGCCGATTTCCTATAAAGAGATTGTGCCGAAAGACCGTCATATCGGGGAGATTCCGCTTTCCGTCTGTGCCGATTATGCGGGCGAGGATGCATTTGTGGCGTTCCGTTTTTACGAATTTCTGAAGCCGAAACTCGACGAATTCGGTTTGACCAAGTCTTTTTACGAGACTGAAATGAAAATAGCCGTTCTGCTGGCCGAAACGGAAATGCGCGGTATCGGTATCGACTGCGAAGAGTTGCGCCGTTACGGCGACGAGCTGACCGCAGAGGCCGACCGTCTCGAAAAAGAGATTTTCAGGGAGGTCGGATTCGAGTTTAATCTGAAATCGGTAAAGCAGCTGCAATCGGTGCTTTTCGAAACGCTCGGTCTGAAGCCGACCAAAAAAACTTCCGGAGGTGCCTTTTCGACCGATTCGGCCGTTTTGCAGGAGCTGGCACACATTCATCGGGTGCCGAAGCTGCTGCTCGATTACCGCGCCTGCATCAAACTCAACGACACTTATGCTCAGGCTCTGCCGAAGCTGGTCAACCCGGAAACGGGGCGCATTTATCCGACGTTTCAGCAAACCGGAACCGCGACCGGTCGTCTTTCCTGCCGCAATCCGAACCTTCAGAACATTCCGATTCGCGACGAAGCGGGCCGACGCATCCGTTCCGCCTTCAAACCGGAGAAGGGGTTTGTCTTTGTCAGTGCCGATTATTCGCAGATTGAGCTGGTCATGCTGGCGGCGCTTTCCGGCGATCCCGGACTGTGCGAAGCGTTTCGCAACGGAATCGATGTCCACGCGCGCACGGCATCGCTTCTTTTCGCCACCCCTCTCGACCGGGTTTCGCCCGACCAGCGGCGGATTGCCAAAACGATCAATTTCGGTATCATGTACGGAATGAGCGCCTTTCGGCTCTCCAACGAGCTGGAAATTCCCTTCGGCCGCGCCAATGATTTCATCAAATCATATTTCACCACGTTCGGCGGCGTAAAAGCGTTTCTGGCCAAGGTCATCGAAGAAGCGGAGGCGACGGGTGAGGTGAGGATGATCAGCGGGCGGCGACGACGGATTTTCGGGATTGCTTCGCGCAACAAGACCGAACGGAATCAGGCGGAGCGGGTGGCTCTCAACACGCTGATTCAGGGGAGTGCGGCCGATGTGGTCAAAACAGCCATGTTAAATGTCGACCGGATGATTCGCGAAAGCGGTTCGGGCGCGCGGCTGCTGCTGCAAATCCACGACGAACTGCTTTTCGAGGTGTCCGAAAGCGAAGCCTCTCTTTTCTGCGACCGGCTGAAAAGGGAAATGGAGGCCGCCGTGACCCTGCCGGTGCCGTTGCGGGCTTCGGTGGAGACCGGTCTCAGCTGGGGAGAGATTCATTGATCGCCTGCTCTGCCGGCGGCGAACCGGGTAATGCCGACCGTTCTTCCTTAAAAGGCGGTCGCTTCGTTTTAGGGCTGACGGGCAAAAGCGCCGCGGGGAAAAACGCGGCTGCCGATTTTTTCGTCGGGCGCGGCTGGGTGCATTTCGACACCGACCGGATGGCGCATGCGGTTTTGCGGCGGAAGGCGGCGGAGGCGGCCGCGGTTTTCGGGCCGGCAATCCTGACCGCTTCGGGTGAAGTCGACCGGCAGCGTTTGGGAGCAATCGTCTTTTCCGATGCCGAAAAAATGAAAACGCTCGAATCGATCCTTTATCCCGAAATCGAAGCAGAAATTACCCGTACCGTGACATCATCTCCCGACGGATCCCGTTTTCTGATCAACGGCGCCAATCTCACCGGTTCTCCCAAGCTGTGCCGGCTCTGCAATGCCGTTCTGAATGTCCGGGCTCCTTTTCTGTTGAGACTTCTGCGGGCGATGCGCCGCGACCGTTCTTCTCTCCGCAAAATCATTAAAAGATTTCGCTATCAGCGGTTTTTTTCCGTTCAAGACTTTTTTCCGGAAGCCGATATTTATACTGTATCGAATATCACGACAAAGGCGCGTTTCGAGAAAAAACTCGACCGTCTGCTGAAGAGGGATTTTGAACATGGAAGATTATCAAAACGAAAATAACAGGCCCGACGATAAGGCCCAAACCATTGCCAACGTCAAACGTTATCTGATTCCCGTTCTCGGTGTTTCGCTCGCTGCCGCCGTTCTTTCCGGAATCGGTTACTTATACTTTTCGCCGGCACCGAAACCAGACAAAATTACTGTCGCTGTCAGCGATTCCGCTGCAATCGAAATTCCCGAAACGGATGCGGTTCCCGCTCCGCAGTTTCCGACAGACAGCACTCTGCCGACGGACGCAACCGATTCGCAACCGGCCGATTCCAAACCGAAAGTAACGGTTGCCGAAGAACCGTCCCTGGTTGAGACCAAACCGATCGAAACGGCCCGCACCGACTATTCGCGCCTCGAAGTTCCCGAAACGGCAAAACCGGCGCCCGTCACCCGACCCGCACCGCCCGTAAAAGCCGAAACAACGCCGGCGCCGGCGAAGCCCCGCGTTACGGAAGCTCCGAAACCGGCCGCCAAGCCGGCTGCTCCCGCCGCGGCGAAACCCGCAAAAGTGTCACCCCGCTTTTACATTCAGGCCGGTTCGTTCAGTACGCTCGCCAATGCCGAAAAAGCCCGGCAGATGCTTGCCGACAAAAACATCAACTCGATGATCGAAACCCGCAAAATCAACGACAAAACCTGGTATCGCGTCCTTATCGGCGCCTATGCCTCCAAAGACGAAGCGGAACAGTTTAAACCGACCGTCCGCGCCATTAAAGGTTTCGAAAACGCCATGATCCGGCAATATTATTGATAAGAAATTCCTCTTGACATCTTTTAACGGGACAATCACTCCGGAAAATCTACTTCTCGGATTGGTTGTCCTATCTTTTAAAAAATCTTATTATACTGAAAAAGAAATTTCCGATAAAATACAATCGAAAATCATAAAACCGCAAAATTGAACGTAATATGAAAAACTTTAAATTGAGGTTTTTTATCTTTTTCAGCTCATTTTTATATAGATTGTAATACTCTTTTCTGTTTCGTTTCTCTACTTTCAGCAAAATCACTATTTTTGTCAAGATCTTTCTCTTTTTGAGATCTTCTTCGTAAAAAGAAATCGTATCTTTTTCTCTCAAGAATCGCTCTATTTCTTTTACGGATTCTATCATTTGTAAACACTTATCGGAGGAAAGCGTTTTTCTAATTGACAAAGATTGTATGTTTTGCTGATTATAGTGATATAAGGAATTATCTATGTAAGATATCTTTTGAGCATTGGAAAACAGTTTTACGGAAACAATAAAATCTTCCTGTAAATCAACTTTGTCAATAAATCCGATTGCACTATTTCTAAATAAACTTAATTTTACAAACTTTATATGTAACCAACTTGGCAATTCTCCTATTAATAGCTGGTGAACACAAGCCACTGAACTCTCAGGAAATTTAAAAGTCATCCGATTTGAAAAACATTTATGCTCTTCCCAAAGATTACAACATACTATATCTGCATTATTCTTTTCAGCCGTATTATACAGATATTCCAAATAATCGGGTTCACACCAATCATCTGCATCAACATAGATGATATATTTTCCGGAAGTATTTTTTAATAAAGTATTTCTTGCTGCTGCAGAGCCTTTATTATTTTCATGTCTAAAAATTTTAATTTGATTTTTGATCATCGGATAATCTTTAGTTATTCTTTCAACTACAGCCATGGATTGATCTTGACTGCAATCATCTACAAGAATAAATTCTGCCTTCTCGGCTATTGTCTGCTCAAAAACAGATCTCAAACATTTCTCAATGTAATTTTCTACGTTGTAAATAGGAATACATACGGAAATTTGCGGATTGTTATTCTCTCTCATTATAATGATGGTATCATATTTCGAGACATATTACAATTGGATTTTTCTCTCTTAAAATTGGATATAATTTTCCTTTACATTTAAGAATTTAATTGTATAATTAAAATAATGAATAATATTTCTGCCTTAGAAAATAAGTTCTGTTTTTCCTGTCAGTCATGCGTCCAGATATGTCCGACTTCCTGCATTTCTATGACAGAGTCGGAAGAAGGTTTTCTCTATCCGACTGTTAATGAAAAGCTCTGTTTACAATGCGGATTATGCAAAACACATTGCCCGGCCTTAAATTTATCGTTTCCGAATTCATTTGAAACTATTTCCTATGCGGCAAAGACAAAAAATCACGAGATTCTGATGAACAGCAGTTCCGGAGGTGTTTTTTCCGAGCTGGCAAATTTAGTTCTATCCGAAAACGGTCTTGTTTATGGCTGTTATCTTGATGATCATTTATGTGCAAAACACACTTTAATAGATAAGAAAGAAAATCTCTTTATATTACAAAAATCTAAATATGTAGAAAGTGATTTAACCTCAATCTACAGTGGCATAAAAAACCACCTAGAAAAAGACTCTTCACCGGTTCTCTTCACAGGAACGCCCTGTCAGGTTGCCGGTTTAAAATCATTTCTTCAAAAGCCATACTCTAATTTATATACTGTAGATTTAATTTGTCACGGAGTTCCTTCCCGAAAGTTATTCTCTCTTTATATTAACTGGCTGGAATCAAAATTTAAAGAAAAAATTATATATTATGATTTTCGCAATAAACATGTTGCCGGTTGGACATGTGGCGGAAAAACCAAAACCAAAACCAAAACCCAAATAATAAACGGCGATACCGATCCCTATTATTATATGTTTTTACACGGACTTGTTTATAAAGAATCATGTTACACATGTCCCTTTGCGAATAAAAACCGTGTCGGAGATATTACCATAGGTGATTTTTGGGGAATAGACAAAGAAATTCCCGATTTTGATTATAAAGACGGAACCTCGGCTGTATTGATTAATACAAATAAAGGAAAAGACTTATTCTCAAAAATTGAAAATAGTTTTTCTTTACAGCTAACGTCCTTATCCAAAATTGCTCTATGGAATCATAACTTAAATACCCCTACCTGTCTTCCAAAAATACGAAAAAAATTATACAGAAAAATATTCTCTAATCCGAAAAAATATTTTTTCTTTTTTAAACTCAAAATTACTGTGATTTTCTTATTAAAGAAAATTATACCAAAAAACCTTAAAAATTTAATTAAAAGGATTCTTTATGCATAAACTGGGTGGTTTAACTTTTCATGCATCACATAACTATGGATCAGTATTACAGGCTTTTGCTCTGCAGCAATTTATAAAATTACATTTCCCCAATATTGATTATCATATCATTAATTTCAGATCTGAAAATCAAAAAAGAATTTACAATACTTTTTTTGATATTCATTCCATAAGTAAATCTATCTTTAGACTTTTCTATCTAATCCCATTAAAGAAAAAACTCAATAAATTTGAAAATTTTATTTCATCTGAACTGGATATCACAGAAGAATTGAATTCCTTGACAGAATTTGACAATTTTGATTTCTACCTGTCCGGATCCGACCAAATATGGAATTCGACATGTAAAGATACAAGCTGGCATTATTATTTGGATTTTGTTCCCGGAAATAAAAGAAAAATAGCATTTGCCGCAAGCTTCGGTCCATCAACTAATAATATTAATAAACACGACCAACAAAAAATTAAGAGCCTTGTCGAGAGATACGATTTTTTATCGGTAAGAGAAAATGAATCAAAAATCTTTCTTGAAAAATTAGGCCTCAAGAAAAATATAGAAGTTCTTTGTGATCCGACTCTGTTACTTGACAAAGAGACATGGTATAATTTATTAATTCGTAATAATCATTATAAAATACCAAAAGAAAAATACATTTTATTCTATCCGTTAAATACAACACTCAGTTCTTATAAATATGTCAAAAAAATTGAAAAATTATTAGGATTAAAAGTCATAACAACATTGCCAAAGTTTAAACAGGATTTTTTTGGATTTTATAAAAACATGTTTGATGTCGGTCCGATAGATTTTTTATCATTAATTATGAACGCCGAACTTGTTATTTCCACATCTTTTCACGGTTGTGTCTTCTCTTCCATCTTTAATAAGCCTTTTTTTGCATTAGATGTTATAAACGACAACAGAATTCAAAACTTTTTAAGCCAATTCGGAATGGAAGATAGAAATCTAAACTCCAAAACAGTATCTGATGAGTTTATATTAAATATGTACAAAAATACTAATTTTGCTGCTTTCAATCAAAATATACAAGAAACACGAAAAAGAGCCTACGAATTCCTAAAAATATCTTTATCATAATGTTATTTTACGATATTCAAATAAGTCTTCTTACTAAATTTAATATGCTCTTGACATCTTTTCCGTTCTTATGTAATATAGACAGGAACCGGGGAGAGATGTCCGAGTGGTTTAAGGAGGCGGTCTTGAAAACCGTTGATGCGCAAGCATCCCGGGGTTCGAATCCCCGTTTCTCCGTAGATTGGAAAGGTGCGAGAGTGGCCGAATCGGTCTCCCTGCTAAGGAGTTGTACCCCTCAAGGGTACCGGGGGTTCGAATCCCCCCCTTTCCGTTCGTTTTTATGTACCTATAGCTCAGTTGGATAGAGCATTGGTTTGCGGAACCAAAGGTCGGAGGTTCGAGTCCTCTTGGGTACACTACTATTGGAAAGATGCGAGAGTGGTTGAATCGGACAGACTCGAAATCTGTTGTAGGCTCCGGCTTACCGGGGGTTCGAATCCCCCTCTTTCCGTCCGAGACAACCGCTTTCGTTTGAAGGCGGTTTTTTCTTATGGCTATGTCACAACAAACAGTTGATAAATAGCCATTTTTATAGGGGAGTATCAGAACTCCCCTACAAACTGTTATTTGCAGTTATCTATACTCATTTGGAATTTCGATATGAAATGTCTCACACAATAACTTCACAT
>JAXEIF010000021.1:0-7607 GCA_034120015.1 Spirochaetia bacterium | reverse complement strand
TTTTTGAAAGCGGTATCCTTCAAACATTGAAGCCGGGAACGGTCAAATCGTTGCAACAGATACACGCATACCTTTTTGGAGGACTTTACGACTTTGCCGGTTCCCTGCGCACCTGCAATATTTCCAAAGGCGGTTTTCATTTTGCCTCTGCGGAGTTTCTCGGTGCCACTCTGGAACAAATCGAAAGGATGCCCGAAGAGACTTTTGAACAGATAGCGGATAAATATGTGGAAATGAATGTTGCCCATCCTTTTATGGAAGGAAACGGCAGAGCAACCCGTATCTGGTTGGATTTAATGTTAAAGCATTCGCTGAATCGATGTATCGATTGGAGCCGGATCAATAAAAACGACTATCTGAACGCCATGAGCGAAAGCGTTGCCGATGCGGCATTCATCAAAAAACTGCTGTTTGAGGCGTTAACCGATAAAATCGACGACCGGGAAATGTTTATGAAAGGAATCGATTATTCTTATTATTACGAAGCAGAGGACGGCAGCCGATGAAGATTGCCCACCTGAAAGCCAAAATCCTTGACCTGGCGGTACGGGGCAAGCTGACCGAACAGCGGCCGGAAGAAGGCAGTGCGGAAGAGCTTTTGGAACGTATCCGGGAAGAGAAACAGCGCCTGATTGCCGAAGGAAAACTCAAAAAAGAGAAGCCCCTGCCGGAAATTACGGAAGACGAAATTCCCTTTGATATTCCCGCCGGGTGGAAGTGGGTGAGACTGGGGGAGATATGTGAAGTCATAATGGGACAATCTCCGGACGGAAGTTCCATAACGACATCTAGTGATGGAATAGAATTTCATCAAGGAAAGATTTGTTTTACAAATAAATTTTTGACACAATCATCGATAAAAACATTCGAAGCGACCAGAATTGCTGTTTCCGGTTCTGTGCTTTTATGTGTTAGGGCTCCTGTAGGGGTTGTTAATATTACATTAAGGGATATCTGTATAGGTCGAGGTTTATGTTCAATTTATCCCCACTATACCATAGAATCGGAATTTTGGTTTTACTGGTTGAAATCTCAAAAAGAGTATTTTGAGATGAAAGCTACGGGAACCACATTTAAGGCAATAACAATCAATGTTGTAAGGCAACATTGTATCCCCCTTCCGCCTCTTGCCGAACAGAAACGGATTGCGGAAAAGATAGAACAGATTTTCAAACAGGCGGATATTATCGAAGAAAACCGGCTGGCGTTAAAAACCGCGGTACGGCATACCAAAAGCCGGGTGTTGGATTTGGCGGTACGGGGCAAGCTGACCGAACAGCGGCCGGAAGAAGGCAGTGCGGAAGAACTTTTGGAACGTATCCGGGAAGAGAAACAACGCCTGATTGCCGGGGGAAAGATAAAGAAAGAAAAATCCCTGCCGGAAATTACGGAAGAGGAAATACCTTTTGATATCCCCGCCGGGTGGAAGTGGTGCAGGTTGGGGGAGATATGTGATATAAACCCTAAAAATAATATAGAAAAAAATATTGATGTTTCTTTTGTCCCTATGGCTTGTATTAATCCGGGATTTTCAAAAGATTTTACATATGAAATCAGACAATGGGATTCCGTTAAATCCGGATTTACTGTTTTCGCAGATAATGATGTAGGCATAGCGAAAATAACTCCCTGCTTTGAAAACAGAAAATCTGTGCTTTTTAAGAATCTTGTAAACGGATTTGGTGCCGGCACAACGGAATTACATATTTTACGTCCAGCTCATAATATTTTATTGGATACCTTTCTTTTCTGGTTCGTTAAAACAGAACGTTTTATAAAAAACGGAATTGCTTGTTTCTCGGGAGCAGTGGGGCAACAAAGAATTGGAAAAGATTATGTTGCGAATACATTATTTCCCATTCCGCCCCTTGCCGAACAAAAGCGGATTGTAGAAAAAATAGAACAGATTTTCGGTACCCTTGATATTATCGAAAAAGCGGTTGAGGGGTGAGGGAAGAAAAAGTGTCCGATAAACAAATTGACTCCGGTCGGCAGAAAATTGTCGCTTCGCCGAATCTGTTTGAATATGAAAAGTATTATCACGAATCGAATGAACGTCTGAAATTCGAAATGTGTCTCAACTATATTGCCCAAAAACTGACGGAAGACGGGATATCGGTGATGGTGGGTGCCGGATTCAGTTTAAATGCCAATGAGGGAAAACAGCAAAAGAAAGAAGCCTGTTATCAAAACTGGGTGGCGCTTTTAACAAACGCTTACAAAGAACTGTATCCGAAATGCGATGAGGAAAATATCGAGAAAGAAATACTTCAAAAGGGTGAAACGGTTGTTGCCCAAGAATATGTAAAGGCAAAAGGCGGTATGCGGGAGGCGCTGGATATTTATATAGAAAATCAGTTTTCCCGTATCGATAAAAATACGGATAATCTTTCCTTACATCAAAAACTTTTGGGGTTGGGATGGGTCGATGTCATGACAACCAATTGGGATGATTTACTGGAAAGAAATCCGGCGGAAAATGATTATTATCCTGTTCAAAGAGCGAAGGATTTACGGTGTCGGAAGGATCATCGGATTGTAAAATTGAACGGATCGATTCGGACAAAAGAGCAAGTCGATAAAAACGAATACAGTTTTGATGATTGCGATTCCTGTTTGTATATTGCGACACAGTCGGATTTCGACAATTACAAAACCGAACATGCATCCTTTTTCAATTTTATGCAGACAAAAATCCTTGAACTGCCGTTTTGCCTGATGGGGTTTTCCGGTCGGGATCCCAATTTTCTTTATTGGATAAAAGAATTAAAGAGAACGATGACCAAAGGCGGAAATACGGAATATCCCAATCCGATTTTTCTTTTCGATGTGTGCCCCTTTGATCCGCAACCGTCGGACAGTGAATATGAAAGAGCCTTAAATCAATTTTACCGCAATAACAACATTATCAGACTCAAAGTGCGCGATTACTATCGTCTGCTGAACGCAGACCATGAGCTGCCCGACAGTCACGGTAAGAACAATAACCATAAAGAATTAACTTATTTCTCTTTAAACGAGTTCATTTTTGAAGAAATCGCCCGTCTTAAAAATACAAAATTACTGACAGATAATTTTGATCAGACTGATTTTCGTATTATCAGAGAAATTGATTTTTCAAACGGAAAATTATCTCTTTCCGATATGGAAAAATATAACAGTATCGAGCTTTTTTCTTACTACAATCTGGTGATTCCCGGATTTTTAATATCCAAGGTTCAGGAAATGGCGGGCGATATTGAGAATTGGACAGAGGTTCACTACATTTTCTTATACCGTTGGCTTTTGAGCAATTATTATTCTCTGACAGACATTTATTCCGTCGAAACAGTCGAAAAGATTGTTCTGAAATTTCGGGAAAAGGATTTGATAAAAACGAACGCCTTTGTTTTTTCGGAGCTGATTCTGAAGTATTATCGGGAAACAGAGCGGCAAAAGGAGTTTGACCTTTTTTGCGAGAACGAAGGTAAATCCGCAAATCTGGAAGAGATTGTTTTTTATCAAAAAGCGTTGAACTGTATAGATCGTTTGCGTTATACGGAACTCAAAACACTTTTGATGCAATGGCATCCCGAAAAAAGAGAAAAGCCGAACGCGCTTTTTATTTTACGAAAAATGACGCTTTTGAATCTTTTCGAATCTTTAAGGTATCAAAATCGGGAGCAAAAAGAAGAGATTCGTGCGTTGGCGGAAGCGGCAGAGAAAGCGTGCGATAAAGACACCCCGCAACTGAAACATTTTGTTGCTGCCAATATCAATTACTATAAAAAAACATTGAATGGCGGACTTTCCAATCCGGGGTATCGGATAAGCGAGACTATTTCCCCCGATAGAAAAATTAAAAATCCCTCCGATTTTCTCGATGCGTTTCGGAACCATCCCCCCGAGTCGTTATCTTTTAACGAGTCGGTAAGGTATGCGGTGACTGTTCCGATGATGGTCGATCCGAATAAAGAGTATTTTTATGCGGTGCGCCACCTTAATTTTTGCGAGTATACGGGGCAGCCGGTGTTCGGGTTAATCCGAAATAAAAAAGTAATCGAAATGATTCCCGGACTTGCCGAATCATCCTATCATTTGGTAAAACTTTTTGCTTATTCTCTTTCGGCGTTTGGGTATGATCCAATTGAAGGCTATTTACGTCTTGTTTTGTCGAAAATCATGAGGTTTTTACCGGAAAAAACGATTACGCACATTTTTAGTGCAGTTTTTGAGATTCTCAAACAAAAATTAAAATCCGGAGAGATTATTTATATCTATCTTTTTTTACTGGCAGAAATGTCGAAATATACGGATTCCCGAACCGGGGAACCGTTTTTCGACTTTCTTTTTGACGAAATTCAAAGCCCGTCGGATGATGATCATCAGATCAGACACCTGATATCTTTAGGGTACAGATGGGGCGCTAAGTCACCGTTGACCGTTTATATACAGCGGCTCAAAAATAAAGAACAGTTTGCTTTTCTTTTACAGTGGGTTATGCATCGGGTTCGGGAGGATGCCCCCAAAGAGACCCGTGAGATCTTTTACTCCGAATTTTTGTATTATTATCAGGAGTTGCTGAGAAAGGAAGATATGCACTCCGTAATTCGGCAGGTTTTTGATTTAAAGGAAATTCGGGACTTGTTGGAACAGGACGTGAAAGACAGAATGCAGCTTTGTCTGTACGGATATCCTTATTTAAAAAACGATATTCAAAAAAAGGTGAAACAAGCCTATCCCGAAATGATTTTTACTCAAAGAGATCCTTACTTTGTTATTTTACTTAAATCCGAAGCCGTCAGGGAAAAGGTGATGGATACGGTCAGAAAGCATGAAATGACCCGCTTCCATTCTTCCTCCGATTACCGTATATCCGATTATATCAATGCACTCTATCGTGCGGAACTTCTCTCTTTTGGGGATAAGGAAGAGATTGCCCGGATTTATTTAAAATACTATGATTTTTACAAAGAAAATCCCGATTTGTTAGGACGGGATTCGGATGATCGACTTATTTTTTTCAATTCGTATTATTCATCTTTAAATTGTATAACAAATGAAGAAGAGCGCCGGAAAAGCCCTTCGATAGAAAAAACTTGTGAAGTATTTCGGGAAGCGTTTCGGAAAGAATTGGAGACTTTCCTCCGTTTGGAATGGCTCTATACATCCAATTTACAGAAGTTCAGGATTTCTTATATCAGATCGTTTCGTTATTTTCGAGCCCTGAATATTACGAAGGAATACTTGTATGTTTTTAATGCCGGTCTGACAAAAGTTTATGTTCAGGATGATCGCGAATTTGAGGCAGTAATAGAAGTTATTGTTAATGCTTTCGGTGATGACGAATACTGGCACGGTATTTTCAATAATGAATATACCCTGTCTTTGGCGCTGGCAATTTTGAGAAAATTTCAATTGTCTGTTCCGTACTGCTACGATATTTTATTTGTCAAAGCACAGCTGAAACAGCTGGCCGCAATTCTCAAGGAAAAATATCATCAAAGCAGTGATGCTATCGAATATTGGATTCAGGAGAATCCGTTATCAAAAGGAGAGTAGCTGTATGGTTCTTCCCCCCGATGTTCTCAAACGGGGCGATTATGTCGAAATGGTTCGGCAGGTCATCGAAAACAAAATCGACAATAAAGCCGGTTATTCGCTGGCTATCGACGGTCAATGGGGAAGCGGCAAAACGTATGTTTTGCAAATGTTGGAAGAACAGCTCGAAACCCGCGCCCTTGTTTTTCATTACAACGCCTGGGAACGCGATTATTACGACGAACCGCTGATGGCTCTGGTTTCTGTGTTTTTGGAGCAAATGAAAGAAAATCGGATTTTACCCGAAAAAGATGAGCAAAAAGAATTTACCGATAATCTTATTGAGATTATCGAGCTTATGGGCGATCTGACCGGGCTTCGTCAAATTAAAGGGGCGGCTAAAATTCTGAAATTTGTTAAAAAGCATGAAAGACAATTTCTTTCTCCGAAAGAGATTGATTCCTGTTTGCCGCTAACGGCAGCTGTCGGAAAATTACATTCCGCATTAGCCGATTTGTCCGAAAAGAGGCCGGTGGTGCTGATTGTCGACGAACTGGATCGCTGCCTGCCCGAATACGCCGTAAAAGTTTTGGAACGCCTGCACCACATTGTCGGCGAAACGCAAATCATTCTGATAACCGCCGTCGACGCTTCCCGTCTGGCTCACAGCATCTATAACGTTTTTTACGGGACTCCCGCAAAGGAGGGGGAAGTTCGTCCTTTTTTCGAGAAATACATGACCAAATTTGTCGATATCGTTATCCCGTTACCTGCCGGTAAGCCCGATACCGGTGCCGAAAATCTGTTAATGGGACTCGAAAAAGGGTACGAAGAATGGCGTTACTTTTTCTATATGGTTTTCAATAAGTCTTTTTTACTCGACTGTGTCTCGCAAATTATGGAAGGAATACCGCGCCGCGAGCAGGAAAAGATTTTTAAACAGGTTAAATTGTGTCACGAATTGGCCGTGAATTGGAGCGCTAAGTGCGCCCCCCGCCTTCAGGGAGTTCAGCTCGATTCGTTTCACTACGGCGTTTTAGTCTATGAAATTTTGACGGCTGTTTCGATTTATTATCTGAAAAATAAAAAAAGGTTCGGAATTGCGCCATCCGTGCCCGTTCAAATTCGTCTGGATGTATCGGATAAGACACCAATCGAACGGAATATCGACAGATTATTTAAATTAAATAACTGTTTTACAGAGGATTCGACTCAAACCGCCTGGAAGCTTCTTGCGGATATGGGGAATCCAGTATCCGTGATTTTGACTTATTTTCTGGAAGCAGAAAAAGTCGAGTATATTGATTCATTTTATGCGTCTTCTTTCAACGAGCGTATTCGCCAAACAACACTGTTCTTAAGAGTCTTCGAGTCGGTCATGAAGATATTGTCCGGTGATGAAGATGAATCGGATTTCATGTACGATTTAAAAGAAGAGTGCGAACATTCGACCGGGCATCTTCCGAAAACGTAGGACATTTTTTAAAAAACATAGGACGTTTTTTTTAAAACGTAGGAGATTTTTTTAAAAACGTAGGAGATTTTTTTAAAAACGTAGGACGTTTTTTCCGAGATAAACCGCGGTGCGTTGCTTTCTGTTCGGGGTGCGGGGGCTGTTATCCTTTGCGGGCGGCGGCCAGTTCCTCTTCGACAGCCTCCCAGCGCGCGGTGAGCCGCTCCTGTTCGGCCTCGGCGGCGCGGACCGCTTCGGCAACGGCGGCCGACTTTTGCGGATCGCTGTAACACTCTTCGCGCGCCCATTCGGCGTGCAGCCGCTTCAGTTCCGCTTCGGTATCATCGATTTGCGCCAACAGTGTTTCCGACTCCTTTTGCAGGCGGTTGATGAGGTTGCGCTGTTCTTTCTGGCGGCGGTGGTCGTCGCCGGCGGCTGCGCCGCGGCTTTCGGGGGCGGCCGGCTGCGGTGCGCTGCTGCGGCCGGTGGGGGCGGGGCTGCCGTTGCGCACGGCCGGTGCCGGGGTGTCGGCGGCTGTTTGCGCCTTTTTCCACAGAAAGTAGTCGTAGTCACCGCCGTAGAGGCGGGCGCCCGTTTCGGTTAAGTCGAGCACCGCGGTGGCCAGCCCCTGAAT
>JAXEIF010000020.1:0-55174 GCA_034120015.1 Spirochaetia bacterium | reverse complement strand
CGGCGTGCTGATTCCCAATCCGACACCCGAGCGGGAAGAGATGTATCGGCACTACATGGCCGAATGGCAGCTGAAAGAAAGTCAGCTGCTGACGCTGAATCATCTTCCTGCCGAAACACGTGACGGCAAACGAATTGCGCTTATGGCCAATATCGAATTACCCGAAGAGGTCGATTCGGCTGTTTCTCACGGAGCCGACGGAATCGGATTGTACCGTTCGGAATTTCTTTTAATGAATTCCCGCGTGGAAGACAACGAAGATGAGCAGTTTCAGGCATACCGCTTTGTCCTCGACCGGATGAACAATAAACCGGTGACAATCAGAACCTTCGATATGGGCGGCGACAAGGTTGTCCGCTCGGTTTCGACGGTGGCTGAAACCGAAAGCAATCCGATTTTGGGGTGGCGGTCGATCCGTTTCTGTCTGGACAATCCGGTGTTGTTTAAAACGCAGCTGCGGGCTTTGTATCGGGCCGGCTTTCAACGCAACCTGAAGGTGATGTTTCCGATGATCAGCGGTACACAGGAACTGCTGCGGGTTTACGATGTCGTTAAGGAAGTGCGTGCGGAACTGACTGCAGAGAACATACCTTTTAACGCGGAAATGCCGATCGGAATTATGATTGAGGTGCCGTCTGCCGCGCTGACATCGGATATTTTGGCTAAACACTGCGATTTCTTTTCAATCGGGACCAACGACCTGATTCAGTATACGATTGCCGTCGATCGCGGTAACGAGCGGATAGCGCCGTTATATGAAGCCCTTCATCCGGGTGTTCTGCGGATGCTGCGTATTATTATCGATAATGCTCACAAAGAGGGGTTAATGGTCGGGATGTGCGGTGAAATGGCCGGTGATCCGCTGTGCACGGTTGTTTTGCTGGGGCTCGGGTTGGACAGTTTCAGTATGAGTTCTGCCGTGATTCCCGAAGTCAAAAAAATGATTCGTTCCGTTACGATTGCGGAGGCTCAGATTCTGGTCGGACGGATTACGGAATTGGAGACATCGGCCGAGGTAAGGCAGTATGTCGAGGAGTGGATGCGTGATCGATTCGGAGAAAAATAGAGAGCCTGTCGTGGCGATCATCGGCCGGCCGAATGTCGGTAAATCGACTTTCTTTAACCGTTTAATCGGCAGTCGTAAAGCGATTACCGATCCGACACCGGGTGTGACGAGGGATCCCGTTTCTCATCTTTACGAAAAGGACGGATTCCGGATTCGTCTTGTGGATACAGGCGGTTTAAAATGGGACCGGCAGGGACTTGATTCGTTGGTAACGGCGCGCAGTCTGAAAACGGCTGCGGACGCGGATCTGATAGTTGTTCTTTTTGATGCGGTTGAAGCAACGGGTGAAGACGAGGAATTGATCGAACTTTGCCGTCCTTATACCGATAAACTGATGGTTGTTGTCAACAAGGTCGATACGCCGGCACGCGAGGCGGCGGCCTGTTCCTATTATGCGTACGGTTTCCCGACACTGTATCAGGTTTCTGCCGAACATAATATCGGTATCGACGAATGGGAAGAGGCGCTGATCGCCCGTCTGCGGGGAATGGGGTTTGGGCCTTCCGAACCGGAATCGGAGGATGAGAATTCGGAATCCGGCCGCCCGCTTCGCATTGCCGTTTTGGGTCAGCCGAATACGGGGAAATCGACATTAAATAATCTGCTGACAGGCAGCGAGAGTTCTCTGGTTTCCGATATTCCGGGGACAACCCGGGATATTGTCGAAGGATCTTTTCGTTTTATGAAAAGAGATTTCGTTATTTTGGACACGGCCGGGATTCGCAGAAAACGCAGTGTTAACGAAAATATCGAATACTATTCGGTGAACAGAGCGATTGCTTCGATTGCCGATTCGGATATTGTTTTTCTGATGATAGATGCCGAAAAAGGACTGGCAGAGCAGGATAAAAAAATTGCTGCCCAGGCGGTCAACCGCGGTAAGGGGATTATTCTGGTGCTGAATAAATGGGATTTGATGCCGCAAAATCAGGACGCGGCCCGGGCTGTCGTCGACCGGATCCGGTTTCTTTTTCCTGTTTTATCGTTTGCACCGGTGGTCACAATTTCCGCCAAAGAAAACAGCGGTGTGACACGTTTGCTGAAAACGGCATTGAGAATGGAAGAGCAGTTTCATAATAAAATTCCGACCAATAAGCTGAACACGGCATTGGCGGAATGGATTTACGAAAATCCGATTCCTTCACGGGGGCGGATTAAATATAAGGTGAAATATCTGACGCAGCTGTCAACGGCTCCGGTGAAATTTGCCGTTTTCGTCAACCACAAAAAAGGATTTCCCGAAACATGGATGCAGTATATGATTAACAGAATCCGTTCGGTCTTTGGCTTTCGCGATGTACCGATTCGACTGGAAGTAAAAGAGAATAAAAGAGGAGAGAAGTCATGAATGCCGCATTGAAGGTATTAAAAGAAAGAGGTTTTTTTCAACAGTGTACGGATGAAGCCGTTTTGGATCGGATGCTTGAAGAGGGATCGGTGCGGTTTTATGCGGGCTTTGATCCGACGGGGCCCTCTTTGCACTGCGGTCATCTGGTGCCGCTGTTTGCAATGGCCCATCTTCAAAAATACGGTCATAAGCCGATTGCCCTGGTCGGGGGCGGAACGGCCCGAATCGGGGATCCTTCCGGTAAAACGGAGATGCGGAAGATGCTGACAGTCGATCAGGTGCGTGCCAATGCCGAATCGCTGAAACGGCAGATAGCCCGTTTTATCCGCTTCGATGACGACGAAGCGCTGCTGTTGGACAACGCCGAATGGCTGGCACCCTTAAATTATATCGATTTTTTAAGGGAAATCGGCCGCCATTTTTCCGTCAATAAGATGCTGACATTCGAATCGTACCGCAAGCGGATGGAAACCGGTCTTTCGTTTATCGAGTTCAATTATCAGCTGCTGCAGTCGTACGATTTTTTAATTTTAAGAAGACAGTACGGCTGTACGCTGCAAATCGGCGGAGACGATCAGTGGGGAAATATCGTCGCGGGAATGGATCTGATTCGCCGTCTCGATGCGGCCGAAGTTTGCGGCCTGACGTTTCCTCTGGTTACCCGCAGCGACGGAAAGAAGATGGGAAAAACCGAAAAAGGAGCGATTTTTCTGGATGCCGCTATGACACCGGTATATGATTTTTTTCAGTATTGGCGTAATGTGGCCGACGCCGATGTCGGGAAGTTCCTGAAACTCTACACCTTTCTGCCGACCGAAGAGTGCGAAGCGTTGGGCGCCCGTACCGATGCCGGTATCAACGAAGCCAAGGAAATTCTGGCCTACGAGCTGACGAAAATCATTCACGGAGAAGAGGAAGCCGATAAGGCACGAGCCGCTGCCCGTGCCGTTTTCGGTGGTAACGGCGGCAGCCGCGAAGGAATGCCCTCTCTGGAAATTGCGGCAGCCGAGCTGAAAAACGGAATCAATGTGACGGATTTGTTTGCCAAAACTTCGCTGTGTGCGAGTAAAGGCGAAGCGCGGCGTTTGATCGCCGGCGGCGGAGCGTCCGTCGGCGATATTAAGGTTGCGGACGAAAAAATGATTGTCACCGCCGATATGGCTGTCGACGGTGAAATCATTCTGAAAGCCGGAAAAAAACGCTTCTTCCGGCTGATTTTGGTTTAATAATCTCTGTCGTTTGACAGAACACCTCTGTTGGCGGCATCTTCAATCAGATCGCCGGTTTGCGGCTTTAATGCGACGGGACACGGATTGATATTCCAGATTTCCCGGGCATATTCGCGGATTGTGCGGTCTGATGAAAACTTGCCGCTTCGGGCGACATTCAGCAGAGCCATCCGGTTCCATTCTTTTTTCTTTTTATACAGATCGTTAATTTTCTTTTGTGTATCGGCATACGATCTCAGGTCTGCCAGGTGGAGATACGGATCGTTCGGTGAGAGAATGGAGGCAACAATATCGTCGAAAATTCCAGGCTCTCCGAAATTAAAATGACCGCTCTTCAGAAGCTGAATGGCTTCGTTGATTTCGGGGTCGTTGTCCAGATAAGCCTGCGGGTTATAATTTTTCTGTTCCGTTGCGGCTTCATCTGCCGTCAAACCGAAAATAAATATATTTTCTTTTCCGACTTCTTCCGCAATTTCGATGTTGGCACCGTCGAGTGTTCCGATCGTAATGGCCCCGTTGCACATAAATTTCATGTTGCTGGTTCCCGATGCTTCGGTTCCCGCGGTCGAAATCTGTTCGGAAATTTCGGCTGCCGGGAAAATCCGTTCGGCCAAAGAAACTCTGTAATTCGGCAGAAAGTAGATATTGAGTTTCCGGTTGACATCCGGATCGCTGTTGATAACGGACGATAAATTATTGATCAGTTTGATAATCTGCTTGGCCATTCGGTATCCGGGGGCCGCTTTTCCTCCGATAAAAACGGTGCGGGGTTCGAGGTCTCCGTCGTTACCTTTCTTTATCCGATTGTAGAGCATGATGACATGAAGGGCGTTCAGCAGCTGTCGTTTATATTCATGAATCCGTTTGACCTGAAAATCGAAAATCGAGTTTTCGTTAATCTGCCATCCGAATTCGCGGAACAGGTGAGCCGCAAAAGCCTGCTTCGCCGACTGCTTGGCATCGGCAAACGCCTGCAAAAAGGCATCGTCGTTTGCGTACGGTTCCAGATTCTTTAAAGCGGAAAGATCCGTAATCCAGGCGTCTCCGATTTTGGACGTAATCAGATCGGAGAGTTTCGGATTGGCTTTTAACAGCCATCGGCGTTGCGTAATACCGTTTGTTTTGTTGTTGAATTTGTTCGGGTAAAATTCCGAGAAATCGGGTACCAAACGTGTTTTCAGCAGTTCCGTATGAAGTGCGGCGACGCCGTTTACGGAATGGGAGGCGACAATACTCAAATAGGCCATGCGAATCTGTTTTTCGGGGCCCTCTTCGATCAGACTCATGCGCGCCAGTTTTTCCGGATCGTTGGGGAAATGAATGTTGACCTTTTGCAGAAAATTGTGGTTGATTTGGTAGATAATCTGCAGGTGACGGGGCAAAAGCTGCTCGAACATTTTGACGGGCCATTTTTCCAGCGCTTCCGGCATCAGGGTGTGATTGGTGTAAGCAAAAGTCCGGGTACAAATATCCCACGCGTCGTTCCATTCCAGGCCTTCTTCGTCGAGGAAAAGGCGCATCAGCTCGGCAACGGCAATTGCCGGGTGGGTATCGTTCAGCTGAATGGCGCAGAAGTCGGAGAAACGGCTCCAGTCGGAATGAACTTTTTTATAACGTCGCAAAATATCTTTCAGCGAACAGGCCACAAAGAAATACTGCTGTTTTAAGCGCAGTTCTTTTCCGAGATAAAGTTTGTCATTCGGATACAAAACCTGAGTAATATTTTCGGCAATGACCTTTTCTTTTACGGATTGAAAATAATCGCCGCGGTCGAATTCGCCGAAAATAAATTCATTAGCGGCTTTGGAGGACCACAATCGCAGTGTATTGATTGTTTTTCCGCCGTAGCCGACAATCGGAGTATCGTAGGGGACTCCGACGATTTTATCGGTATTAATCCAGTGACATGTCGTTTTTCCGTTCTGAACCAGTTCTTTAACGGTACCGCCGAAATTAACGATGACTTCGTAATTCGGACGTTCGAATTCCCACGGATTGCCGTTTCTCAGCCAGTCGTCCGGAAATTCGATTTGATAGCCGTTTTCAATTTTCTGATTAAAAATTCCGTAATTGTAACGGATTCCGTAACCGAAAGCGGGGATTTCCAAAGTGGCAAGCGAATCGAGAAAACAGGCAGCCAGACGTCCCAATCCGCCGTTTCCCAGTCCGGCATCGACCTCTTCTTCTCTCAAATCTTCGAGCGAGTAGCCGAGAGCTTCCAGCATCTTTTTGACGTTTTCTTCCATCTTCATGTTGATGATGTTGTTTCCCATGGCACGCCCCATCAGAAATTCGAGGGAGAGATAGTAGACCCGTTTGGAATCTTTTTCGTAGTGAGTCTGCTGTGTTTCAATCCACTGATTGATGATTTTATCACGGATTGTGTAAGCCAGAGCCATGTACTTGTCGTGCATCGTTGCCGAATGCTGATCGTCGCCGAGGGTCATTCGCAGGTGTTCCGCAAACCCAAGAGTCAGAGAGTCGATATCGAATTCCTGGCGTGTCGAGTGAATGGTTTTTTTCATGTGACAGTTCTCCTTTTTATTCTGTTTCATCAACAATACTGAGGGTAATAACCTTTGCGATTTCGGGAATCTGCTGCAGTTCCGAGACAGCCTGACGGATGGCTGCTTCCGTTGTCCGGTGAGTTGTCAGGACAAGCGAAACAGGGCGCTGCGGTTGGGGGTCTTTCTGAACAGCCTCGGTAATGCCGATTTTGTTTTTCCCCAATACATGCGTAACCTGAGCCAACACTCCTGTTTTGTCTTCGACATCCAGCCGCAGATAGTAGCGGCTGCTGTAGCGGTCCAAAGGCAGTTGCGGCAGGCGGCTGTTTTTATCCGGCCAGATACGAAGGGGATCGAAACGGGTTTCTTTATATCCGAGTGCCAGAGAAATAATATCGGACACAACAGCCGATGCGGTCGGCAGACTGCCGGCTCCCTGTCCGTAATACATGGAATGACCGAGATTATTGGCATAAACACTGACGGCGTTAAAACTGCCTGAAACCCATGCCAGAGGATGATCTTTTCTGATAAAGGAGGGACGGACACAAAGTGAAATGCCGTCATTTGTTTTTTGGGCAATGGCCAGCAGTTTGATCGTGTAACCCATTTCGTCGGCCATATTAATATCAAACAAATCCAGTTTATCAATTCCTTCGACGGGAATTGCTTCCAAGTCGGTATCGGTCGAAAATGCCAGCGATGATAAAATAGCCAGTTTATGGGCCGAGTCGTAACCGGTTACATCCAAAGTCGGATCGGCTTCCGCCAGACCGGCTTTTTGAGCCTCTTTTAAAACAGTATCATAATCCTTCTTTTCGGAAATCATTGCCGAAAGAATATAGTTACATGTTCCGTTAATGATACCGATGAAGGACTGGATATTGTTTGCCAGTAATCCGTCGTAGAGGGTACGGATAATCGGGACTCCGCCGACACAGCTTGCCTCGAACGCCACCGCGGCACCGTTTTCGCGTGCCAGCTTAAAGAGTCCGGTACCGTATGCGGCCAGCAGAGCCTTGTTGGCTGTAACCACCGATTTCCCGTTTTTCAGTGCTTCTTCAATAACCGTTTTAGCCAGCGTCTTTCCGCCGATCAGTTCGACAACCGCATCGACCTCGCAGTCGGCGCAGACTGTTTTGTAGTCGGACACAAAAAGAGATTCGGGTAATCCGAGTGCCCGGGCGTTGTCGAAACGGATATCGCATACATATTTGAGCCGGAAATCGATTCCGGTCCGGTTTTGAATATCGGCAGCCTGTTCGTACAAAATTTTAGCGGTTCCGCCACCCACAATACCGCATCCGACTACGGCAACCGTAAAACAATCTTTTATCATGAATCCCTCCGTTATATATATAAGAAACCGTTATTTACTGTCGATGTTCGGCAAACCATAACTGTACCGCTTCGGCAGGGTAAGCCGATATTGTTTCGGAATGAAGATTTTGCTCGACCCACGGATCGAAAATCTGCCCGGTTAACTGTTCCCAGCCGATCGGCTTCGGTCCCGGTCCGTAAATCAGTTCCGGATTCGGTAAATGAAACACCAGATCCGGATAAAGCGTACACAGTGCCGATTCGTTTGTTTCGATAACCGATGAAAGACGGCCGGCAATTCCGAACGAATTCAGCCACACTTTTTCGCTTTCCGTAATCAGTGCTGTCTGCGTCTCTTTTGCAAAAAACCACCTGATAAATTTTCCGGCTTTTCTTTTCTGATCCGACGTTTTCGGAATAGCGAAAAAAACAACGTTCGGTTTCGTCGTCATTTTCCCGTCTTCGCAAAAATAGTAAAAATCGAATTGATCTCTTTCCGTTTTCTGCATTTTGATCCAGTGACTGAATTCCGTATCGTAATAAAGAATTCTGCCGGAAAGAAGCAGGTTGGCATAATGGTCGTACAGGTATTTTTCCCGAAAAACTTTTTCGGCCCGGGAATTTTCCAGGGGAAATGCGCTTCTGTAACGGTTTTTAAATTCGCTCAGAAGAGAAATCATTTTATCCGTATTGATATTCAGGGATTCCTTCCCCCATGAAGAAATTTCGCAATTCTTATTCTCGAGGTAGTGGTAAAAAAGATTGGTACTCCACATCGGCGAAAATGCCATTTTCGAATAACTGCCGTTCCGGAAAACCGAGAAATCTTTGTTGGATTCCATGATTTCTTCGAAAGATATCGTTAACTGTTTGCGGTCCTTGGCAACTGCTTTTGTCATAAAAATATGCAGATCAAACGCCGCCGGGATAACGGGATATCGGCCCTGATTCCGATATGATTCCAAAAGGTGGGGATAAAGTTCCGAACCGGCAATTTTATTGCGGCTGACAAGTGATCCCAGATTATGAAAGGATTCGATCAGCTCTCTGTCGAGAATTGATGAAGCAAAAATCAAGTCGTAACGTTCCGGGTTTTGCCGCAGTTCCGCTTCCGGTGATGCGCTGTATGTAACATAAGCTTTAATCCCGGAGTCGGCGGCATTAAACAGTTCCGCATAGGCAACCATTTCGGGTGCGTCCGTCAGAATCATCAGCGGTAAAGAAGAGCGGCATGATCCGCAAAGCAGAATCGTCAGCCAGATAAATATCCGAAAACGGAATGATTTCACCGGGACTCCTGTTTGCTCCAATCAAAATACTGATTTCGGCTCATAATATCCGAAAGCAGATAACATTTGGCTTCCATGCGGGGAATGTGAAACGGTCCTTTAAAGTGATTTCCTTTCACAAGATTGGACACCGATCCGTCGCGGCGCAGATAGCCGAACCATTCGCCGTATTTTTTATCCGGAAAATGTTTGTAAGCCCATTTGCGGGCTTTGTCGTACCATTTTTCGTAATACCGGTCTCCGGTGAGATAGTAAGCCAAAAGGTTGGCATAAATCATTTCGCACATCGGCCACCAGTACTTCATTTCCCATTCAATCGGCGCCGCCGGTTTTCCTTCGACATCGAGAAAAGAGTAGAGACCGCCGTATTTTTTATCCCATCCCCGTTCCTGTGACCATTTCAATACCGGCAGAATCCGTTCGGCCAGAGCGCGGTCTTTGCGGTAACGCGCCTCTTCGAGGATAAACCATGCCGTTTCGATGGCGTGCCCCGGGTTCAGCGTCCGGCCGGCGGGAGTATCCCAAAGAGAACCGTCTTCTTTAACGGTTTCCATCAACGCTTGGCGTTCCGGTTTGATGAAATATTTGAAAAGTTCGTCAATCTGTTTATCGATTTTTTTTGTCCATGTTTCGGTATCGCCCGTAATTTCACGCAGAACCTGATAAATGTTGATGACAATCATGGTCATTGAGTGACCGCGCAGGTGAATATAGTCGGGATTGATTTTCGGCTCGGTCTTGTCTGCGTAGTACTCCATTGTTTCGACTGCTTTGATTGCATCTTCGAGAGCACTTTTATCGCCGGAGGCTTTGGCGTATTCGGCCAAACCGATGGCGGCGAATCCTTCGGCAAAAACGTACCGGCGCATGATAATCGGCTCGCCGTCGCCCGAAAGGCGAAAGTAATAGCGGCCGTCGCTTTCCCGGCGGCATTTGGTGCGCAGAAAGTCGGCGCACGCTTTGGCGGCTTTCAGCCAGCGTTCGTCTTTATCAATGTTATTGTAAACAAAAGAATAAGTCCATGCCGTACGGCCCTGAAACCACCCGCCCTTTTCGTCGGAGAGGTGACTTCCGTCGCGGTCCAGGTAATCGTTGACACCGCCGCGTTTGAGATCGATTCCGTTATTGAACCAAAACGGAAGAATATTTTCGATTAAATCTTTTTTATAAAAATCGGCCTGTTTTTTCCACTTATTGCCCATTTTTGTGTCCTCTTTAAGGGATTATCATACAAATCGGAAGCTTAGTCAAGAGGGGATGCCGGTCTGAGACTGATTTCCGAAACCGGCGGCAGACTCCAATTGATCGGTTCTTTCCCCCATCCGGAAAGAATGGCATTGGTTTTGGAAAACGGACGGCTGCCGAAAAATCCGGAAAAAGCCGAAAGGGGGCTCGGATGGGGGGCGGTGAGTATGGCGTGATGTTTGGCTGTAATCAGTTTGCGTTTGTCGATGGCGTTGCGTCCCCATAAAATAAAAACAATCGGATCTTCGCGATTATTTAGAAGAGAAATAATATGATCTGTAAACGGAATCCAGCCGGCTGTTTTGTGGGAATTGGGTAATCCGGCTCGGACCGTCAGAACGGTATTGAGCAATAGTACCCCCTGCGCCGCCCACGGCTGCAGACAGCCGTGGTTTGGGATTTTCAATCCCAAATCGCTGCTCAATTCTTTAAAAATATTGAGCAGCGACGGCGGAGCCGGAATGCCCGGCTGAACCGAGAAACAGAGGCCGTGTGCCTGTCCGGGGCCGTGATACGGGTCCTGCCCCAGGATGACTGCTTTGACATCTTTGTATGCGGTGGCATGCAGGGCGTTGAAAATATCATGTTTATCGGGATAAACGGTTTGCGTGCGGTATTCGTCAATCAGAAACCGGCGGAGATTTAAATAGTAGTCTTTTTGAAATTCCGAAGCCAGTAACGGTCCCCAGTCGTTTTTAAATTCGGCAGCCATTGTTCTTTACCAAAAAAGGGAGGATTGAAAAATCCTCCCTTTGATAGCAGGGGCAAGACTCGAACTTGCGGCCTTCGGGTTATGAGCCCGACGAGCTTCCAACTGCTCCACCCTGCGATGTTGATTTAAGTTACCATATCGGAAAAAAAGTGTCAACCTTTTTGTCAAAAAAAGATGTTTAATATGGTTAAGAATCTGCTTGCTTTTTTCTTTGCTTTCGTTTATCATTTTTAAATGCGCAATAAAGTTTTATTGCTGATGTTTATGTTTTCCGTTTTGTCTCTTTATCCGCAGGAAATCGGATTGACTGCATCGGTGTTCCGGTATCCGGATAAGGTTGAGTTGAAATGGCATTCTTCTTCGATTTCATCGGAAGGTTTAAAATATTATGTATACCGGATTGCGGGAAACGGGGCGCAAAAGCTTCTGACGCCGGGAGGGGTTTCGTCTGTAACGTACAGCGATACGTCCGTTTCGCCCGGAACGGCTTTCTGGTATACGGTGCGGGCTGTAACGCCGGGAGGGCAGGTTTACCAGAGTCGAAGACAGTGCGGTGTCGGCGGTGTGATACCTCAGCCGCAGGTCGAGGTTATTCCGGGCCCGCGCAATAATGTTCTGTTACGGATGAAAAACCGGCCTTCTTATCTGAAGGTCAATATCTCTGTTTCCCGTCCGTATTATCAGCCGGTTTACCGTTTAAAGGAAGCTTATGGGCCTCAGTACGGTAATCATGTTGTCAGCGAACATTCTTCCGTTCCGTTTAATTACGAAGATTCGCTTTGTTATGCCCTTAATCCGAACCGGAAATACACTTCGCCGGCTTATATTTGCCGGAATTCGCCGTGGGACGAGGTTTCCGATAACGATGCCGCCCCCGGTATCAACCGGTATACGGTTCAGTACACGTATACCCTGCCTGACGGCAAAGAACGGCTTTCCGATTTTGCGACCATAGGAGGATTCCGTTCCGTTTCGGACAGAGAGTTTCTTGATGAGGTTCTGATGACGGTCGAGCGTTCTCAGTTTAAACTGAATCTGATTCACAGAGGCGGAACGGCACCGAACGGTTTTGACGCGGTCGAGGACGATACAAAAAACGATAATGCCCTTTTTGTCAATGAGCCGAAAAATCCGCCTCAGGGATGGCTTTATTATGACTGCGAATTCAGTCTGCGGAAAATGCTGGCGGATGTCACTCTGATATATCAAAAATACCGGGATTACGATTTGACTCTTACGACAGATAAGAAGCGCATGCATCGTTCACTGGTAGGTCCCGAAAAAATTACCAATATCAACAACACAAAAGTCGGCGATTTGATCGGTGTGGTTCTTGTCGAAGGAATTTATTCCGGAGAAGTGGAATTTCATCTAAAAATCGGAAACCGAAATGCCAAGCTGCCGTATACCCCCGGTTCCCCTTTTTATTCGGCCACCCAGCAGACCCGGTTTTTTTACAGCGGGAAGAAAGGTCCCGGTCAGAATCCCGATGAACCGGGCAGGGGTTCGTTTTATATCGTCCGCCGGAAAAAGAACGGAGCTGTTGTTTCTCAGTCGATTTTTGCCTGGGATTATGACCGGGAACAGACAGATTCCCGCCTTTTACGGCTCAGAAAATGAAAATTATATTAAAAATAGAATAAAAAGTTCAGAATTTGAGCGGTTTCATTGACATTTTGCCGTAACTCCGTTATTCTGATTTCACAGGGGTGTTTATGATTTCAAAACGCTTTCTTACAGTACTGATTGTTTTGCTGATGATTGTTTCCGGCTGTCAGATTCAGGCCGTGGTCGGAATGCTGGACGGTATATGGATCGAATCATACAGGACGTCTTCCGGAGAAACGGTAACACTGACATTAACATTCGATAAAAGTTCCGAATCTTTTACATGGATTGAAAAACAGGAAAATTTGGAAAAAAGTAATCGGACGGGAACCTATTCCGTTTATCTGAATGATTCACTGACCGATCCCGCCTCCCGGGCAACGGTTGTTTTGCAGTTTGCCGCAGGTTCGGATAGTGAAGCCAAAAATGTTGCCTTCTGGTTTTCTTTTTCGGAAAAAGACAAAAAGAGGTATTTGAATCTGAAACCGGTTTCGGATTCGGAAGACACTTACGTTCTCGAAGAAAGCGCGGAGTAAAAGACTTTCCGAGGAAGAGGTGATGGTATGAAAAAGTTTTTAATTGGCTTGCCGATGGGGTTAATTTTTTTGGGGGTAACGGATTCCTGTCAGAGTCCTTTTTTCGGCGAAACATTAAACGCGGAACACGTCGAAGAAGAGGTGTATGTACCGCCTCAATACGATAAAGTGGTTCCGCCTTTGACTGTTTCGGCTACTCAAAACGGAGTTGATAAGATTGATTTGACATGGTCGAAAGTGGTTTCCGCATCCGGTTATCGAATTTACCGTTCGGAAGAGAGCGAAACCGGATTCGAGTTGCTTTCCGAAGTGTCCGAGACCGTGTTTTCGGATAACGGTTCGATTTTTCCTCTGAAATCGGGCGTTTCATATTATTATAAAATATCATCGGTGAATCTGGAAAATGTAGAATCGTCTCTGACAGCAGCTGTTGTAGGCCGTTGTTATCTGCAAAACGGGGAAGTGGTTCCTCCGTCGGTGGTAACGGCTTCTCAAGGCAGTTATTCGGATCGAATCGTCGTTTCCTGGGATTCCGTTCCGACTGCCGCAGAGTACCGGGTATTACGTTTCGAGACCGAGGCGGAAGGTGTGTCGATGTTGGAAATTTCGGAATCGAATGTTTGCATCGAAACGGATCAAACTCGGTTTGAAGATACAAGTCAGACACTGACTTCTGGGAAAAATTATTACTACCGGGTTCAGTCTGTCGGTGCGGTATCGGATCCCGGGGACGAACCTGTTTCCAGTGTCCTGTCTGTTGCCGCCGGAGGATATTTGGCCGATCCTACCGTGCCTGCTGTACAGGGATTGCACGCCTCGACAACCGATCCCGAACAGGTTTTGCTGACTTGGGAAGCAGTGAACTGTCCGGTTCGTATTTTTCGGGCTGAAGATGATGTTGAGGGAAATTATGTCGTTTTGGCCGATGTTTCCTCCGGTACGGAGTATGCCGACACAAAAAGCAGCGGAAACCTGAAAGAAAAAAAATACTTTTATAAAATACAGGCAGTGAAAAGCGAAACCGAAAAAGGGGTGTTGTCGGCTGCCGTGGAAGGTCATGTTCCTATTGAACCGCCTGTCATCACCCTTAAAGACGGCGATATTGTTATTGATATTAATCGAACCCGTACTTTTGTCGATCCGGGTTATGAGGCAACAGATAATTTTGACGGCGATCTCACATCTTACTGTCTTGTGGATGAGTCGGCCATCGATTTTACGAAACGTGGCGAATGGATTGTTACCTATTCCGTAACGGATGCGGCCGGTCAGACAACAACCGTCGAGCGGAAAGTGAAAACTGTTTTCTTACCGAATATAGATAATGCCGATATTGTCACTACATCCCGGTACGCTGTCGATAAAAGCCTTTTTACGGTTGAAGTTCAGGGAATTCGGCCTCCGGAAGTCCCCGAAGGATTGGATACGTCATACTCCTATGAATGGTCGGTTCCGAACGGCGAGGTTACGGGATACGGTTCGTCGTGTACCGTGCTCGTCAAAATGGGGAATACCGTTGTACAGGAAACGGATGTGAGTGTTAAGATTTCCACTCTCGACGGATTTGAAACGCTGACAAAAAAAATTCTGGTTTACCCCGATTTATCGGGAGTCTGTACCGATTTTTCGAATAACGGAAAGTGGAATCCTTATACGGCAGATTATCGTTTGGTTTGGAAAAAGTATAAGAATACATGGACGTTGGAAGAAAAAACAGGGTTAACAGCAAATACAATATACAGCTACCTTCCCGAAGGAACGATCGGTCATTTAACCGAAAACATTATCTCTGTTTCTGGCGGTGAGTTTATTATGCATGATACTTCCGTCTATAAAGAATTTTGGGATCACGGCGATGCGGCCGAAACGGCCGTACGCTTAAGGAGTCCGGAATTCGGCATTACCGCCGGAGTCGAATATCAGATCAGTGTCCGGATTTACCGTGCTGAAGGATCGAAAGCCGATGTTTTCGTCCGTGTCGGCAACGAAAATGTCTGTAAAGATTTCGAAACGGTAAAATCGGCCGGATGGCAGACTTATACATTCGATTATACCCCCGATGCCGACAACACAGTTTCTCTGCAGGTTTGGAAAATGCCTGTCGGGGTTCGTGTTTGGAGTGATGTTACGGACGGTGATAGCGGTAATTTGAGAACCGGCAGTGATCAGAAAGAAGTTCGCATCGACGATCTTTCCGTCACATACAAAAACTGACAAATGTGCCGGTTCGGAGGTGAGAAATGAATACGAAATCTTTTCTTTTATCGCTGGTTTTGGTTTTTGCGGTTTCCTGTACGGCTCAGTTCCTGACCGATCCGCAAAAAGGATCATCGGGGTTGGGGGATGTTGTTTTTCCCGAACCGATTCCTTTTGCTCCCGATCCGATTCAGGTTACGGGATTGACGGCCACGCAGGAAACTTATATCGATCAGATTAATGTCACTTGGGATAAAGTTTCAAAAGGAGTCTATTACTGGCGTCTGTTTTGGTTTTTTGATTCCGCATCCGCCGAGGTTGCTTTGAATGTTGCCAAAGCAGAAGGTTTTTATCAAACAGAGAATCTTCCGGACGGAACACAGGTTTCTTCAAAGTTGTCTTATGATCGGAATTCGTATGAACATATTTACTATTACGATAAAGAAGGTCTCGAGCAGACTCTGACATCGGGAACCGTTTGTTATTATCTGGTGAAGGGGTATGACGGCGCAGGCCGTATTGTGGCTTATTCGGAAATTGCTGTCGGTAAAACAGCAGAGGTTCCTTATGATGTCACGGCGACACGGAATTATCAGCCTGTAAATGAAGGAGATCCGGCTTTTATTACGCTGACATGGAAATGGAATCATCCCGAATCATCATTTCGTCTCGAGCGGGCACAGGCGCCTTTTTCTCAAAATCAAAAATGGGAAGACAGAGGTATCATCGAACCTTTGTTTGCGGACGGGGTCTATACGTACAAAGAAGAGTTTACGAATGCCGGAGGATTAATCGGTAAAGAGTTTGCCTATCGCATTTACGCGGTCACCGACGGAAATGAGTCGCAACCCAGTCAGCCGGTCAGAGGATTGACAGTAAAATGGGGAACGCCGATGCCTGTCGAAGATTTGAAAGCTTCTTCGGGAACGTATGGACAAAAAATCCGACTGACATGGAAAGACTGCTCGTCTGTTACCAATTTTCGGGGTTATTCCGTATATGTCAAAACAAAAGCAAACGGAAACTGGGAAAAAGTACTTGATGCTTATACAGGAGCACCGGAGTACGATTATCAGACAACATCCTTTAATGTTATGCAATTTTACGTGACGGTTTCGAATAATTTGGGCGAAGGAGCTCCGTCCGATTTTGTTTCCGGATATATACTGCCGCAGGTAAAAAATATGGCGGCTTCTCTGCTCGAGCACGAATCTCAAATCTCGATATCCTGGAATGCCGTATCGGTAGCGGATACAGATGCGGTCATTGCGTATGATTTATATCGCAGTGAATTTGTTTCGGGCGGATCGGAAACTTTGATTGCTTCCGATTTATCCGAAGCCTCCTATGTCGATGCGGATTCAAATCTGATTCCCGGAAAAGTATATTACTATGCCGTACAGGCCAAGAATAAGACGGTTGGCGAAGAAGGGGTCGGGCAAAAGAGTGCCTTTAAAGATACATACGGTGTGGCCGGATATATGCCGAAACCGGAATTTTCGGTTTCGACCGGTGCCGATCGTGTGACAATTACGGTCTCCAATAAACCGTCTTACTGTTACACGACGGTCAAGGCCAAACGTTGGGTTTATACACCTTCCTATACAAAAAAACCGAGTGCTCCCTCCGGGATTCCGGCTTCTCCGCAAAATTGGAATCAGACCCTTTATTTTAAAAACAGATGGTCGCGTTCCAAGAAAGAAGTGACGGCCGTTGAAAAAACAAATGAGACAACAATTATCGATTCCGGTTCCGCATTTGGGGTAAACGATTATACCGTTTATTACGGTTTTGATATTCCCGAAATTTCATTTTCGGCTCATTCTGCTGCCGGCGACGAAAAATCGGGATGGAGACAGATATCCAATGAAGAATTTCTGATTAACGCATTGCGTGTGATTGATTTTTCGCAGTCTTATCTGAATAATATTCATCAACCGTCAACAGGGGCGGCCGGGTTTGACTCAATTTCAATTAATGGTTATAACGGTTGGAGCGGCAGCAACTGCGGCGGTAAAGGCGGAAACTGTTCCGATAAAGTTTCCGACCCAAATAAAGGATGTTTTCATTACAATGCGAAAATAGGATTTGGAGAAGTAACGGTCCCATTAATTTACAATGATTTTGAAGCCTTTGATATGATTTTTAATTCGGTCGGAACGGGACATCAGACCGAGGTGAATTTATCGGCAAACGGTCAGCTGGTCGGTGTCATCAATATTTCGGGGATGTATTCCGGAAAAATTACGTTCAAACTTACGATTACCGCATCCGTTAAGTCGGGGGGAACTTACAATGTTCAGCAGACCGGAAAAGCGGAACAGAGTCTGGCATGGGATATCGACCGCAAATATTTTTAATTTCCATAAAAATGTATTTGAATAATGCAAAAGAGTCCGCAATCGCGGGCTCTTTTTTTATTCTCTGTCGTAAAGCGGCGCTTTATCGGGTAACGGAGCAGACTCTGGCTTTCGTTTCCGTATCGGATGCCCCGAAAACGATTCCTCTCGCCGCCGGTTAAAAAAACGTTTTTTCCCTGTCCGATTCACCGAAATTTGATTATATTAATATCAGAGAACAGGAGGGTCTTATGGACTGGGAAAAATATACGGAAAATGCCAAAAACGCCGTTCAGGAAGCGGCGGCAATTGCCATTAAAAACGACAACAGCGAAATTACCTGCAGTCACTTTTTGCAGGCGCTTCTCGAGCAGGAAGGAACCATGCTGTCGACACTGCTCGAACGGTTGGAAGCGGATACCGCTCAAATCCTCGACAGGGTCAAACGCGCGGTACGGTCGCTTCCGAAAGTGACCGGCGGTGATACCGAACCGCGTTTAAGCAGCGAATTAAACCGTGTTCTGGTGAAAGCCGAAAACGAAGCGGACGCTTTAAAAGATTCTTACATTAATGTCAACCACCTCTTTTTGTCGCTGCTTAAAAACGGTGATTCGGCAGCTGCAATTCTGAAAGAATTCGGACTGACGGCGGATCGGGTTGCGGCAGTGCTGAAACAGGTTGCCGACAGCACGGGCGGCGAAAACGGAGACAAAGAAGGCGGCGACAAAATCCTGGAAAAATACTGCAAAGATTTGACGCAGCTGGCACGGTTGGAAAAACTGGATCCTGTCATCGGTCGTGACGAAGAGATTCGGCGGGTGATGCAGGTGCTGTCCCGTCGGACCAAAAATAATCCCGTGTTAATCGGTGAACCGGGGGTCGGTAAAACGGCTATTGCGGAAGGACTGGCCCGGCGTATTGTTTCCGGGGATGTTCCCGATTCGCTGAAAAACCGCCGGTTACTGGCTCTCGATTTGGGATCGCTGCTGGCGGGAGCCAAGTTCCGCGGTGAGTTCGAAGAACGGTTGAAAGGGGTCATCGAGAAAGTAACGGCTTCCGACGGTAAAATCATTCTGTTTATCGACGAGCTGCACACGCTGGTCGGTGCCGGTGCGGCGGAAGGCTCGACGGATGCTTCCAATTTACTGAAACCGGCTCTGGCGCGCGGACAGCTGCGTGCCATCGGCGCAACAACGCTGGATGAATACCGCAAATATATCGAGAAGGATGCGGCGTTGGAACGACGGTTCCAGCCTGTGTATACGGGAGAGCCGAGTGTCGAATCGACAATCGCCATTCTCCGCGGGATTAAAGATAAATACGAAGTTCACCACGGTGTACGGATTAAAGACGATGCATTGGTGGCGGCGGCCGTGCTGTCCAACCGTTATATCACCAGCCGGTTTCTTCCGGATAAAGCGATAGACCTGGTCGATGAAGCGGCCAGCCGGTTAAAAATGGAAATCGAAAGCCAGCCGCTGGAACTGGATCAGTATAACCGTAAACTGCTTCAGCTTGAAATAGAAAAGAAATCGTTGGAGAAAGAAACGGATAAAGCAAGTCTCGACCGCCTGAAAAAATTGGAAAAAGAATATTCCGAATTAAAAGAGGTTCAGACCAGACTCACGCTGAAATGGCAGGCGGAAAAGGATGTTATCGGCGAAATTCGCAGCCGGAAAGAAAAACTGGAAGAACTGAAAGCCCGTGAAACACAGTATGAGCGTGAAGGGAATCTGGCAAAAGCCGGAGAAGTCAAATACGGTCTGATTCCGCAGACCCGTAAGGAAATCGAAGAACTCGGTGTCAAATTGAGCGGAATGGGTGAGGACCGCCTGCTGCGGGAAGAAGTTTCCGAAGAAGATATTGCAAAAGTGGTTTCGACATGGACGGGAATTCCTGTGCGTAAAATGCTTTCTTCCGAAATGGACAAGCTGATGAAACTCGAGGAGATTCTCGGTCAGCGGGTTGTCGGTCAGTCGGAGGGAATCCGTGCCGTCAGCGATGCAATCCGCCGTAACAAAACAGGACTTTCCGATGAAAACCGCCCGTTGGGTTCTTTCCTGTTTCTCGGTCCGACCGGAGTGGGAAAAACCGAACTGGCCAAAACGCTGGCTGCATTCCTCTTTGACGACGAGAAGGCTCTGACCCGTATCGATATGAGCGAATACATGGAAAAACATGCTGTTTCCCGTTTAATCGGAGCGCCTCCGGGATATGTCGGCTACGATCAGGGCGGTCAGCTGACGGAAGCGGTTCGCCGGCGTCCCTATTCGGTCATTTTGTTCGACGAAATCGAAAAAGCGCATCCGGATGTATTCAACGTTTTGCTGCAGCTGCTTGATGACGGAAGGTTAACAGACGGACAGGGACGTGTCGTCGATTTCCGCAATGCGATTATCATTTTGACAAGCAATATCGGTAGCGAGTTAATTTTGGAAACATCCGATCCGAAAACAATGGAAGACCGGATTTTGGAACAGCTGAAGCATTATTTTAAGCCCGAGTTTTTGAACCGTATCGACGAAACCGTTATTTTTCACCGGTTGGATAAAGAACACATTCGGGAAATCGTTAAAATTCAGCTGCATCGTATCGAGAAACGGCTGGCGGGAAGAAATATCCGTATCGGTTTTGCGGACGGACTGGTGGATCATATTGCCGAAGAAGGATTTGATCCCGTTTACGGTGCCCGTCCTGTAAAAAGAGCCATTCAAAACGATGTCGAAAACGAATTGGCGAAGGCGATGCTGACCGGGCGTTTCGGCGACGGCGATGCGGTACGCATGGACTGGCAAAACGGTGCGCCTGTGATTGAAACCGAAAAAGGAGCCGGTGTTTCAAACGACTGACAAACGCGGCTCCGGCCGGCTCCGCCGCCCGCCTCAAGCCCCGTTGCGCCGCTGCGTGACGGGGTTATTTTTCATATTCCCGAAACAAAAACAGTTCGGGACGGTATTCAAAATGCATGTTATCCCAAATATCCCATTTGCCGCCCCAAATAAAACCTTCCGCTTCAAACGCATCGATGACTGCCTGCGGCGGACACCATCGTTTTTCGATCGGAACCAGCATCCAGTTCGGATTGCGGTCGCGTTCCCAACTCCAGTAAATAATTTTATTTCCCCAGCCTTTCGGTAAAATATCAACGGCAATGGCATAACTGTGAAACGAACGGCTTCCCGTATCTCTGACTTCCCGCCAGTGATAGCAGTCGCAACTGCTTAAATTTCTGATAAAACTGCGGATTTCGGGACTCCAAAGCCGTCTGCGGTAAATTGTCTTTTCGACACGCTTCAGCGGCTCTTCGATTTTTTCATGAACCGTTGTTTTTTTGCCGAGAAAAGAGGTTTTTACCAGATGGGATTCCAGACTCTGTCGGGAACGGGCATCGTAAATCGTATCGAAAAAATCGGGAGCGGATATAGCGCTGTTTTTTCGTGCATTTTTGGATGTATAGGCGTTCAGTTTACGGATATATTCATCATCCATCGTAGCCGGATTCTTGATCTCTTCCGGATAAGGATAAAACTGGGTGCGGTATTTATACGCTTCCGTTAACCGGTCTGCCGTTAAAATTCTTCCTTCAGCCCAGAACAGCCTGATTTTCCGTCCGTTACTGTCACGGAGTATCATAGCCCAATCATTTAATTTATAATCGTAAACAATTTCATCGATTTCGTTCGGATAGGCACTTTTAAGAATTGTTAAACCGGTTTTTTCCGGCAGTTCTTTAATCGGTGTCGGACGTTCGATATTGGACAGAAGAAAAAGGCAGAGGGGCAAAAGTAAAATTAGTTTCTTCATAATTCCTATTATGCGATATTATAACGAGAATGTAAAGTTTTTTTCATAAAGATTAAACCCGCTGAAAAATTCTTTGTTTACCGCAGAAAATGTGATATAATCAACGGGGAGGATTCCGATGAAAAAAACGGTGATTATCGGAGGCGGCATAGCCGGACTGAGTACGGGTATCTTTCTTCAGAAACAGGGAGTGCCGACAGTCATTTACGAGAAAAACGCGCAGCCGGGAGGGCTTTGCCTTTCTTCGGGGGAGAACGGATTTCGTTTTGATTTATGCTGCCGTTATATTAACGGAATCAAAAGCGGTCGTCGTCATAAGCTGATGACGGAAAGCGGTGCTCTGATTCCGAATCTTCCGGTTGATTCGTCGGAATATGAGATTTACGAAAATGAAGGTGAGGTGTTCCGAATCGAATGGACAATTCCCGCTTTTCGGAAACTGCTTTCGCAGTTATGTGCTCCGGAAGATGCCGGACGTATCGATAAATTTTTTACGGTTCTGGAAAAATTCCGTAATTATGCCGAAGAACCGAAATCCCCTCCGTTTTCTCTGCTCCCGTTTCGGGAAAAAAAAGAATTTCTGCTACGTTACCGCTCGTATCTGATACCGTTGGGGAAATCTGCCCTGACGGCAACGGAAAAATGGATTGAACAATGGGGATCCGAATCCGTACGCAAATTATGGCGGGCTCTTTATCCCGATAACTATTCATTGTATGCATTTTATACGTACATGGCGGCCCGACTCTACGAAAACAGCGGTTATCCGCGGGGCGGGTCTGCCGATTTGATCCGTCGTCTGACAGATTCGTATCTGGCCTCCGGCGGTGAATTGATAACGGGGGTTGCTGTTGATGAAATTATAATCGAGAGACACCGTGTGGCGGGAATTCGTGTTGCCGGTAAAACGGTGGAGACCGATACGGTTGCGGCAGCCTGCGATGTCAACACGGTTTTGGGTAAACTGCTGAAGGGAAAAGTGAAAATCCCCGGAGCATTGCGGCTCATCAGACAGGGGGATCTGTTTTATCCGCTGATGACAGTGTGCTACGGTATAAGAAAACAGTACGGTTTGCCCGCCACTTTTTGCATGGAAGACGAAAAAGGTGTCGACGGTTCTCCCGATTTAACCAATTACCAGATAGAAATTCATTCTGCGGAAATGACTCCGGATTCCGCTCCGGCCGGAAAAAGTGCTTTGACTGTTAATCTGCGCTGCGACTATTATTTTTGGAAAAATCTGCGGCAGAAGAGCGAAGAGGCGTACCGTCAGTACGCGCTGATGGTTGTCGATGAATTGAATGCGTGTCTGGATCGCCGTTTTCCCGGTTTTACCGACTCAATCGAGACGGTAAAAACGTTTACACCGCTGGACTACGAGGAAAATACGGCTTTGTATAAAGGATCCTGGCGAGGCTTTGCGCCGACGGTGTTTTCCCTGAAAAATCGGATGCCGCGGACAGCCGGAAACTGCCGCGGTTTGTATTTTTGCGGGCAAAGTGTCGCCGTCGGCGGCGGTATCGACGCGGTGACGGAAGATGCGTACGATACCGCGTTATTTATTAAAGCGCATTCTCTGCGTTAGTCTTTTACGGTATTGACTTTTACCATAACATGCAGAAGCAGTGAGCGGGGAACCAGTCTCTGCAGAAAACGCAAAAATGCAAATTTTTTCTCCGGAATAATAACGGTTTTCCCTTTCTTGAATTCTTTATAAACGCGGTTGATAATGACTGCCGGCGGTTTCATTCCTTTATTTCTTTTCGGGTCAAACAGGGTGTCTGTTTCGGCCTTTTTGAGAAACGGTGTTGCGCACGGTCCCGGACAGTAGCAGCATACACGTACTCCGGTTTTTTTGTTTTCGGCGGCCAAGGCTTCCGTTAACGAGAGTACGTATGCCTTGCACGCATAATAGGCGGCCATATACGGACCGGGTTGGAAGGAAGCGGCCGAGGCGGCATTCATTATAATTCCTTTTTTTGCCTCTATCATAGCGGGAAGAAACAGGTGGATCATGTCGTTGACGGCTTCGACATTCAGTCGAATCATCATTGTTTCTTTTTCGGCTGAAATTTCGTGAAAAGCACCGCCGGTTCCCATTCCCGCATTATTAACCAGAACATCGACGTGAAATTCATTGGCCTCGCAGTATTCTTTTACGGAAAGACGTCCTTCCTGAGTTGTTAAATCTGCGGTAAAAATAAAAACCTCTATCGGGTATTGAGATTCGAGTTCTTCTTTTGTTTTTTTCAGCAGTTCGAGTCTGCGGGCTACCAAAAGGAGACGGTGTCCGTCGGCTGCAAAATGGGAAGCCAGTTCCCGACCAAACCCTTCGGTACCTCCTGTTATGATGGTGATGTCTTTCATTTGTAATTTCCCCCTTTGAATATTATATTCTTTTTTTGTGATTGTGTTAACAGGGCGTCCAAAGATTGCAGATAAAAATGCTTTTTCCCCGTCTGATTTTTTTTAAGAAGAGAGAGAATGCGGGTTTTGAGAATTTGTATTTTTAATTTTGACGGAATCCGAACAGAGGTATAGCATACGAAATTTCGAAAAAATGAAAAAGGGTTTGACAGAGGAATGAGAAGTGTCTGTTCGAATCGTTTGCGTAAATTTTCCTGCGAATCCGGATCGTTTTCTGTCCGGACTGATTCAAGTCTTTCGGCTGTGCTTTTTGCCAAACCGGCGATATTGGCCGTAATTTGGCTTGCCGATTTTTTATTGTCGCCGACAATACCGACCAAACGGTCCCCATGAAGAATCGATTTGGTCCGAATGTATTTTTCAATCCAAAATTTATTTTTAAGGCTTCCGGAAAAGAGATAAACAGTTTCTTTGTGTTGATCGCGACTGAAATATGCGGGTATAAAAATCCGGTCAAGGAAAAGTTTGAGCAGAGGATTAAACAGACCGAAACAGATATCGGAGGCAAAAACGACTGCGTCGGCATCCCTGTATTTCGGGTAAACAGTTTTTGATATGTTATCGTTTCCCGAACATATATGATTGCGAAAACAATTCATGCATCCCGAACACGGAAGGCAGAGAGAAAGGTCCGAGAGGTTGATTGTTTCGGTTTCGTAAGGGAAATAGCGTATCCATGTTTCGATCATTTTGTTTAAATTGGAGCTTTTTCCGGAGCCGGCGGTTAAAATCAGAACTTTTTTCCCGGTTGTTTTTTTCGGTACGGATGCTGTTTCAACCGGCTTGAAAGGAAGACTTCGGGTGTGTGAGAGAGAATAAAATTTTTCACACTGAAACCTGGAATTGACCTGTTTAAAAAAAGAATCCGTGAATCGGAGCCATTTGTTCGGAACATCTTTATTAATAGCTGCATCGGGACGGCAGTGAAATCCCTGAATGTAATTCATGTCCCATGTCTGGCATGCGGCAGACAGGTATTCTTCGGCTTCTCTGTGGAAGAAAAAAGAGGAGGTGAACAGGGCTGTCGTATATTTATTTTCAAGGCGGTTCCCGGCGTTTCGGCTGTCGATAAGGGCGAGAAAATGGCAGATTTCGTAACAGGGTAGAAGATTTCTGACGGGAACCAGCCAGATGATGGCATCGCTTTCCTCCATTGCTTTCAGATAAGAATCGAAGAAATCACGATCTTCTTCAATAACCTTTATATATTTTCCGATTTCCAAAATTTCGAATCGGAAAGATTTATCGGCCGTATTCATCAGATAACGAGCATAGTAGAGTGAGGAACTTTCCTTGCCTCTGCAGCTTCCTTCTATCAGTATAATTTTCATAGAAACATCCTATTCTGGCTTATCAGTTTTTTATCGGTTGAAACGGTTTTAAAATTGACTGTCGGATTAATCTGATTTATAATAACATTATGAAAAATAAACTGATTCCTGTCTTAGTTTTAATTTCGACGGCATTGCCCGCAAAAGAATTCCGATACCGATTCGAAGAGGGTGCCCGTTATAAAGCCCGGTCGGTTGTCCGTGAACAGGTTTATTTGAATAATCGTCATATTTCCGATTCGGAAATACTCAATCTCTTTTCGGTGAAAATCATCGGCGTCCGTCCGGATGGGAGGGGGGAAATGGAGGCCCGTTACGGTGTAGCCGAAACGATTCGTCGTCCCGGATCGTCCGTTGTACTTTATTCGACGGGCACGGCCGAAAAAAATTACCTTTCGCAGTTCTGTCAGGATCGCTTCGGAATTTTTTCCGAGGATGAAGATGATTTTATGCCGGTTGTGCGCAATGTGCCTCTGTTCCCCGAACGCGATTTACAGCCGGGGGATCAATGGTCGGCTCCCGGTTACGAGGTGCATGATTTCCGCGAATCGTTCGGTATTCGTGACGGTTTTCGGTTTGATACCCAGGTTTCTTACAAATATGTCGGCGAAAAGGAACGCAACGGGGTTGTAATCGATGAAATCGAGGCGGTTTCGTTTGCTTCTTACGTTCCCCGGGAGACGGCGCCGACTTTACCGATTCGGGTAGTCAGCCAGGTAAATCAGGTCTTGTATTGGGATAACAGTAAAGGCCGGTTATCTGCCTGCCGGGAGAATTTCGATATTCTGTTTCTGTTTCGTGACGGACAGACATGGAATTTTAAAGGATTTTCGGAATCGGAAATTATCGAAGTATTGCCGATGGACCGTAAAGGGGTTGTTTCCGAACTGAAGAAAAAACTGAACAGCGATCAGATTGAAATCGAGGAAAAAGAAGAGGGAATCTCTCTTGTATTGAAAAATCTGCAGTTTTATCCGGACGAAGACCGTCTGCTTCCGGGGGAGGAGTCGAAACTGGATGAGATAGCGGAAGCTTTGAAACAAATTCCGGGATTTGATATTCGTGTTGTCGGTCATACAGCGGAAGCCGGTACCGCAAAAAAACGGCTGCAGCTGTCGCTCGACCGGGCGGGACGTGTGGCCGAAGAACTGATTCGCCGCAGGGCGCGAACTGTCGAACAGATTTTGATAGAAGGAAAAGGTTCGGAGGAGCCGATCGCTTCCAACGAAACCGAAGAGGGGCGCCGTCTGAACCGGCGGGTTGAAATTATTATCGTGGATGAGTATAATCGGGACAATGGAAGTAAATAATTCTGTCGGTTTTATCGGAGCCGGAAATATGGCCTTTGCGTTGGCGAAGGGCATGAAAAACCGGTTTCCTTCGATTCGTTTTTTTTATACCGATCCCGTTGCCGAACGGATGGATCTTTTCCGTAACGGGATTGACGGCGACGGCAGCTGCGGCTCGATTGAAGAGGTTTGCCTCAAGGCCGGTATTCTGTTCCTTTGCGTGAAACCGCAAATGAAAGAGGCGGTGCTGCCTTCGCTGGCGGCCGTTGCCAAACCGGTGGTGTCGATTATGGCCGGTGTGCCGCTGTCGCTGCTGACCTCAGCCATGCCGAAGGCCGCCGTCGTGCGGGTGATGCCCAACACCGGCTGCCTGGCGGGTGAGATGGCGGCGGCGTTCAGCTGCGGCGCCCCCGTAACGGCGGCTGTGCGCGATGAGGTGCGGGCGCTGCTGAATGCCGCCGGTACCGCGACGGAAGTCGACGAATCACTGCTTGATGCGGTGACCGGGTTAAGCGGATCCGGACCGGCATTTGTCGCCCGCCTTTTGCAGTATTTTACCGACGCCGGAGAAGCGGTCGGATTGCCGCGTGAGACAGCCTCCTCTTTAACACGGCAAACATTTCTCGGAACCGTTAAACTGTTGAACGAAACCGGAATGGATGAAGAAACATTGATTAAAATGGTCAGTTCTCCCGGAGGCACAACCGTTGCCGGACGCAACGTTTTGGAGAATTCCGATGCAGCCCGCATCATTGCGGAAACGGTGGCGGCCGCCACGGAACGCAGCCGCGAGCTGGGGAAGGCGTAAATATGGAAACATTGGTGAAAGCCGCCCGGGAAGCCTCTTTCCGTACCGCGGTGATCGAAACGGAGATTAAAAACCGTGCCTTACTGAAAATTGCCGAAGCGCTGCAGGCGCGACGGTCGGAAATCGAAGCGGCTAACGGTGAGGATATGCGGCGTGCGGCTGCCGATAAACTGACTCCGGCTCTGGTTGACCGGTTACGTCTGGACGGTCATAAAATCGATTCGCTGGTGACCGGGCTGAAGAGTCTGGCGGAACTGCCGGACCCCGTCGGAGCTGTGCAGCTGAAACGGGAGCTGGATACCGGTCTGGTTCTCGAGCGGATTGCGGTTCCCATCGGCGTGATCGGTGTGATTTTCGAGGCGCGGCCGGAGGCTTTTATTCAGATTGCCGCACTCTGCATCAAGTCGGGAAATGCGGTGATTTTGAAAGGCGGCAAGGAGGCGGCCTCTTCGGTCCGGCTGTTAAACGAAATTGTCAACGATGCGTTGGCGGCAACCGACAGCCGTTTCGAGGCGGCTGTGCAGTCGGTTGCTTCACGGGAAGAGGTGAATGCACTTTTGAAGTTCGACCGGTACATTGATTTGATGATTCCGCGCGGATCGAACCGTCTGGTACGATCGATTATCGAAAATACGAAAATTCCTGTTCTCGGTCACGCCGACGGGCTGTGTCACACCTATGTCGATGCCGATGCCGATATCGCAAAAGCGGTTCGTGTCGTCACCGATGCAAAATGCCAGTATCCCGCTGCCTGCAACGCGACGGAAACGGTGCTGGTGCACAGCCGGATTGCGCCCGCCTTTCTGCCCGCACTGAAAGCGGCTTTGGACGGCAAAGTCGAACTGCGCGGCTGTCCCGAAACGCTGAAACTGATTTCCGTGAATCCCGCTTCGGACGACGACTGGGACGAGGAATACAACGATCTGATTTTGTCGGTTAAAATTGTCTCCTCGGCGGAGGAGGCTATCGAATTCATCAACCGGCACGGCAGCCGTCATACCGATGCGGTTCTGACCGAAAACAGCGAAACGGCGGCGCTCTTTTTGCGGAAAGTCGATTCGGCATCGGTTTATCACAACTGTTCGACACGGTTTGCCGACGGATTCCGCTACGGCTTCGGGGCGGAAGTCGGTATCTCGACGCATAAAATTCATGCCCGCGGTCCGGTCGGATTGGAAGGGCTGACGATTTACAAATATCTTCTTCACGGAGACGGTCAGATTGTCGGCGATTACGTTTCCGGAAAATCTTCTTTTCACTATAAGGACTTAAAATGAGAATTCTCGTCAAAATCGGAAGTGCGCTCATCAGCAAAAATCACAAAATCGATTATTCGTGGCTTGCCGTCAAAATTCAGCAGATGGCGGCTTTGCAGAAAGCCGGTCATTCCGTTGTTCTGGTCACGTCGGGAGCCGTCGCCGCCGGAATGGAAATCAACGGTATCGAGGAGCGTCCGAAAGATGTGCTTCGTCTGCAGATGCTTTCGGGACAGGGGCAGGTGAAGCTGATCCGCTTCTATCAGTCTCAGTTCGATATTCACAACGTGCCGATCGGGCAGGTGCTTCTGACGCATCACAATTTCGACAAGGAAAAAGAACTGAAATGCATTACCTCGATTATCGATGCTTACTGCCGTTCCGGGGTGATTCCGGTTATCAACGAAAACGATATGGTCAGTAAAGACGAGCTTTCCGACAGCGAGCGTATTTTCACCGATAACGATATTCTGACGGCACTGGTCGGAAAAAATATCGGTGCCGATTTAACGGTGATTTTGACCGATGTCGACGGGCTTTATACGGCCGATCCCAAAAGCGGCAGCGGCGAAATCGTTTCCGATGTGCGTTCGGTGACCGACGAAATTTTCGGCATGGCCTCCAAAAAAACCAATTCGCTCGGTCTCGGCGGCATGTATTCCAAAGTCCGTGCGGCCGGCATCCTCACCGCGGCCGGTATCGACACAATCGTCGCCAACGGCAAATACGACCTGGACGCCGTGATTGCCGGCAGCTGTCCGCGTACCTTTTTTCATAAAGTCTGAAAAAGAGTTTGAATTCCTGCTCTCGTTTATTTCGTATAGCTGTTTGCCGGTCGGTCGCCGTCCGCCCTCAGCGGATGAGGGCGGTGAAGCCTCCGTCTTTGTCCATGGTGACGGTCAGAATAGGGTTACCGGCGGCCGGCAGGGTGCGGGCATCGAATGAATCGGCGGTCGGGCCGTCGGCGGCAAGCACGATTTCCCTTTTGTTTTGACCGGCAAACCGGGTCAGGTCGATTGTGACGGTTTTCTTTTCCGCAGACGCATTGAAACCGGCGACAAACCAGCTGTCGCCTTTCCGGCGGGCAATGACGGCATGAGTGTCCGGATCGCCTTCCAGCAGGATCGATTCGTCCCAATCGGCGGGAATGGCTTCCATTAAAGTTTTGACTTCGGGATACGCGGCAAAGACCTTCATGTATCCGGCTTTCGGATCGTGAACGGTGTCGGCGTAGTGGGTAATTCCCGATTCGAACATAACGGCCTGCGCCAGCGAGTGACCGTAGGTGCTGCCGCAGCTCAGATAGTACGGTTCGAAAATGACCGGGGTAAAATCCATCGGAGCGACCGCATTGCGTGTAAACACAAAATAGAGGTTTTCGTCGGCGTGCGGTCCCGCATCGATTCCGAAATGATACTGCTCGCCGCCGAAAACCGCCTCGGCCGTCATAAGATTCGGAAAGCGGCGTTCCCAACCCTTCGGCAGTGCGCAGCCGTGAAAGTTGATCATCAGACCGTACTCGGCGGCGTCTTCCAGAATTTCCAGATAATTGCGGATCATCGCCTGTTTTTCCGAATGGAAAAAGTCGATTTTCAGTCCTTTGACACCCAATGCAGCCAGTTTTTCCATTTCCGCACGGCGGATTTCCCGGTCGGCCATTTTGTTGCGGGGGGCTTCCGTTACGGAGTTGTGTTTTCCGCCGGAATTGTACCAGAGCCAGATACCGACTTCGTCGCCGGCTGCATCAATCAGCGTTTTGACTTTTTTATACGGATTGATTCCCCACGTATTCCAGTTGGCGTCAACCAGTGAGTATTCCCATCCCAGTTCGCGGGCGGCCGCGGCGGCTTTCAGTTCCCGTTTGTACCCGGAGTTCCACCGGATATTATGATAATGACCCCAGTTCCAGGCGCTGCGTCCCGGTTTGACCCATTCGGGGTAAGTGCCGCCGAAAACCGGATCGAGCTCTGCGGAGACATCTGTGACGAGCGTGCTTTCGAAAACGGTTGCCAAATCACCGGCAATCAGAACGCGCCACGGTGAGGCAAATTCGCCATCGATGCGCGGGCAGACTTCGCCGTGTCCTTTGGCGTCACCTTCTTCCGGGAATCGGACGCGGTAGAGCCCGTCGGTACATTCGGATTCCAGCCGGACGCCGCAGTAGTTTTCGCGGACATCGGCATCGGCAATCAGCAGAAATCGTTCGGGAGCCGGTTCGAAAAGAGCCGGCAGACACCAGCCGTTATTGGGGCGGACAGTGTCTGCATGTGTGCCGGCAACGGTGCGCGTGTACGGTTTTTCGTAGGAAGGACCGCCGATCATCGGTTTGTCGTACGTCTGCATCCAGGCACGGATGCCCGGTTTCAGTTTAAAGCCGGTTTTTTCGTTAAGAATCGTCGTAGCGCCCCAGTTCCCGGTGTAGCGGAACGCGGCACCGTCCGGGTAGACCTGTATTTCGAGTCCGAGACGGTTGCCGTCCGGGTTTTCGAAAATCAGAGACAGAGTATTTCCGCTGTTGGTGTAGTGCGATTTTTTACCGTGGTTAATGCGGTAATTTTGGGCGACCGTTCCGCGTTTTTCCGAGACGGGCAAAAACCCGGCGGAAAGAGAAGCCGATTCGGTTGTCAGCCCGAGCGGCGACGGTTCGATGTAAACTGTCTTGCTGTCGAAAAGCCGATATGACAGTCTGCCTTCGGTCAGTGAGACTTCGAATGTCAGTGTTTTTTGCGGATTGGAAATCTGCCATGTCTGAGCCGGCAGAAATGCGGCAGACAAAAGAAAGAGCGGAAATATCATTACGGATTTCATAAAAAACTCCTTTGAAAATTATTGTAGTACGGAGTAAAATGAAAAGATATCAAAAAATTTAATTTTTCCGAAAAGTTAAATTCGGAAAGTACGAAATATTGTTTTTTTGTCGTTTTTTTGCTAAAATGCGGTTCGGAAAGGAGAAAAAAAGCAATGTCTGTTGCAGAAGAAATTATTGCGAAAGTAAAAGAAAAAGATTCTCACGAAACCGAATTTATTCAGGCTGTTACCGAAGTTATGGACAGTATTTCGGTGACCGTCAGCCGTCATCCCGAATTTGCAAAAGACGGTGTCTTTGACCGGATCATCGAACCGGACCGGGTGATTATGTTTAAAGTTCCCTGGATCGATGATAACGGCAATGTGCATGTAAACCGCGGTTTTCGTGTTCAGTTTAACAACGCGATCGGACCTTATAAAGGAGGACTGCGTTTCCATCCTTCCGTGAATCTGGGAATTATCAAATTCCTCGGTTTTGAACAGATTTTCAAAAATGCGCTGACAACGTTGCCGATCGGCGGCGGAAAAGGCGGTTCCGATTTTGATCCGAAAGGAAAATCCGACCGGGAAGTCATGCGTTTTTGTCAGTCTTTCATGATGGAGCTCTACCGTCATATCGGTCCGGATATCGACGTTCCTGCGGGAGATATCGGGGTCGGCAGCCGTGAAATCGGATATTTGTACGGTGCTTACAAAAAAGTCAGAAACGAGCATACGGGAGTTTTGACAGGTAAAGGACTTGAATACGGCGGAAGTCTGATTCGTCCGCAGGCAACGGGTTTCGGTTCGGTTTATTTTGCGGCCGAAATGCTGGCGACGAGAGGCGAGTCGTTCGACGGAAAGACGGCTGTTGTCAGCGGAAGCGGAAACGTGGCTCAGTTTACGATTCAGAAACTGTTGCAGTTGGGTGTCCGGGTTATTTCGGCAAGCGATTCCAACGGAACGGTGATTGACGAAGCCGGTTTCGACAATAAAAAGCTCGATGTTCTGATGGATATCAAGAACAATAAACGCGGCCGCATCAAAGATTATGCCGCAGCTCTGAATCTGCCTTACTTCGAAGGAAAGAGTATTTGGGATACGGTCCGCGAACAGGGTATCCGCTGTGACGCCGCTTTCCCGTCGGCCACACAAAACGAGCTGAACGGTGAGAATGCGCAGGCACTTGTTAATAACGGCTGTTACTGTGTTTCCGAAGGAGCCAACATGCCGAGCACTCCCGACGCGGTAGAAATTTTCCATGCCAATAATGTTCTCTATGCACCGGGTAAAGCATCCAACGCCGGCGGTGTTGCCACATCGGGTTTGGAAATGAGTCAGAACAGTTTGAGAATGTCCTGGGATTCCGAAGAAGTGGACAGAAGACTTCACAACATCATGAGATCGATTCATAAAAACTGTCTGTCTGCGGCGGAAGCTTACGGTAAGGCGGGCAACTATGTAGCCGGGGCCAATATTGCCGGTTTCTTGAAGGTGGCAAAAGCGATGGTCTCTTACGGAGTTATATAATTTATAAAATTGTAATTATATAATCTTTAGAAGAAAAGGTATTTTTTTGAAAAAAAGAATATCTTTTCTTTTTTTTTTAGGGTATAATAAAACATCGGTAATAAAAATAATAAGTTATATGGAGGACTTTTATGAAGAAACATGTACCGTTGCTGTTATTGGTCTTACTGGCTCTGTTTGCCTGTAAAACCAAACCTTCCGCGGATGAGATGACCGCCGCCGATGAAATGAGAAAAGAAGCCGTAGCGGCTCAGGAAAAAGCGCTTTCCGTCGGCGCCGATCGGCAGGCGGCCGATTTGTACGCGCAGGGGACTGCCGCGTTGGCGGCCGGTGACGAAGCGGCGGAGACCGAAGATTATGTTACGGCGCTCCAAAAGTATACGGAAGCCCGTGATGCTTTTTTAAAGGCATACGAAGCCGCGGGCGACTCCCGATATGCCGAGGCACTTGAAGCGTTACGCCGTGCTGAGGAAGCGATTGCCCAAAACGATGAAGAAATTCGTGCCGGAAATGAAGAGAAGGCCCGTTTGGAAGCGGAACTGGAAGCCGCTATGGAGGTCGAAGAATGAAAAAAGCTTTTTTTCTGACGGTTTTGATATCGGTTGCATCCGTTCTTTTTGCTCAGAATTTCGAGGATAACGAATATTACCGCCGGTCGGTCGAGCTGAAAGAAAAAGCGAAAGTCGAACTGGAAAACGGAAATTACGAACAGTCAATTCAGTATTCCGTTGAAGCAAAAGAACAGGCTCAGCTTTCTCTCGAATATATCGAAAAAATGAAGCTGATTTACCGTGCCAACAGCAAAGTAAAAATGGCCGGTTACCGCATCGATTATGCGAAACGGATTAAACTGGCCGATTTCAACGCGGAACTGTTTGAGTCCGCATCTGCCTGGTACAATGCGGCCGTCGAAGCATTTGAAACGGAAGATTATCAGACGGCAATAACGGAGGCCGATAAGGTCATAAATGCACTGGCCGGTATCCGCCGTATGTACAAACCTTCGGAAACGGCGGAGGCGGAAAATGTTCTGCCGCAGTATTATGTGGTTAAACTGGTTCCCGAATGCCGTGACTGTCTGTGGCGCATAGCGGGGAAAAAAGAGGTTTACGGAGATCCTTATAAATGGACGGTTCTGTATGAAGCCAATAAAGATACTCTGAAATCGGATTCACCGCATTTGATTTATCCCGGTGAGAAACTGCTGATTCCGTCGATTAACGGTGAGAAGCGGGAAGGGTCATTCTGAAACAGGTATCCCGTTATCGGCTGCACGGATTTCGTGCAGCCTTTTTTTATTTGTCAGCATAAAATTATCGTTGACAGCAGCGGGAGTGCAATTGTATAATTGGATACAGTAAATCTCAACGGGGGTTTTTATGAAAAAGTTTTTAATTCTGTTTTTAATTCTTTCCGGAGCGGCGGTCTTTGCGTCCGATTGGGAAAACGAGCAGGTTATCGGAATCAATAAAGTCGATCCGTTTGCGACTCACGATTCGTATGCGACTGAAAGTGAAGCGCGTACCGATGACGAATCCCTGGCGTTTAAAAGTTCGCTGAACGGAAACTGGAAATTTGTCTGGGCACCTCGACCCGAAAACGGACCGGCGGAATTTTGGAAAAACGATTTTGATGATTCGGGGTGGTCCGAGATTAAGGTCCCTTCCAATATGGAAATCGAAGGATACGGAACGCCTATTTACGTTAATCAGATTTATCCTTTCGTAAAAAATCCGCCTTATGTTATGGGAGAACCGCCGAAAAATTGGACAACATTTATCGAACGCAATCCGACCGGATTCTACCGCAGAAATTTTACCGTTCCTGCCGATTGGGGCGGACGACAGGTCTTTATTCAGTTTCAGGGGGTAGCTTCCGCTTTTTATATATGGGTGAATGGTAAACAGGTCGGATACAGTCAGGACAGCCGTACTCCCGCGATTTTCGATATTACGGAATATATCAAATCGGGCAGTAACCGGTTGGCTGTTCAGGTTTTTAAGTATAACGATGGCTCTTATCTGGAATGCCAGGACTTCTGGAGACTGAGCGGGATCTACCGGGATGTTTTTCTTTATTCGACTCCCAAAACTTCCCTGTTTGACTTTAAAGTCGATACGGTTTTGCGAAACGAATATCGGGATGCCGATCTCCGTATTCAGGCTGTGATAAAAAATTACGGAAAAAGCGAATCCAACGGATTACTTTCTTATGTTTTGTATGACAGCCAAAACGTTCAGACGGCCTCCGGTTCGATAACGTATAAAGTTGCTGCCGGTCGGACTCAAACCGTGAGAATGGAGTCGTTTATCGCAAATCCGAAATTGTGGAGTGCCGAAATTCCGAATTTATACAGATTGGTTTTTTCACTGAAAGACGGTTCGGATCGGGTGCTTGAGGCAACAAACTGCGATGTCGGCTTTCGGTCTGTCGAAATTAAAGGCGGCGATCTCCTTGTTAACGGGCAGCGGATTTTTATCAAAGGGGTTAACAGACATGACCATGACGCCTATACGGGACAGTATGTGACACGGGAAGTGATTCGTCGGGATCTCGAAACGATGAAACGGTTGAACATTAATACCATCAGAACCTCGCATTACCCGAATGACCCCTATCTGTACAAATATGCGGATCGCATCGGTCTTTATGTTATCGACGAAGCCAATATCGAAAGCCATGGAATGGGGTATGGTCCCGCCTCTTTGGCAAAGCGGCCGGAATGGGTTCGGTCGCATGTCGACCGGTTTAACCGGATGATGCAGCGGGATAAAAATCATCCTTCGATTATTATGTGGTCTGCCTCGAACGAAGCCGGCGACGGTGTCGGTATTGCTGCCGAACGGGAATTGGCAAAAAAAACAGACCCCTCGCGTCCTTTCATGGCGGAGCGGGCCGGATACGGAGAGAATACCGATGTCTATGCCAGCATGTATACGCCGCATTGGGATCTGCAAAATTACGGCGATTTAAAACCGGTTTATTTTTTTAGCGATAAACTTTATTCCGTTCCTGCTATGGCACCGCGTAAACCGTTTATTATCGCCGAATATGCCCATGCAATGGGAAACAGTATGGGGGGCTTTAAAGAATACTGGGATATTATCAGGTCGAAGCCGTACCTGCAGGGCGGATGCATTTGGGATTTTAAGGATCAGTCGATTATGTCCAGAACAAAAGACGGCGTTTCCTATCTGGCTTACGGCGGTGATTTCGGTGATTATCCGAATGACGGGAACTTTCTGATGAACGGCGTCGTTAATTCGCTCGGTGTTCCGAATCCTCATGCGGCCGAGGTTAAACATATCTATCAGAATATTGTTATGACAGCAACGGAAAATAAAACTGTATTCCTGCTGAAGAACGAAAATTTCTTTGAGAATCTTTCTTCCTATTGGATTCAGTGGAAAGCCGAGGCCGGCGGAAAAAAGGTGACTTCGGGTGTTATCGGCGCTATTAATCTTCCTCCGCAGGAAACGAAAACCATCGATCTGACGGCTGAATTGAAACCGTATCTTGACAAGGCCGATTTGCTTGTGACGTTTACTTATCTTTACAATACCGGTCGGGCATGGTGTGATAAAGGATATGAGTACGGATTCGATCAGTTTGCATTAACAGAACCTGGACGACTGACAGAATACCGCTGCGCTGCTGCCGATTCGACGCTCACAAAAGATAACGGGGAATACGTTGTTTCCGGAAAAGATTTTCGGATTGTTTTTAACGAAAAGAGCGGCGATATGACGGATTGGGAGAAAAACGGGAAAACATATCTGACGGCTCCGTTACGGGTGAATTTGTGGAGAGCGCCGACCAATAATGATGAGGGAAATAAAGCTCCGGATCGGTTAAAACAATGGAATAAAGTAACGGATGCGGGAACCTCGGGTACGAGGTGGGAGATTACCGGGAAAACCGGGGCTGTTGTGCTGAAGGCAACATCCCGTTTAAAAGGATTGTCGAAACTTGTACGCGAATATACGGTGTATGATGACGGCACGGTCGAAGTTGCGGCCAGGTTTGATTTGAAAGGTTCCCGGGATGTTCCGCGCATCGGTCTGACATTCGAAACGGATAAAACGTTCTCCGATGTTTCGTGGTTCGGTCGGGGAAAGGAAGAGAACTATCAGGATCGTTTCAGCGGTTACCCGATCGGAGTCTATTCTTCGCCGATTACTTCTTTGAACCATTTTTATGCCGATCCGCAGGAGTGCGGCTATCGGACGGAAGTCCGTTCTCTGAAAATTGCCGCAAAAGACAAGGTGCTGAAAATAGAAGGAGATCCCGTTTTCTGTTTTAATGTCTGGAATTTCACGCAAAAAGCTCTCGAAGCGGCAAAACATCCGCACGAAATTTCGGGTATCGGAGAAACAGTGACTGTGAATATCGATATTGCCCAACGTGGTTTGGGGTGTATCGATTCGTGGGGGGCAGCGCCTTTGGATGACTATCTTTTACCGGGGAAACAGTCTTACTCTTATCGTTTTCGAATGACAGCGGAATAGCGGTTGTTCCATCCGAAAGAGGATTTGATGCAGGAATCGATTTTACTTTTTTTTCAGGAGTATGCCACTCCCTTTTGGGACGGATTGTTTCATTTTTTCAGCTTCATGGGAGAACCGCCTTTGTATCTGCTGGTGCTGGGGTGGTTCCTCTGGAACGGCGATAAAAAAAGAGGCTTTGCATTTTGTTTCGTTTTAATGTATTCCGTCCTGTCCAATCTGCTGCTGAAAATTGTTTTCAGGCATCCGAGGCCGTTTCAGGCGCTGGAAGGCGTCGAGGGGAAACGCCTGGCAACGGCAGGAGGGTACTCTTTCCCGAGCGGGCATACGCAGAATGCGGCGACTTTTTATTTTTCGGCTGCATCCTATTTGCGTAAAGCATGGCTGATACCGATTGTTTTTGTTATCGTATTGATGATTGCATTATCGCGTTTGTATTTGGGAGTGCACTGGCCTCAGGATGTTGCTTTCGGTTTTCTGATCGGATTTTTGTTTCCTCTTTTGCTTTTCCGCCGTTTTGTTCATATCTATGAAGACAGGCGGGTTCGTTTCCTGTTCCTGACGGTAACGGCCGTGGGGGCGATGCTTTTGGGGGTCGGATTTTATGCAGCTTCTTTTTTTCTGCCGGAAGGATTCGATTTGGGAGATATACATAAATTTGCTTTGCTGACATCGGGGCTGGCATGCGGTTATTTATGCGAATATCTTTACGGCGGTTATTCCACGGCCGGCACGATGAAAACAAAAATTGTCCGTTATATTATCGGTCTTATTCCGATCGCACTGGTTTATACCGGAATCAAGTTTTTGCTTCCCGCATGGGGATGGCTGGATATGATTCGCTATTTTCTGGTCGGATTGATTGCGGTAGGTCTGATTCCGTGGTGCGGTGTCAGACTGAATATTTTTCAGTCCGACACCGATTCGGGACGTATTTAGAGTGCAAAATCTCTTTTATTGAAGACAAGGACTGAGGAACCGAGCAGAAGCAGGGCTCCTGTCAGAAGAACGACAGTTCCGATAACGGCGTCCGTTTCGCCCGCAATCAGACCGGACGGATCATAGAGCGAATAGAAAGAGATGCAGCGGAATATTGCGGTCTTTTCTCCGGCATTTCCGAGCATTGTCATAATATAAGACAGAACGGGAATACCGGCTCCGGCGCCGATGCTGCCTTTCAAATCATTAAAGGAAACGGCACAGAGAAAACCGATGCCTAGAATAAAAAGGTGAAGGGCGAACAGTCCGAAGTTAATCTGAATCAGACCGGAGATATTCATTTCTCCCGGAAATTGAATTTCCGCACAAACCAGTTCCAGAAGCGAAACATACAGCAACAGCAAAATCAACCCGATCACGGCTGTCATTATTTCGGTCAATATGACGGAAGTACGGCTGACGGGGGCCGCAAGCAGGACTGACAGAGAACCTTTATCGATGTATTTACCGATCAGTTTATAGGTGCAAAAGAACGAGAAGACCATGGGGAACATCAGGAGCAGAAATCCGTAGAGATAGGAAATGATGAAGTCAATCAGTGAATCGGAAGCTCCATCCATTCCGACAACAGCCATTAATTCCGGCATTGATTCCCTGAACTGATTGATGGTGTCGATAACCGACGGATCATACATTGCAACAATCATAGTGATATAAAGCGTCAGAACGGCCGCAAAAATCAGAAAGAGTTTTCCCAACCCTTTCAGTTCTTTGATAAGCAGAGTTTTATTCGGCATTTTTTGTTCCTCCGTAGTACTGCATAAAGATTTCTTCGAGACTCTGACTGACTTCCGACAGATCGGTGATGTCGTATCGGGAAAGCGCCGTCAGAAATTCTTTAAAATTCCGACGGACAGCCGTCTCGATTCGATTCCCGTTTCTGTGCAAATCTTCCGTTGACGCCGCCGCGAACCTTTCGGCCTCCTGTTCCGAAGAAAAAGTCAGGATAAATTTTTTCGTTTGGGAGGCTTTCAGAACAGCTATTGAATCCATTGCAACCAGGTGTCCCGATTGGATGATGCCGACCCGGTGGCAGGTCCTTTCCACTTCTTCGAATATATGGCTTGATAAAAGAATTGTTTTTCCGTTCTTCTGTTCCTCATCCAGGAGTGCGATAAAACGGTTTTGCATCAGCGGATCGAGTCCGCTTGTCGGTTCATCCAAAATAAGAATTTCAGGATCATGCATGAAGGCGGCGACAATACCGATTTTCTGCTTCATGCCCTTGCTCATTTTTCTGATTTTACCTTTCGGATTGAGTTCAAAACGCTCAAGCAGTTCTTTCTTCCTGTCGGGACGTCGGATGTCCCTGTATTTCCTGACAAATTCGAGGAAAGCATCACCCGACATATCATCGAAAAAGCTGATTTCGCCGGGAATATATCCGAGGGCAGTCTGAATTTTTTTACTTTCTTTTCGGCAGTCATGTCCGCAAATTGTGCAGCGGCCGTTTTGCGGATGCAGGAATCCCGTCAGGTGGCGGATGGTCGTGGTTTTTCCGGCACCGTTGGGACCGAGAAATCCGAATGTTTCTCCTTCTTTGACTTCGAACGAAAGATTGAAAATACCTTTTCCGTTGCCGTAATCGTGCGTCAGATTTTCGATAAGGATATTCTTCATCGTTTTCTCCCGATACTTCCTGTTGATAAAAATACCCGCGGTGATTGCCGCGGGTATTCGTTTTATTTGGTTGTGACCTTAAATTCGGCAGAACGGTTGCCGATAGTTACTTTTGCTTTGACGGTAGCTCCGGATTTTTCGGAAGCTTTTACTTTTACAAAAACAGCATCACCGGGCTGAACTTCACCGGGTTTATCTGTATATCCGGAAACATAAACGCGGTATTCGCCGCCCTTGATCCGAATCGGAACGGGATTAACAAAGCCGGAGAGCAGAACTGCCGACGATTCGACATAAGCTCCCGGTTCGGCGTTGATAACCGGTTCAAAGGAGAACGCATCTACTTTTTCTCTACCGGATGCTTTTTTCTGTTTCGGTTTGACATCATAGCCGATTTTGGAAGGTGTTTCGGCGTTGAATCCGACGGGGAACAGCATATCGTCATCGGCTTTTACGATTTTGATTGTGACCGGGTCAGAGGTAAGCCCGCAGGCAGATGCCGTAACAGTCAGATTCCCGGTTTTGTAACCGCTTTGAACCAGAATAATATGCTGACCGGCAATGAGATTAACAGGGTTCTCTCCGATTAACTGTCCGGGACCTTCGATTGTGAACGAAAGAGGAGAAGTCTGTTTTTCGACAATCATCCCGTTTTTATCAAGAACGGAAACCTGTAAACGAATCAGGTCGCTTCCGTCGGCTTTTAAGGCACGGTCTTCATATTCGATTTTCAGTTTTGCCGGTTCTCCGGGTTCGCTCCAAAAAGCCGTGGCAACGGTTTTTCCGCCATTCATTGCTTCTGCTTTAATGAAGTTCGAATCTGCCGGAATCTTAAACGTGACAAAAGGATGTTTAACGGACAATCCCCTGTCGGGTGACTGAATTGCGATATCTTTCATGTTTTCTTTTGTTGCACCTGCAGAAAGTTTAACCTTTTCCGCATTGGTAAAAACAACTGCCGATTCGCTGTTTTCCCGGACAATATAGGCCATCGGTTTGTCCGTAAATTCGCTCTGATGCCAGAAATAAGAATATTTCGGGATTCGGAAAAGATCGCAGATGCCGTGACGGGCGATAGCTTCCTGGGAGTTGTGGAAAGTGTTGTAGTCATAGCCGCACCAGCTGGCCAGTCCGTAATTGCTCGGAGTCTTGTTGGCCTGGCTGATCATTTCCATGTGACGTCGGGCCTGATCCAGTTCGCGGTTGCTGCCGTTGCGCTTCGATTTATTGCGTTCGCCTCTTGTAGTGGGGAACATGTGGCCGGTATGTTCAAGAGTTAATGCCTTTTCGGAGACTTTCCCGTGGGTGAAATCCATCGGACAGTAAACATTTTCCTGACCGAGAGCTCTGCCCGGGTCTTCTTTTTGTGCGGCCGCAACCAGTTCGGGCAGCGCTTTGGTTTCGTGGTTGATACAGGCGTTCCAAATCATGATGCAGGCGTGATTTCTGTCACGGCGGACCATTGACGTGAATGATTTTGTCAGATTATCCATCCAGGCTCCGGGAATGCGTCTCATCCAGGTCGGTCCTTCTTCCAGAGCCAGCAGTCCCAGTTCGTCGAGATCATCGAGAAAATCGGGGTCATGCGGGTAGTGGGAAAGACGAATCCAATTGATGCCCATAGCTTTCAGCTGTTCCGCATCGGCTCTGTGAAGTGTGTCGGGCAGGGCGCCGCCGATATAGGGCCAGTTCTGATGCCTGTTTGTTCCGATCAGCTTCAAATGTTTGCCGTTCAGAAAGAATCCTTTATCGGCAGTCCATTCCATCCATCGTAATCCGATGCGGGTCGTTTTGCTGTCGACAGAAGTTCCGTTTTTGATAACCGATGTTTTTACCGTGTAAAGATAAGGGGAATCGGGACTCCAAAGTTTCGGATTGGAGATAGCCGGAAGGGTTTGCGAAACACAGATATTGCTGCCGGCGGCCAGTTCCTGCGAAGGGCTGTTGCCGGAAGCAACAAGTGCTCCTGTTTTGTCGAAAATTTCGGTTTTAACGGAGACCGATGCGGCATTATCGGATGTGTTGCGGATTCCCGTTTCTGCCGCAACGACAGCTTTTTGGGCGGATATTTCGGGATAGTAAATTCGGATTCCCTGTTTTTCGCCTTCCCACGGATAGGTGATATGGACTTTATCGGTAACGGTGAGAAAAACATCGCGATAAAGACCGCCGAAGAGAATGAAATCGTGTTTAACGCCGTCCGGAGGCAGTTCTTTGGTTTCCCGGTTGTCGACGCGAACGGCAATCAGGTTTTCACCCTCTTTGACAAAGGGTGTGATGTCGAAACTGAATGAATCGTATCCGCTGACGGCATATCTGCCTGCTTTTTCTCCGTTGACAAATAAATCGACAGCCTGCATGGCTCCCTGGAATTCAAGGAAAACGGTCTTGTCCGTAATACCGTTCAGCAATACGGTTTTGCGATACCAGCCGACGGATCGGCCCGATTTGTTAAATCCGTTTAAATCATACGGAAATATTTTCATGGTATGAGGCAGAGAAACCAGATCCCAACGGGATGTATTTGTATTGAGTGCCTCGCCGTTACCGATGTCGCCGAAATGGAAATACCATCCGGGGTTCATATTGTAGGTCGTTCTTTCCGCAAAAGCGGAGAGCGAAAGAGTAGAAAATACAGCTAATGCCGTAAACAACTGCAGAAATTTTTTCATAAATAAAGCTCCTGATTCTTATGATATATTAATTATAAGGCAAGATTTTTCATTTGTCAAAAAAAAATAAAAACCCCGATAAAAATCGGGGTTTTTATCGGATTTTTATTTTATGCCGATTTTCTCGTAATCGAAAAAATCAACCCCGCTGCCGACAGAACAAAAACGGCGGTGAGGATTCCGGCAACCGCATACGACTCGTAAATGTAGTAGCCGGTTGCAAAAAGTGCCGAATAAACCGTAAAGCAGCCCAAAACCATCTGTAAAATTCCTTTCGGAATGTTTGTGGCTTCGGCAGTTGTTTCAATCGGCGTGCCGGCTTTTTCCGCATCACGGAAAATCTTTTTCCAGCCCGGACCGCCCGGATTGGTTTTGGCAACAAAACGGCGTAACACCTCGGGGTCTGTCGGTTTTGTTGTAAAAGCGACAATCAGCCAGGCAACGGTTGTTATGACAACGTTCAACAGCAGGTGGTACATCGGGTTGATAACCGGTGCGCCGGGAATGCGGCAGATGAATTCGACTCCGGCTACGGCTCCTTCCGTGTTTTCGCCTCCGCGTACGAGAACAAAGGTCAGCAGAATGGCAACGGCAAACGAAACAATCATGGCCGTAAATTCGCAGACTGCGTTAATCCTCCACCAGAACCACCGTAAAATCAGCAGCAGTCCGGTTCCGGCTCCCATCATGACAATTAAATCGAAGGCCTGCTTGGCGTTTGTCAGTTTGAAAGCGATAAAAGCAGAAATAACAAGCAGGACAAGTGTCGAAAGACGTCCGATCCAAACCACTTCTTTCGGAGAAGCGTTCGGTTTGACGAACCGTTTATAGACGTCGTTTGCCATATAGGAGGATCCCCAGTTGAGGTGGGTGCCGATGGTCGACATATAAGCAGCCAGCAGTGAAGCCATCATGATTCCCAGAACGCCTTTCGGAAGAAATCTCAACATGGCCGGATAAGCGGCATCGTGACTGATAATCGACGTGTCTTTCAGATGGGGAAAGGCGGCGATAATATCGGGGACTGTCGGGAAAATGATAACAGATGCCAGAGCGACAATGATCCACGGCCACGGTCGCAGGGCATAGTGGGCGATATTGAAAAACAGAGTGGCTCCTGTTGCGTTTTTCTCATCTTTGGCTGCCAGCATCTTCTGAACCAGGTAACCGCCGCCGCCCGGTTCGGCGCCCGGGTAGTAGGAGGCCCACCACTGAACCGCCAACGGAATAATCATCAGGGTGATGAGGTCTTTTCCGCGCGGAATGATGGAAAGTTTCTGCGAAAATTCGGGGTTGCTTTTCAGGCTGTCCATCAGTCCGGAGAGACCGACAACAGCGCCGTCGGTTGCGCCCGGTAAAGCTTTGACCGAAAACACGGCGGCTGCCACGGCACCGACCATTGCCAGAATAAAAAGGAGAAAGTCGGTCAGCAGAACACCTTCGAAGCCGGAAATCGCACTGATCAGCAAAACAACAACCGAAGCAATGAAAATCGTCTCGAACGGAGACAAACCGAGCAGGATACCGCCGATTTTGATGGCTGCCAGACTGACGGTTGCCATGACCAGGACATTGAAAAGAAATCCGAGGTAAACGGCCCGAAAACCGCGCAAAAAGGTGGCCCATTTACCGCTGTAGCGCATTTCGTAGAATTCGACGTCGGTTAAAACTCCCGACCGGCGCCATAGACGGGCATAAATGAAAACGGTCAGCATTCCGGTTAAGAGGAACGCCCACCACGACCAGTTCCCGGCGACACCCTGTGTCCGGACAATGTCGGTGACCAGGTTCGGCGTATCGGTCGAAAAAGTTGTGGCAACCATCGAAAAGCCGAGCAGCCACCACGGTTGCGATCGCCCGCCCAAAAAAAAGCTTTCGGCGTTTTTTCCGGCACGCCGGCTGACACTGAGACCGACTCCGAGAATGATAATGAAGTATGCGGCCACAATCATCCAGTCAAGCGGACTCATAAGAGAACCGCTGCCGGCTGTTGTGAGCCTCGAAAAGAAATCTGACATACGATTGTCTCTCCTTGAATGAATTTAAAATCATTATAATACGGGAGAGACGGAATCGCAAGAATTATTTTTCGAAATTCCGTGCCGCATTGGCGGCTCCGAGCAGCGATGTCGAATAATTGCGGACGATGTAAATCGGAATTGTTTTCAGCAGATTCGAAATGTTATTTTTGTAGTTGACGGAAAAAGCGTCGATAAACGTCGTGTCGGAGAGAAAGAGCTTCAGATCTTTCGAGATAACACCGCCGGCGATGTACAGGCCGCCCTTGGGTAACAGAACCGAGGCGATATTTCCGGCCATTTTCCCGTAAATTTTGCGGAAGAGACGGTGTGCTGCGGCGCAAACCGGATCTTTCATGGCGTTAGCGGCGATAACGGGAGGACGTCCCGAGTCGGGTAATGCTTTGATTTCCCTGCGCAGAGGTGTCGGTTCCGGGTGTTTTTCCTCCGTCAGAAAGTCAAAAATGTAAGAGAGACCGATGCCGGAGACGAAGCATTCCATATCCGGATGACTGCCCAACCGTTTGCGGGTAAAAATCATCAGTTCCGTTGTTTCGTCATCAAACGCGGGAAAATCGAAATGCCCACCCTCCGACGGAAACGCAATGGTTTTTCCGTTAACGGTTGCGGTAAATCCGACACCCAAACCGGTGCCGGCGCCGATAACCGCTTTATAAGGGCCTTCCGGAACCGGTGTCATTCCGCGGGCGTCTTTCATTTTGACGATTTCGGCTTCGTTGTCGATGTTTAAAACAGGAATTCCGTAACTGAGCGCCGTAAAATCGTTGATAACAAAAGTTTTTAAGCCGAATTCCGCTGTGATTTTGTTTCCGTCGACGCCCCATGAAGCGTTTGTCAGGTGGCAGACGTTGCCGTCAATCGGACCGGCGGCGCAAATGCAGCATGATTCCGGAATTTTGTACTGGAAATTTTCGGTGAAATAGGCAAATGCCTGCCGAAAAGGAATCATAAAGTCGGTAATCTGCTGTGTTTCGAAAACAGCTTTTACGATAATGTGAAATTGATCGTTTTGCCATCCGACCAGTGCAATTGTCGTATTGGTACCGCCGATGTCGCTGACCAGGTAATATTTTTTGCATAGAATTCCTGCGTCGCCGGTTTCGATTTTCATAACGGACTCCTCGGTGTGTTACGGATAAATAATCAGATCTTTCAGTTCCCGCTGCAACAGATCGTCTTTTTGGAAACCGCCGCCGAGGTGCTGCCAGAATGCTTCCGCATATTCGGCTTTGCCTCCGGCCATCTGTGCCAGTTCGACATTGTTTTTTTTCATTTCTTCGAAGAAATTGTCCATTTTATGCATCACGCGCATCAGGTCAATCTGGGTTTCATGCCTGGACAGCATATTCATTTTGGTGTCGATGACCGATGTGATGTCGACATAAAAAGTGGGGGTCGGATACGGAATACCGCCGACCGGATTTGTCAGTGACAGCGGCGTTGTATGGTAAAGCAGCGGAGTGATCCCCAGAGGAGCTGCCTTTGTAATCAGATTCGGCAGAGTCGACAGCATGGCTGCGATTTCCGTTACGGAAGCTGTCACACGGTGGTCGCTGTGATAATCGGTCGGCAGGTGGGTCATGATGATGCCCGGCGCAATATCGCGAATCAGTTCGGCGACCTGATGGCGCAGCGCTTCGCTGTCAAACACAAATCCGTCGCGCTGATCGAAGCAGTAGTAATCGGCTCCCAAAACTTCGGCAGCCGCAGCCGCCTCTTTTTTTCGGGTAATGATGGTCTGGCATTCTGTCGAATTGATGCCGCCCATACCTCCGGCGGTCATTGTGGCAATGGAAATCTCATATCCTTTCTGTTTCAGCAACGCCAGAGTGCCGCTGCAAAACGATTCCGTATCATCCGGGTGGGCGTGAATCGCCAAAATTCTTTTCGGAAAATCAAACATAACAGAATCTCCTTTCGATTAAATCTCTTTGTCCAGTTCCACATAATGAGGCAGATCGGAAACCAAAGGCCGCATGTATTCGTAGAATTTCTCCGTGACGAAGTTGCCGCGTTCATTAATGAAGTCGCGCGGCATTTCTTTGGCATTGACAGCCACTTCGCTTAACGGAGCCTGACCGAATGTCATCTTTTTCGGGTCTTTGGCATCCGGAATCATGGTGACCATGACGCCGCTTTCTCCGGCAGCAGCCAGACGAACCGCTTCTTCGCCGCAGGCAAAAGCTTCGTCGATATCCTTTTGTACGGCGCGATCCGCGGCGCACATAATCAGGGATTCGGTAATCTGGAATTCACCGCGGTAGCCGGTTTCTTCTCTTAACATACGGTGCAGCTGCAGGGCAACGGAAGAGCCGCCCATGGCGCCGAATTCGATATTGTTGAATTTGTCTTTTGTCTGGCTGGAGCTGACGGGTGTTCCGTCGGCATATTTGATGCCTTCGCCGCAGACAATGGAGCAGAAGCCGTATTTTTCGATACAGGCTTTGGCATCGGCCAGAAATTCCGCTTTGTTGAATTTGGTTTCCGGCATGTAAATCAGGTGCGGAGCATCGCTTTCTTTCTCTTTGGCCAAAGCGGTGGCGGCAGCCAGCCATCCGGCGTCGCGGCCGATGGTTTGGTAAATGACAAACTTGTCGACTTTCTGCATATCGCGGGCCAATACTCCCGACTGTTTGACCGACAGAATATTGTAGCGTGCCGCCGACATAAAACCGGGGGTGTGATGTGTGCCGAACAGGTCGTTGTCGACCGTTTTGGGAATACCGACACCGCGCAGTTCGTAATTTTGAGAGCGGCAGTATTTTTCGACGCGGTGAATGGTGTCCATGGTGTCGTTTCCGCCGATCAGGAAGAAATAGCGTATATTGAACTTTTTCAACACCTCCAGAATGCGCGGAAAGTCGCTTTCGGTGACTTTATGACGGGTCGATCCCAATGCCGAGGACGGAGTGGTTTTCAATCCTTCCAGAACTTCTTTTTTCTGAGCCGACAGATTAATCAGACGTTCCTGCATGAATCCTTCGATTCCGTAGTTCATACCGTAAACGGTTTCGATATCGGCTGTTTTCATGGCGGCGGCAACGGCGCCGGCCAGACTGGCATTAATAACGGAAGTCGGACCGCCCGACTGCCCGATGATGGCATTACCTTTCATGTTTTTCTCCGGAAAATGAAATCTTATATTATGATAATCGATAGAGAGAAAAAAAGAAAGTCCTTTTTTTGAATTTATTAATTGGAATCGGAAAGCAGAAGATTGATTTCGATATTCGACAGACAGTTGTTTCCGTCAATCAGTTCTTTACACTGCCGCAGTTTGACTGTCAGTCCGGTGGCGGCACTGTCCTGAGTATCGGCGATTTGAGCCAGCAGTTCCCGCTCTTCCTGGCTGAAGGCATCGGGTATCGATTCGAGCAGATCATGAGCCGTATCTTTAATGTCCAGATGAAGTTTCAGTAAATTGCGCAGCTGTTTCAGTGTGGCGTTGTTTTTGTTTTCGATGGAAACGGCAGCATCCATCTCGGATGCCTGCTTTGCGCAAAAGATCAGTTCGTCAAACATTTTCCCCGCATAAGGATTGTCCGTCAGTTCGAAATAAAGAGAGTCGTGAATCAGTGCCAGCAGGCTGTTCAGAAAATAAGTTTTTTCATCGTTTTTTGTTCTCGAAGCCATATACTCTTTTGTCGGTAGAATAGGGCTGTCGCTTGACAAAAAAAGGAAATATTCCTATAATCAAAATGACCTCTTTATCTGCCTGTGCAGATCAGAAAAAATTCAGTCCGAAAGGAGGGTCTATGAACGCATACGAGGTTACTTTTCTTTTCTCTCAGAACGAGGAATCCTTTAAAGCCGGTCTTCAGAAAGTGAAAGATGAGTTTACGAAAGCGGGTGCAACGATAACCAAAGAAGATGATTTGGGAATCCGCACAACGGCTTATCCGGTCAAAAAACAGACCAAAGCTCACTATTACTATTTTGAAATGACGGCGAATCCCGCTTCGATTCTGCCGATGGAAAAGATTTTTAACATTTCAGGTGACATTCTGAAATATCTCTTTGTTCGCAAAGAAAACTAAGGAGTGTCGGATGGCGAGCGACATCAATCATGTTATTCTGGTCGGTCGTTTAACCAGAGACATCGAATTACGGTATACCAACGGCGGCGCCTGTGTCGGCCGTTTTTCACTGGCCGTTAACCGCAATAAGAGGTCGGCGGAAGGACAGTGGGAAGAAGAAACCGGATTTTTCGATATCGTGCTTTGGGGAAAACAGGCCGAATCGCTGAGTACCTATCTTCGAAAAGGAAAACAGGTTGCTGTTGAAGGCGAATTGAGACAAAGCCGGTGGGAACAGGACGGACAGAAAAAGAGTAAAGTGGAAATTGCGGCGACCGGAATTCAGCTGCTCGGCGGTAACGCCGGAGGCGGCAATTACGGTGACAGCACGGCTCCCGCTTACAGTCCGGCTCCTTCCGCGCCTCAGGCAAACAACGGTTATGCGGCACCTGCCGGAAACCGCTTTCAGTATCAGCCGGCCGGCAACGATTCGGCAACCAACGATTTCGAAGATGATATTCCGTTTTAAGGAGATTTATTAGTTATGGATGATAAGATGAATTTTTCGGATAAAGACGATCCGAAGAAAGGGATAAAGGGCGGAGCCGGAAAGGCTTTTTTCAGAAAAAAAGTATGCCGTTTCTGTGCAAACGGAACAAAAGCCGACTATAAGGATCCGGAATCGCTGAAAAGATCGGTTACGGAACGGGGAAAAATTTTACCCCGCCGCATTACGGGAACCTGCGACAAGCATCAGAGAATGCTGGCTCAGGAAATCAAAAAAGCCCGCGTTTTGGCTTATCTGCCGTTCGCAAAAAAATAATCGGGTAAGGAGACAACGGAATGAAAATCATTTTATTTGAAGATGTACCCGGATTGGGAGAAGAAGGCGATATTGTCGACGTCAAAAGAGGATATGCCCGCAATTATCTGTTGCCGCGCGGTTTTGCCGTTATCTGCACAAAGTCGGCATTGGCAGTACTGAAAGAAAGACAGTCCGCTATCGAAAAGCGTAAGGCCGAAAAACGCGAACAGTCGCGGTCGACAAAAGAAAAGATCGAAGCGATGGATCTGAAAATCAAAGTTTCCGTCGGTGAAAACGGCAAACTGTTCGGTTCCGTCAGCAATGCGACGCTGGCCGACGAACTGCTGAAAGCCGGAATCAACGTCGAACGCAAACGAATCGATCTTCCCGAGCACGCCATCAAGGCGGTCGGTCACTACACGGCAAAAATCCGCCTGTACGAAGACCAGACAGCCGTTCTGAAGTTTTCGGTGACGGACGGGAAAGAAGCCGAAGCGGTCGAAGCTCCCGCCGAAGAGCCGGCTGCCGAATAAGACAGTTTCATATTTTACGGAAACCGGGTCACTGCGATCCGGTTTTCTTTTCTTTTGCGGAGGATTATATAATGGAAGAAAGACTGCCCGATTCGATGCCGATTTACAGGGAAGAAGCCGAAAAGGCGATTTTGGGCGCCATTCTGCTCGAAGGACGTCCTATTTTCGAGCGTATCGAGAATAAGGTAAAACCCGAATCGTTTTATTCGGATCGGCACCAGACTTTATATACCGTTATGCGCGAAATGAACGAATCCGGCACAGCCATCGACCAGCTTTCCGTTACGGAAATCCTCCGCAAAAAAGGTCTGTTGGAACGGTGCGGCGGCGTGGCCTTTGTCACGTCACTGCCGCAGGCCGTACCGACCGTTGCCAACGTCGAGTTTTACTGCGATTTGGTATATGAATGTGCGTTGCGGCGCGATCTCATTCGTTTCGGACACGAAGTCATTAAGGAATCGCACGATATCAGTCAGTCTGTCGGTGAGGTTGTCGAAAATCTCGACCAGCAGTTTTCCCGTTTTTCCCTGAAAAATACCGACGGCGGCGTGCATACAATGCACGATGTACTGTTCGGACTGGTTGAAGATATCGAGTCGAAAATCAATTCTCTGCAGCTGTACGACGGAATCGAATCCGGTTATTCCGCATTGGATGAGCTGACGACCGGTTTTAAAGAAACCGAAGTCATTATTATCGGAGCGCGGCCGTCAATCGGAAAAACCGCCTTTGCCATTTCGATGGCGATGAATATGGCTATTCACAAAGATATTCCCGTCGGTTTTTTTTCGTTGGAAATGAGCGCCCCCGATATTATGCGCCGGATTCTGGCTGCCGAATCGCGGGTACCGATGGGACGTGTCAAACGTCCGCAGCGGATGCAGGAAGACGATCTGAAAAAGATTTACACCACATCGTCAATGATTCACCGCAAGCCGTTCTATATTTGTGCCGAGCCGAATATGAATTTTCTCGATATTAAAGCGACGGCACGGATGATGAAAAAAAAGTTCGACGTCAAAGTCATTTTTATCGATTACATCGGTCTGATTACTCTGGAAAACGCCGGAATCAGACCCCGGCATGAAGTGGTCGGTGAAATTTCACGCGGATTGAAATCTCTGGCACGTGAGTTGGGTATTCCGCTGATTGTATTGGCACAGCTGTCGCGCGAATCGGAAAAGACGGATGAAAAAGAGCCGCTGCTTTCCAATCTGCGTGATTCGGGTTCGATTGAACAGGACGCCGATGTTGTTATGCTGCTTCACCGTCCGCGGGTGACCAAACAGGATGAGAACGAAAATCAGACTAAAATTTTGCCGACCAAAGTCATCGTTGCCAAAAACCGAAACGGCGCAACCGATACCATTACCCTGAATTTTATTCCCGAATTTGTCCGCTTCGAAGCGGTCGCCGGCGAGAACTGACAGCGACCGTCATCCGCCGCTGTTTTCCGAACGGCAGCCTTGCCGCAGGCCTCCGCTAGTTCGGGAAATACTGCAACTGTCCCTGCGAGACAAACATCAGACCTTTCGGTTCCAGCGCATTTTTGTCGTAAACGGAGACCGTATCATCCGTATTCAAAATATAAAATTCCGATTCGCCTTCGACAACTTTTTTTGCGGGACGTGACAGCGTGAAAATCGGCAGCGGCATTTCGTCGCTGTCTTTACTGCCGGCAAAAGTGCCCACCTGCTTCTTTTCGATAATCGAAAAAAAGGTATCGCCCAACCGGAAACCGTTGAGCCGTGCAGCCGGCAGAGCCGTTGTCCACAGAAGCTGTGTCGAATACGGTTTATTTAAACCGATATTATAGAAAGAAAACGATTCACCCGAACCCGATTTTTCCCGGGTCATCAGTGTCAGCTGCGGACTGTTGTTCGGGTTGTAAAGGCGGTAGGCCTCCGGCACCGTTAACGCGGTTGTCGTCAGCCGTTCCGTTTCGATGTCGATTTCCGCCACACGGTTGCGGTTCGACGAAGAGTCTTTCTGCAAAACGTAAACGGTGTCGGCCGATACGTAAAGCAGCCGCGATACTTTCTGCGGCAGTGTCTTCTTTTCGGCGAGAGTCGCACGGTCCAAAAGCCGCAGTGTGCGGTCGGAAAAGAACACCGTCAGCAGTTCGCCGTTATCGAGCATCGAGACGACCGGTTTATCAAAAGAGGCGGTTGCCTGCGTGAAACCGCTGCCGCCTTCGATCCGGGTCAGCTGCGAACCGTTCTTATCGGTTGCCAGCAGGATCAGATCGTTGCCCACCGGATAGAGGTAGGCCGTGCGTCCGAGCGGATTGAGCGGCGGAACCTTGGTGACGGCCTTGGTTTCGGCATTGATGGAATGCACCTGACGGTCGGTAACGGCATAAACCGTTTTGCCGGCAACGGCAATGTCGCCCAGCGGTTCGGGAATGAAAACCGACGAGACGGGAATATTGCGGCTGTCGCTGCCGAGAAAGGACACCGATCCGGTGCGGTAACCGAGAAAAAAAGTATCGCCGGCCTGAATCACCGCCGATGTCGGTTCCGGATTGCGGATGATGTGCGTCGGCATAAAAATCTCGCCTGTTTTGCGGTAATTCCAGGTGTAGAGAATCAGCTCCCGCGCCGTTTCCGTGCAGCAGGAGACGGCGCCGATGGCTTGAGGTGCGACCAGCCGGATATTCTCATCGGGCAGATCGGTCGAGTTAATCACTTTTCCGTTGGCAAGACTGACCAGGTTGAGTCTGATTCCGTTGCGGACCAGAAGATAATTGCCGCCGGGAAGAATGTACGGCGACTGAGGATTCTGAGGCCCTTTCAGTGATTTGATGACCTTGTTGTCCTGGAGATTATAATAGAAGATTGTGCCGCTTTTTGTCAGCGCCAGAAAAGCGGTTTCCTGGTCGTTGATGTAGAAATCGAGCACCGGCTCGGTCACCTGAAACGGCAACACGATACGGTTCAGCGTTTCGGTATCGAAAAACAGAAGCGAGTCTTTTTGATCCTGCGCGACAATCACCATTTTCCCCGAGGGAGAGAAGGCCACCCGGTTGATGCGGCTTTCGATAAACACTCTTCCCAACGCTTCTCCCGTATCCGTGTTGCGCAGCAGAAGACCGTAGCGGGACGGTCCGCGCCGTTCGGTCAGAACCATGCGCCGCGACTGCGTGCTGATTATCAGATTTGTCAGAGGCACATCGCTGACGGAAAAAGAGCCCTTCATATCAAGCGCCTTTGTATCCCAAATTTTGAGAAACCCGTCTTCACCGGCCGAATACAGCAGTTGCGTTTCTTTGTCAAAAGCCAGGGCGTTGATGTTGCCGGTGTGGTTGAGAAGAGGCTCCTCGGCAAACAGACCCGCCGTACAGAGAATCACTGCCAGACGCAGAAAAAAATCTTTCATCCTTCCTCCCCGTTACTGCCGTGCGTAAAAAATAAACTCGTTGGTCAGAACCAGAATCGACAGCAGAATAATCACAAAGACACCGACCGTCTGATAAATCGAGAGCGTCTTAGGCGGCAGCGGCCGCCGGATCACCGTTTCGATCAGCGAAATCAGAATCAGACCGCCGTCCAAGGCCGGAATCGGCAGCAGGTTCATAAAAAAGAGAATGACGCTGATGACTGCAATAATGCGGAAAGTGTACATAAATCCGTCTTTAATGCTGAGTCCGAAGGAATAAAGCACGCTGTCGCCGATCATGGCGGTAATACGCACCGGCCCCTGCAGGGCACTGTTGAGATCGACCTGATTTAAAACCGCAAACGATTTGATTTGCTGCACGATAATGGAAAACGGTTCGGTCAGCCCGCCGGCAACCGCTTTGCCAAACGGCATCCGTTCGGAGGGAATGCGCAGTGTTTTTAAAGAAAAGCCGGGAGCACGGCGTTCCGCCGGGTCGAAAAAGAGCGTCAGCGTTTGAACATCGCCGCCGCGGCTGACCGTTACCGCCGCTTTGCCGCCTGCCTGCGGCGCCGACAGCGCTTTTTGCAGATCGAGGGAGTGGGCAACCGGAGAGCCGTTAATCTGGATAATGACATCGCCCGGCCGCAGTCCCGCTTCGTAGGCGGGCGAACCGGTCCGCACTTTGTCGATTTCCGCCGGTTGAAAACTGAAAATACCGATGACACCGGCACCCGTTTTCGGATTCAGCTGCGGCGTAACACTGACCGTCAGCAGATCGCCGTGGCGGTCGACCGTCAGCGTCAGTTCCTTACCGGCATGAAGCGCCGCGGCTTCCAGAATCTGATAGAAATATTCGGTCGGTTGGCCGTTGACCGCGGTGATGCGGTCGCCTGTCTGCAGACCGGCCGCATCGGCCGGCATATCGGTTTTGCCCGTGAAATCGGAGGCCAGAATCAGGCGGTTGTCGGTCGTTTCGATGGTGTAGCCGCTTAAATTAATGATGACAAAGAGCAGCATGGCCGAGATCAGATTGAAAAACGGACCGGCGAAAGCGATCACCATCCGCTTCCACGGTGCAATACCGTAAAGCGATCCTTCGGAACCGTCGATTTTTTTGGCTTTCAGTTCCATCGCTTTGACAAAATCCTCTTCGCCCTTCATCTGGCAGTAACCGCCGAGCGGCAGTGCCGAAATCAGATATTCGGTTTTGCCGATTTTGCGGCCGTAGAGCTTCGGTCCCATGCCGACGGAAAACTTCAGCACCTCGACACCGAACATCCGCGCCGCCAGAAAATGGCCGAATTCGTGAATCAGCACCATGACACTCAAACCGATAATCCCGATAAGGAAACTCATGCACAACTCCTGTTCTTTAACATAGCAAATTTTGCGGGAGATGACAAGGGCGCGCCGGTCGGACAGATTTCTTCAAAAATAATGACCGGAATAATGTCAGATCAGCGGCGTTTAAAATAAATGGAGGTGATGACACTGTATGTAAAACTATCTACTCGAAAAACTCTTTATTTTTTTAAGTTTTTCGAGTAGAATAAATGTATGGAAAAACAAATTCAACGGGATTTTTATCTTCATCAACTGATTGCCAATAAGGACAGGTCTGTCTGCAAAGTGGTCACCGGAATGCGCCGCAGCGGTAAATCCTATCTGCTTTTTACCCTGTTTTATGAGTGGCTTTTGAAAAACAGTGTTCCTGAAAACCGTATTATAAAAATCGACCTGGAAACCCAAAAAAACAAACCCTTCCGGGACAGCGAAAAATTATACAGTCATTTAAAATCTTTGTTCAGGGATGAAGAACGCTACTATATCTTGTTGGACGAGATTCAGGAAGTTGACGGTTTTGAAGATCTGGTCAACGGACTTATGGTGGACCATAACTGCGATGTGTACATTACGGGAAGCAATGCAAAACTTCTTTCAAAAGATATTAACACACGGTTTCGGGGGAGAAGTGTT
>JAXEIF010000019.1:0-57147 GCA_034120015.1 Spirochaetia bacterium | reverse complement strand
AATTTATCTTTTCCAATTAATTCTCCCTGAAGCTCCTTAGACAATTCATTAAAATTATATACAATTTCTTCATAATAGATATACTTTTCTTTTGTAATACTATAACTAATAATCTGTGAAAAAGAATGTGATAATATAATACAAATAAATAAAAAAATAAAAAATAATCGTTTCATTTGAAATTTCTTCCTTCGTTATGTGAGAATGGGTTGAATAAATCTGACTCAAATATTTCATTTTCCATAAATATTTCTGTCTTACCTGCCGATTCAATAATAGGACCGGGAGGTTCCTGTCTTTCGTATATCAGATAACCGTCTTCGTCTGTTTTTCGTTCAATCCCCAGAATGGGTTCAACTTCTCCGTCTTCACCGATCTTCCGATACTGCCCTATTCCGTTTGCCGTTGTATACCCGAACCGTGCCGGAGCATTATTACCCAAATGCCGTTCCATAAGAATTCCGTTTTCATATTTCATATATGAACCGTCATCATTATGAAACTCCAGGAGATCTCCGTCCCGTCTGATTTTCCAGGCCGGCTGCCTGCCGAAAAATCCCCACGCATAAAGTTCAAGCCCTTCTTCTGTCTGTATGATTTCAAATCTTCTTTCATCGGTGCGGGTTTGCGGAGAGAAATCCTGCAGTTTCAGGCTTCCGTTTTTCATAACATACCGCAGTACAACCGGTTCTTTTTCTTTATGGGTTATAAAATTGATTCCTCTTTCCGTTATTTGCAGACTTGTTTTATCTGCGGAAATTTCAAGCCACGGGAATTTCATTACTCCGTCCTCATACAGATGCAGGATATTTACGGATGTAATCATGCCGTTTGAAAAATGATACTCGAAAGCACGGGCAAGGTATCCGGTGGTTCCATAGTCAACAAGGCCTTGGGCATAATCCCAATATCTGATTTCCGTTACATACACCCGCTGATGTTTGGGATTGAACTGTACGCACTCATTCCGTGGATTCGGCACCATATTTGCCACAAGCAGATTAATGCTTTCTATCTGCTCCCGGGTCGGTTGTCCGGACGCAGAGGCAGGCAGTCCGGTGCCTATCATCCGCACCGACAGACACAACACAGAAATGATTTTAAAGGTTTTCACGGTTTTCTTTTCTCCCTGTTTATCACAATTCCGGTTTTGTTTTCCCGGCAGATCCATTTTCCGTGACATGTTAAGATCCGTTTTTTCACTGTTGTCTTCTACCCGATTTTCGGTATTCGTTCCATATCTCTTTGCAGGATGAAAATGTGTACAGCGTTCTCACGGATGCCTGATCATATCCCTGATTGTAATCAATGTAAGGTGTTCCGTCGGCTCCGTAGGTGACGGGAGTGTATTGAAGACCGCCGTAAGATGATGTGCCGTCGTTTTCGTTGACAACGGCGGAATCGGTAATGTAGAGTCTGTCGATAAACCCGTCACTGCCGTAGCGTACGCCCCACACCGCAATCACATGGGGGCCGTAGGCATAAATTTCGATACCGGGCATCTTATTTTCCTCCAGAGCCTCCGTCAGTACATTATTGAAAGTTGCTTTCGTCACCAAACCTGTCCGGGCAGTGACTTCCTTTCCCGCAAACAAATCCCGAAAGAGACCTCCGCCCGATACTCCCGCATTACCGGTCAGAAACCAATTCAGTCCGACAGTGGGTTGATTTCCTTTATCGGTCCAGTGTTCCTCAAAATACGAGAAAATACCGCTTCCGCCCCTGCCGTCATAATCAAAGGATGGAAAACGGCGTTCGGGGTGAGCCGCAATATAGGCGTTGACTGCATCACGATTGGTATCATACCACCACAGCAGCATATCGGAAGCGACAGCAGCCCAACACAGCTCTTTGTTTCCCTGATACACATCGTACCAGCCGGCATCCGGGCGGTGGAATGCGGTTTTCTCACCGTATTCACTCCACCAGGTTTTCCAGTCTTGCGGTGCAACCGTAACGCCCCGCACCCACTTTTCTTCGCCCGCATACTGCGGAGAACGGCCGTCACCCCACACAACGCAAAGAGTCGTATCGGATGTGGGGAAAAATTCCGTCTCCGCTTTCAGCAGTCCGGAAGCGGCCGTTCCGTCGGGAGAATAGCCGTCTCGTACAAATCCGGCTTTATAGGTATTGTTTAAAGAAGGCAGCAAAACGAAACCGCCGGGGCGGCAGGACAGTTTCTTCGGCATGCCGTTGTCGATACCGCCTTTCAGGTCGAATGTCACGGTATAAGCTTCGGTTTCGGGAATCCATACCGCATAAAGAATGCGGTTATCCGTAACGGGAATGGGGCTGCCGTCGGCGTAAAGAACCGTCTCCGCGGTTTTGCTTTCCGCCCATCCCAGAAAGGCGTAACCGCTTTTGATAAAAGAGGTATACGCGGAATAGTACACCGTGTTTTTACCCCGCTCTTCGTAAAGCCGCTCACCCGTTCCCCCGTTGGGATCGAGAATAATGTAAACCATATCGGGATTTTCCGGCGGAGGCGGCAGTTCTTCACTTCCCTCCTCATTGCCGCCGGATTCACCGCCGCTTTCGCTTCCCGATTCACTGCCGGTTTCTCCGCCGGGGGGTGAAGGCTCCTGGGAAGAACCGTCTTCGTCGATATGAGTACCTCCGGATGCGGGAGGCAGCGGCGGATCGGGATGGCAGGCTGTAACGGCCGAAAATGAAAACAAAACAATCAGAAAAAAGATCATCCTGTTACGCATATTACCGACTCTCCTGTGTCAGATCTTTCACCATCACACATTCGCAACCGTGATCCGAAAGCATTTGAAACCCGAGACGGCAGTAAAGCCGGTAAGCCGGGTTTTCTTTCTGCACGGACAGCGAAACACGAGAAAACCCGTTGCGCCGCAATTCACCGAAAAGCGAAAGCAAAAGCCGCGTGCCGATTCCCTGTCCGCGGAACGGGGGGAATAAGGCCACCGCCAGCGAAGGGATTTCTTCATCGATGTGAGCATAATCATCGACAATCCGCGTCCAGGCAGCTCCAATCGGACTTCCGTCGATTTCGGCCGTTACCGCGATATCGCCCCGTTGGATTCCGAACGATTCCCAATAAAGCCGAAGCTCCGGAAGCATCACAATCTCCTTGGGAGGCGGTGTTTCGCCTGCGGGAATGAATACGGCTTCGTACAAAAGCCCGCGCAGGAAACGAAATTCGGAAGGCTTCATCGGGCGCACAGTCACCTGCGTTCCTCCGTCGGCGGCTGCGTTTGAGGATTTGAATCCCCGGTAACCGGGTTTTCCTCCGCCCCGACCCGCACTTCCCGTTCCAAAACAGAGGTTTCCGCCGTCGTGTGATTCTGCTGCTGGAATGTCAGGCGGTAAACACCGCGTTCGCGGAAACGGAAACGGAAAACGGTCACGTCACCGCGCTGCTCTTTTCCGGTCAGCTGCGGGTAAAGCCGCGGGTTCGCCTCGCCGTCGGTTTTTTCGTATCCGAGATATAAAATAGAACGACCCGGAATTTCGACCGTTTCGTTGCGGAAAAAAGGCGGTTCGTAACCGAAAGCCGAAACCGCCGCAACTGTCAGAAACAAACTAATCGTTAAGAATTTCCCGAATCCGCTTCTCATTTTCTTCCGCCAGAATCTCTTCGGCCAGGGCCCGGGAATCGTTTTTGTAAGGCGCAACCATTTCGGGCGTCCATTTTTTCATCCGTTCGCGGTATCGGATCGGGCCTTCCTTCTCTTCTCCCTTGAACGAATCGGGAATGGCCAAATCGGAGACTTTGAGAATCTCGGTCGACTGACCCACGAATTCGTTGAAGGTCGCCTCTTCGGCCATACGGCTTTTCAGTGATGATTTTTTGACAAGCCCGACCGAGACAAGAATTCCGGCCAGAACAACGGCCGTCAGCAGCACCGCCAGCAGATACAGTTTAAAAGAACGGGAACGGGTAAAGGCGGAAATATCGGAAGATAAAACCGACAGCCGCGACGGTTTGGCGGTTCCGTCCTCTTTGGCCCATTCGGCTTCCCGTTTGCGCCGCTTCAGCGCCCGTTTAAAGTTCCAGTCAATCTTCTTCAATTGAATCATGTGATTCGGCCTCCTCTATCTGCGCCAGACGTTTTTCGCGGTAAACACGGCTTTCGTTGTCCAGCTGAGTGGAAAAAACGGCGGAAATACCGGCTTTCGGCATCGTCACTCCGATGATGGACGAAGCGGCGGCGGCCGTTTTTTTGTTGTGTGTAATAATAATAAACTGCGACTGGTGAGAGAACTCCTGCAGCGTCGAAATAAAATGACCGATGTTGCTCTCGTCGAGAGCGGCATCGATTTCGTCGAGCAGACAGAACGGCGACGGTTTCACCATGAAAATCGCAAAAATAAGCGCTACCGACGTCATCGACCGCTGTCCTCCGGAGAGCAGCCCGATGGACTGCAGCTTCAGTCCCGGCGGTTCGGCCAGAATTTCGATACCGCTGTTGAGCACATCGGAAGTATCCAACAGACGGATTTCGGCGTTTCCGCCCCCGAAAAGCCGGCGGAACATCGAGTGAAAGTTTTTGCGCACCTTTTTAAACGCCTCTTCGAACATCTCCGTCGCTTCGGCTTTGATTTTTTCGGTCACCTTTTCCAAATCTTTTTTAGCGGTTTCGAGGTCTTTGATTTGCGCGGAAAGAAAATCGTAGCGTTCTTTGACCTCTTTGTATTCTTCGGGAGCCATGTAGTTGATACTGCCGAGACCGCTCAGCGTTTTGGTTTTGGATTCGTAGTCGCTTTTCAGCTGCGGCTCTTTATCCGAAATTTCGTAAACCATGCTGTCGAATTCGGAGAGACTGCGGCCGTGTTTGTCGGTAAAGTTTTCGTAAATGTTTTTAATGTCGGCTTTAACGGCAATCAGAGAGGCGTTGAGGCTCGAAAGATTCTCTTCCATATCGCGCAGACGGTCCTGCGTTTTGGAGATTTTTTCGGCGGCTTTAATCAGACTCTCGCTGTTTTTGGAAATATTTTTTTCCAGGTTATGATACTCGGCATTGAGCTTTTCCCTCTGCTTCTCGATCATATCGATGTCCTGTTTTTTTTCTTTGATCTGATTACGGACATCATGGAGTTTTTCGTTTTCGGTTCGGATCAGTGCCTGATTTTTTTCGACCGATTTGTACTGTTCCGCTTTTTCGGTTTCGTGCAGAGCTATCTGATCCTCGAAGCCCTGCCGCTGTGTTTCCAGCTGCACTTTTTTGATGTTGAGCTGTCCTTCGCGGGCGCGGTCTTCGGCGATGCGACTTTCGAGAAAATGGTTTTCGTCGGTCAGTTCGGCAATCCGCTCCCGACCCGATTCGATATCGGCAATCAGGCGGTCGATTTTGTCGTGAATCTTTTTCTTTTCCGCCACAAGACCTTCCGGCGAAAGAAAATCTTCCAAAAAACGGGGCAAAACATTGCGGTATTTTTCAAACGCCTGACTGAGGGCATCCCACAGGCGCGCCGTTTCCACCCACCCGGTGTAGAGCGAATCGGCCATACTTTCGGTTTCGTCGCTGCTCAGCGGCGATTCGGGCGCTTTCAGCAGTTTCGCGATGCCGCTTTTGGCGCCGATAATCGCTTTCATTTCGGTCAGCACCGCTTCGATTTCCTCTTCCAGCCGGTGTTTGGCTTCGAAATTAAAATCGGTTTCCTTAAATCCTTCGTCCAGCTTGCGCACGATGTCGTCGGTCAGCGCCGCCATATCGGCGTTCAACTGCCTCTGAAGCGTTTCGTTTTCCCGAATCCTCACCTGCAGCGTCCGGATTTCGTCGCTGTTCAACGCCGTTTTCTCGCGGGCATACCCGATTTCGCCGGACAGTTTCGCTTTTTCCTCTTCGAGTTCGCCCAGCTTCAAATCGTAACTTTCGATGATCTCCTGTTTATCGAGAATCCGTTTGTCGATTTCTTTGATCTTTTCCTCGACATGCGAAAGTGCCTCCTCAAGCGAGGCAATGGTGTCGAGAATGCCGTTCTCCTTTTCTTCGAGAAACCCGATAGCCGATTCGAGGCTCTGTTTTTCGTATTTGAGACTGTTGAGCAGCGTCAGCGTCTGCTGCATTTTGTTTTCCATCGAATCGAGTTCGCCTTTGCCGGCCTGGAGCGCTTTCGACATCTCTTCGATGGAGTCCTGAAGTTTGACTTTTTCCAGCACCCGCTCGTTGTATGCGGTTTCTTTTGTGTTTTTCGTTTCGAGGTGACGGCGCAGTTTCAGAAGCTGCAGTTTGATTTCGATGTCGAAAATCTGCGTTTTCAGCTCGCGCGCCAGCACCGCCTTTTCCGCCTGCGATTTCAGCAGATCGTGACTGCGGCTCACATCTTTCATAATCAGTGCGGCCTGCTCCAGATTGGCGGACGTCTGCTCCAGTTTCCGCTCGGCTTCCTGCTGACGGGCTTTGAATTTGTTGATTCCGGCCACTTCGTCGAAAATAAAGCGGCGGTCTTCCGGCTTTGTGGAAAGAATCCGGTCGATCTGACCCTGTTCGATAATCGAATAAGCCGACTTTCCCATTCCGGTATCGAAAAAAAGCTCGCGGATATCTTTGAGCAGAACCGGCGTTTCGTTGATGAAATATTCGTTCTCGCCGGCACGGTAAACGCGCCGCTTAATCGAAACATCGGCCACACCGAGATTCATCACATTATCGTCGTCCTGAAAAGTCAGCCGGACTTCCGCCATATTCATCGGCGGTTCTTCCTGCGTTCCTTTAAATATGATTTCGCTCATCGATTTGGCACGCAACGATTTTGCCGACTGTTCGCCCAAAACCCATTTGATGGCTTCGACGACATTACTTTTTCCGCAGCCGTTGGGTCCCAACAGCGCGGTGATTCCGTCCGCAAATTCAATTTTTGTCCGCTTCTGAAACGACTTAAATCCGAAAATTTCCAAACTCTTTAAAAGCACAAATCAACCCCGAAAGGATAAAATATCATTTGATTATAACAGAAATCGCGCTTTGTGAAAAGCAAAAAAGCGTGAAAAACGGACTTCGTTTTTCACGGACAGCATTACAAAACGGTTTTCCTTTTTCGCAAAAAGGTGTACAGTCAATTATGATTTGCGGTTTGGATGAAGCCGGCCGCGGCCCTCTGGCGGGTCCGGTGACGGCAGGTGCGGCGGTTTTACCGCCCGATTTTCCGGTTGGGTTACTCAATGACTCCAAAAAACTCTCTGCCCGAAAGCGGGAGCGGCTTTACGATTTAATCCGAAAGGAGGCACTCGCCTGTGCGACGGTTTTTATTTCCCCGGAGGAAATCGACCGGATCAATATTTTACAGGCTTCTTTAAAAGCAATGGCGCTGGCGTTTGAAGAAATCCGCCGCCGGCTGCCTCATGTCGGTGAATGGGAATGTCTTGCAGACGGAAACCGGATACCGCCGGTCGGCGTGCCGTGCCGGGCAATTGTTAAAGGCGACACGCTTGTTCCCGAAATTATGGCCGCTTCGATTCTGGCTAAAGTGGAACGGGACCGGTATATGTGCGAAATGGATAAATTGTACCCCGCATACGGGTTTGCCCGCCACAAAGGGTATCCGACAGAAGCGCACCGCGATGCGTGCCGGCGAATCGGGTTGAGTCCGATTCACCGCCGGTCGTTCCGCATCGACTGAACCGGTTGAAACGGCTCTATTTCTTTTTGATCACTTTGACCCGTTTTTTATCGGGGTTCTGCATGGCGTCGATAGAGCGGTTTAACACCTGCAGAAACTCCTGAAGGTCTTCTTTAAAGACGACAATCTGATGCCGGTCAAAGCCGAGCGAGCTTTCGCTTTCTTTGCTTTCGACAATATTCAGATAAATATCACCAAGCCGGTTTTCCTTCACATTGAAGAAATAAGTTCTCTGCTTGCCGGTCGAAAAACGTTCCGTAAAGATTTCACCCCGATGGGAAGGTGTTTCCGACTTTTTCAGAATTTCCCGTTCGATTCTGTCGAGCGGTTTTTCTTTTTTGTAGAATTTTTCGAACGGTTTTTCTTTGCGCTCCGTACTGCCGATGCGGCCTTTTGGGGACGTAAAATTTTTATCTTCGGTTTTTCGTGATTTAGAGGCCCCTTCTCTGGTCCGGTGTGCGACCGGTTTGGCTTTCTTGTTTTCCATATCTGTCTCTCTTATTCCTGTGCGCATTCTATCAGAAACGGGACGATTTTTCAAGGAGCGCTTGCCTCTTTTCGCTGTTTATGTTATTTTAAAAGAAAGGGGGTGCACCGGTTTCGACCGACGGATGTCGCAGACTTCGGCTGCATGCAGAGCTGCCTCACTCTTTAAAAGGGACACTCAATTTATCTGGAAAAGCGAATTACGCTTTGGCTGCCTAATACGGCAACCCGGGTCTGATTCCTGCTGTTCCTAAGGATGAAAGACCTGTCAGAAACAGGGACTGACCGATTGCCTGCCGGGGGTATTTCGGGACATTTTACCGGATCGGTAATTAAGGTTTTGTTTTGTCCGACTTAGTTGCTTAAATCACCGGATAAAACTAAGCATGTAGGATGCTGTTGGTGTGCCCGCCGGGACGCGAGTTCGATTCTCGCCACCTCCATTCCCCCGATCTCCGGCCGTTTTCCGGTCACTTCTTGCCCGTTTTTCTGTTCCGCAAATAAAAAAAGCCGCACAGGGCGGCTTTTTGATTAAACAACACTCGGTGTTACCGGACACTGTAAAGGATTTCTCCGTAAGTCGGGTAAGCCCAGTATTTTGCCGAAATCACCGTTTCCAGTTCGTCGACAACGGCTCTCAGTTCGCACATGGCCGCATAGACCGTTTCGCGGTAATATCGGGCACTTTCGAGAGAATCTTTCACATCCTTGGCCTTGAGAACAGCCGATTCGAGAGTCTCGTATTTCTCGAAAAGAGATCCGCCCAGTCCCGAAACCTTTTCCAGAAGTTTTGTTTCCAGCGTCGCATCGAAAGCATCACCCAACGATTTCTTGGCAGAGAGCGTTTTTGCCAGCAGTTTCTGATATTCCAGAACCGAAGCCGAAACTTCTTTTTTGGCCATATCGATCATCGTAAGAGCTTCGATGTGCAGCGATTTCGCATAATTTTCGAGCAGGATTTCATAGCGGGAATGGAGTTCGCTCTTCGAAAAGATTTTATGTTTCAGGAAAAGCTCTTCGTTTTTCGGTGCAATAAAATGAGGAAGGGCATCAACGGTTGTTCTTAAGTTGAGCAGACCGCGGGATTCCGCTTCTCTCACCCACTCATCCGAATAGTTGTTCCCGTTAAAGATAATCCGTTTGTGTTCACCGATTGTCCGGCGGATCAAATCATTAAGCGCTTCGCCGAAATGAGGGGCCGCTTCCAGGGTATCCGCAAACCGGCTGAGCACTTCCGCGACAATCGCATTCAGAATAATATTGGGGCCGGCAATGGAAAGTCCCGAACCCAGCATGCGGAATTCGAATTTGTTTCCGGTAAACGCAAACGGCGATGTCCGGTTCCGGTCGGTTGCATCTTTCGGAAAGTGCGGCAATACCGTTACGCCGATCTCCATCGGCACCCGTTTTTTTCCCGTATAAAGGACGCCCTGTTCGACCGATTTGAGAATTTCGGTCAGTTCCTCTCCGAGGAAAATCGAAACAATGGCGGGAGGCGCTTCGTTGGCGCCCAAACGGTGGTCGTTGCCGGCGGAAGCAACCGATACGCGTAAAAGATCCTGATATTCATCGACGGCTGCTATCACCGCTGTCAGAAACAGCAGAAACTGCGCATTCTTTTCGGGTGTGTCCCCCGGATCGAGCAGGTTTTCGCCGGTATCGGTCGAAATCGACCAGTTATTGTGCTTTCCGCTGCCGTTGACACCCGCAAACGGTTTTTCATGAAGCAGGCACACCATACCGTGTTTTTCGGCCACTTTTTTCATGATTTCCATTATCAGCTGGTTCTGGTCGGTTGCCAGGTTGGTCGTCGTAAATACGGGTGCCAGTTCGTGCTGTGCCGGAGCCACTTCGTTGTGTTTCGTTTTGGACAAAACGCCGAGCTTCCATAACTCCATATCGAGATCTTTCATGAAGGCGGAAACTCTCGGTTTGATGACTCCGAAATAGTGATCTTCCATTTCCTGACCTTTCGGAGGCCGGGCCCCGTAAAGCGTCCGCCCGCAGTAAACCAGATCGGGCCGTTTATCATACATTGCCTTATCAATCAGAAAATATTCCTGTTCGGCACCGACTGTCGTCAAAACACGCGATGCGGAATTGTTGCCGAAAAGGCGAAGAACCCGCAACGCCTGTTTGTCGATTGCCTGCATAGACCGAAGCAGAGGTGTTTTTTTATCCAACGCTTCGCCGTTATAAGAACAGAAGGCGGTCGGAATGCACAATGTGCCGTCCTTAATAAAAGCATATGAAGAAGGATCCCATGCGGTATATCCGCGGGCCTCAAACGTAGCCCGCAATCCTCCCGACGGGAAACTGGACGCATCCGGTTCGCCTTTCACCAATTCTTTTCCGGAAAACTCCATAATCACCCGGCCGTCGTCCAGCGGCGTAATAAAACTGTCATGCTTCTCCGCCGTAATGCCGGTCATCGGTTGAAACCAGTGGGTAAAATGGGTCGCTCCTTTTTCGACCGCCCAGTTCTTCATTGCCGTTGCCACAATATTGGCCGCTTCCAAATCCAGGTGTTTTCCTTCGGACACGGCCCGTCTCAATGCCTTATAAACATCTTTCGGCAAAACGGAACGCATAACGGAATCGTTAAAAACCATACTTCCGAATACAGACGGAATATCATTCATTTTCGACCTCCCCAAAAAAAAACGCTGTGGAAAGCCTTCCACAGCGCCTTTGCTGATTGATGGCTTATTATCTCTTTTTTCTGTCTTTATGTCAATGCTTTCCGAAAAAATTTATTCTTTTTCCCGATCATCGAATGTTTCCCGGGAAATTCCGAACGATTCGGTTTCGCTGTTTCCTTTCGGTTCGACATGAACCATCACGTCGGCGACATTTTCAAGCGAACTGCGAACCGCCTCTTCGGCCTCCATCGCAATCCGATGACCGGCGGCTACCGTGAGCCGTCCGTCGACTTCGATATCCAAATCGACATAAAACATTTCTCCGGTTTTACGGATTCTGATCTTATGCGGATTGGCGACGCCCTCGATATCGGAGACCGCATCGATAATCGAGCGGTAATCTTTCATCTCGGTATGACCGTCCATCAGTTCGATACTGAATTCACGGAACAAATTGAAAGCAACCGCCATAATCCAGATACTGACCGCCAATGCGGCAATCGAATCCAAAACGGGAAGATTCAAAAAATGACCGGCCAGCAGTGCCGTCAGAACCGTTGCCGAGAGAACCACATCCCCCCTCATATTTTTGGCGTCGGCCATTAAAAGCAGACTGTCCGATTTTTTTGCCAGAATATACTTATAAATCCATAAAAAAAGTTTGCAGACAATCGAAATACCCGCAACCGCCACCGCCGGCAGGGAAAGAACCGTTTGTCCTCCTTCTTTGATTTGAGCGACGGAAGTTAAAGCAATCTGAAACCCGACGGAAAAAATAATAAAGGAAATCAATTTGCCGGCAATCGGTTCCGCTTTGCCGTGTCCGTAAGGATGATCGGCATCCGGAGGGCGGTTAATCAGCCTTGCCGCAAAAAAAGAAATGACCGATGTCAGCACATCCGTCGATGAATCGAAGCCGTCGGCAATCAGAGCCAAACTGCCGGAAGCAAATCCGACACCGATTTTTACGGCAGCAATTCCGGCATTGACAACAATGCCGACCAGAGAGGCCTTTTTGATGACTTGCGTTCGCGCTTCCGCATCCATTCTTTTATTTTAACGTTTTCGCCATAAAAAAACAAGCAAAATGACCTCTCTCTTCGAACGGAATTCGCTTTTTCCGCTCTCCTCCCATAAGAAAAAATTATACAAACCATAAAAAATTATGTCGGATAGCGGAAATCATTTTTATTGACAAAAACAAAGCAAATTTTTAATCTGATACTGTCATGAGAAGACATTCGCTGTTATTCAAAACCGAACCGACTCTTTTTCACCCGCATACCGAATGCGGGCTTTTTCTGCTGCTTGCTTTTTAGCAGATAAGACTCCTTCGGTTTCGAAACAGATATTTGTCTTTTCGAAATTCATCAAAAGGAGTCCTGTTATGAAAAAGGAGGGAGAAATCCGCATTCCTTCCGGATGCGCGATTTCCGGTATTTTTTCGAAGTCAGAACGGAAAATCGGCGGCGAAGAAATTATCCGTTCGATTGCCGTTATGCATGACCGTTCCAACGGTTTGGGCGGCGGATTTGCCGGATACGGTATTTATCCGCAATACAAAGACTTTTACGCATTCCATGTTTTTTATGAAGACAGAGAAGCCAGAAAGGAATGCGAAGCTGTTCTCGAATCCCTTTATGACATTATCAACCTCTCGAAAATTCCCGTCCGTAAAATCCCGGAAATTACCGACGAACCTCTTATCTGGCGTTATTTCGTGACGCCTCTTCCTTCCAAACTGGCCGACAGTCAGCTCGATGAACGGGAATTTGTTGTCAGAACCGTTTTTCGGGTCAATACAACGGTCAAAGGCGCTTACATATTTTCCGGCGGAAAAAATATGGGCGTTTTTAAAGGTGTCGGTTTTCCCGAAGATATCGGGCGATTCTACCGTCTTGAAGAATACGAAGCGGACTGTTTTACGGCACACGGCCGTTACCCGACCAATACCCCCGGCTGGTGGGGCGGTGCCCACCCTTTTGCCCTTCTCGATTACTCGGTCGTTCATAACGGAGAAATTTCCTCGTACGACGCCAACCGCCGTGCTATCGAAGTTCACGGTTACAAATGCACGCTGCAAACCGACACGGAAGTCATCACCTATATTTTCGATTATCTGAACCGGAAAATCGGACTGACACTTCGTGAAATCGCTTCCGTTATTGCCGCCCCCTTCTGGCAAACCATCGAAAAAATGGAACCGGAGGAAAGACAGAGACACGAATATCTGCGCAACGCTTTCGAATCCCAACTGATTACCGGGCCGTTTTCGATTCTGGTCGGTTTCGATGGCGGCCTGATGGCACTGAATGACCGGCTGAAGCTGCGATCGATGGTTGTCGGCGAAAAAGAGGATCGCGTTTATATTGCCAGCGAAGAAAGCGCCATCCGCGTTATTGAGCCGGCCCCGGACCGCGTTTGGTCTCCGAAAGGCGGAGAAGCGGTTATTTTCGAAAAAACAGTCAGCAAGGAGGAGAATTATGCAGGCAACTTACATTTATCCCGAATATGAGGTTCAGCGAAACGAAAGCCGCTGCACAATGTGCCGCATTTGCGAAAGAGAATGTTCGAACGGCGTTCACCGGTTTAACGCCCGAACGGGAAAACTCGACTGCGACGACTCCCGCTGCGTCAACTGTCACCGCTGTGTCGAAATGTGTCCCGTCAGAGCGCTTAAAATCGTCAAGAGCGGGCACACCTTCAGAACCAACGCCAACTGGACATCGCAAGCCGTCACCGAAATTTTTAAACAGGCCTCGACCGGCGGTGTTCTGCTTTCCAGCATGGGCAACCCGGAAGAACAGCCGGTCTACTTTGACAGAATTTTGATTAACGCATCACAGGTCACCAACCCCTCCATCGATCCGTTGCGTGAACCGATGGAAACCCGCGTCTTTCTCGGACCGAAACCGTCCCGCATCGAACGGGATCGGAACGGCAAACTGATCAACAATTTAAAACCGCAGCTCAAAGCGGAAATGCCGATTCTGTTTTCGGCCATGAGCTACGGTTCGGTCAGCTACAAAGTACACGAGGCACTGGCAAAGGCGGCCGGGGCTCTGGGAATTTATTACAATACGGGTGAAGGCGGTCTTCACGAAGATTTCTACAAATACGGCGAACATACCATCGTTCAGGTTGCTTCGGGACGCTTCGGCGTTCATCCCGATTACCTGAACAGCGCGGCTGCCATTGAAATCAAAATGGGACAGGGCGCCAAACCGGGCATCGGCGGTCATCTGCCGGGCACAAAAATCGTCGGTGATGTTTCCCGCACCCGCATGATTCCCGAGGGATCCGATGCGATTTCCCCCGCCCCCCATCACGATATTTACTCGATTGAGGATTTACGGCAGCTGATCGACAGTCTGAAAGAAGCGACCGATTACAAAAAACCGGTCATTGTCAAGGTCGCCGCCGTTCACAATATTGCGGCAATTGCCGGAGGTATCGCCCGAAGCGGCGCCGATATCATCTCCATAGACGGTTACCGCGGCGGAACGGGAGCGGCACCGACCCGAATTCGGAACAATGTCGGAATTCCGATTGAACTGGCGCTGGCCAGTGTCGACCGCCGTCTGAGAGAAGAAGGGGTCCGTGACCGCGTTTCCCTGATCGTCGGAGGGTCTATCCGCAACAGTGCCGATATTGTCAAAGCAATCGCCTTAGGTGCCGATGCCTGTTCAATCGGAACGGCCGCCCTGATTGCTCTCGGATGCCATCTCTGCCGCAGCTGTCAGACCGGTTCCTGCAACTGGGGTATCGCAACACAGAAACCGGAACTGGTCAAACGCCTCGATGCCGAAGAAGGCGCCCACAGACTGATTAACCTTTTAACGGCATGGAATCACGAAATCAAAGAGATGATGGGCGGAATGGGCATCAACTCCGTCGAAAGTCTGAAAGGGAACCGGCTGATGCTGCGCGGCATCGGTCTGAATATGAAAGAACTCGAAATCCTCGGTATCGGACACGCCGGAGAATAGGAGGAAATATGAAAACAATTGATGCAGCGGGAATGCATTTTAAAGAACTGAACAGTATGATTCGCCGCGACGACAGGAAGGAGATCACGGTGTACAACTGTATCGGCCAGCGTTATATCGGAACAGCCCTCAAAACAGGATCGGTTACGGTCGAAGGCACCCCGGGGAATGCCCTCGGCGCCTATCTCGACGGCGGCCGCATTCTTGTCAAAGGAAACTGTCAGGACGCGGTCGGCGATACCATGAACGACGGCGAAATTGTCATTCACGGTAATGCGGGTGATGCGTTGGGATACGCTATGCGCGGCGGGAAAATTTTTGTCCGCGGCAACTCCGGTTACCGCACCGGCGTTCATATGAAAGAATACAAAGAAAAAAAACCGGTTATTATTGTCGGCGGAACGACCGGCAGTTTTCTCGGCGAATATCAGGCCGGCGGAGTTATCATTGTTCTGAATTTAAACGGAGAAAAAGTCTGCACCGGAAATTTTACGGGAACGGGAATGCACGGCGGAAAAATTTTCCTGAGAACGGAATCCGATTCGTCTTTGCCGGAGCTGCCTCCTCAGGCCTCCGTCAGAGAATCGACCGAAGACGAGTTGGCGGAAATTCGGAGCGATCTGGAACGCTTCTGTTCTCTTTTCGGTATCGCCGGAGAAAAACTCTTTTCCGGAACGTTTCACACCATTACACCGAACGCCAAAAATCCCTATACACGCCTTTATACGGCCGACTAGGAGACCGGGAAACGCAAATGTCCGCTGTTATGATTCTATCCGAATCCGAAAAAGGAAAACTTTTTTTTCTCGAAGTTCTGAAAACGCTTCACGTCAGTCATCCGGTCATTGCCCGTGACAGTCGTGAAGCGGAAAACTTTGTCAAGGAAGGAACCGTTGACTGCTGTCTGTGGGCTCCGAACGGTTTCTCCGAAGAAAAAGAAAAATGGCTGAACCGTCTGCTCTCGCAAAACCTTCCCGAAATTTTTGTTCTGCTTCCCTCTTCTCTTTACGATATTCTGAAAGAACGGTGGACGGATCCTTCGATTTTTCTGTTTTCGCTTCCCGTCAACAGGACCGAATTTTGCGCTTCACTCTCCTCTCTCATGAAAATGAATCTCCGTCTGAAACAGCTTTCGGACGAAAAACAGCTTCTTCTCGATAAAATTGCGGATCTCAAAATCATCGGTCGGGCCAAATGTGTCCTCATCGAATATCTGAAAATGACGGAAAAAGAAGCTCACCGTTATATCGAAAAACAGGCCATGGACTTAAGACTGAGCAAACGGACGGCAGCGGAAAATATTCTGAAAACATACGAACCGTAGGAGGTTAAACATGAATGCGGACGAACGGTTTTCCGACCGAAAATTACACGAAGAATGCGCTGTTTTCGGCGCATCATTAAAAAAAGACACGGCAGCCGGAATTACTTATAACGGACTGCTTTCCCTGCAGCATCGGGGACAGGAAGGAGCCGGAATCGCCGTCTGTTCGGAAAACAAAATCATCTGTCACAAAGGGCTCGGACTGGTCAGCGAGGTTTTTGGCAACAGAGAAATCCGAAGTCTCCCCCCCGGACGCACTGCCATCGGTCACAACCGGTATTCGACAACGGGAAACAACACGGCGGCCAATGTTCAACCCTTCGTTACCGATTATCTGACCGGTCGGATTGCGGTTGCCCACAACGGCAACATTATCAATGCCCGCTTTCTGCGAAAGGAATTGTTTCAACGCGGTGTCGATTTTAACGCCTCCAGCGACAGCGAAATCATTTCCTCGCTGATTGCCTACGAAACCGTCCGCAGTTTTTTAAGCGGTCGGGACTCCGTCAACAAAACGCTGGAAGGTGTAATCGAAGCGTGCAAAAAGTTGGAGGGCGCTTTTTCGCTGGTGATTTTAAACGGAAAACACCAACTGATCGCCGTTCGGGATCCCCACGGATTCCGGCCGCTCTGTATCGGTCAAAACGAAACCGGAACGGTTGTCGCTTCGGAAAGCTGTGCGGTCGAATGCTGCGGGTTTTCGTTTCTCAGGGATATTCGCCCGGGGGAAGTCTTGGTTATCGAAAACGGCGAAATCACTTTTGCACAACAGGTTCTGCCCGAAAAGAAAAAAGGACTTTGCGTTTTCGAGTATATTTATTTTGCCCGCCCCGATTCGATGATCGACGGACTCAATGTGGCTCAGGCCCGACGGGCAATGGGACGTATCCTGGCAGAAGAGGCGCCCGTCGATGCCGATGCCGTTTCACCGATACCCGACAGCGGATGGGAAGCGGCTCTCGGCTATGCGGAAACCTCCGGACTGCCGTTTCTTTCCTCCTTCGTCAAAAACAGATATATCGGCAGAAGTTTTATTTATCCGATTCAGGAACAGAGAGAAAGCGCGGTCCGACTCAAACTCAATCCCCTGCGCGGAAACGTCGAAGGAAAGCGAATCGTCTTAATCGATGATTCCATTGTTCGCGGCACAACCTGCGCCCTGATTATCCGTTCGTTAAAGGAAGCCGGCGCCAAAGAGGTACACATGAGAATATCATCACCCCCATTTCGATACACCTGTTATTTCGGAACGGATATCGGCGACGAAAAGAATCTGCTGGCCAATAAAATCGATCCGGAAAAAATGGCTCGGGCCGTCGGCGCCGACAGCCTGAAATTTCTGTCGCTTTCGGGACTCCGTCAGGCCTGCCGTCAAACCCGTCTGCCCCTCTGTCTCGGCTGTTTTACGGGAGATTACGGCATTCCGGTTGAAAAGATATGTAAAGAAGATTTCGAATAACGACGACCGGATCGGTCTGGAAAACGAGACCCCCGATCCCGACGCAAATCCGTTAATATTTTATGTAGCGATTCCCCGATCTTACAGCTCTCCCGACAGGCAAAGAAAGCGGAATCAGACCGAACGTTTTTCTTGATTTTCCGCAAATGCATGCTATAATGACAGGGAAGGAGTTTCAAATGATTTTATTTAAAAGACTTTGCCGGTTTTGGATCGGAATCTTGCTGACAGCAGCCGTACTCCCCGGTTTTTCCGAAACAGCCCCATCCCATTGCATCGAAATCGAACCGGGTGACAGTCGCGAACAGATTATCGAAAAAGCAGCCAATGTCATTCCGAAACCCCGTCAGGCGGCTTATATGGACCGGGAATTTATCGGATTTATCCATTTCGGTCCGAACACATATACCGGAAACGAATGGGGAAACGGTTTCGAAGATCCGATGATTTTTGCCCCCTCCTCACCCGATACCGATCAGTGGTGCCGGATTATGAAAGAAGCCGGCATGACACAGGTCGTTCTGACAGTCAAACATCACGACGGATTCTGTCTCTGGCAGACAAGATATACAAATCACAGTGTCGCCTCTTCTTTGAATTTCGAAAACGGACACGGCGATATTCTGAAAAGTCTTTCCGAATCATGCCGGAAATACGGGTTAAAGTTGGGTGTCTACTTATCTCCCGCCGATTTGTACCAAATCGAATCCCCCGAGGGGCTCTACGGAAACAGAAGTCCCTACACGGAACGGATTATTCCCCGTCCGGTAGAAGGCCGACCCTTTGCCGACAAAAGAACATTCCGGTTTAAAGTCGATGATTATAACGAATATTTTCTGAACCAGCTTTTCGAACTGCTGACGGAATACGGACCGATTCACGAAGTCTGGTTCGACGGCGCCACCCCGAAATCGAAAGGCGGTCAGCAGTATGCGTATAAAGAATGGTACGAACTGATTCGTACACTGGCCCCCGAAGCCGTTATTTTCGGGAAAGGCCCCGATGCACGCTGGTGCGGAAACGAGGCCGGTCACACACGGAAATCGGAATGGAGTGTCATTCCGTTACCGGTAATGCCGGAAGAATGCACATGGCCCGATATGACCGATGCCGATTTGGGAAGCCGTGAAAAACTTTACGGTGCCCGTTGTCTCTACTTTTTGCCTGCGGAAGTCGACACCTCGATTCGACACGGATGGTTTTACCGCGACGACACTTCCCAGCAGGTCCGTTCGGCGGACAATGTTTTCGATATTTACGAGCGGTCCGTCGGCGGAAATGCCGTCCTCATTCTCAATATTCCGCCTAACCGGGAAGGCCGTTTTTCGCTGCGGGACGAAGCGGTTTTAAAGGAAGTCGGACGACGCATTCGCGAAGTCTACGGAAATCCGTTCGGAGCGCCGGGGTCCGTCTTCACCGACAGCAATCCGAAAACATTCGAAGAGGGACACGAATTTATACTGAACCTCGATTCGGAACGAACGGTCACCCGCTTCCTGATTCGGGAAGCGTACGAAACGGTCGGACAGAGAATCGAATCCTTTCGTCTTCAGGCTTCCGTCGACGGGAAATGGCAGACAATCGGCGAAGGCACCTGTGTCGGAAGAAAAAAAATTCTCCGGTTCAATCCGGTTACAACGGATCAGTTCCGGGTACAGGTCACTTCTTCCCGTCTGCCCCCGGCCGTAGCCGAAATGAATGCTTACTACGCGGCACCGCAGCCCGATCCGGTCTTTATCGAATACGGAAAAAACGGAAAAGTAAAATTGGGCTTCAGCCGCAACCGCTTCACATGGAAACTCTCCGGAGACAGGGAAACCGTCAAAACAGGACAAACCATCCGCTACACATTGGACGGCAGTGAGCCGCATCCGGAGAATTCCAATCTCTATAAATTTCCGTTTCGGCTTCCCGAAGGCGGGGTTTTGAAAATTCGCCCTTATTTGAACGGAGAACCGGGGCCTCTGACGGAAGTCCGACTCGGTCTGCCGGGATCGGCTTTCGACTCGATTCCCGACCGCCGGACAATCGACGGTCATCCGGAAACGGTACTGACGGTACCGTTTGACGGCACAGCCCCGGAAAAATCGGCATTCGTGTACCGCCTTAAAACTCGGTCCCTTCTTTCCGGAATCTCCTATCTGCCGCCCCAAACCGGCCGCAACGGCAAAATCGAGGCCGGCCGCATCGAGATATCAAACGACGGAGAGACCTGGATCCCGGTCCGTGAATTCCGATTCGGCAATTTAATCAACGATCCGACGGAACGATTCTGCGAATTCGAAAACCCGGTCGAAGCCTCCTGTATCCGGCTGATTCCCCTGCAAATCGCCGAGAACGGCACGACAGCTTCCGTCGCCGAAATAAAAATTTTTGTTCGGTAAATCGTGGTTGTACCGGTAAAAAAAAGATGTCCTTTCGGACATCTTTTTTTTCGGAGTGGCGAGACTTGAACCCGCGACTTCTGCGTCCCGAACGCAGCGCGCTACCACTGCGCTACACCCCGATAACGCTGTTATTATAGCCGAGAGTCGAAATTTGTGCAAGCGGTTTACCAACTTTTTTTATCCGTTTGAATGATTTCGTAACAGATTGACTTTTTCCGTTTTTTGAATAAAATGGTAACAATTATACGGAGGAATTTTACATGGAAAAGATTTCGGTTGCCGTTTTGGGCGCCACCGGAACAGTCGGACAAAAGTTTATTTCTTTGCTTGAAAATCATCCCTTTTTCGAAGTTACGGAAGTGGTTGCCTCTTCCCGAAGTGCCGGGAAAAAATACAAAGATGCCGTCAGTTGGAAACAGGACCGTTTTATACCCGAAAATGTTGCCGATCTGGTTGTAAAAACGACCGATGACAGTCTCGACAGCCGGATTCTCTTCTCGGGAATGGATGCCGAAGTTGCCGGACCTGCGGAAGAAGAATATGCCCGAAGAGGTCACTTCGTCATCAGCAATTCGAAAAATCACCGGATGGATAAAGATGTTCCCATTATTATCCCGGAAGTCAATCCCGAGCATTTCGAACTGATTAAAGTCCAGCCCTATAAAGGAGCCATTATCACCAACTCGAACTGTTCGACCATGTTTCTGGCAATGGTTCTGGCTCCCCTCCATCGAGCATTCGGAGTGGAGAAAGTTTTTGTCTCTACCATGCAGGCCATTTCCGGTGCGGGATACCCCGGTGTTGCTTCGATGGATATTCTCGGCAACGTGATTCCGTTTATCGGCGGCGAAGAACCGAAAATGGAATGCGAGGCACAAAAAATTCTGGCCGATCTGAAAAACGGAGAACTGGTTCCGGCGCCTTTTGTTGTCAGTGCCCACTGCAACCGCGTTCCCGTTTTCGACGGACATACCGAATCGGTTTCGATTCTTTTCAAAAACAAGCCGACCGTCGAACAGGTTAAGGAAACACTGCGAAACTTCAAAGGGATTCCTCAGGAAAAACAGCTTCCGTTTGCACCGAAACAGCCGATTCTGGTTTTCGAAGAAGACAACCGCCCGCAACCGGCCCGTGATGTCTGGAAAGAAAACGGAATGGCAGCCTGTGTGGGCAGAATCCGTGAGTGTTCTATCTTCGACATTAAAATGACCGTTATGGGACACAATACCGTTCGCGGCGCTGCCGGAGCCGCTATTCTGAATGCGGAAACTCTGGTTGCACTCGGTTACCTGAATTAGGAGAAGGCAATGATTGTTTTAAAATTCGGCGGCACATCCGTTCAGGACAGTTCTTCTATGAATCGTGCTCTTGCCATCACGGCCGAACGGATCGACAAGGCGCCTGTTTTGATTTCTTCGGCAATGGCGAAAATTACCGACAGTCTGATCGAAACCACCGTCGAGGCCGTTGCCGGAAACGGCAAGCGGGCACTGGAAATTGTCGATGCCATCAAAGAACGGCATCTGAAATGTGCCTACGAATTTCTGAAAGGAAAAAATCTCGATTACGCCGGCAGCCGGATAAACGAAATCATTACCGAACTGCGTTCCATCCTTCGCGGCTGTGCCTATCTGAAAGAATGCAGTCCGCAAAGCTACGATGCCGTTATTTCCTGCGGCGAACTCCTGTCGACGGTACTGCTTCATGCCCGCGCACTGGAAATGGGGATTGATGCGGTTTGGCTCGATTCGCGTCAGCTGATTAAAACCGACAGTGTCTACGGCGAAGCTGCCGTCGATTTCGATGCTACGGCTGCCGCTGTCCGCAATGCCATCAGTCCCCAACCCGGAAGGCTTTATATCGCTCAGGGATTTATCGGCAGCGACAGCAACTCGCTGACCACAACGTTGGGACGCGGCGGATCCGACTATACAGCAGCGATTTTCGGTTCGATTCTCGATGCTCAGGAAATTCAAATCTGGACCGACGTCAACGGAATCATGACAACCGATCCCCGTCTGGTTCCCGAAGCCAAAACCATTAATGAAATTTCGTACGAAGAAGCGGCCGAACTGGCCTTTTTCGGTGCCAAGGTGGTTCACCCCGCAACGATTCAACCGGCGGTTTCGAAAAAAATTCCGGTGACGGTTTTAAACACCCGGGATCCCGAGGGCATTTTTACACGAATTGCGGAAAAAACGGCGTATGAAGGATTAAAAGCGATTTCGGGCAAGAAAAACGTAACACTGGTGACTGTTGTTTCTTCAAGAATGATGAATGCCGTCGGATTCCTGGCCCGACTGTTTGCGATTTTTCAGGACCATAACACTTCCGTAGATCTGGTCTCCACCAGCGAAGTTTCCGTCTCCATGACCATCAACAAAACCGATAAGCTTGCGGAAATCAGAACCGATCTCGAAAAATTGGGATCCGTTTCCGTCGGAGAAGATAAAGCGATTGTCTGTCTTGTCGGAAAAGGTATTTGGAAGGATTCCCGAAATATCACAAAAGCATTTGCCGCCCTGGAAGGCACAAATATTCGCATGATTTCTTTGGGAGCTTCGGATACAAACCTGAGTGCGCTGGTTCCGAGCCATAAACTCAACGAAGCGATTGTCGCGCTTCATAAAGCGTTTTTCGGTTAATCTTCTTCCGAGACAATTCCGTATTCGTTTAATTTTCGATGTAATGTTTTACGGCCGATTTGCAGAATTTCGGCCGTTTTTGTTTTATTACCGCCGCATTGGGACAGCGTATACAGAATCACTTCCTTTTCCGCATCGGATAGAGAAATTCCCGGAGCCAGAACCAGACCGTTTTCTCCCGCGGCCGATCCCTGAATCTGAGGCGGCAAATCGGAAACCGTCACCAAATTCCCCTTGCAAAAAACAACGGCACTTTCAATGGCATTTCTCAATTCTCTGACATTACCTGGCCATTCGTAGCGGTACAATGCGGAAAGCGCTTTTTTATCGAATCCGTCTATTTTTTTCCCGTTCTCTTTCGACAGTTCGTGCAAAAAAGAAACGGCCAGCAGCGGAATATCTTCCTGACGTTCGCGAAGAGGCGGCACATGAATATTGACAACATTCAACCGGTAATACAAATCTTCACGAAAATTTCCTTTGCGGATTTCTTCCGTCAGATTGCGGTTGGTGGCCGCGATAACACGCACATCGGTATGAATCGTTTTTTCACCGCCCACACGCTCGAATGAACGCTCCTGCAATACCCTCAGAATTTTAATCTGCACGCTCTGATTGATTTCACCGATTTCATCAAGAAAGAGGGTTCCGCCGTCTGCCAGCTCGAAACGTCCTTTCCGACGCGAAACCGCACCCGTGAAAGCCCCCTCTTCATGCCCGAACAGTTCACTTTCAAGCAGTGATTCACTGAGAGCGGCACAGTGAACCGATATCATCTCTTTACGGCTTCGTTCCGAAAGTGCATGAATGGCCTGTGCCACCAGTTCCTTTCCCACACCGCTTTCACCCGTTATCAGTACCGATGTTTTGGTCGGTGCCACCTGGGCAATCACCTCCATAATATGACGCATCGGAGCACTTTTCCCGATCAGCTTTTCGAAACGGTTCTGCTCTTTCAGCCGATTCAGTTCCCGGGTCAGCTCTTCCTGTTTCCGCATCAAAAGGCGTTTATCCAGACATCGCTGAATCAAAAGCAGCAGACGGTCGAAATTCAACGGTTTTGTCAGAAAATCATAGGCGCCCCGACGCATACAGTCAACGGCGTTATCGACGGTTCCGTGACCTGTCAGAACAATAATCGGAACAGCGGGATAAAGTTTATGAACCGTTTCAACCACTTCTTCGCCGCTTAGACCGGGCAAACGCAAATCGCTGATAACCAGATCAACAGGTTCCGTTTTCAAGATTCTTAAACCTGTTTCGCCGTCGGACGCTTCTCTGACATCGTAATCCTCATCTTCCAACAATAAACGAAGTCCGGAACGGATATTTTTTTCGTCATCGATAACCAAAATTACAGGCTTCATGCATTTTCTCCCGATAACAGCGAGATATCCTTCTGAGGAACGGGAAACAGCAATGTAAAAACAGATCCTTCTCCTTCCGTCGAATCGACAAGAATATCACCGCCGTGACTCTTCATGATCTGATAAACAATTGTCAGCCCCAAACCGGTTCCCGACGCCGTTGTGGTAAAGTACGGATCAAAAATCCGCGGCAACAGCCGCTCGGGAATTCCCTTCCCCGTATCCCTTACGGAAAGGGCTACATTATCGCGATCACAAAAAAGTGAAAGCGTCAAACGTCCGCCGTCAGGCATCGCGTTGATCGAATTATTAATCAGATTCAGCAGAACCTGTTTGATTTTGTGCAGATCGGCAATGACCCCGGGAACATTTTCGTCTTTTTTCATTATCAGTTCGATATGACGTGTTTCCAAATCATAACGGACCAGTCGGGCGACATCATCCATCAAACCGTCCAGAGGTACGGGATCGGAGGGAAGATCCATCGGTCGCAATGTCATCAGAAATCCGGAAACAATCGCATTCAGGCGTTCGATTTCTTCCGAAAGAACATCGGTACATTCACTCAGTTTCCCGTCGCCGACGGAAAGTTTATCCAGTCTTTTTTTTAAAATATCAATGTAAAGAGACATGGCTGCCAGCGGGTTTTTGATTTCATGAGCAACCGATGCTGTCATACTCAGCAGCGAATTGAGCCGTTCGCTGACATCATTTTTTTGATGCTCAGACTCCCGTTCCGTAATATCACGCAGCTGAACGATCATGCCCAAAATCTTTCCCTCTTCTACCCAGGGGTCGCACAGCACTTCCAGCACAAGCGGTGCACTCTCTTTTCTCGGAATGCGGAATTCCCTACACTGATAGCGAAGATCGGCCGAAAGCGTTTCTTCCAAAAAAGAAACCAGTTCCGGGTAACGGAAAACGGAAATATCGGGTTTTTCTTTACGCTGCAGGCCGGGAAAAAAACGTCGTGCCTGCCGGTTAAAATCAACCGTTTCCCCTTCTCCGTCAAATACAACCAGCCCTGTCGAGAGAGAATCAAATACAGTTTCCGACAGCTGACACCGGTTCAGCATAGAGCGGGCTACCGAAAGCAGTTTTTCGGGTGATTCTTCCGCTTTGGAAAGCGCTTTCCTGTAAAACGAACTCATGCACTTTGTCCTTTTTCGAGAATCGAACGAATGGTAAAGAAAGAAGCCTCGATCACCGCTTCCGGAGCCTGATGTGCCTCGTTAAGGGCGGTTTTACCGTCATTCAAAACTCTTTGGATGGCGGTATAAAGCTGAAGTTTATGGGGATTTCCGTCCGTACCGTCCGCAAAACGGTATCTCAGTGTCTGGGATAATTTCTCCCAAAAAAGAACAAACAGCCCTCTGTCAGGCCATTTCATCAGCGGAGAACGGTAAAAATCAACGGGACCGGTTTCGGAAGCCAGCATTTCGAAAAACGATGAAACCGAACGGTTTAAAACTGTGATATCCCACCCCGAATGTTTGAGAATAAAATCATAAAGAGAAACGGACTCCGTACAGGCAAAAAAGAGTTTAAGCAACACGGATTCTTCCGATGGCGTCCGATCCGAAAAAGGAAAAACACGCAAACGCGACAGCACTGTCGGCAGAACAGCGTTTTGCCGTACTGCCGTTAAAATAAAATAGGTATCCGATGGAGGTTCTTCCAGAATTTTCAGGAGAGCATTGGCAGCGGAAGCCGATAACGTGTCGGCATTTTCGATAATAATCACTTTTTTGCCGTCGACACCGGCATAAGCGGCTGCTGAAAGATTTCTGACCGTATTCACCGAAAATGAGGAAGGAACAGTCAAAGCCAGCTTTTCCGCTCCGGATATAACCGCATCAATGACGTCGAGACGGTCATCTTCCGAAACAAACTGTTTTGCGGCTATCCGTTCGATCCCGGTATAAACATCCGTCAGGACATCAGCACTGATTTTTTTCAGCTCATCTTCCGGGAGAAACCGGCGGTCAATCCGTAATGTCAGTTTTCTGACCGCGCGAATGAATTTAACACGATTGGCTTCGTTATCGGATGCCTTCAGCAGTCCGCCGGTCAGCCGAATTTCGTACAAACCGGAATACAGACCGGTTAAAAAAAGATAGGGATTTTTTAACAGCCGCGATTCACGACAGGAACGGCAGCTGCAACCCCATTCTCCGGATTCACCGCAATTCAGGACTCTCGCCGTCTCCAAAGCACAGGTCAGTTTTCCCGTATAATCATTACCGGTAAAAAGCATCGAATGCGCTACGGTTCCGGTTCGAATCTCCCGCTCCAAACGGGAGACAGTCGTCCTGTTTCCGATGATATTGTCAAACATCCTTCGGAATCTCCGATGTTGCCCGGGAAACAGTCTCAAGAAGTCGGGCATAAACCTCATCCAGATAAGCAGTCAGACTGTACAGGTTGTTATCGATAATATTTTTACTCAATGATTCATTAAGAAGATCTTTCGGAAACTGCAGGGGTTGAAGGGTAATCAGGGTCAAAAGAATATATACGATGATAAATCCTTCCAAAAATCCGAGGAACATCCCGAAAATTCGATTCAGAGAACCCAGTTGAATCCTCTCTATGACATCCTGAAGAAAATGAGCAATCAGAGAAATGACCAGATAGGTCGCGGCAAAGACCGCCGCAAAGGCCAACACCGGTGCGGCCACTTTCAGCCCCCATCCGATAAACAGTGCCGCCACCGGCTGAAAAAAGAGATACGCACACAGCAATCCGATAACCAATGCGGCAATCGTGCCGACCTCTTTTATCAATCCGTGCCATAACCCGCGCAGCATAAACAGACAGACAATCAGAAGAAAAAAAATATCCAGAAAATTAAATCCGTTCATAATCGCCCCTTCTTTTTTAATACATTCCTGACTTCATCGGCTAAAAATCGTGCGGCATCCGGACGGCAGAAAGATCGTGCGGCGGTGCTCATTTTTTCTCTGAGAACGCTGTCTGACAGAATTTCTTCGATAGCACTCACCCAATCGGGATCGGATGTTTCTTCTTCGGTGACCACTTTTGCCGCTCCGTGAGAGGCGAACAGACGGGCATTGACCGCCTGGTCTCCCCGTGTACCGTGTCCCAACGGAATCAAGACCGCAGGCGTTCCCGTTACACCGTTCTCCCAAAGGGTTCCGGCGCCGGCACGGCAGATTGTCACATCCGCAGCAGCCAGCAAATGCGGAAATTCGGCATTAAAAAACGGCCTGGCAAAATAACCGGACTCATTAACCGGAGTGAAATCATTTTCTCCTGTCTGATGGATGACGAAGGCACATTTACGCAGCCGATCAAGAGATTCTCTGACGGCACGATTCACAGGTGCCGCTCCCTGACTGCCTCCCGAAACCAAAATAACAGGCATCCCGTCCGGTACATCGGCTATTTTCCGCCCTTTTTGCGCATCACCCTCAAAAATTTCGGGACGAACCGGATTTCCGGATACAATCACCTTTTCGCCGTACCGGCTCAGCATTTGCTTTGTTTCTTCGTACGGCACATAAATCCGGTCGGAAAAACGGGCATTCAGCCTTGTAGCCAGCCCCGGAGTCAAATCCGATTCGTGGGTCAGTACCGGAATCCGCAAAAAATGAGCGGCCCAAACCGGCGGTACGGACACATAACCGCCCTTCGAAAATAAAATATCGGGACGATGAAAAAGAAAGCAAAAGAAGATTTTGACAAAACCGGCAAAAATCTTAAAAAGATCGAAAAAATTGGCAAAAGAAAAATAACGGCGCAATTTTCCGGAGGGAACCGCCAAATACCGGTATCCGAACCGACCGATAATCTCTTTTTCGATTCCTTTTCCCGATCCGATCCATAAAAACGAATCCTTACCGATACCGTCGGCTTCCAGCGCATTGATAACGGCAATTCCAGGAAAAACATGTCCGCCGGTACCGCCGCCGGTAAAAGCAATTCTCATCTTGACTCATCTCCGTCTATTCGATATCATTAATTTTATATGAGAAAGATTATATTGTCAATCTGTTTTGTTCTGCTTGCATCGGAAGTCTTTAGCACATCGGAAACCGGGCCGTACATCTCCGTCAGCGAATTATCCCGCACGGAAAACAGCGGACACACCGTTCCCGAAATTCTAAGCCGACTGACCGATTTCGCATCGTTTACCGAAATGACCTACTGGTCGGAATGGCGAAAAAAAGAAAGGATTTTATTTGAGGAAGCGAAATTGCTTTCACTCACTCCTCCTCTTCCCGAAAAAATAGCGACGGAAACCATTGCTCCCCGATACGATTTCACACTTTTTTTAAAGGATGCCTCTTTCGGCGATATGGAATGGACGGGCTCTCTGACCTGCGACGGCACGCATATTCTGATGACAATGAAAAACAGCACTCCGGTACGGTCTCTGGGAATTAATGCCGTAGATCCGCAGTCACTGGAAATCACACTGAAAATCACGATTCGGGGTTCGGTCCTGGAAATCGAAAGCCGCGGCTATGCGCATGAAAAAATTCGCCTGATAACAAAAGAGCGAGCGACGAAATCAATCGAAAACCGCCTGCTCGCTTTTCAAAACTACATCCTGAAAGATTAAACGTCGATTCCGCCGCCCAATTTCATAACAGCGATATTGACGGGATTAAACTTCTTATTCCGTTCGGAAATCGCCGTATCCAATGCATCATAAAGAGCCTGCGGAGAACAGAGCTCCGGTTCGACAGCAATCAGTTTTCCCAGCATCGCCATATTGGCCGCTTTGTGAGACCCGGCCTTCTCGGAAATATCGTTGGCATCAATTTTTATGATTTCGATATCGGTACGGGTCGGTTCAATATCAATCAGAGAACTGTTAATCAACAGTTTTCCTCCGGGGCGAACCGATTTCTCGAATTTCAGAAGCGAAGGAGTATTCATCACCACGGCGATATCATACATCGGCGTCACGGGAGATGCAATTAATCCGTCGGAAATCACAACGGAACAGTTGGCCGTTCCTCCTCTCATTTCCGCACCGTAAGAAGGAATATGCGAAACATTCTTTCCGTCATTCATTGCCGCAATGCACAAAATTTTTCCGGCAAGAATCACACCCTGCCCGCCGAAACCGGCAAATAAAATCTCACTGTACACGGGACGCCTCCTCTGTTCCTTTGTCACGAAAAACTCCCAACGGATAGTACGGCATCATCACATCGCGAACCCAATCCGCCGCTGTCTGAGCATCAACCCCCCAGTTTGTCGGGCACATCGACAGAACTTCGATAAACGAGTACCCTTTCCCGTCAACCTGATTCTGAAGAGCGCGTCGGATAGCCTTTTTGGCTTTAAGAATATTCGGAACATCATGCACCGAAACTCTTTCGATATAATAAGGAGCCATCAGCGTATTCAGCAGTTCGCACGCCCGAATCGGATAACCGACATCGCTGACATCCCGGCCGTAAGGGGTCGTTTTGGTAACCTGCCCCTCCATTGTGGTCGGAGCCATCTGTCCGCCGGTCATACCGTAAATGGCATTGTTAATGAAAATCACCGTAATATTCTCGCCGCGGTTGGCTGCATGAATGGTTTCGGCTGTTCCGATAGCCAGCAAATCACCGTCTCCCTGATAACTGATAACCAGTTTGTCCTTTTGAGCCCGTTTCATACCGGTAGCCACCGCGGGAGCACGGCCGTGCGGAGCTTCAATCGCATCCACATCAAAATAATTATAAGCCAGAACACCGCATCCGACCGGAGCCACCAGCAGTGTCTTTTCCCGACAATTCATTTCATCAAGACATTCGCCGATCAGCTTATGAACAATTCCGTGTCCGCAACCGGGACAATAATGGGTTTTGACATCCCGAATCGATCGGGATCGGGTATACAAAATTTTATCTGCCATAAGAAAGCACCCTCTCTTCTACTTCATCTACCATAGGAACACCGCCACCCGGACGTCCCAGAAAATCGACAGGAACCTGACCTTTGACTGCCAGCTGAACATCCAGAAGCATCTGTCCCAAACTCATTTCAATCGTCAGGACTTTCTTCTTTCCGGCGACGGCTGCAGCCAATGCTTCGTAAGGATACGGCCACAGAGTAATCGGTCTGAAAACACCCGCCTTCACACCTTTTTCCCGTAAACGCATGACGGCCGCCTTACAAACACGGGAAGCGGTTCCGTACGCAACCAAAATAAAATCGGCATCATCGCACATAAAATTTTCAAACATCACTTCGGACGCTTCAACCGCTTTGTATTTTTCCTCCAAATGACGGTTATGAACTTCCAAAACGCCGTCTGCCAACCGCAACGACTTGATAACCTGTGCGGGCCGACCGTCGGCACCGGTCAGCGCCCACGGTTTTTCATTGTGAACACCGGACGGTTCCGGCAAAACACACGGTTCCGACATCTGAGCCAGATAGCCGTCTCCCAAAATCAGTGTCAGAATCCGGTATTTTTCGGCCACATCAAAGGCTTTCAGTGTCAGATCAGCCAGTTCCTGTACTGTCGAAGGAGCATAAACAAGGTTATGAAAATCTCCGTTACTGCCGCCGCGGACACACATGTTATAATCTCCCTGGGAACCGGCAATATTTCCCAAACCGGGACCGCCTCTCATCATATTAATCACAACAGCGGGAACTTCGGATCCGGCAATATAACTGAAAGCTTCCTGTTTCAATGCAATACCGGGAGAAGAAGACGATGTCATCGCCCGTGCCCCTGTTGCGGCAGCACCGTAAACCATATTACAGGCGGCAATTTCGCTTTCTGCCTGCAAAAATGTCCGATTTAATTTCGGCATCCGTTTCGCCATATAAGCGGAAATTTCGTTCTGCGGTGTAATCGGATAAGCAAAATAATGAGTACACCCGGCAATCAACGCGGCTTCGGCTGCCGCCTCATTTCCTTTCAATAAAACACGTTTTCCCATTCAGGCCTCCCCATCCGTCTCTACGATTTCAATGACACAATCGGGACATATCATGGCGCAAAATTTACAACCTATACAAGATGATTCCTCTTTGCAAACCGGATAATTAACACCCTGTTTATTGAAAGCCGACGAGAGTTCCAAAATTTTTTTGGGACACGCACCGGTACACAGCCCGCATCCTTTACATTTTTCTATCGCAATCAAAGGCTTTTTCATTTGTTTCTCCTTTGTTTAAATTACACCTTTCGCATTATTTGTTCAAGAAAAACAGAAGAGAAATTAATGAAACTTTATAAACTTTTCTTCGGGAAAAAACGCCTGCCGGTTTTTTTCAATTCATCCAACATCTTTCTCATCTGCCAGTATTTTTCTTTTTCATTGAAATAAAAAGACTTCCGTTCCTTAAAATCCGTATCGAATCCGTAAAGCCTGCGGTTTTTATCATCCCGAATTTTACGGTTACCGTACCGTAAAGCCAGTTTGCCGACCGCCTCTTCAATCAAAAAGAAATCGGGATCTAATTCCGTATGGTTTCCGAAAAATGAGGGAAAAGAATCCACGGAATCGAGAGCCTCATTATCATTGAGAGGAATCCCGAAATACGAAGCAAACGTACCCAAAAAATCGACCTGAGAAACCAGAGCCTCGGAAACACTTCCTGCCCGAACATGATTCTCCCATGCAATCAGAAGCGGAACACGGGTTCCCCCCTCCCGAATATCGTATTTTCCTCCGAAATAGGGGCCGCTGGCATCATGTCCGTTATCGGTTTCCCGCGAAAACAAATGCACGGTGGTTCCGTCTCTGTACCCGTCGTCATAAACAGGTCCGTTGTCACTGCTGAAAACAATGATCGTATCGGAGGTTAACCCCAATTCATCCAGCAGATCCATGAGAACACCCGCACACCAGTCCAACTGAACCATCGCATCCCCCCGCAAACCGTAATCGGAAGTCCCCCGAAACCGGGGATGCGGAACGCGCGGCACATGAATGTCGTTGGAATTAAACATCAGAAAAAACGGACGGTCTCTGTTCTCTCTGATGAAATCCACGGCATGTTCGACCAGTGTATCGGCAATGGTTTCATCTTTCCAAAGCGCCTTTTGACCGCCTTTCATATATCCGATGCGGCCGATACCGTTAATTACCGACATATTGTGTCCGTGACTGCTCGGGTAACCGCTCATGGAATCCGGATTCCGATGACCGACCGGGTAAAGCGACCCGGGAATCGGCTGTTTATAATCAACCGTAATCGGATCTGCCGGATCGGCATTTACAACATAACCGTTTTCGACATACACGCACGGAACCCGGTCATTTGTTGCCGGCAGAATAAAGGAATAGTCGAATCCGACATCCGAAGGAGACGGCTCGATTTTCCGGTTCCAATCGGTTTCCCGGCCTCCCGGCCCCAATCCGAGGTGCCATTTACCGACAACAGCCGTCCGATACCCGACCTGTCGAAACAGCCGCGGCAATGTGATTCGATCCGTCGGCAAGGCCATGGCGGCATCTCCCGGCAAAATATCGATTCCGTTGCGAAATCCGTGAGTACCGGTCAGCAAGGCATAACGGGCCGGAGACGATGTTGCGGCCGCACTGTGCGCATCCGTAAAACGGCATCCTCTCGCAGCCAAACGATCCAAATAAGGTGTTGAAATCTTCTCCGCGCCGTAACAGCTCAAATCACCGTAACCGACATCATCACCGATAATAAACAGAACATTCGGCTTTTCCCGAGCCGATGCCGGTAATACCGCTCCGATAAGCGGCAGAAGAAAAAAAGATCTGTTCATTGCAATTTATCCGAATCAATCAGCCAAAAAATACTCAACCGTATTGACAACACGTACGATTTTCTTTTCGGGCATAGCTGCATTTACATCCGTAATCGAAAAAAGTCCCTGCGTTGCGGTTTTTATCCGTCCGACACGGCTTCCCGAGTCTTTGGCAAACTGATCGGCTGCAGCCCGCGCGTTAACGGTTGCCTCGGCAATCATATCGGGTTTAATTTCATTCAGTCCGTTAAACAAAAACTGTGTCTGATACTCGTAGTCACGAACCAAAAGCACTCCCTGTCCCAATAAATCCTGCAGATTACGGTCTGCCGTTTTAACGGCATCGATATTCGACGAGCGAATCAGGAATGTCACCTTGCCGACATACCGAAACGGGCGCTGTTCGCCGCCTCCGTAAAGACGCTGCGACTCGTCGTCGACACTGATCGTCTGCTTGACGATATCGGCTTTGCTGACATTATTTTTCAGCAGATAGGCTTCAACCGTTTCCGAATCTTTTTTCACGGCAGCATTCAGAGAAGCCATATCATTGGCTGCAACCGTAAATGTCAGCGGCCATATCGCCAAATCGGCATCGACCTCGCGTTCGGCAAGACCGCGAACCGCCACCGTTCTGTTGGACGTTTTTCCGGCAATCAGTCCGAAACAGACCGCCGAACCGGCTCCCGCTATTCCCAATGCCAAAACAAAAGACGAAAAAAACAGTGTCAGATTTTTTCCCATTCCAAACCTCCTTTCTTCCGGTCCACATTCATGACGGAAAGAAAATACAAAACAAGCTTATCCCTCTCATGCAGACCGGTCCACATTCATGACGGAAAGAAAATACAAAACAAGCTTATCCCTCTCATGCAGAAAAGAAACAGAGTCATCTCCCTGCGAAAGATAATCATAAAAAAGCATCCTGACGGAGGACGCAAAAAATTCGGCCGTCGAAGCAGTATCGACCGATTCGGCAATCATCCCGCGACGTTTCCATTCACCGAAAAGTCCGGCTGCGGTTTCGGCAAGACGCCTGTTCATTTTTCGTAAAGCTTTTGCGGCCCGTACATCCCGAAACTGTTCGACAATCAGAATCTGCCACAAATGCCTGATATGACAGTCATCCAACCGTCGAAAACACAGATCGAGCGCCGATGTTAAAATCCGGTCGGGAGAGTACCTTTCGACGGCGGGAGGAATTTTCTCCAAAGGAAGCGGATCTTTCAAAAAGAGAGTCGAAAATTCTGCGAAGACTTCATCCAGAATCTCATCTTTTTTTGAAAAAGAAAGATAAAACGAACTTTCTTTAATCCCCACCGCTTTGCAGATATCCCGAATCGATGATGCGACAAAGCCTTCCGCGGCAATCATTTCCACTGCCGTCTTATAAATCAGATCTTTTCGCGAATCGCGAATTTTTTCCTCTCCCATAACCGCCATTTTACTCCATTGGGTTTTATTTGTCAAATTCCAAAAGAAAATCAACCAAAAAACGGTTCAGATAGCGAAAACCGTCCGACAACGGAAAAAAACGACCGTTTTTTATATCAAACAATCGTTTGTTCAGTGCTTTTTTCACCGTTTCGGGGGCCATTTCTTTCAAACTGTACCCTGTTTTTGCTTCGAATCCGGACAGTTCGATACCACGCTTCATACGGCATCCCATCATCACATTTTCGAACGCATAATCCCGTGCGGAAACAGTTTCTTTCCGCCACGTTTCTTCCACGGTTGACACATTCAAAAAAGCGGATAAAGGAGTCAGTCCCTCCCATCGGCAGACCGTACCGTCGTTATCGCGAAAGGTTCCCGAAGCGGACGGACCGCAGCCCCAAAACGCATTCATCTCCCAGTATGCCGTATTATGACGGGATTCTTCTCCGGCGAAAGCACAATTGGAAATCTCGTACCGATTATAACCGTAATTTTCCGCCAGGTTAAACCCGTTCTCGACAGCTGAAGAAATTTCTTTTCCGCTCAGTCGTTTTTCCAAAGGACTGTTTTCCGCAATCGACAGTGCATACAACGAAAGATGCGGCGGCTTTCGTCGAATAGCCTCTTTCAGATCTTCAATAAGGATACTGTCCGGCACACCCGGAATTTCGCCGATAAAATCAAGACTCCATCGCACGGGACCGTCGGCAGCAACTCTGTCCGCCGCCTCCAACGCTGTGCGGCGGGTATTGTTTCGACCGAGCAGCCGTAGCACACCATCGTTAAAAGACTGTATTCCCAGACTGAGTCGGTTAACGGGTGTCGAACGCAAAAACCGTAAAAAATCGGCTGTTGCCGTTTCGGGATTAGCTTCAACGGTTATTTCACAGCCGTCCGATACGGTAAACCGGTCGATAACCGTTGAGGTCAACTCTTCCAGAAGCGGAAACGGCAGCAGAGACGGCGTTCCCCCTCCGAAATAAACCGACTGCAGGCAGGGACTCCAACGATCGGCTATATAAGTCATCTGCTGTTTCAAAACATCAACCGTCCGGCGGACAACCGACCCGTCGCTCAAAACCGTCGAATAAAAATCGCAGTAGTCACAGCGGCGCAGACAAAAAGGAATGTGTACATAAAGCGATCCGGTCAACGCACCAGTCCGAATCGAGAAAAAGGATAATAGATAAAACCGGCCCGACCGATAATATTACGGTCTTTCACGGGACCGAACCAGCGGCCGTCGAGCGAATTATCGCGGTTATCCCCCAAAGGTAATTTATATCCTTCCGGTACATAATAACCGAGATGGTTACGAACCGCCCATGCCGCCCGATCCGCAGCCGACGGATCCATCATCAGCTGCACCATTGCGGCTGTTTTCACCGTTTCGTAATCGGTATAGCGGAACGAGGCCTCTCCCTGCCGTATCATTTCATCAAACAAATCGAACGATTCGCGGCGATAGGTTTCGTCGGAGATTTCCCGACGAACCCGGTATCGGCGGGAAGGAAACGATGATAACATCTCTTCCTCGAAAAAACGGACCGATCCCCGAGGCGCAATCCGAACACGACCGTCGCAGGTTCGTATGCGGTCTCCGCCGGCACCGACAGCTCTCTTAATCAGAAAATGTTTCCCCGGCTCCATCTGCCGCGTACGCGGATTCCATTCTTTATCGATGTCAACCAAAGAAAGTGTCAGCATAAAAATCATCCGGTGAGCCACATCAAATACCGTACCTTTGGAGAGGTATTCGGGATTCTCGAAAACAATAATATCGTGCCGCTTCGGCGATGCTCCCGGCAGTTTGGCAATACCGGGCAGCAACTCGGGACCGTAAATCAGTTTATTGACAAAAAGACGATCCTGAGTTTCCAAAGTGTGCACCATCGAAGGCGTCGGAATATTATATGCCTGAAAAAGATACTGGTTAATCAAAAAAACAACACAGGCAGCCCACAAAAAAGATCCGCCCCAGTCTCTTAAAAGAGATTTTCGCTTCTGTTTTTCCTTACGGTAATATTTTCTGACATTTCTGTCCGTTAATCGTCGTTCGACAAAAGCGACCAGCCGGTCTTCGTTTCTGCTTTTTTTTGCCATAATTTTATCCCTAGGTTTTTCATTTTATCACAGATTCGCCTGATTGACAACAACCCCGTTTGTGTGTATTCTGATCTCATGATAATTAAGAAGAAAGAAAAATCTCCGATTACCCCTCCCGACGAAAAAGAAATGACCGTCAGACTGAAAAATTTCGGCGGCATCACACCTTCGGTCTATCTGCGTGTTTTTCTCGGTATTCTGCTTATCTGCGGACTTTTCTTTTTGCTTTTTTTCCCGGGAATCCGGCATGAAGGAACGTGGCTCAAGGTCAAAACCCGACCTGCGGGTGCCGTGATTACCGTCAACGGTTATTATGCGGGAAGCTCTCCGGCCAAAATCTTTCTTCCCGCCCGAGCCCGCTATAATGTTAAAATCGAAAAACCGGGATTTCCGGTTCATGAAACGGAAATCAACGCCTCGGGGCGTATTTTTGCCACACTGATTTTCCCCGTTACCGAAAAGATCGATATCACGTGGGAAAACCCGACCGATCCGACCGTTTGCTATCGGCATGTTCTTGCCGAATTCAACGATTTCGCACTGGCAGACCGCGAATACTCGCCTTCGATCCGCAAAAAGACTGCCAAAAGTTTCGAACCCAACTATTTTTTCACGGAAACCCTCGATTTTTTTGTCCGTGATTATAAAGGATTTTTATCCGAAAACGAAATCGAAACGGCTGTTTTGCTTGCTGCGGGGCTCTGCACACATGAAGTCACGGCGCAGGCAGTATTGAAGGCCTATACGACACTTTACCCGAAATATGATCCGGTCGAAGCGGCCGATTCCGTTTTAACCGCGTTAAATATCCGGGATTCGCGGGCAGCCGCCGTTTTCCGCAGCGCGCTGCCGGAAGCGCTGAAAAAACAGCTGTCGGTTGCCGAACCGCAAACGGCCGAAACACCCGACTACCGGACGCCCCGTGTCCGACCGGACAGCTCCTTTTCCGTACTCGGCGAACGGTGGGTTCATTTCCCGAAAACAGCTGTCATGACCGCCGCCGGTCCCTCACTGCCGTCAGCCGAAACCGAATTCGGCGGTTTCTGGATTCAGGACCGCGAAGTGACGGCCGGTTTTTACCGCCGTTTTCTGAACGACTGTCCGGAATGGAATGCGGAAAACAGTGCCGCCTTGGAGGAGAAAAGTCTGGTCGACGCTTTCTATCTGCGGCAGTTTCCCGCCGATAACCGTCTGCCGGCCGTCTCCGTTTCATGGCATGCGGCGCAGGCCTTCTGCCGCTGGATCGAACGGCAGCCCGGACTGAGCGGGTTTCGGGCCCGACTTCCTTATTCTTATGAAATAGCTGTTTTAACCGCCGATGACAACCCGGCGACCGCCAATCTTGCCGGCAGCGGACCGCACTCAGCCGGAACACCTCAGACCGATACAATCCGCGACCTGACCGGTAACGTATGGGAATGGTGTCAGAATCCGCCGTTAAGAGATGCGGCCGAAACCGATTCTTTACTGTTGAATCTTCCGACGGAAATCAAAGCGGTTGCCGGAGGATCATGGAAAAACGAAACAGTTTCCCCCTCCGAAACAGGCATTCAATTCGCAGTCTGGTCATCACCGTACACAGGTTTTCGCGTTGTATTGGAGAAAAAATGAAAAAATCCGGTGAATCATCTTCTCTGCTTCTTGAAAACAGAAAAGCCCGCTTCCGTTACGAAATCGGCGAGACACTCGAATGCGGAATTGTTTTAAAAGGCACCGAGGTCAAATCGTTGCGGGCTCATCAGTTTTCATTTAATGACAGCTATGTCCGCATTACCAAAGGGGAGCTTTTTCTTGCCGGATTTCATATTTCTCCCTATAAATTTGGAACGCATGAAAATCACGAACCGGAACGGGTGCGCAAACTGCTGGCACACAAAAAAGAAATCGAAAAACTTTCCCGAAAAACAGCCGAAAAAGGCTACACTCTGGTTCCTGTTAAACTTTACCTGAAAGACTCGAAAGTGAAGGTGCTGGTCGGAGTCGCCCGCGGTAAAAAGGATTTCGACAAACGGGCGTCCATCAAAGACCGGGATATGAAAAAAGCGGTCAGCCGGGAACTGGCTTCCCGTGACCGCCGTTAATATCGGGAGTCCGTCCTCTAATTCGTAGGGTCGGTTTCTCCTTTAAACTCATCGTCATTTTTTTCGAATGCGGAATAACCGGTATGTTGCCAAACCTTAACATAATCGACATAAAAAACAGGAATTGTATCGTCATCGAAACGACCGATGCGCTGTCCGTGCGGACCGTACTGATCTCCCGCATCAATTTCGCAGGTTAATCTCAGATATTCTCTGACTTTCGAGACACCGCCGGCATTTGTCATCCAGGTCGGCTTTCCGTCGATATAAAAAATATACTCGGTGGGCGTCCATTTTAAGCCGAACACATGAAAGCCTTCATGCAAATTCCCGGAAACCGCCGTTATAAAATCCTCGACCTTTCCGTTTTTCCCGTATCCGTCCCAAAGCAGAGCATGCCCCATTATGCTGAGATTTTCCGTCCGGTTATAACGGTGCATAAATGCCGATTCGTAAATATCGATTTCCGTTCCGTCTTCTCCGTTATTGCCGGTTTTCCTCTGATTTGACGACTGGAGCCAGAAAGCAGACCACATACCGGGCGCTTCCGGAAATCGGACACGAGCCTCAAAATAACCGAATGCCTGCGAAAAAAGCAATTGATCGGCACTCCCCTGATTGGTTTCTCCGTTTCGAATTTGTCTGGTTTCGATTCCGGAAGTAAAATTACCTGATGAAGGACAAATTCCGTCGGGACATTTATGATTTGTCCGTTTTTCGCTGTGAATTTCCACCATTCCGTTGCGGACTTTAACCATTTCGGGACACCAGTAGTTTGCCCATTCCGGATGTGCCGCAGACTGACTTTCCCAGCGGAGACCGTGAGGCGAAGGAACCCACTCCTCGGGAAGAACATCCCCTTCGAAATTTTCATCCATTGTCACATACCAGCCGCCTCCGGCAGCCTCGGCCTCTTCCGATGTGGCATAAACCGGAACGCCGTCCATTCCGGGACGCGAAATTTTATTCCAATCGATATGACCTTCTTCTCCGCGATAAACAACACACGACACCGACAATAAAACCAGCAGAATCGGAATAAACGAAAAAACGATGGATTGCTCTTCTTTCATACTTTGAAGTTTAACACATTCGAACGAAAATACAAGTTTTTTGTCGATTTTTTTCCGGGATTCTGATATTGTAAAAGTATGGATAAGGTTATTTTTATCGGTGACAGTTGGGGCCGATATCTCGGAGAGGCGGCCGAAACATTCGGCACACTGACCCCCATGAACGCCGAACCGGAATACAAAGACACAACGATTATCGGATCGACCGCCTCGAAATTTGTCAGAAATTACGACTCGTATATGGATCGGACGACGGAAATTCTGAGAACCGATCCCCACCGTCTGATTATTTTCAGTCTCGGCGGAAATGATTTTTATAATCTGGGTCATTTCAACGATTTGACCGTTGCCTCTTCTGCTTTTATAGAAGAAAGTTTTTCAAAAATCAGAAATAATCTGATTTCCGTTCTTCGGGAAATCCGCACGGTTTCGAACGCTCCCATCCTGATCTCGGGATACGACTATTTCAATATTACCCTTCTGACAGACCTTTTTACTCCGGAAAGCTGCCTGAGAAAACTCGACACACCTTTTTTTAACCGACTGATGACCCGATTGGGACGTTTTTTTGCCGAAGCGGCTGCGGCCGTTCCCGATGCCCGCTATACGGTTAATTGGGGACTTCTGCAAAATCATGCCGATCCGAACCGATATCCGCTCCGGGGCGGCAATCCCGATGAACCGACTCCGCCCGAATGGATTCCCGACGGAATGCATCCGACACCGGAAGGATACAGACTGCTGCTGGAATCGACACTGAAACAGGGCGGATACAGAAAATAAAAAGATTTGTTATTCCCTGAAATTATGATAAAATAAATTCAGGGAGTTTACGATTATGAATTTACAAACATTTATCGGAATTGTCGCCGCTCTTTCGGCTGCTTTTTTCGCCCAATTCGGTCTTGTCATTCAAAAAAAACGGGTTAACACATTGGAAAAACGGTTTGCGGAGACAGGCGTCAAAAAAGCCTATGCCGCCGATCCGGTTTGGTTGACAGCCATCTTCATGAACGTTGTCCTGGCTGTCATATGCAATTCCGTTGCCAATGCCCAAATAGGAATCGCTCTCTCGGTACCGATTTTTAACGGCGGAATCATTTTTCTGGTCATCGGACTTGTTCTGATCTGCAAAGAAAAACTGACGAAGCTCAACTATTTTGCGGTTCTTTTACTGGTTGCCGGACTGATTCTGACAGGCTGCGGCGATGTGACGGGAACACCGACGGTCTCCGTTTTTAAAGAAAATCTGATTCCGTTTGCCGTCTTTATGGGCGCACTCTTTGCACTGGCACTGCTGGCCTTTCTGATTCAGAAGAAATTTTCCAAACTCATGATCATTGCGTTGGGCGTTTTGGCCGGCTGTTTTATGACCCTGAACCTTTTAATGGGACAGATTATTCCTTTAGCCGTTGAAGCGCTTGCGGCGAAAGAATTTTTGTGGACCGGCATTTTCATCGCTTTGATCGCCGTTTTCGGCGGTGCCGGAACCCTCGGCAATATTTTCTGCAATCAGAAAGCATTTAAGAACGGGAATGCCATCAATTATTTACCGATTGTCATTGCCATCCAGAATATTTTACCGGTAATTGTCGGTATTTTTGTTCTTCAACAGTCAATCGGCCGCAGCTACTGCTTCTACCCCGGTCTGCTGCTGATTATCGCGGGAGCCGTCCTTCTTTCGGATATGCAGGCGGACGCGGCCTGATCCGTTTCGGACGGTTTCCCGTCGCCCCGTATAATAAAAAACCCCTCATACGAGGGGCTTTTGCGTGTCCGCATCCTTTAACGGTAAACAACCTGCTCTTTCAATCGGACTGCCGTCTCTTCATCCTTCAACGCGGCCACCAGCGCCAGACCGAAATCAAACGCCGCACCGGCTCCTCTTCCCGTCAGAAAACTTCCGTCGGCGATACAGGGACCGTTTTCCCAAGGCTGGGCTCCGCCTTCCCTCAGTTTCGGCTCAAAACCGGGATAGCAGCAGGCTATTTTTCCCCGCAGCAGTCCCCATTCCGCCAAAACAACCGCCGGCGAAGCGCAAATAGCCGCAACCGTTTTTCCGGCAGCAACCATTGCCTCGGTAAACTGTTTCAGTTCCGCTGATTCGGAAAGATGAATGGCCGCCGGCATACCGCCCGGCAAAAAAAGCGCCTGAAAGTCATCCGGATTCGGTTGCGCCTCTTCCCAACTGCCGCCGTTACAGACAACGGCAATCCCGTGAGAACCTTTTACGGTTTTTTCTTTCAGACCGACAAAAACCGCTTCGATTCCGCTTCGTATCAGTAAATCGGCGGGAACAATCGCCTCGCTCTCTTCGAAACCTTCCGTCAAAGGGATCAGAACACGAATCATTTTTTTCCTCCTTTTCCGTCTCTGCGGTACAGAAAGCGCTTGATTTTGTGAGTCGCTGTTTTCTCGAACGGCTCCTCCTGATGTTCCGATTTGGTGATTTTCGAAAAATTACTGAGCCGCTTATTGACATCCTCGATAATCGTTTTGATGTAATCTCCGGCTGCCTGAGCGGAATCTCCGAATTTTTTCTTTAATTCGTCCATATTTAAATGCACGAGCGCTGTCAGACTTTTTTTCTCGTCTTCGACAATCAGGGAATCCTCCACAAATTCGAACTCGTTGATCATGGCTTCAATCGATTCCGGATAAATATTCTCTCCCGACGGTCCCAAAATCATATTTTTCAGACGTCCGCAAATATAAAGATGATTCTTTTTAAACACCCCCAAATCGCCGGTTTTGAACCAACCGTCTTCCGTAAAAACTTCGGCGGTTCTTTCGGGATCTTTGAAATAACCTTTCATCACATTCGGACCTTTGACCTGGATTTCCCCTTCTCCGGTTTTCGGGTCGGCATCGGCAATACGAACAAGAACATCTTCGATACAGTGACCCGTCGCCCGGAAGCGTTGTTCCGAAGCATTGGCGCCGACAACAAGAGGTGATGTTTCCGTTAATCCGTAGCCGAGACAATACGGGAATTTGCCCTCCCGCAGAAAAACTTCAACATCGGGAGCCAGCGGAGCTCCTCCGATTCCGAAAAAGACAAGGTTTCCCCCGAATAATTTATACATTTTCTTTCCGGCAACCCGATTCAACAGTTTTCGTGTCGGCGGAAATCGGTAAAGGGTTCGGGTCAGAGCCTTTTTATTGATTGTTGTCAGAATCGATTTGCGGTAAATCTTTTCAACCAGCAACGGAACCGAAAGCATAATACCGGGCCGCACCCGCTGCATGACGGGGATCAGCGTTGCCGGTGACAACGGTTTAGACAAATAATGAATATGACAACCGCGATTTAATGTTGTCAGCATACCGATTGTACACTCGTAAGTATGAGATAAGGGCAAAATCGAAAGAGTTGCATTTTGCGAGACATCGATATTTTCCGGTTGGGGAGGAATGACGCGCGCCGATATGACATTGGAAACCAGATTTTCGTGAGTCAGCATAACCCCTTTCGACGCTCCCGTTGTTCCGGATGTATAAATAATGGCAGCCAAATCCTCCGAACCGACCGGCTGCTTTTTAACCCCCGCAACCGCTTCTTCGAAAGAAATTCCTGCTGTCTGCGTATTAAACTCATCAAAAGAAAGTGCCGGCCACTGCCCGTCCCGATTTAACGGACGTGCGCCGTCGATGCTGAAATATTTCAAACCGGGCAGGGACTCAATGACACCTCTGTTTTTGTGATACATGGCGGATGAAACAAAAAGAGCCTTTGCTTCGGAATGTTTGAGAATATTTTCCACATCGGCCGGCATAAAATCGGGTAAAATCGGAACCACAATCCGGCCGAATGCCGTTACCGAGAAATAAGCGACAGACCACCACGGTGAATTGACAGCCAAAAGTCCGACTTTATCCCCCCTGCCGATTCCCGCAGCCGTTAAAATTTTGTCAAATTCGACAACAGCCTTTAACAGCTGTTCGTACGTAAACCCCTCCCCCTGTTCGAAAGTGACAGCTTTGTTTGATCTGTAAGCATCGCATATTTGCGCGATGAAACAGTTTAATGTTCTTTTTTCGTAATCAATCATAACAGGAAACTCCTTTTATCAATTTGTTTTTCGGACAAACCGTAATTTTTATTTTTTCGTCTGCCAACGGAGCAAAACAGGTTGTCACCGCCTCTTCGCTGTTGCTTTCAGCGGATAAATGGCAGAGGTAAACCTGTTTCAGACGACACTCGGGATGATTTTTTAAGTCTTTTAAAAAACGAAAAGAAGTCTGATTGGACAAATGACCGTAGGTGCCGCCGATACGCTGTTTCAAAAAATCGGGATATCGGCATATCGGCAATTTTTCTTCGCAATAATTGGTCTCCAAAAGCAAAATATCGGATTTCAAAGCCGCACGAAACATCGTTTCGTTTAAAATACCGGTATCGGTAATGACCGTAAACCGGGTTCCGTCCAAATCGAAATGAAAACCGGCCGAATTGACGGCATCATGATAAGTCGGAAACGGATAAAAACGCACTCCGTTCACAACAAAGTCTTTTTTTAAATGAAATTCGCGCCGTTCGTATAAAGTCAGATCGGGGACTCCCGCCTCGACATACACGGGAAGCTCATATTTGCAGCTGACTTTTGTCAGACCTTTCGTGTGATCGGAATGAATATGAGTCAGTAAAATATATTGTACGGAATCGGGTGATTCATCGATTTCACTCATCCGCGTTTCCCACTGGGATAAAGAAAATCCGCAGTCGATCAAAAACGAACCGTGAACTCCTTTAAAAAAAAAGGAATTGGCAGACGACCCGCTCCCCAGTATTGCAAATTTCATCAATAATATCATAGCATATCGACGCTAAAAGGGCAAGCTGTTTCTTTACGGTTCCGAAACGGCTTGTAAATTGCGGAATGAAATAAACAATGAACGATGATTGTCAAAAATCGGAAAAAATGCTATTTTGAATAACGAAACGGAGGATTTTATGTATTCTTTGAAAGAAATTTTAAGTCAATCACCGGAAGGTCAGACCGTCACTGCCTGCGGCTGGGTACGTACCAGACGTGACGGAAAAAATATCAGCTTTATTGCTTTAAATGACGGTTCATGCATGTCAAATCTTCAGGTCGTTGTCGATAAAGAAAACGGCTCTGTTTCGGGCGAAACGCTGTCCCGTTGCGGTACGGGAGCCTCTTTACAGGTAACGGGAAAACTGGTTGCTTCCGAAGGAGGCGGTCAGAATGCGGAAATTCATGCCGATTCGATTACGGTTCTGGGTGACACTTCGGAAGCCTTTCCTCTTCAGAAAAAACACCACTCCGTCGAATTTTTACGCGAAATTGCCCACCTGAGAGCCCGTACCAACACTTTTGCTGCGGTTGCCCGCATCCGCAGCGCCATGAGCTACGCCGTTCACACCTTTTTTCAGCAAAACGGCTTCTTTTACGTGCATACACCGATTATCACCGCCAATGACTGCGAAGGCGCCGGACAGATGTTCCAGGTCACCACACTCGATCTCGACACGATTGCCAAAAAAGAACTGAAAGACGGCATCGATTACACGCAGGACTTCTTCGGAAAAAAAGCCAGTCTGACGGTCAGCGGACAGTTGTCGGCCGAAACGTACGCCTGTGCTTTGAGCCGTGTTTACACATTCGGACCGACCTTCCGTGCCGAAAATTCCAACACGACACGCCATCTGGCCGAATTCTGGATGATCGAACCGGAAATCGCTTTCTGTACGCTCGAAGGCAACATGGAAATCGCCGAGGCTTTCATCAAATTTATTCTGAACTACGTTCTCGAAAACTGCAAAGAAGATATGGAATTCTTCGATACACGTATTCAGAAAGGAGTCATCGATACTTTGCGACAGGTGGTCGAAAAGCCGTTTGTGCGGATCACCTATACGGAAGCAATCGAACATCTTGCGAAAGCAGCCGACAGTTTCGAATTCAAACCGGTTTGGGGCTGCGATCTGCAAACCGAGCACGAAAAATATCTGACGGAAACCGTTTTCAACGGTCCGGTGATTGTGACCGACTACCCGAAAGAAATCAAAGCTTTTTATATGAAGCAGAACGATGACGGAAAAACCGTCCGGGCCATGGATATTCTCGTTCCCCGTCTGGGAGAAATCATCGGCGGTTCGGAAAGAGAGGCCGACTACGATAAACTGGTTGCCCGCATGAAGGAATTGGGATTGAAAGAAGACGATTACAGCTGGTATCTCGATCTGCGCCGTTTCGGAACAGTGCCTCACTCCGGATTCGGACTCGGGTTCGAGCGGCTGATCCTCTACGTTACCGGCATGGCCAACATCCGCGACGTGATTCCCTACCCGCGCACCGTTAAAAATGCCGAGTTCTGATCCAACCGGTTCGGATCGCGAATGGTTCGAATCGGAAAATTTTTGGCTCGATTACGCACCGGTTCTTTTCGATGAAAACCGCTGGTCGGAAGCGGTCGATGTCGCCGAAAGCGTCATCCGCATGGCGGAGCTGAAACCGGGTGATGCGGTTCTGGATGCCGGATGCGGTCCCGGCCGGATTGCCGTCGAGCTGGCGGCTCTGGACATGAAAGTCACCGGTGTCGATATGATCACGGCGTATCTGGAAGCGGCCCGCGAAAGCGCGCAGGCGGAAGGCGTTTTCTTCGAACCGGTGAAAGCCGATTTGCGCCGTTTCCGGCGGCCGAATGCGTTTGAGGCGGCCGTCAGCCTCTACACCTCTTTCGGCTACTGCCAAACCGAAGAAGAAGATCTTCTGATTCTCAAAAACATCGCCGCATCGCTCAAACCCGGCGGCCGCTTCATTCTCGAATGCGTCAGCCGCGAAACGGCACTGCTGCACTTTAGCGCAGGAGAAACCTTCGAACGGGGCGGTTTCCGTGTCACCACCCGCTTCGATCTGACAAACGGCAACCGGGGACTTCTCTCCCGCTGGGATATCGACAACGGTACGGTCAGCCGCACCCACTCTTTTGTGCAGCGGCTGTATGCCGCCGAAGAGCTCTGCACGATTCTCAAGTCAATCGGTTTTTCGCAAACCGCTCTCTACGGCACCTGGAACGGTGCTCCCTACGACAGCAATGCCGATACGATGATTCTTCTCGCCCGAAAATCAGTCTGATTGCCAGGGAAAATCCTTCAGTTCCGGATAACGCTCGCGGTATTCCCTGCGAAACTCTTCTTCCGTCAGACCGACCAGCTCATGACTCAGATAATGAATCCAAATCTCCTCTTCGGGCCGGCTGATTTCGAAACGCCGCGCATAAAAATCGGGTTGAATCGGAAGCGCTGTCTGCTCCGGGTCGTAATGTTTGATTTTGTAATCGTGAACGGCGATTTTCAGATTTTCGCGCCGGATCCCGCCCTCCAGAAGCTCCCGGGCAATCCGGTTGAGGGTTCTCCCCGAATCAAAAATATCATCCGTCAGCAGAATTTTGGAATCCGGGGACAACTGCCGCGGATCCAGTGTCCAGCCTTCGATCTTTACCGCGGTTTCCCGCTGCGCCACGCCGGTGTAACTCTTTGCCGCGACGGCCGCCACAAAAACAGGCTTATCGGGATTCCCCGCCACCCGAAAATATTCGCTGATCACATTTCCCAAAACACTCCCGCCCCGCAGCAGCATATAGAGCACATCGGGATAAAACCCCTCTTTTAAAATCCGATCGGCCATCAGGAGCGCATTGTTTCTGACCGTATAAAAATCAAGAAATTCCTTCATTGGAAAATAATACCCGAAAAAGAAACTGTTGTAAAGAAATCCGTTTCATTTATTTCTGCTCTCCCTACATTGCTTTCACAATCACTTTATGCTATAATTCAAATACCAAACAGGAGGCCTTCCCATGAAAAAATCATTTCTCATTCTCTCTCTTCTGGCGCTGACATTGATCGCCTGTCCCCCGCCCGAACCCGAAACGCAGCCGGAACCCGAAAAACCGACACTCTCCAAAATCGACATCACCGATGCCGCCGCTCTCTTCGTCGAACCCTCCGGCACCGATGCAGGCAAAATCTTCAAAATCAAAAAAGACCTCACCACAATCGAGGAAGTCAAATATACCAACACCGACGGCAGCAGTGCCGATATGGGCAACCTCAAAGCCTCCTACGTCATCAACGCCCATAACGACTACGCCATCATCGGTTTCGTCGCCGACCCGAACAAAGCCAAAACATACGACTTTGAACTTGTCGCCGACAAAGCCTATCTCGTACGCAAAAGCGACGGGAAAGTGTTTTCGGAATTGATAAATCTACCGTCAACAAAATACATCTTATCATCACAAAATTATATTTACTATCATAGCGGTGCTATACAAAATGATACTGGGGTTTATTATTACGGAAATAACATTGTTAAAGTCGATGTCATTTCAAAAACAGAAAAAATTATTTCACCATCCTATGAAGACAAATTCGGCCTCTTTTTTATAGATAAAAACAACAACGTTGTGTACGTGAACAAAAATGAATCCCTTTCTCTTATTTCACCTGACGATAAATCTTTATCGATAGTTGCTGAATTTTCATTTCCGGCACCATTCGGATGGATGGAAGATAAAGACGGATACCTGACTGCATTTAATTCATCAAGTGGAGAACAGGAATATTTTTCAGAAAAACCTTTTCCCGACTATGGTGAATCAGATGAAACAACTTTAACTCCGGACTCATACCCCTTTGAGATACACTGGAAAACCATAACCCCTTATAAAATATATTCCGGAAACGAGTTCTTTATTTGTTTCTATAAAAATCTACCAAGATATGGGAACGGAATTGCCGGAGAAATAACTGATTACGAGAATGTTTTTACAGTACATAAAAAAGATTCCGCATCAATGATTAAGCGCGGATGTGTAGTTTCCTCTTATGCACAGGAGAAGGACATTGTTGTCTATATTGATGATAATGGAATTTCCATGTACGGAACTCAAAAAGAATCGATGGCTTATCTTTTCTCGACAATCAATCTTAATGATTACACAGAAAAAGTGTACCCGACAACTGATAATAAAAATAAAGTTCAATCTTTTATTGTACGTAAAGATGAAAGAATCTCTGTAAAGAATAAAGGCGAAAAAATTGTTATTGTGAAGGATACCTTGTCATTGGAAAAAGATTTAAAACAACTGAATGTCTCCCCATCAGATACAATAGAACTTATTGACATGGAACACTTGCAACTGACGGGGATTCCGATTATTCATCAATAATTTTTCATAATAAAAATAACCGCATAACCTTTGATATTTTTACTCATATCAACTGCAGCATTGCCTCCGATGGAGCCGGTATTTCCGCTTCCACCAGGAGGGATGGTTATCCCGTGATTGTGGCTCGGAAGTGAAACCTTTACCGTATGAGTATGGCTTCCTGCATTTTGACAATTATGTGAATGGGACGGAATTGTAACACCCCATTCCCAATAATACTTATCATCAGTATAATCAAGAACCCTTGTTCTCGCGCCACTACCTCCAATATTATAAAGCTTATGCTTAAGAGTTAGTTCCTTACCATCAATCGTATGTTTATGACCTTCGTGTGAAGTAACACTACAAAGATGATCCGTTACACTACCTCCATCAGCAATCGTCCCCGTATGCCCATGCGCCGGGATAGAATGGGCATGCGCCGGCAGATGGTCGGTTTTCAGCCTGAAAGAGTTATCCCCGCCGAAATTTCCGGGCGCATTGGGAATCGTTCTGTCGGCCGAATACGAACAGCCGGCAATAAATCGCTCCCGCAAATCGGGCGTGCCGTTCTGCCCGTCACACATATACCACCCGGGAATCGTCACGTCATTCTGCCAGTTTTTGCCGTTGTACATCAGAATCGTCCCCGTCGGAAGAATATCGTACTGTTCGGCCAAAATCTGATTGACACGAAGACGCTCTTCCTGCATCACCATATCAACGTAATAACGGTTGACCAAATCGATATTCTTGAAGCTGCTCTTGTAATTCGCCGTAATATGCGTCTGAAGCTTCCCTTCGTTGTCCCACCGGGCAAGATTGCGCAGAACCGGGTCTTTGTGACGGGAAACAACATCATCGTGGCTCATCTCAATATTTTTCGAACTGGACGCCTTTCTCAATTCCCGCAAAGCCGTAAACAAATTCACCTGCTCGTCAGACGCAAGAGAAAGCTCCCACTTCCCGCCCTGCTGCCGTCTTACGCCGAATGGAAACCAGCCTTCTTTAAGCATTGTAACAGCAGGACCATCCATTGTGTCTTCGACGACTTTAAACTCGACATCGTAAATCTCGACAGTCGGATACTCCTTAACGTACGACTTTCCGGAAATGCTGTCCCGCGTCAGAATATTCTTCGGCAAAGCTTCCCGTTTAACAAGACGCCCCATAATCACACAATCGCCTATGTCGGCGCCGTCTTCTGTCGTAAACGAGACAGACTTGACATCGGAGGAAACAATGAAATCATTACGGTATTCCGGCAAAAGTTCCTGTCCTTTCGAGCAGTAAAGAGCAATCCCCGGCGTCAGATAAACAAACTTCTGATTGGCAACGCTCTGCAAATCCGCCACCGGCTTGCCGAGGTGATCACAAGGCAGAAATCCGTCAAAAACAATTAGACTCATCGGATTGTTTATACATCATAACTAAAGCGTTTGTTGACATTTTGTTGACAGAAAAAAAGAGGGGTTTTCTAACCCGTTATGCTGTAAGCATTTACGAATCAGAAAACCCCAAAAACAAAAAGGAGGAGTTATTTTTTAACGCCTATGAAGAATGTCGAACCTTGGCGTTTGTATTCGACACTAATCTTGCCGGTATCCTGACCGACGGCGTTATAGAAATCGGTCACCGACTTGACTGCTTTGTCATTAACGGAAACAATAATGTCTCCGGGACGTAATCCGCCGACAGCCAGCTTGGAATCTTTTTCCATCTGAATCACGGCTATGCCTGTTTCATCTTTATCCAGACGGAAATAGCTGCGAACGGAATCGTCAACGGGTGCCACAATGATTCCGGGCCACAAAAGATTGTTTTTGGCATTAATGGAATCTTCGCTTTCCCGTTTGGCAATTTCGACTTTCATCGTCTCCGTACGGCCGTTACGGATTAAAGAAAATTCCGGTCTGTCACCCGCTCTGAAATCGGAAATCAGACGTACCAGCATATCCGAATCTTTAATATTTTCGCCGTCGACGGAAACAATATAATCACCGGGGCGGATTCCTCCTTTATCGGCAGGAGAACCGATAAAGACGTTCGCCACAAAAGCGCCCTGTTTTCCGGTCAGCCCCATCTCTTTCATCAAATCTTCCTGCAAATCGGTAATGCTGATGCCGAGCCATCCGTAAGAAATGGAACCGTTATTAATCAGCGAATCGGCTTTCCTGATAACGGAATTCACGGGGATTGCGAATGCCAAACCGGCATTTTCGCCTGTCTGTGTGGCAATCCAAGTATTGATTCCGATCAGCCGTCCGTAAAGGTCAACCAAAGCCCCGCCAGAGTTACCGCGGTTAATGGCCGCATCGGTTTGAAGGAATTCGCTGACATTACCGGCCGGTCCCTTTCGGCCTTTAGCGCTGATAATTCCCTGCGTGACACTGGCCGTAAAGCCGTACGGGCTGCCGATTGCCAGCACAATATCGCCGACTTCGACCGCATCCGAATCACCGATTTGAATGACTGTCAGCGTATCTTTGGTCTCCAGTTCGAGCACGGCAACATCCGAACGTTCGTCACCGCCGACCTGTTTGACATTATAGGTTTTATCGTTGTAAAGACGTACCGAAACTTCGTCGGCCCCTTTGACAACATGATAATTGGTTAAAATGTAATATTTACCGTTCTGTTGCCGGATAATCACACCGGATCCCAATCCTCTGGAACGGAATTCCTGCTTTTCCTCCGGCTTTTTTTCTTCCGATGACTGTCCGCCGAACCGGTTACGAAAAAACTCTTCGAACGGGTCGATAAACCGCATCACCTGCCGTTCTTCGATACTGACTGTTTCTATCTGAACGACGGAAGGCAATACCGCATTCGATACGTTACGGTAAGAAAGCTGTAATGATTCGAGATCCCCTTCGGGAGCCGCGGCCCGAACAACAGTCGCGGGAGAAGCCGCATGCCGCAATCCGAAAAAGAATCCGATTCCGGCACCGACCAGTAATACAAACATGACTGCATTGGCAATCAGAAGACCTTTATGTAAATTTTTCCGTTGCATATTCACCTCGTTTGACTTACACTGATAAAACGCGGCGATACGGTAAAAGTTACAAAAAAATTATTTCCCGATTCGGGCTGTTATGGCAGTTTCGATTTTATGCACTTTCTGCCGCAGAAGTTCTTCCGTTTCGCTCACCGTACCGGATTGAGCCACTCCCGTTGTACAGTAAAATTTGATTTTGGGTTCCGTTCCCGAAGGCCGGACAGAGACTACCGATCCGTCTTCAAGGAAAAATTGCAGCACATTGGACAGCGGTAACCCGTTAACGCCTTTTTTGTAATCCAAAGCACGGACAACGGCGATACCGGCTATTTCCTTCGGAGGATTGTTTCTCAAATCTTCCATCAAATCGGTCATAAAACGGGCCCCGGATTCTCCCTGAAAATATTTGGAAACGGCAAACTCCTCGTAAAATCCGAACTTCGAGAAAATTTCCGTCAGGTAATCAATCAGTGTCATACCTTTTGAACGGCAATATAAAGCAATTTCACAAATCAGCATAGCGGCACTGACCGCATCTTTGTCCCGAACCTCCGTTTCAATCAGAAAGCCGTAGCTTTCTTCGAATCCCATGACAAAATCAACACCTCTTTTTTCGAAATCTTCCATCTGCCGGGCTATCCACTTAAAACCGGTCAGAACACTCGGACATTCGACTCCGAAAAATTCGGCAATACGGTCAATCAGATTCGTTGAAACAATGGTTTTCACTACACCGGCGGGACGATTTCCCAATCCCTGCTCCCTGCGGTAAGAAAGAAGATAATATGCCAAAATACATCCGAACTGATTCCCGGTAATCAGACGGTAACGGCCGTCGGTTAACGGTACGGCTATACCGATGCGGTCGGAATCGGGATCGGTTCCCAAAACCAGATCCGCCTTTTCTTCCTGAGCCAATGAAACCGCTTTATCCATCGCCTCGGCAATTTCCGGATTCGGAAACGGTGTTGTCGGAAAATCGCCGTCGGGCTCGGCCTGTTCGGGAACAAGAATCACATTCAGTCCCAGATCTTTGAGAACACGCACGACAGGAACCTTGCCTGCTCCGTTTAACGGTGTATAAACGATTTTTATATCTTTCGAGCGGGAAAAGAGTTCCGGACGGCAGGCATAGCTTTTCACCATCGTGTTGTAAGCGTCGTCGACTTCTTTATCGATATAGACCAGCAATCCCTTTGCCACGGCTTCCGATTCGGTCAGAGCGGGAATTTCCCCGGAAACGGCATTCACTTCGGCAATAATACCGTCATCGACAGGCGGGGTAATCTGGCTTCCGTTTTTCCAAAAAACCTTATAGCCGTTGTATTCCGCCGGGTTATGGCTGGCAGTAATCATAACACCTGTTGTGGTTTTCAGATAACGGATTGCAAAAGAAAGCACCGGAGTCGGACGAAGCGAGGTAAAAAGATAAGTTTTGATGCCGTTCGCCGCAAAAACCAATGCCGTGGCCTTGGCAAATTCGGGTGAAAAATGACGCGAATCGTAAGCGACAACCGCTGTCTGCGGTTCTCCCGACTTTTTAAGGTAAGAGGCTAACCCCTGCGTTGCCCGGCGGACAACAAATGTGTTCATCCGGTTTAAGCCGCCGCCGATAACACCCCGCAAACCGGCAGTACCGAATTCAAGCTCACGATAAAAACGGTCATTCAGTTCATTTTCGTCTTCGGCATCAATCACTTTCCGTAAATCGTTACGAAAAAAATCATCTTCCTCATTAGCCAGATAGTCTTCTGCTTTTTTCAGCAATTCCGGATTCATATTCTTCTCCTTGGATTTCCCCATTACACCCTTTCGGACAAAGGAATGTATGCTCTTGATTTTGTCACACTGCGGTAAGCCGGTCTGATAATCCGCTGACTGCCTAAAATTTCTTCTATACGATGGGCACACCAGCCGGAAACACGGGAAACGGCAAATAGAGGCGTATACAGCTCTTCGGGAATATTCAGCATTTCGTAAACAAAGCCGGAATAAAGGTCGACATTGGCGCACATCACATTTTCGTAACCTTTGACCTCTTTGAATACACCCGGAGTCAGCTTCTCGATTCGCTCGTAAAGAATGAAATCATCCATACGTCCCGATTTTTCGGCCAACTCTCGCGCTTTCTCTTTTAAAATAACGGCACGCGGATCGGACAGTGTATAAATCGCATGGCCGATTCCGTAAATCAATCCGGTACCGTCTCCTGCTTCTTTTTTTATAATTTTTACCAGATAGTCGCGCAAAGCGATTTCATTGGTCCAGTCGGAAACATTTTCCCGAATTTCGTTTACCATCTGCTTCACCTGAATATTGGCCCCCCCGTGTTTCCGTCCTTTCAGTGAACCGATAGCGGCGGAAATTGCCGCATAAGTATCGGTTTCCGAAGAAGAAACCACCCGCGCGGTAAAAGCGGAATTGTTGCCGCCGCCGTGTTCCGCATGCAGAACCAGACAAAGATCCAAAAGCTCCGCTTCCAGCGGAGTAAACTGCCGGTCGGCCCGAATCAGATGAAGAAAATTTTCTCCGGTCGAATAACTCGGCTCGTAATTATGGATAAAAAGACTTTTATTGTCGTAATAATGCCGTTTGGCCTGATATCCGTATGCAGCCAGGATGGGAATTCGGGCGACAAGCTGAATGCACTGTTTGAGAATATTGCCGATCGAATAATCTTCGGCGTTCGGATCGATAGAATAAAGCGATAAAACCGTCCGTCCCAATTTATTCATGACATTGGAACTGGGTTGTCTTAAGATCATGTCCTCAATAAAACTGCCCGGTAAATCGCGGTATTTCGACAAAATATGACGAAATTCTTCGAGGAGAGCCGCATTCGGTAATTCACCGAAAATCAGTAAATAAGCCGTCTCCTCATATCCGAATCGTTTTTCTTTCTGAAATCCGGCTACCAAATCTTTGATATCAATACCGCGGTAACGCAACCGGCCTTCCGCCGGGATCTTGACTCCTTCGTCGATGATGTAACCGTGAACATCGCCGATAGCGGTTACACCGACAACAACACCAGTCCCGTCACTGTTTCTCAGTCCGCGTTTAATATTCCATTTGTCGAAAATTTCGGGAGAAATGGACACACTGTTTTTGATGCGGTTCACATAAGTCTGCAAAACTTCTTCGTTGTCTAACATAAGAACTCCTTTTTTACATAGAGAAAATCGAAGATGCGGTGACCTTTCTCAATTCCCTTTTTTTCGAATTTTGTTACGGGACGCCACGGTGTCCGTTCAAAATCCGGCTGACTGCGGTTTTCCAAATCGGTTCTGGAAGAAAGTACTTCATGAATCCGGTCGGCGTAATCTTCCCAATCGGTTGCGATTAAAAGGTAACCGCCCGGTTTCAGCTGCGCAATCAGATCATCCGTATACGAATCGGAAATTAACCGCCGTTTGTGATGCTTTTTTTTCTGCCACGGATCCGGAAAAAAAATATGGAATCCGTCGCAAATCTCCCGACCGGCCGTTTCCGGCTTTAAAATTTCCTGGGCATCTCCCTCGACGATTTTTAAATTGGCGAGAGCGCGTTCGGCGACACCGGCAACAACTTTGGCAATTCCGGGACGGTGAACATCGAACGCCAGATAGTTTTTGTCGGGATTTCCGACGGCAAACTCAAGCGTTGCATCCCCCATCCCGAAACCGATCTCGATAATCAGCGGGTGACTGTTTCCGAACAGGATATCGCTTCGTACGACGGGAAGTGTTTCCGCCGTATACAGCACATGCGGCGGCGGTGCCGTCAGCGCTTCCTGTCGGGAAGCGCCAATCCGACCGCTGCGGCGCACGAAACTGCGGATTTTACGTCCTCCGGAAACCGGTTCCGCCATCTTTTACAGACTCTTGCTTTTAAGAACTGTCTGAGCCGCCGCCAGCCGGGCAACCGGAACGCGGAACGGCGAACAGGAAACGTAGTTCAATCCGGCCGAGTAGAAGAATCCGATACTGCGCGGATCGCCGCCGTGTTCGCCGCAGATTCCCATTTTCAGCTCGGGTTTTGTTTTTCGGCCCAAACCGACCGCCATCTGAACCAGCCGTCCGACACCGCTGACATCGATGCTGGCAAACGGATCGTGGTGCAGAATCCCCTTTTCACGGTAAGCCGGCAGGAAGCTGCCGATATCGTCACGCGAAAAGCCGTAAGTCATCTGCGTCAGGTCATTTGTTCCGAAAGAAAAGAAATCGGCATGAGCGGCAATTTCGTCTGCCGTAATGGCGGCACGGGGTATTTCGATCATACTGCCGATACGGTATTCAATTTTGACACCGCTGTTCTCGATAACCGAATCGGCAACGGAAACGGCATTTTTACGCAGCATGGCCAGCTCTTCCTGTGTTCCGACCAGCGGAATCATGATTTCCGGAGTCACTGAAATACCTTCGGAAGCCAGTGCGCAGGCCGACGAAATAATGGCCTCTACCTGCATATCGTAAATCTCGGGATATGTCACACCGAGACGGCAACCGCGGTGTCCCAGCATCGGATTAAGTTCGTGCAGCTGATCCACTTTCGTTTTTAACACTGCCGGATTAATCTGCAGTTTGTCGGCCAGTTCTTTAATCTCAAACTGGGTATGCGGCAAAAATTCATGCAGCGGCGGATCGAGAAGACGAATTGTGACGGGAAGTCCGGCCATTGCTTTAAAAATTCCGTCAAAATCGGCACGCTGCAATTCGAGAATTTTTTTCAATGCCTCTTTCCGCTCCTGAACACTGTCGGCCAGAATCATTCTCTGGAAATGTTCCAGCTTGCCTTCTCCGAAAAACATGTGCTCGGTGCGGCACAAACCGATTCCCTCCGCCCCGTATTCGCGGGCTTTCGCCGCATCTTCGGGAGTATCGGCATTGGTGCGGACATGGAATCCTTTGGAGGGAACACCTTCGCGAACCGCTTCGCCTTTGACTTCGTCGGCCCAACCGAGGAAAGTCTCGACATCGCCCGTAATAGACGGCTGCACCAGCTCAAGTTTTTCACCGAACACTTCGCCGGTTTTCCCGTCGATGGAGATCCAGTCGCCTTCCGTAAAGACTTTACCTCCGATTGTCAGTGTTTTTTCGCTGATAACCGCTTCTTTACATCCGGCAACACACGGACGTCCCATACCGCGGGCAACAACCGCCGCATGAGAAGTCATACCGCCGGTCGATGTCAGAATTCCCTGTGCGGCATGCATACCGCCGATATCCTCGGGACTGGTCTCCTTCCGGCACAAAACAACCTGACGCCCCTGGGCGGCCCATGCTTCCGCATCTTCCGCCGTAAACACGATTTGCCCGGTTGCCGCACCCGGCGAGGCATTCAATCCGTTGGCAATGACTTTGGCTGTTTTGCGGGAAGCCGGATCAATCATCGGATGGAAAATCTGATCGAGCTGATCGGGTGTCACCCGCAGCAGTGCCGTTTCTTTCGAAATCATTCCCTCTTTAACCATATCGACGGCAATTTTTACCGCCGCATTTCCGGTCCGTTTTCCGTTTCGGGTCTGCAGCAGATACAGTGTTCCCTGCTCGATGGTAAATTCCATATCCTGCATATCCCGATAGTGGACTTCCAAACGGTCTTTGATTTCGGTCAGCTGTTTAAAAACAGCCGGATTCTCTTTTTCCAAAACAGACAGTTTCAACGGTGTACGGATACCCGCAACAACGTCTT
>JAXEIF010000018.1:0-3453 GCA_034120015.1 Spirochaetia bacterium | reverse complement strand
TGTTAATAACACAACAAATGTTAAAGGAAAACAAACTATCAAAACAAGATAGAGAACTTTTAGAAAATCATAAAAATGAAGTTATGCTACAATTTAGAAAAGAGTTTCAAAAAAACAATGTAGAACAAATCAAAAAGTATAACGAACTTATGAATAAGTAAAAAAATAAGAGATAAGCAAGTATTTAATCATACTTAACTTATCTCTTTTTAATGTTTGTGATTTTTAGGGTATTTAGCATATTGTCCTGAAACATCTAATCCCATACAGAAACCACATCTATAAATAAAACCATCTTGAATTAGTTTGTTTTTAATCTTGTTATAAATATACTTATCATCAAAGTTTTTAACAAACTCGTTTTTCTTTTGAAACTTTTCATATTGATTTTTATAATAATCTATTTGTTCTTGTTTTTTTCTTCATCTAATTTTTTAAGGTAGTTATCAATTTTCTTTTCAAGCATTATTTGTAAATACTCATCATCAGCATTTAAAGTAATAGTTCTATCATTTAAACCTAACATATTTAAAATATCTTTATCTTTCATATTTCACACTATCAAGATAATTATTTAAATCTTGTTCCTTAATAATATATTGTCTTCCTACCTTATAAGCAATTATTCTTTTTTCTCTTATCATTTTTCTTATGAATTGAATTGGTGTTTTTAATAACAAACTTATTTCTTTTGTTGTGTGAAATAGTATTCCATATCTTTTTCACTCTCCTTATCTATTTAGTAGAGTAATAAAGGAAATAATCAAATAATAGCAATATATTATATAAATAGTGTTATATAGTGAAAGTAATTGATTTTATCAATTATAAATCAAATCTAAATAACCTATTTTTAAGCATTTTAAGGTTGTTTTATGTTAAGTTTATAATACATTAATTAACTCAAATCGAACAGGAATAACCTTTAAAATCAATTTTATTAGGTATAGGGGGTAAATAAAGTTAAAAAAGATATTTACTCATCAAAAAAGGAACATTGCTCCTATATGAAATTAGAAAAAGACATTTTAAGGTCTCTCAATAAAATGTTTTGTATTTGCTTTATTTTTGATAACTATAATTATTCCTACAATAATAACAAAAATACTTATTATTTTATTAACTGATAAAATTGTATTACTATAATTCATTCTAAAAAAGTCCATTATAAATTTTGATATACCACACATTATCAAGCAAATACCAAAAGATTTATTTGTTAATTTATTTGTATATTGTTTTCTAATCAAGTAAAGAAAAATAACAAGGAATATTAGAGATTCAATTAATTGTACAGGAAACAAATAAATATTATTTGGGGCTTCATTTGAATAATAATACATAATTTTGCCTAAACCATTATATTTTATCCCATAACAACATCCCGCTAAAAAACAACCAATTTTTCCTATACTATACATTAAAGGCATAGATGGCAAAAACATAAATATGATATCTTTAAAATTTTTTTTAAATTGTATGCTAAAAATAAAAAGAAACAATGTAGCCCCTATAATAGCTCCATAAGAACTTAATCCAACATTTAAAAATTTGAACTGTCCATTAAATTTTTCATAAGACAATAAAAATGATAAAAATTTTGCTCCAAAAATAATTCCGATATTTTCATATAAAAGCAAACAAACTATTTCATTATTGTTAAAAGTTTTATATTTTTGAGAAAACAATAGAACTATAATAACATTAGAAAATAATGATAAAATAATTGCAATGCTATAAAACGGTATATTAATATTAAACATTTTTACCTCATCCCAGGACAACTATAATAAGAAAGTGCATCAACACAGGTAAAAATTAATATAATAATTACTATGCCATATAAAACAATGCTTATTAGAAACAACCAAAACAAAATTTTAATAAAAATATTATTTTGATATTTAATAAATCCTGTTACAATTGAAAATAAAGAAAGAAAAAAACATATAGCAGAATATTTTTCAATAAGAAATAATCCTAAAATTCCCAACATAAAAAGAATCATACATATGATTGCCCCTTGTTTATCTTTTTCTCTTTTTTTTATAATTTCTTCTTGATTTATTTCAATAGTTTTTTCAGTCAAAACATTCTTACATTTTGGACAATATCTCCATACTTCTTTTACTTCATGAAAACATCTTTTACAATACATTTTTATAACTCCTTACTAATAATTATCTCTTTTTATAAAATCGTCAAGGGTTTCTCCCCAAGCATAATTATTACCAAATTTATCATATACATAGGCTTTACCATCTAATCTATCTAATTCTATATGTGCATTATTATTAAATTTTAAAATAACACTAAAATAATAGTTATCTTTTAATTCGATAAACTTATCATTTAATTCATCTATAATTTTATAATTTGATTTACTATAATCGAATATATTTTCATTAATATATATATTTACTTTATCATACATAGTATCAAAATAATTTGGTGTTGTATTTTCCTTTTCTACATTATTTAAAAAAGTGTTAAGTTGATTAATTGATAAAATATCAGTTTCAATATCTTCTAAATTATAAGATATTGTTATCTTACTAATCGAATTAGAAAAATTAGAAATTATATAATCATATACATTTTTAATAGTGCTTCTTCTATTTAATAACATATTATAATTATCAACAATTTTTTTAGATTTATCTGATGTATCATAATAAGCCCAAAATTCTAAATTATTTTTTTTGGAATATAATTTATAATACTCTTTTGTTCCTTTACCTTTAATTGTACCAAAAGAACTACCATCACAATTTAAATCAGTATCAGGATTTTTAACAGATTTTATTAAAGTAACATTTTCAAAGTTTTCGTTGTATTTTTTTTCAAGTTCTTTTTCTAAATATTTATCATTCATTGGCATATTATTTTTAACAATTGGAATAATTATACATAATATTAAAAGCACCGTTATTGTTGAGAATATGATTATATTTCTTTTTTTATTTATATTTCTTGAACAATTTGGACAATATTTCCATCCTTTTTCTATACTATAACCACATTTGCTACAAATCATTTTTATCAACTCCTACTATAAATAGTATAACATATTTTTTTATGTTTTTATTAAATAATAGATAGTTCTGTTAAAATTAATACTTTACAAAAGGTAGATAATATAAATTATAATATAATTACTAAATATAATAAGAATAATATATATTCCTTATGAAAGAAAAAATGACTTGTATTATATTATACTTGTATTACATAAGTTAATTATTTGAATATATCTAAGTTCCATTATATTTAAGATATATATTATTTATTTAATATAATTATTATATATATTTTATTTAATATACTTAATAGTATTTAACTAAAGAATAAAATACAATTTATAAAATATACTCTTGTAATAATACATATTATATTAAATATAAAAAATAAAGAGATATAATCAGTTAAGGACTATATCTCATCTATATTATT
>JAXEIF010000017.1:0-24364 GCA_034120015.1 Spirochaetia bacterium | reverse complement strand
ATTGTCTTTTCAAGATCAGCAATTGGAGATGGTGTACGGATACCCGCAACAACGTCTTCGCCCTGCGCATTCATCAGATATTCGCCGTAAAAGTAGTTTTCACCGGTCGACGGGTCGCGGCTGAAACAGACGCCCGTCCCGGAACCGTCACCGGAATTTCCGAAAACCATCGACTGAACGTTGACAGCGGTCCCCAGAAGCCCCTCTATGTTATTCAAACGACGGTATTTAATCGCCTTGTCATTCTGCCACGAACGGAATACCGCATAAATAGCATCGATTAACTGGGCTTTGGCATCCTGAGGAAATTCCCTATTCTGATGGACTTTAAAGGTTTCTTTATAACGCGCCACCAAATCCTTCAGGTCGGCTGCATTTAATTCGGTATCCAGTTCGACACCGCGCTCCTCTTTCTTTTTTTCCAAAAGCGACTCAAAAAGATTGATATCCATTCCCAGCGCGACATCGCTGAACATCTGAATAAAACGACGGTAAGAGTCCCAGGCAAAACGGGGATTATTCGTCAGTTGGGCCAACCCTTCGACGGCCTGATCGTTCAACCCCAAATTCAAAATGGTATCCATCATCCCCGGCATCGATACAGCCGCGCCCGAGCGGACGGAAACCAGCAGTGGATTCTTCGGATCTCCCAGTTTTTTTCCTGTCAGTTTCTCGAGTTTGGACAGATTTTCGTCCACCTGATCCAAAATAATCTGCGGCAACTGCCGGTTGTTATGATAATAGAGATCGCATCCCTTCGTCGCAATCGTGAATCCCGGAGGAACGGGAATGCCCAAATTGGTCATCTCCGCCAAATTGGCACCTTTTCCACCCAGCAAGTCCCGCATTTCGGCATTTCCTTCCGTCTGATTTCCGCCGAAAAAATAAACCAATTTTTCATTGCTCATTGATAAACTTCTCCTTTTCGCTATTATAAAGTTAAAAATTTATTAAGTCAACCACTGTCTGCCCTATACTTTTCATCAAAAATTCTGTAAGATGACTTCGGATACCGGAGGTTTATTTATGAAAAAATTTTTATATCTGATTTCTGCTTCCGTCTTTTTCTTTTCGTGCAATATCGAATCCGAAATAACAAAATCGACATCGGCAGTGCTCGCTTCGGATGTGACATCCATTGTTATCAACAATTCCTATATTCCCATCGATATCGAAGGCGTTTCCGGAGATAAAATTATTTTTTCCGCAGGCGGAAATATTACGCTGTACACAAACGATAAAATCATCAATGAGCCTGTTATCAAAATATCGGGAAACAGTGCCTTGCTTTATTTCCAGGTATTCGAAGACAATCAGGCCAGTTTCTCGTTTAACAGCGGGGCAAGCGACAAAAAACGGCCGTGGCTGCGCATCCAGATCCCCTCTTCTTTCAGCGGCGAGCTGACCGTCAACAATTACGGTTATAATGCCAAAGCCAGCATTAAAAATTTTCCGAATCTGAAAGCGTTTACCTATCTGGTTATCGATTCGGATTTAAAAACAGAGAACATCAAAGGCGACAGCGCCACATTCTATCTGAACAGCGCCGATTTAACCGGATCGGAATTTGAATTTCAAAACACGACGATTTATGCTCAAACCTCATGCACGATTTCGCTTTCGGGATTTCCGGGAAACCTGTTTGTAACAACCCAAAATTATATGCCGTTTAAGGCCGAATATACACGATACAACGGGGAATACATCGATATCCGCACATACAGCGGCGGCGGAGAAATTATTTTACCGAAAACAGCGTCGTTTCAATACGATCTCTTCTCGACAACGGGAACTATTCTGTTAACCGGATTTGACAGCAAATCATCGGAAGTTGATCTCGGCAACAAAAAACGGGGTACCGTTAAAAACGGCGGCACCCCGGGTGAAATTTATTACAATTCCTATACCAATTCCTTTTCCGTTATAGGAAAATAAATCTGCCAACGGTTAAGCCCGATACGCTTTCAGTTCCGAGACCGCAGCCGAATTCCGTAAAGTGTTGAGGGCTTTCTGTTCGATTTGACGGATTCTTTCCTTTGTCAGGTTGTAAATCTCGGAAATATCACTGAGCGACATCTCCATTTTCCCGTTCAAACCGAAACGCATTTCCAGAATCTCGGCCTCTTTTTGCGGCAACAGAGCCAAAACCCGGTTAATTTCGTCTTTCAATGCGGCATCTTCCAAAGAGGCTTCCGGAGTCAGGTAAGAAGAATCGGCAATCAGCTCGCCGAATTCCGATTCTTCGCCTCCTTTACCGGAAGAAACGGGCGCATCAAGCGACACGGTTGACCGGGACACCTCCACAAGCTGACGGATCAGATCCGGTTCCAGCCCGGTCTGTTCGGACAAGCGATCCCAGTCTTCGTTACCCGGTGAAACAAGCCCCAATTCTTTCATCGCCTTCTCGATCTGAAGCAGCTCGTTGACACGGTTCAGCGGCAGCCGGATTGCGCGTGACTTTTCGTTCACGGCCTTTAAAATCGACTGTCGAATCCACCAGACGGCATAAGAAATAAAATGATAGCCTCTTTCCGGATCATATTTCTCGACTGCACTCAAAAGCCCCAAATTCCCTTCGTTAATCAGATCCATCAAACCGTAACCGGTATTTTCATACTGTTTCGCAACGGAAACCACAAAACGCAAATGCGAGTTAATCAGTTTTTCACGGGCAGAAACATCTCCGGAAACGGCCTTGCGGGCCAAATCGGTTTCTTCCTCGGGTGTCAGCAACGGATAGCGTTTGACATCGTTTAAATAAAGTGTAAGCAGATTATCGTTATTTCCTGTTTCCGATTTTTTCATCTTCTACCTCCGTTACTCTATATGCAATTTTTATTCCACAATAAAGAAAAAATTACAGGATAAACTATTTTATTACAATAAAACAAGTTATAAAATTTTTACAAAACCGGAAAAACAGAAATGAGTCAGAATGACACATTAAAACAGAAAGACGACAAAATCGGATCGAAATAACTCGATTTTTTCGAAAGGTGTCAACGAAACGAACCGGTCACCGACCTCTTCGAGGAAACGGTTCCAACTCTCTTCGATTAAATCGTCGATCATATCTTTTTCCGCCAAACCGGAAAAGATATGATTTTCTTTCCGACTGAGATACGAAATAATCTGCAGCAGATAGAAAATTTTAAAATCGGACGGTTCTTTATTTCGAAGGTACGAATGAATCAGCGGCAGGAGCAAAAATTCCAGACAGCAGCAGTTTCCGACCGCATCGGTGGATAAACAAAGTGCTTTTCGGGCCTCTTTGGTTTTTCCCGCTGCCGACAAAAGATCGAAATCATGCAAAAACGAACGGTACAAACCGACAGGAGTTTCTTTTTTCTTCTCCGAAACCAAATCGGACATCCGGTAATTTCGGGGGAAAGCAGCAATACGGATATTGATTTGAAAAGATGACTTGCCCTGTCTCATACTTCCAAAATAAGAAGAAAAAAACGAAAAGTCAATTTTTTCTTGACTAAAAAAAGAAAAATCAATATATTTGAGAAAAGATTGATACGGAGGCATAATTATGAATATTAAACCGCTCGGATCGAAAGTGGTCCTTTCTGTTAAACTGACCGAAGAAAAAACAGCCGGTGGTCTTTTTATTCCGCAGACGGCACAGGAAAAAACACAAATCGGAACCGTAAAAGCAGTCGGGCCCGGTACGGATAAAGTCAAAATGGAAGTCAAGCCGGGAGATACAATTCTGTTCGACAAATACGCGGGAACATCCGTCAAGGTCGACGGAGAAGAGTTCCTGATTGCCGACGTCAAAGATATTTTGGCGGTTTTGGACTGATTCGGCAATCCCGGCAATAAAAAAACGACCCGTACGGGTCGTTTTTTTATTGCGATTCGACATATTCCATAAAACGGGAAGCCGTATCAATGATTTTATCGGGACAGCCGATAACACGGCTGGTTTGAGGAATCGATTTGAAAAACAGAGATCCGTAAGCCGGTTTGGTGACAATCCGTTTATCGAGAACAACTACCACTCCGCAATCGGTTTTTTTCCGCATAACGCGACCGAATCCCTGTTTAAAGCGCATCACCGCCTGCGGAACGGAAAGTTCGAAAAAGGAACGTCCCCCGTTCCGGTCGACACGCTGCGAACGGGCCGCCAGTACGGGATCGTCGGGAACACGGAACGGCAGCCGGAAAATCAGCAGATGTTCGAGCGTTTTTCCGGGCGCATCGATTCCCTCCCAAAAGGAATCGGTTGCAAACAGCACACTGCCGATATCTTCTTTAAAACGGTCCAAAAGCAACCGCCGCGACTCTCCTCCCTGCCGGAATGCGGTGATGCCGGCCGCCTCCAAATCGCCGGCGACCGCTTCGTACACCGCGTTCATCTGCGACAGCGATGTGAACAGAAGCAGCGCACGGCCTTTGACGGCCAGCAGATAATCGCGGGTAAAAGCGGCCGCATAGGACAAAAAATCGGAAGCGCTAACATCGGGCGCTTCATCCGAAGCGACGGCCAGCAAAACCCGGTTACGGTAATCAAACGGTGAAGTAAACATCAGTGTTTCGAGCCGTTCTCTTCCGAAGCCGTCCATGCCGATTGATTTCAGGAAAAATTCAAACCGGGAATCAACCGCCAATGTCGCCGAGGTGCAGACGGCAGTTTCGGTTTCGGACCAAAGCGCATCTGCCAAAATCGGACCGACATCCATCGGCGTAATATTGAATTGCACAAAGGAATCCCCGTTCATCCGTTTTTCTTTCGACAGCCAGTAAACATTATCGCTGTCGGATTCGTAAGCCAGAAATTTTGTAACGGTTTCCGTCAAAGCCGCAATCCGTCGAACGCACAGCGATGTCTCGCGAATCACCGAATCGACATCTCCTCCCGATCCGTTTCCTTCCAGCAAATCGATAACATCGGTCAATTCATTGATGATTTTTTCGCAGGAACGATGAAAGGCGGTCAGAGAAGTTCGCGCAAAATCGGGAAGCGGTACAGACCCATTGACGGGAAGAGACCGTGTCTGCGGTACAGAAAAATCGGTCTGCGTCAGCAACTGCTCATCCAGATAAGTCAGTTGAGAAACAATTTCATTCTGTAATTCGTCAATACGGCCGAGACGGTCGGCGCTCACACCGTGAAATTTTTTCAGCTGGGAGAGAAGACCGAACACACGTGTGCCCCGTTTTGTTTTGATACGGTTCATGACCCGACGAACCGAAGGCGCACTCAACATCGATGTAAAATAACGGGTCGCATCTTTCTCGATATTATGTGCCTCGTCGAAAATCACTTTCGTATACCCCGGAATCAGAATCGATCCCTCTTCGGAATCGCCGGATGATTCGAGCCGCAGAGCAATATCGGCAAAAAGGAGATGGTTGTTGACCACGATAATACGGGCTCCGGCAGCCTCCCGGCGAAGATTGAAAACAAAGCATTTATCGTAAAACGGACACTGAATTCCCAAACAGTTATCCGATTCGGAACAGATGCGGCTTTTTAACGCCGCATCGAAAGGAAAATTCAACTCGGAAAAATCGCCGGTTTCGGTCTGCAGGCTCCAGTCGCGGATGTCGGTCCAGTCGATTTCATCCTCGAACAGAGAATTCCCCAACGCCAGTTCCTCGTCGAAGCGGCGGCGGCACAAATAATTATTGCGGCCTTTCATCAAAACATATTTCACATCGGCATTCAGGATTTTCATCGCCAGCGGCAGATCTTTTTTAATCAGCTGATCCTGCAGATTGATGGTTGCCGTCGAAATCACGATGCGGGCGCCCCGATTTTTGTTCTCGGAAACCCACTTAACGGACGGAATCAAATACGCCAACGATTTCCCGATTCCGGTACCCGCTTCTGCCACCAGCAGACGGTTGTTGTTGAGCGCATCGGTCACCGCTTTCATCATCTCCGATTGAGACTCCCGATATTCGTAATCGCCCATGAATTTGGAAAAACCCTCTTTCGATTCGCAAAAGTCAATCAGCGAAGAGCTGTCGACGGCAACTTTTTCTTTGTTGATATACGGTTCGACGACGACGGTCACGTTTTCTGCATTGTTATCAATAATGTAGCTGCCGACGCCGTCGTGTCCCAACGAAGACGATACATTCACATCCGCTTTGCTCGGATGCAGACAGCCGCTCGGATGGTTGTGGATCATCACATCCGCCTCGCGAAGGTGGGGTTTCGGAGCCGCAGTCATTCCCTCGGTTCCGGAGGCAACAACCTTTATTTCCGCAACCAGTCCCTCTGCGTTCAGATATCCGCAGAAATTGACTTCCCTGCCGCCATGTTCCCGAATTTTCGTTTTCATAAAATCAATCACTTCGGGAGTAAACCGCTCGGACGCCTTCACCGGGGACCTCCTTTCCGGTTCCGCTTTTCTTCCCTATAGCGACGGCGCATCTCCTCGGGCGGAGCCGGCATCGCCTTAACACGCGGCAGATTCAGTTTCAGCTGCATAGCCGTGATCCGTAATATAAAAACAAAAAGGCCGCTGACGGTCAACACTGCCGCTGCCGGTAAAGGAGTCCAGCGCGACAACGCAAACAGCAGCCAGCTGCCCAGAATCGCGGCCGTCGCATAAAAATCGGTCCGAATCACGGTCGGAATTTCCCGCACCATCAAATCACGGATGACACCGCCGCCGCACGCCGTCAGCATTCCTGAAACAGCCACCCCGAACGGCCCCACCTCGAGCGCATACCCTTTGGCCGCTCCGATCACCGTAAAAATAGCAAGACCGAGCGCATCCCCTATTTTTACCCACTTCCAAAGATAGGCAATGCGGGCCGCCAGAAAAAAAACAAGCAGAGCGCCGATCAGACAGACGGCAAAATAAGCCTCGCTCTGCAATGCGGCAACGGGAAAATCGCCGAGAAGAGAATCGCGAATCATGCCGCCGCCGATGCCGGTCAGCAAAGCCAGCACAATAACACCGAGAATATCCAGCTCGTATTTGACGGCCTTGAAAGCTCCCGTAATCGAGAAAAAAAAGGTCCCGGTTAAATCGAGAACCGTCAGCACGGTTGTATAAGAGGACCCGCTCATTTCAGCTGTTTCCCGCCGTCAAATCGGGTCTCAGAACGGATGTTTTTCCCAGATAAACCGGAAAAAGCGGTCTTTTTTTGTCCGCCGCGAACTGAATCAGCACCCGTACCGTCATCGGCAGACTGCCGTCGTAAACCGGTTCCTGTGTACAGAACAACGGGACCGAAGCATAACGGCCGCTTCGGCGTAAAGCCGCTGCCGGATTCAAAGCCGTTATATCGGATGTGACCGAAAACAGTATCAGTGTCAAATCGGATTCCGATAATCCGTTTCTCCGCTCAACGGCATCAACCAGAGCCGTCACCGCCTCGATAACCGCATCAGGCGTATTCCCGCGAACATCCGAAGCACCCCGGACAGAGAGTGTGAGCATAAAAGACTCCCGAAAAAAGGTTTTCACTTTCAAAAAATTAGTGTATAATGATTATATACCGCATAAAAAGGAAAATGAAGTGGAAACGGAACAAAAAAATAAAAAAGAAGCACGGCTCGAGGCCAAACGGCTGAAAGCTCAGGAAAAAGCAGCCAAAGCCGAGGCAAAAAAACAGAAGAGCGAATTGAATCGAAAAAAGCGATCGAAAGCCCGTAAAATTTTCACATTTTTCTTTGTTATTTTTGTTCTTGCCGGAAGTGCTGCCGCAGTTTTTTTTATCGGATGGATACATCCGCCGCTGAGCGGCAATCAGTATGCCGTTATTTTTTCCAAAACCGGCGGATACCGGGAAACTCCTTTGCGGGCCGATGAATTTTTGTGGATGCCGGAACGGCTTCTGCCGACCAATACCACCGTTCTTGTCTACTCTGCCGAACCGAAAACCTGTTCGGTCGATGTAACGGGGAAACTGCCGTCTGGCGAGATTTATTCCATGATGATTGAAGGAACTCCTTCTTTCGAGTTCCGCTTTTCGTGCCGGCTCACCTGCCGCATCAATCCGGACCGTCTGATCGCGCTTGCCAAAGAGGGAATTCTCCCCGAACAGACAGAGGATATCCTGTCCGAATTCGAGAAAGATTTTCAGCCGATGATCATCGATCTGATTCAGAAAAAATCAGCCGATTCCGAATTTGTTTCACTGATTGCTGCCGATTTCGGGAAATTGCAGGAAGTTCTGACGGAAGAAATCGAAAAAAGAAATCCGAATATCGATGTGACCAAGATGATTGTCAATTCGATCTCCCTCCCCGATATCCGTCTCTATGAAGAAGCCCGCAATCTCTATTTCCGCACCATTCAAAATGTCCCGCAGGAAAGACTTCAGCGGCTGCAAAAAGAAGTCACCGACGGAACGGCTCAGCTGATGAAATACCAGTCTTTGGAAGAACTGGCACGGCTGCTCGAGAAGTATCCGATTTTAATGGAATACGCCAAAATCAATCCGACGTTGGAAATGCCCCGTAACGGGGAACAATAACAGCTGCCTCTCCTGTATTCACTGTCAAAGAAGCTTCCGGACCGTCGATTTCATTGCTGAGACTGAACGCCTGCGCGGAAAGCGGATACCCATTCAGCGGCCACCGAAAACCTTCGGTCACGGCCTGTGCCGCATCACTCAACGCATATACCGAAACGACGCGACGTTCCGCATCTGCCGGTGGCCGCCACGTTTCTCCGGCGGACACCCGGTACACCGTCTCTTCCGCGGTTTCCCACAATCTCCACCTCGGCTGAAAGCAAAATAACCGCCAAAGCGCCAGCCAGTGATCCATCCGCCCGCCTCCGCCGCCGATAACGGCGATCGATCGGCATCCTGCGCCGATTGCCGCCTCAAAAGCCAATTCCGTATCGGTCGCATCTTTCGCCCGCGGATAACGGAAAATCCGCTCATCATCCGGCAACGGTCCTTTCACCGAATCAAAATCGCCGACCAGACAGGACGGGCGGATTCCGCAGCGGACAGCCGTATCCCAACCGCTGTCGGCACAAATAATAAATGAAGAGCAATAGCCGCACAACCGTTTTGTCTCGACATCGGGAGGAACACTTCCACCTGTCAGAAGAATACCGTCATATCGTTCCGTATCCATATAATTTCACTATATCCGACAGGGAAAAATAAAACAACCCGATAAGACGATTCGTTTTCAAAAACCTTGACGAAAAAACGGTTTCCCTGTAATTTAAAACTGATGTTCCTTTTTGAAAAGATTCCTTCCGTTGTGTACTCTTTTGCGGCTGAATTTGAAAAGAACGGCTTTGCCTGCTATCCCGTCGGCGGCGCCGTCCGGGATCTTTTACTCGGGAAAAGGCCGACCGATTTCGACTTCACAACCGATGCCCGTCCCGAAGCGGTGATGAAGATGTTTCGCAGTGTCATCCCGACGGGAATCAGACACGGAACCGTCACGGTTCTTTACAAAAAACAGTCCTTCGAAGTCACCTCGTTCCGCAGCGAAGAATCCTACAGTGACGGACGACACCCCGACCGGGTTTCGTTCGACTGTACTCTGGAAGAGGATTTAAAAAGACGCGACTTTACGATAAATGCTCTGGCTCTGGATCTCGAAAAAAGAAAAATTGTCGATCTGTTTGACGGACGCGGTGATCTCAAACGCGGCATCATCCGCTGCATAGGCGATCCGGCAGAACGGTTCCGGGAAGATGCGCTGCGGTTGCTGCGGGCAGCCCGCTTTGCCTCCCGCCTTTCATTTTCTATCGAAGGACAGACCGCCGAAGCGATGAAACGTCTGGCAGAGACAGTCTCCCGCATTTCGGTCGAACGGATACGAGACGAGATTATGAAAATAATGACTTCTCCCCGACCTTCCGTCGGTCTGGAAATCCTGAGAAAATCGGGAATTTTGGCGGTTATTCTCCCCGAAATCATTCCCTGTATCGGCTTCGAACAAAACGAATACCATCGATTCGATGTTTACAATCATCTTCTGAAAGCATGCGACTATCTGCCGTCCGAGTCTCCGCTGATGCGGCTTACGGCTCTCCTCCATGATATCGGAAAACCGCAGTCTTACGCATTGAGAGACGGGCGGCGCACTTTTTACCGTCATGAACAAATTTCGGCAGACATGGCCGATGCTATTCTGCACCGTCTGAAATTTTCCAATAACGAGATTGAATCGGTACTTTTTTTCATCCGAAATCATATGATTCACTACACTTCGGAATGGAGCGACAGTGCCGTACGTCGTTTTATGGCGAACGTTCCGGCCGAAAGACGCCGCAATTTTTTTGCATTAAAAGAAGCGGATGCGTTTGCTCACGAAGGAATCGTTCCCGATCCGTCGACACAGAAAGAGTTTCTCGATCGCATCGAAAAATGCGAAGCTCAAAACGCAGCTCTTTCCCTCAAGGATTTGGCTGTCAACGGTAACGATCTGGCCGCCGCCGGCTTCCCCAAAACACCGCAAATGGGAAAAATACTGAAAATTTTACTGGAAGCGGTTCTCGACGATCCGGAAATGAACACCAAAGAGAAACTGTTAAAACTGGCCATTAATTATCAAAAAGAGTTTATGCCGGAGAGTTAATCTTTCTCCGACCAGATATTTTCTTCGATTAATCGGGTAATTGCCGCTTCTGCGGCCTGAATTTCGGCCGCCTTGCGCGACGAACCGGAACCTTCTCCCCACCGCTCTTCGTGTATCGTTACTTCGACGAAAAAGAGGGCATCGTGATCGGGACCCGTTTTTTTAAGAATCCGATAACGCGGCAGCGTTTTCCACTGACGCTGAACAAACATTTGCAACCGGGTTTTGGGATCGACGGAGGAAACCTCTTTAACGGCTTCCGTAAACTGCTGCGGGAAAAAACGCAAAATAAAACGATTGGCGGAATTCCATCCGCCGTCAAGATAAATAGCACCGATAAGAGCCTCAACGGAATCGGCTACGGGAGCTTTACGAAACCGTCCCGTCGAATGACGCTCGCTTTTTCCGACTATCAGGAACTCTTCCATTCCCAAACTGCAGGCTATTTCATACAGACTGTTTTCACACACCATCGCCGACCGATGCTGGGTCAGAAAACCCTCATCACGATCGGGAAACCGTTCATAGAGATAAGCCGACATAACAAGGGATAAAACACTGTCGCCCAAAAACTCAAGGCGTTCATTACTGTGAACGGAACCCGACGCAAAAGAACGGTGAATAAAAGCATTCACCAGCAGGGATTCCGATCGGAAACGGTATCCGATACGTTTCTGAAAATTTTTCAGGGATTGCCTGTCGGCAATCCCTGAAGAAATTAAATTAAGATAAGGATCAGTTTTTGAGCTCTTCATTCAGCCATTTTACAACATCACCGACTGTTTCAATTTCACGAAGTAAATCATCCGGAACTTTTCGACCGAATTCCTGCTCTACATAGTAAACCAGATCGAATGTCTCCAAACTGTCGGCGCCCAAATCCTGCAAAAAACAGGATTCCATTGTAATCTTATCCGGATTATCAATATCCAGAGTTTCAGCTACAATTTTTTTTACTTTTTCAAAAATTTCCTGTTCTGACACGGATCACTCCCCGGACATATCAGTCCAATTTTTCCGTTTCAATCACCTGTTGCCCGCGGTAAAATCCGCATTTGGGACATACGCGATGCGACGGAATCTTGCTGCCGCATGTCGAGCATTCGGAAAGAACCGGTCTTTCCAGTTTCATATTGGCGGCACGGCGGCTGCGTGTTTTCGATTTCGAAACTTTGTATTTAGGTACTGCCATTACTCTTCCTCACAAAAATACGTTTTACACAGAATAACCTAAATTTCAACTCTTGTCAATCGGTATCAGTTTTCTTTTTAAAGCATCGGCTACGATTTGCGGAACCATTGCGGATATATCTCCGCCGAACGATGCAATTTCCTTGATAGCGGACGAACGTAAAACAAAGTACTGCGGATCGGTCGGAAAAAATATAACTTCGATATTTTTATTCAGAGATTTATTGGTCATTGCCAGTTCGAATTCATATCCGAAATCGGCAAGGGCTCTGACCCCCCGAATCATCAGCGGAACGGAATATCTGTCGACAAAATCGACAACAAGACCGTGCCAGGCCACAACCTCCACATTTGTCAGACGAGAAGTCAGTTGTTTGATTAACTCCAGACGCTCATCCGTCGTAAAAAGAGAATGCTTCGATTCATTAATGGCTATTACAACGTAAAGCTTTTCAAAAATCCGTGCCGCCCGTTCGATAATATTCAAATGACCGTGCGTCGGAGGATCGAAACTGCCGGGGAAAAATGCATTTTTCATCACTACTCCAACTGTTTACGCATTCTGACCGAAAATTCGTTACGCCATGATTTAAAATCACGGTTATCTTCAAACGGAATTTCGCGAATCACATCAAACGTATTTTGGGTTTTGTATACAACAACCGCAAATTTACGATTTCCCATATAGATGATTTCTTCTTTAGGCTGCAAATTTTCCTGATCTTTTAAACGCGAAAGAACACAATCAAAATGCGCCGGTTCCGTAAAATCGGGTACATCGATTGCCAGCGACATCTCCCGAATCGGTTCATGACAATAGCAGCATGTTAAATGCTCGACATTGCCATCCTCACGAAGCGGCTGATTCGGAGTCGCTTTCAAATCCGAAAAAAATTCGGAACCGACAGGTTTCCCCTGAGGTTTCTGAATCTCTCTCTGTAAAGAAAATCCCGGAAGCATATAGGCTTCACGCTGACTCTTTTTTTCCTGCTGCGGTTTCGTTTTCTGTTTCTTTTGCTGGCGGTTTTCGGCCTGCGTCTGTGTTTGCGACTGGTTCTGTGAATGATGTTTTTTACGACGGGACCGGTTGCGACGTGAGCGCGAAAATCCGTTTTTTGATCCCGATGTATTTCCGTTCGGTAAATTACCGGATGATGACTGATCCATACTCTCTCCTTAATATGTCAGCAATTTATCGGTTAATGCGATTGCAATTTTTTCTATGGCATTGGCAACATACAGAGGATCCTGCAGTTTGTCTTTAATGGAATCCAATTTCGCCTGGTTGATTACAACCGCTGTCTTACTCATCCGAATTTACTCCGTGAACGCATTCTCAAAAATTGTTACACTTTTAATATCGGACAAAACGGCAGCAACATCAAACCGAAAATCTCTGTTTTGTAACTTTTTTGTCGACAGATAATGCCGTGCACTCTCCCGAATATGTCTTTGTTTGGTTTGCCCGATCAAATCTGGCAGACTCTCCAACCCGGAAAAATCGACAACTTTTACTTCCAAAAAAACAATCCGATTTTCTTTTTCAAGAACCGCATCGATCTCACCGTAGCGGCAGCGAAAATTCCGGGCCAAAATACGATATCCGTTCCGTTCATATTCGGCAACCGCCAAATCCTCACCGCGATTCCCCTTTTCTTTCGAATTCATTTTCTTTATTATAGACATAGAGAAGGATTTCGGCAACAACTTTATAGGTTTCTTCGGGAATAAATTTACCGACAGGCATATTCATCAGTGTTTCCGTTAATGGCGGATTTTCGATAATTTTAACACCGTGTTTTTCAGCCAATTCACGAATTCTTTCGGCCGTCAGCCGACGCCCCTTTGCCGTCACACGAGGCGCCGGCTCTCCGTCGATATATTTTAAAACAACAGCGCTGTCTACATCCATTCATCAAACTCCCGGTAAGGATTTTCTTCGACGTAGGCGACTGCGGAAGGCAGGTTACCGCCTGCACGCAGTCGATAAGAAATCAGAGACGGCAGCTTCGCCAGTTCTTCGGATGTCAACGGCATATCTCCGAATGTGTCGACTGTCATTTCCCTGGAAATCGGATCCGTATGAATCAGCGCTCCGATGTGTTTCGAAAGAATCCGTAAACGGTAAGAAACCAGCCGGTTACCGGCCACCATCAAATCCAAATACCCGCTGATTCCGTTCCACTCAAAAGGAATCACACTGCGAAACCGGGGCGGAGTTCCGCAGGCATTAAACAGTTCCAGTTCTTCGGCAAAATCGGGATCGTCGAAACGGCAGGAAAATAAATTGGCGTAAAAAGCCTCTGTTTGCGATGCCGGAGCTTCCAAACGGTTACCGGTCCATTCCGCAGACGCTTTTTTCAGGTCTCCGGTCTGCGCATTCATTTTTTCGACAGGCAAACCCCGGCGGTGACGGGCAACGCTAACCGGCCGGGAATGACCCTCGTTTTCCGGTGACAGCGGACCGTCGACAATCCGCAGTTCCGTTTTCTCACCGACAGCTATCAACCGCACCCGATAAATCATTCCTGCCGCAAGCTTTTCCGGGCACAACGCGGTAAAAACCCGATTACCGACCGAAAAACGCACCTGCGAAGCATCGGATGATATAACTCGAATAAAACGAAAGCCGCTGTCCCCTTTCCGAAAAGAGGAGACAACGGCTTGGCGATCGGCTGACTGTATCGATAATGACATCAGACGTTTTTCTTTCGAATCAACTCTTTTACCTTAGCGGCTTTACCGATGCGGTCACGCAGATAGTAAAGTTTGGAGCGGCGCACTTTACCGCAACGAACAACCTCGACTTTGGCAATACGCGGCGAATGCATAGGGAAAACTCTTTCCACACCGACACCGTAAGAAATTTTTCTGACCGTAAAATTCTTTGCAATGCCTTTATTATTAATGGCAATCACAATACCTTCGAAAACCTGAATACGTTCGGTGGTTCCCTCAACAATTTTGAAGTGAACTTTTACCGTATCGCCGATACGGAAACTGCCCGTATCTTCTTTCATCTGTTCTGTTTCGATTGCTTTCATTAAATCCATTGACAATACCCCTCAAAATACTTATCGTATCATACACGAATATTTATTTTTTATCAATAAGTTCCGGCCGATTTTTTAAAGTCTTTTCGATCCTTTTTTTCATGCGCCACTTTGCGATTTCCGCATGATTCCCGGAAAGCAGCACATCGGGAACACGCAATCCCCGGAAAACTTCGGGCCGGGTGTACTGCGGATACTCCAGCAGCCGGCAACCGGCAAAACTTTCTTCTTCCAATGATTCTTTCGAAATCACTCCGTCGATATGACGGTAAAGCGCATCGATAATCACCAGGGAAGCAATTTCACCCGACGATATCACATAATCACCGATTGAAATTTCATCCGTAACATACAAATCGATAATACGCTGATCAATTCCTTCGTAGCGGCCGCACAGAAAAATCAGTTCCTCACTGCCGGAGAGTTCGACTGCCGTTGCATGATCCAAAGGTTTTCCCGATGGTGTGGGATAGATGATTCTCGCTCCGGGATTCTGTCTGACGGATAAAATTGCCCGTTCAAACGGCTCGGGTTTCATCACAAGACCGGCACCGCCTCCGTACGGATAGTCATCACAGTGATGATACTGCCCGTCGGCAAACAGTTTTAAATCCACGGCTTCATAGGAAATCAAGCCTTTATCGACAGCCCGTTTCATAATCGAACAGTCAAAATAACTTTCGATAATCGGGGGAAATAGCGTAACAACACTGATTTTCATTGAAAGAACCACTCTTCCAGCACCGTAACGGTTCCCTCGGCGGGATTAACATCCCCGACAAAAAGAGAACGAAAAGGTACAAGAACTTTTTTACCGGTCTCCGTGATCGTGATTTCCAGCGTATCGTCCGGCAAATCCTGATACAACGCCGTAACCGTCCCGCGCACCGTACCCCCGCATACCGCCTTCATCCCGATCAGATCCGCATAATAAAATTCTTCGATACCGTTTAAAGGCGCCGCAAAAGTGCGGTCGACATAAATCTCCCAGTTGGAATAAAGTCTCACCTGTTCGGGAGTATCCAGACCTTTGAGTTTCACCAAAGTCAGTGCTCCGGAAAGTTTCACCCATTCGACTTCAAAGTCACGGAATCGGTTACCGTTCTTCAGATGATAAACTTTCGGTAAAGCAAAATGATCATACTCTCCCGAAAAGCTCAATACTTTAAAAGCGCCCCCCAAACCGTGAGGGCGCCTGATTTTGCCGATAGCAATCCGGGAACCGGTACTCAATCCAGAATCTCCAAAACAACCCGTTTACCGGTCCGAACCGAAGCGGCACTCAAAACAGTGCGAATTGCTTTGGCAATCCGTCCCTGCTTACCGATAACCTTACCGATATCTTCGGGTGCCACCTTCAGTTCCAGCATGGTCGACTTTTCACCCTCAATCATGTTGACTTCAACCTGATCGGGACAATCAACCAATGTCTTGGCAATATACTCAACAAGATCTTTTTCCATAGAGGCTCTCCGTTAATCAGCCTAAATAGATCTGATGCTTATTCAGTAAAGATTTTACCGTATCGCTCGGTTGAGCTCCTTTGGCCAGCCAATCTTTTACGCGATCGGCATCGATTTTAAACTGACGGTCTTCGGCTTCAACGGGATGATAATAGCCCAACTCGTCAATCGTTTTTCCGTCGCGCGGAGCGGTCGATTCGGCAACAACAATACGGTAATACGGACGTCTTTTCGCCCCCATTCTCTTCAATCTGATTTTAACACTCACTCGAATTTCCTCCTGACTTATCGTCTACCTTCAAACTGTGAAAGTAAATTTTCCTGATATTTTTTATTTTTTGCGACTTTTTTCATCATCAGCCGCATTTTTTCAAATTTATTCAACAGCCGGTTGACATCGTAAACGGTCGTTCCGCTTCCCAATGCAATCCGCTTCTTCCGTGACGGTCCGATAATCCGGTGATTTCTCCGTTCCTGAATCGTCATCGACAATATCATCGCCTCTTCTTTTTTCATGCCGTCAAAATCGATTTTATCTTCGTCGATCTGCCCCGCCGCACCGGGAATCATCTGAATCAGATTTTTCACCGATCCCATTTTTTTGACCCGCTGAAACTGAGCCAGATAATCCTCAAGTGTAAAAGCAGCTTTGGCCATTTTGGCTTCGAGCTCTTCGGCCTCTTTTTGGTCGATTGCTTCCTGGGCTTTCTCTACCAGAGAAACAACATCGCCCATACCGAGAATGCGGCCTGCCATCCGATCCGGGAAGAACTCTTCGAGGTTGTCGATTTTTTCACCGGTACCGATAAATTTTAACGGTTTTCCGGTAACGGTTTTCAGTGAAATTGCGGCACCGCCGCGTGCATCCGAATCGAATTTCGTCAGAACCACACCGGTCATGCCTACTTTTTCTTCGAACTCTTTGGCAATCTCGACCGCCTGCTGTCCCGTCATCGAATCGGCAACAAAAAGTGCTTCCAACGGCGAAACGGCTTTTTTGACAGCCGCAATTTCTTTCATTAAAACTTCATCGAGATGAATTCGACCGGCTGTATCGATAATCAGCGTATCAAACTGCTGCTTTTGGGCATAGGCCAGCGCATTTTTGGCAACTCTTACCGCATCTTTTTCGCCGTCTTCGGCATAAACTTCGACTCCGGCCTGTTTTCCCATGACACGGAGCTGTTCGATGGCCGCCGGACGCACCAGGTCGGCTGCCGCCAGCAGAACACGACGACCGTTACGGGTCAACCGGTAAGCCAATTTGGCTGCCGTCGTCGTTTTTCCGGATCCCTGAAGCCCCATCATCAAAATAACGGAAACCGTATCGGGTCCCCTCAATTCCAGCTTCGACCGGGAATCGCCCAAAAGATCGGTCAATTTATCGTAAACAATTTTGGTAAACTGCTGCCCCGGATTAACCGCCTTTAAAACCGTCTCCCCTTTAGCCTCTTCGATGGTGCTGTTAATGAACCGCCGAACGATACGCAGGTTGACATCGGCCTCGAGTAAAGCGATTTTAATCTCTTCGACGGCGTCGGTGATATTCTTTTCCGTTATCACACGGGTACCGGCGAGAGTCCGGAATATATTGGAAAACTGATCCGAAATTTTTTCGAGCATAAACCTACCGTTACACTTTTATACAAAGAAAAAGGAATAATGTCAACTAGATACCGGCGTCGTCGATAATTTTCCGCAATTCGAGAAGTTCGTCACGGGAGAGACTGATCCCCTTTCCCATCGACGATCCGTCCTCGCTCCAGGTGCGGATGTCGTATTTCGGCTCGCCGCCGTTCCAGCTGATCAGGTTCAGCCGGACTTTCCATTTTCTGTTTCCGGGGATTTCACCGAATGTTTTGATAATTTCATATTTGAACTCGTCGTCTTTTCCGAATCGTGCCATAAACGGCCTCCTTACTTTCTTTTATTAATGGAATTTTGTGATTTTTTCGCATTTTACGGGTAATTTTTTCGAAACCCGCTGACGCGCGGACAGGCCGACAAACGCAAACCGTCGCGGTCTCCCCGCTGCAGATAATGCCAGCCGATTCCCGCCACCATCGCCGCATTGTCACCGCACAGCTTCAACGACGGAAAAATCACCGACAAATCTTTACGACCGGCGATTTCCTTTCTCAAATACGAATTGGCGGCAACACCGCCTCCGGCCACCACACGCTTAATGCCGGTATCATTGCAGAGCTTAAACAGCTTCTTCAGCAGAATATCGATTGCGCGTTTCTGAAACGACGCGGCAATGTTGGCCGGCGTATCGGCCGCGCCCGGCCGCAGAAACTGGTGCCGTTGGTTAATCACCGCATTTTTCAATCCCGAATACGACACGTCGTACGGGTGCTCGCCTTTGTACAGACGCGGAACAGGAAAAACAAACGCTTCGGGATCGCCCTCTTTGGCAAGCCGGTCGACCGCCACCCCGCCAGGATAACCGAGATCGTAAAACTTTGCGACTTTGTCAAAAGCTTCTCCGACGGCATCATCGATTGTCGTACCGTGAATAATCAAATTATCGAAACCGTGCACCTCACACAGCACCGTATTCCCGCCGGAAACCAAAAGTCCGATGTACGGATATTCGATATCCTGCTCCAAGTGCGCCGCATACACATGCGCGCGAAGATGATCGACTCCTACACACGGAATTTTCAACGCATAGGCAAAACTTTTCGCAAAATTGACACCGACCAGAAGCGAACCGATCAGCCCGGGCCGGTTTGTCACCGCGACTGCATCGATTTCTTCTTTTTTCAGACCCGCCTCGGCCAAAGCTTCGGCAACAACCGGACGAATCCATTCGGTATGAATGCGGGAAGCGATTTCGGGCACCACGCCGTTGTATTCGCGGTGAAGATCAATCTGTGTCGCTACCCGGTTACTCAATATCTTACGGCCGTCTTCAACAACCGCAGCCGCACACTCGTCACAGGAAGTCTCAATTCCCAAAACCTTCATTATTTTCCCTCGATTCATTCAGCAGATAGGTCAGATTTTCGATAACAAACCCTTCTTCAGTTAAAGCGGGATAATATTTCATCATCAAATCGGCCAGTTCGGAAGTCACGGCATGACCGATCATGACGGCATGCCCTTTTTCGCGTGCCGTTCTTTTTCCGGCTTCAATGGCGGCCGTCAGCGATCCGACATCTTTTTCGTTATCCAAAAACATACTGTTTCGCTCCAAAATTTTCCAGTTTTCCGCGGCCGCGGACTCCCCCATCCGCGAACCGGCGATCGTCCGACTGTCCAAAAAAAACAGATTTTTCTGTTTCAACGCCTGTACCAGCCAGGCGGATAATTCGGGGGACGACGTCCCTTTCGACCCCATGTGATTGTTGACCCCGACCGCGCCCGGAACGGAAAGGAGATTTTCATCCAGGCAGCGCAGCCGCTCGTCGGGAGTCATCGACTCGGTCAGCAGACCGGGCCCCGGATAGACTCCGCTGACGGCCTCCATCGGTTGGTGCAGCAGCAGTTCCTGTCCAGCCTCCGTTACCCGTTCGGCCGCCTCGCGACTGTAAGGCAATCCCGGCAGCACCGCAAAAGTCACTTTTCCGGGAACACGTAAAAAACGCTCCAAATCGTCCGGATTATTGCCGACATCATCGATGACAAAACAAAGCACCGGTTTTTTCTCCGATACGGCTGTCTGCATTTTATCTCTGCATTTCGGCTGCGACGGCTTTTCGGGATAACGGGCCGCCGTTCTGTTTCCGGTTTCCGTTGATGTCCGTACACCGGGGCGGAGCGATTTGTCGACCGCGTTCGGGACGGACGCTTCGTTTTCGGAAGAATCCGAAACACCGACCGTTACCGTCTGCTCTTCCGCTTTACCGGAATAAAAATCTTTCAGAAAATAGACGCCGACCGCACCAAGAACAAAACACAGGAGAATTAAAAAAACGGATCCGTCGCCGGCAGAACGCTTCTTTTGTTTTCTTTTTTTCCCGGACGGTTCCGCCTTTCCTTTCCCGGTCCGGGGTCGCTTTCGGGATTTTTTTTCGACCACAATTCAAGATAAATCGAATATTCAAAATAATCAAGCCTTTTCCTTCCGATAAAAAAATAAAAGAAGTGGCGCAAAGTTTCGCGAAAACGATGAAAAAAAATCGGAATTATGATACTCTTTTTCAGAGGAGACAAACATGAATCAAAATAAAGGATTTACGATTCCGGAAATTTTGCTTCCGAAAGAAAATATCGATTTAACAAAATGGGCAGTTGTCGCCTGCGATCAGTTCAGCTCGGAACCGGCCTATTGGGACTCGGTCGAACAAATCGTCGGCAACGCCCCATCCACTCTGAGACTGACTTATCCGGAAGCCTATCTGGAAACCGGCTCCAAAGAAGCGCGAATCGAAACCATCAACCGAACCATGAACGAATATCTGAACAACGGCATGTTTCGCAATATCGGAAAAGGAATCATTTACATCGAACGCACCTTCTCCGACAAAAAGAAAGCACCCCGTAAAGGACTGATTCTCGCCGTTGACCTGGAATATTACGATTTTCAGAAAGGTTCCGTTTCGCTGATTCGGGCGACGGAGGGAACAATTCAGGAACGCATTCCGCCGCGGGTTGCTATCCGAAAAAACGCCCCGATCGAATTCCCCCACATTCTGATTTTGATCGACGACCGCGAAAACAGAGTGATGAAAGCGGTCGAAAAAGCCGCGAAATCGGTTGTTTACGATTTCGATCTGATGAAAAACTCGGGACATCTGCGCGGATCTTTCCTGTCGAACCCGCAGGACACGGACGCCGTTTGCGAAGCCCTGAACACATTGGCCGATAAAGAAGCGTTCCGTAACCGCTACGGAAGCGACGATGTTCTGCTGTTCGCCGTCGGCGACGGCAATCACAGTCTGGCTACCGCCAAAACGCTTTGGGAAACCCGCAAACCGTCGCTGACAGCCGCCGAACGGGAAACCGACCCCGCGCGGTACGCTTTGGTTGAAATCAACAATATTTACGACGACGGCATTGTTTTCGAACCGATTCACCGGGTACTGTTCGACGCGGACACCGAGAAGCTCAAAACCGCGTTTGCACAGGAGGCCGGAGTACGGTGGACGCCCTGCACCGCCGATGCGGCCGCTTTGGAACGGTTTGCCGAAAACGTAACCGATAAACAGAAATTTTACCTTTTCGATAAAAACAACTGTTGGGAAGCCTCCGTCGACACGCCGCTTTCGACCATCACCGCCGGCACCGTTCAAACGGTACTGGATGCGTTTTTGAAAAAAGAAAACGGAAAAATCGACTACATTCACGGCATTGCCAGCACCCTGACATTGGGCCGACAGCCGCATAACATCGGAATTGTTCTGCCGAATATCGCCAAAGAAGAATTTTTCGAAACCGTCATTCGCGACGGCGCTTTTCCGAGAAAAACCTTCAGCATGGGTGAAGCGACGGAAAAACGTTTTTACATGGAAGGCAAATTAATTAAATAGCCCCAGAACTGTCTCCGAGTCAACCGCCCCTTCGCGCACAATAACCGGACGATCCCGGGTCAGGTCTACGATAGTCGAAGGAGCTTTTTTTTCCAGACTGCCTCCGTCGACTATCATTTCCACGGAACAGCCGAATACCCCGGCAATTTCGGCAACCGTATTCAGCGGCGGTTCACCGGAAATATTGACACTGGTTGAATACAGGGGACGACCGAGAGCCGTCAGTATTTTTTGCAGAAAAGGATCATCGGGATAACGCAATGCAACCGTTCCGCCGTGATAGTCATGTACAATCACCGTTAACGGAGCAGGCCAAAATTGTTTCAGTTTATCGGGAAGAGAATCGGGTGAATACGGAGAAATATCCGGTCCCGGAATGAGCTGCAAAAAATGTTTTTCCTTTCTTTTTTTGAGATCGGCAATCCGTGTATATGTTTCCGGAACCGTACCGACAATGCCGTAAATCGTGTCACACGGCATTATCACCACTTTATGATCAGCGAGAGCCTGAATGATACGTTCTAAACTGTCCGGAGTAATGAGTCTTGCGTTCTTCACGATCCAAACCTCCGATAACGGAATATATGATAAACGAAAAAAAAGCAACAACACCGGTAATCGAATACAAAATACGCATCAGAGTCGAATTTCGCGGCTGAGCGGTCACCATAATGTTACCGTATTCTTCGGAAATCCCCTTTTTACTGTAACCGTCAATCTGAACAACAACATCTCCGGAAGTATATAAAGACAGTTTTCGTCCTTCGAGGAGATAGAAATCATCGGACGCACAGTCGTTGCGCATTGCCGAAAGCGAAGACGAAATATTTTCCAAAACCGCATTGTTTGCTTCTATTCTGGCAACACTTTCCCGAACTGCCGCAGTATCAAGCAATCCGTACCGTCCGAAAAAACAGTTCAGAGTTATAAGCAAAGAGAATAAAACGGATGAAACAGCAATGAGACACTGCAACCGATGCATACTTTTTTTTCGACAGGAGTCGGGAATAAATTGAGAAAAAAAACATTGTATATCCGATAAAAAAAGGTTATAATTTGTCAGTAAATGAAAATCGGGAGACGTGTTCATGAGTCGAAATAAATCAAATTCCCCTTCGGACTTCGATCTGGATAAATACGGTGTATGGGTGAAAACAAAACTCTCATCGCCTTCGTCGGTCTCTGCCGTCCATAGAGAATTCGGAGAACCGAAAGTCAGAGAGATTTTTACCCCGAAAGAGGATGAACCGTTTACTCTCGGATCCATTCACAGTCAAATAGAAAATATCAAAAAAGATTTAAATGATCTGAAAAGCGAAATTCACGGACATGCTTCCGAACCGAAATTCCCGGAACAGGAATCGGATGATTTCTTTACCAGATACCCCTTCTCTCTCAAAAATGATGAAGAAAATACGGATCCGGAACTCTCCTGTCTTTCCGACGATAAATCCGATTTCTCTTTTTCCTTACCCGAAAACGATATCTCATTCGATCTTTCCGATACGGATGAAACTCTTCTCACGGAAAACTCTGTTCTTTCCGAATCTGCCCCCGAATCGGAAGAACCCGATCCCGACAGTTACGACGACTTTCCGAGAATCCCGGAACCCGATTTTGACGACCCCGAATCCGAAGATCCGGAACAGATTCCCGCTGCGGTAAACGGGATGCCGTTTGCCGACGATCCCGAATGGCGGAACAGCGAAGAAACAACAGAGACCCTGTATACCGACCCCGTCGCCTCTTTCGATTTTTTCGAACCCGATCAGATTGAAGAACCTGTTACGGTTGAAGAACCTGTTACGGTTGAAGAACCTGTTACGGTTGAAGAGCCTGTTACGGTTGAAGAGCCTGTTACGGTTGAAGAGCCTGTTACGGTTGAAGAGCCTGTTACGGTTGAAGAGCCTGTTACGGTTGAAGAGCCTGTTCTGACAGAACAGGAGCCGGCATTTATCCTTTCCGACGACAATACCGATTTGGATGACATCGGCTATACGGATAAAGAAGGTGTCAATACGATTCAGCCGGGAATCAATGACGAAAAAAACGAATACGGAGAAGCCGAAACCGGCAGCACCCCCGAACCGAAAACCGTGACTTCTCCATCCAAACAGACAGATGCTGCCGGCAACAAAACAAACAAAGAATTTGCCGATGAACCTCTCGGAATTATCGACCTGCTGTCAAAAGAACCGGAATCCGAGGAAGAACCGGCAACCGGTCACATCGAAGACGAAGAATCTCAACCCGAATCCGGACTGGCTCTTTCCGACAACGAACTTCTGTCTCTTTTTAATACAGATACTTACAGCAAAGAAAAAACAGAATCCACAACCGTATCAGCCGATAATGCATCTTCCCAAAAATCGATAGCGGAAGCGCTCGCAACGGAAGAACCCGAAACGGAAGAAGAAAAAGCATTTTTCGATGCCTTGGATTGGAATACAGTCTCTTCTTACGAAGAAGAAGAGCCGGTTATCGAAGAAGAGCCGGTTATCGAAGAAGAGCCGGTTATCGAAGAAGAACCGATTGTCGAAGAAGAACCGATTGTCGAAGAAGAACCGATTGTCGAAGAAGAACCGATTGTCGAAGAAGAACCGATTGTCGAAGAAGAACCGATTGTCGAAGAAGAACCGATTGTCGAAGAAGAAC
>JAXEIF010000016.1:0-2027 GCA_034120015.1 Spirochaetia bacterium | reverse complement strand
GAGGGTCAATGCGGAACTTATCCATCCAAAACGTATGGTTGGCATTGATAAGCGCAGGGTCATTGAGAATTTGGGCCACAATCTGACGACCTTCCACACTATCCCAAATCTTATTGAAAATACTTTGTGCAAATTTCATATTAACAGCCTCCTTTCATTAAACAGATTGAACTTGAAACCATCCGTTGATTTTAGACTGATTGAGAGCCTTTACACAAGCAGGAAGAGGTGACATCTTATTTGTGTACATAATGCCGCCAAGCGCAGGGGTGTACATATAACGTGCACCATCGAAATCTTCGTCTCCCGTGGCAGGTGCATCAAGCATATCATAGTCAGCATCAACCACTGCATTGATAGATTTAACGAGCATATTGTTGTCACTTCCAACTTCTACAAGTACATTACCTTTTTCTGCACCTGTAAAACTTGCGCTCATCGTCAATGCCCAAACGTCGGCCTTGTCAACAACCGTAGACTCAACGGAAACAATAGTGCCTTTAGTAGCAACAGCACCGCCAATAGTAGCAGGAGCAATACCGAGCACATCACCTACAAAAGGTTTGTGTTTGTATTTGTCGCGTACAATATACACTTTCGTATCGTCCGTATCAAGTTTGAATACCTCATAGGTTTTGAGGACGTAAATTTCGGGTTTTACGCCATTGGCGTCAGTGCGATATTCGCAAAGGTCGCCTGCAAACAATTTAGCAGCACCCTTAAATGGGTTTTTGATAAGACCGCCAAATGTCGGATAGGTAAGCTCGTTCTTAATGCCTTGCAACTTGACAAACACTGACTTTGCGCCGCCTACTTCACCGCGTCTTTGAATCAGTTTGCGACCACGAGCCGCACCGATAAAATAGTCATTTACCATAGTCAAAGAATTTTAGTTTAATATTTGTTTCTTTGCTATCTCAGCCGCAGCCTTGATAGTATCTTGGGTATATGAATTTTCACTGCCAGTAGCTTGTGCAGGAGTCACATTTCTCTTAATGTCAGCACGCACAGAATTGTACAATTCCAAGCATTTTGAGGCATTGGCTTCAAAATCAAAGTCCTCGGTGAAAGACTGATTGTCTGCCATAGCAGCGATAAAGCCGTCATTGGCAATGCCCTTTTCGTTTAGCATCTTGGCAAATTTAGACTTCATTTCTTTAGTCTGCATTTCCTTGCGCTGTCTTTCATTCTCGGCCTCTAAAGCCTCCAATCTTCGCAAAAGTTCATTGTCGCCATTATTGGGGTCTTGCGTAGTTTTAGGTTTGCTTGACTCCTTTAAGGCCTTAATTTCCTCTTGCAGAGATTTAGCAACATCGGCATTCGTCTTGCGGATAAAACCAGCAGTGGTTTCAAACAACGGCAAAGCCTTTGCTACAAAATCATTCAATTCAACTTCGCTTTCTTCACCATAACTAGACCATAGTGTTTCTACGTTCTCTGTAATGGTTCTTGCCCACTGGTCAATGTTTTCGACCTTCTTGGACAATGCGCTCGTAAGTTCTTTACTTGCTTCGTCTTTAGTGAATTTCATATACTTAACTAATTAAATATCGCTAATTTAGAAAGGCTTGCATACATTTTTATGTTGTAATAACTGCGATTTATTTCACAGTGAAATAACGCTACTTTTTCGGCCGCAATTATAGCCTAATCACATAGGTAACTTTGTCCATATATATATATTATGGCAAAGAAGCAAAGAGTAATAAAACCCTATAACGGCTTTCAAGAAAACTTCGTGAGAAGCAATCTTGACTTTGTCGTGGGCGGTGGTGCTATGTCGGGCGGAAAAATGTGCCCATTAGATACGCTTGTCCTAACACCTAATGGATGGAAAGAAAATGGTATGCTCCGTGTAGGCGATTACGTTTGTACCCCATTTGGACTTCCATCGCGCATTTTGGCCGTATTTGACCACAAGAATAAAGATATATATGAAGTTCAAACGGAGGACGGAAGAAAATGTGAGTGCGGCCTTGAGCATCTATGGTCATATAAAATAGGAAATGATGCGTACAAAGAAGAAG
>JAXEIF010000015.1:0-41450 GCA_034120015.1 Spirochaetia bacterium | reverse complement strand
ACATCTCATCACATCAAATCAAATCAAAGCAAAGCACATCACATCAAATCAAAGCACAGCACATCACAGCACAGCACAGCACAGCACAGCACAGCACAGCACAGCACAGCACAGCACAGCATAATTATACTTTAATTACAGTAAATTTAACGGAAAAATATGAAGAGAACACCACGGCAGTCCGTCTGAACAGACGGGCGGCCGGGGTGTTCTCGTGTAAAACAGCAGTATTATAAAGCTGCCGTACAGACAGGAAAAAACTCCGTAAAGGAGAAGAAAGAAAAGCGGCGAAGCCGCAAGGGGGATAAAATGAATTTGAAGAAAAAGATTTCTGTCAAGGGAATTCTCGTTATGCTGGTAACAGCGATGCTGTTTGCCTGCGATCCGCAAACAAAGCCGGAAACACCGGAAACACCGGAAACACCGGAAACACCGGAAACACCGGAAACACCGGAAACACCGGAAACACCGGAAACACCGGAAACACCGGAAACACCGGAAACACCGGAAACACCGGCGGAAACAGTCCCGGTGGAAGATGTTGATGTGAAGCCGCAACAGCCGAATGTATTAACTGCGCTGCCGCTGAGTATCGGAGAATCCAAGACATTTACGGCTACCGTTACACCGGAGAATGCAACAAATAAAAAGGTTGTCTGGAGTTTCGTAACACCGGAAGGCGAACCGGCCGATTCGGATATCTGCGAGTTGAAAGACAACGGAGACGGCACCTGTACGGTGACAGGAAAAAAGAAAGGATTCATCTCGCTTAAAGTCGCAAGTGCTGCCGACAGTACAAAATACAGAATTGTTCATATTGAAGTGAAAGTTGTACCGGTAACCGGGCTCAAGTGGACGGACGACGCTTCGGGTTCGTTGAAATTAAAGATGAGATCCTTTGTTTCCGTGGGAGTCATGGTTTTGCCGGAAAATGCCACAAACAAAAAGCTTACATACAGCGTCGGAACAGAGGGAATAATCGAAGTGACGCCCGGAGAGTCCTCTTTTGTACTCAAGGGGAAAAAGGAGGGGTCGACTACATTTACGGTTACAACCGAGGAGGGAAATCACTCTATTACCCGTGATGTAGAGGTTGTTTTTATATTCTAAAATAAGCATCGTTTCCGCATCCGGCCGGAGATGACTCTTGCCGGAATCGGATAACAAAGCGCCCGAGCGGGCAAGGAGGATATATGAGTTTGAAGAAAATCATTTCCGTAAAGGGAATCATGGTTGCGGCGGCGGCCCTGCTGCTGTTTGCCTGTAAGCCGGAACCGGTTGCGGTGACCGGCGTTCTGCTGGATCAGGTAGAGTGCGATCTCGGTGTGGGCAGTACAGTCACTCTGACGGCCACCGTTTTACCGGCAGATGCGACAAATAAAAAGATTGAATGGAGCGTCGCGCCGAAAGGGATTGTCGAAATCTCGGCAAAAGAAAACGTCTGCACGGTAAAAGCCGTTAAAGCAGGCGATGTCACCGTAACGGCCAAAACCGAAGACGGCGGCAAAACGGCGACCTGTAAAATAACGGCAAAACCGGTCTCCGTTACCGGAATCACCCTGGACCCCCCAACGCTCAAGCTGCCGCTGGGAACGTCGGGAACCGTAACCGCCGCCGTTTTACCGGAAAATGCGACAAACAAAACGGTCACATGGACAGCCGAACCGGCAGACGCAGTCGAACTGACCGATAACAAAAACGGCAGCTGTACGGTGAAGGCGCTGACAAAAGGAACGGTCACCGTAACGGCCAAAACCGAAGACGGCGAAAAAACGGCCGCGTGTGAAGTCGAATGTACGGTATCGGTTACCGGCATTGCATTGGATCAAGAGACAGCAACGATTGAATTCGAAAAAACGGTCACCTTAACGGCAACCGTCACTCCGGAAGAGGCTTCGGATAAAACGGTGAATTGGACAGCCGAACCGGCCGATGCGGTCAAACTGACCGATAACGAAGACGGCACCTGCGTCGTTAAAGGTCTGAAAGTCGGCGATGCCGTCGTGAAAGCAACCACCGCAGACGGCGGTTACGAAGACGCATGTACGGTTAAAGTGACACCGGTGGCGGTGAAAGGCATTACCCTCTCACCGGCAACGCAGGAGCTGACGCTGGGCGGTTCGACGAATATAACGGTAACGTTCGACCCGGTAAACGCCTACGACAAAGAAGTCACGTGGAGTTTTACCCCGGAAGAAACTCACCTGACGGTCACCAAAAACGAAGACGGAACTTATGCGATAGCGGCCGATAAAGAGTGTCCGGAACAAACTTTCACCGTGACGGCGACCACCAATGACGGCAGTAAAACGGCAACGTGTACGGTGACAACGAAACGGGTACCGGTAACGGGAGTTTCTTTGAACCGGACAACATTGACCGTTACATTGGGAGAAGAAGCGCAAACGCTGACAGCGACTGTCAAACCGGACAATGCCACCGATAAAACGGTGACATGGAAAGCCGACCCGGAAGCCGCGGTGGAACTGACCGATAACGGAGACGGCACCTGCAGTGTCAAAGCCAAGGAAGGTATTACGAAAATCGAAACCGTTACCGTGACGGTCACCGCCAAAGACGGCAGTAAAACGGCAACCTGTACGGTGACGGTGAAACCGGTTCTGATACGGTCGATCTACTTTTCGGGATATCCTTATGCGTCTGTAGGCGGAACGTTCATATTGGAACCGGTCATTTATCCGGAGGATGCGACAAACAAAAAACTGGATTGGACAGCAACTGTGGAGGGTAGTCCTTCCGAACATGTTAAACTGACACCTTCCGAAGACGGAACCGCCTGTACCGTTACGATTGCCAAAGAATTCGGAAAGACTCCGAAAAAAATTACCTTTAAGGCGGCCGCCACGGACGGCAGCGAACAATCCGATACCTATACGGTTACACCGACCTGGGAACCGGTAACGGAGATTCGGCTGAACAAACCGACTTTGGCGTTGAAAAACGGCGAATCGGCAATCCTGACGGCTGCCGTTCTTCCGGAAAACGCATCTGACAAGACGGTAACCTGGGCGATTGACAGTGACGGAAGTGTTGCCGCAATAGCCGATAACGGGGACGGCACTTATACGGTAAAGGCGAACGGACCCGGCACAGCCACCGTGACGGTTACCGGTAACGATGACCCGGGCAAAACAGCCGCCTGTCAAATTTCGGTGGATCTTTTGGGAAATACCGCTTTTATCGAAGCGGTCGGCGATAAATGCACCTGGACAAAGAAAGGTGACGGAACGGTCGAACTGACACCGGGAAATCTGGCAGCAATAGCGGCTGTTACGGAGTTGGATCTTTCATATAAAGGACTGACCGATTTGGGCGGTATCGAATACTTTACCGGACTGACCAACCTGAACTTACGGAACAATGCCCTGACCGCACTGGATGTGACGAAGAACGTCAGTCTGACCACCCTGGACTTACGGGGAAATAAGCTGACGGAATTGGATGTGACGAAGAACACGGCACTGACGGATTTGGATTGTACCGATAATCAACTGACGGCCATAGATGTGTCAAACAACACGGAATTGGTGAATTTGAACCTGCAGAATAACCGCTTAACCGCTCTCGACGTATCGAAAAATACGAAACTGCAATTACTGAGTTGCAATAGTTCCTCAATTGGGACTTTGGATGTGTCGAAGAATACGGAGTTGCTGGATTTGTCCTGTACTTATTGCGGTTTGACAAATCTGGACGTATCGGCAAATACAAAATTGCAATGGCTAAGCTGTTATAATAACACACTGACGGAACTCGATGTGTCGGGACTGACGGAATTGAATCAGTTGCAGTGCAGTGATAACCGGCTGGCAGAGCTGGATCTGTCGGCGAATACAAAATTAACCTGGATAAACTGTGATAATAACCGATTTGCCGAACTGGATATCAGTCATATTACAGATTTACAAATACTGTACTGCGGAAACCAGCGAACCCCCGATGATTCACCGACTCAAATATTGGATCTGATACTGACAACAGCCCAGAAAGAAAAATGGGACAATGAATGGTCTTCTTCTTCCTCAAATGTCCGTGTCAATCCTGTCGTAAGGGAATAAGTTTTTTAAGGAACCGACATCACAGCCCCCCTGCGGGGCTGTTTTCGGAGAAGAAAAAGGATCCCCGTCCGGGAAAAGAGAAAAAGCGCCTGCGGGCGCTCAAGGAGGATATATGAGTTTGAAGAAAATCATTTCCGTAAAGGGAATCATGGTTGCGGCGGCGGCCCTGTTGCTGTTTGCCTGTAAGCCGGAACCGGTTGCGGTGACCGGAATCACATTAAACGCAACAGAATTGAACCTGCAGCCGGGAGTAACGGCCGTTTTAACGGCAACCGTCGAACCGAAAGAGGCGGTGTACGGCACAATTGCCTGGAGTGTCTCCCCGAAAGACACGGTGAAGCTGACGGTCGACCAAAAGAAAAAAGGCACCTGCACGGTCGAAGCCCTCAAAGAGGGCAAGGCAACCGTGACGGCAATTGTCGACGGTCTCCGGTCGGTACAGTGTCCGGTTGCTGTGAATTACAAATCGATTACAAACACCGCTTTTATCGAAGCGCTCGACACACGGGCAAAAGATAGATCAGGGAAAAAGGTCACCGTCGGCTGGACGAAAGAACCCGACGGAACGGTCAAACTGACACCGGAAAATCTGGAAAAGATTCGGGCCGTCACGAAACTGGATATCAGCAGTTATGATATTGCGGTAGAAGAGAGGCTCTCCGACTTAAGCGGCATCGAATACTTTACCGGTCTGACATATTTGTCTTGCTCTGGAAATCAGCTGACGGAACTGGATGTAACGAAGAACACGGCTCTGACGGATTTGTCTTGCTCTGGAAATCAGCTGACGGAACTGGATGTAACAAACAATACCGAATTGACCTATTTGGATTGCTACAATAATAATCTGACGGAACTGGATGTAACGAAGAACACGGCTCTGACGGATTTAAAGTGCTACGATAATAATCTGACGGAACTGGATGTAACGAAGAACACGGCTCTGACGGATTTGTCTTGCTCTGGAAATCAGCTGACGGAACTGGATGTAACGAAGAATACGGCACTGATAAATTTGTCTTGCTCTGGAAATCAGCTGACGGAACTGGATGTAACGAAGAATACGGCACTGATAAATTTGAATTGCTATGAGAATCAATTGGCAGCTCTGGATGTAACGAAGAACACGGCTCTGACGCTGTTGCAGTGCTTTGAGAATCGACTGACGGAACTGGATGTAACAAACAATACCGAATTGACCTATTTGGATTGTGAAGATCAATCGATAAGCTCTCTGGATGTGTCGCAAAATACAAAGCTGAAACAATTGTGGTGCGGCGGTAACGATCTGGCGGAACTGGATATAACGAACAATACAGCTTTGGCTACATTGTGCTGCGGGAATCAGACATCCGACGGTTCGGCAACGCAGGATCTGGCGCTGACACTGACGGCGGCACAGAAAACGACATGGGAGAGTAAATGGAGCAGTAGTAGCCGTAATACAAATGTCACCGCCACCGTCAAAACAACGGAGTAACGCTTTGCTCTGTTCACACGACAGCCCCCCTTCGGGGCTGTTTTTTTGCGAATCGTCGGAAAATTTAGAAGATTTTGTACGAAAAAATTTCTTTTCGCCATTAATAACAGCGGAGGCAATCCGATGAAATCGTGGCAGGAGTTAAAACTGACCGACGACTACCTGTTCAGTCAGATTATGAGAGAAGAAGATTTCTGCAAGCTCTTTCTCGAGATGCTTATGGGAATCAAAATTCAAAAGGTCGTTTATCTCGAAGCTCAGAAGGAGGTCAACCTGTTTCCGCAGTCGAAAGGTATCCGCATGGATGTTTATCTCGAAGGCGACGGAGAGATTTACAACATCGAAATGCAGACGGTACGCAAGACAAACCTTGTTAAACGAATGCGCTATTACCATTCCGCTATCGATGTCGATTCGCTGCTGCGGGGCAATCCGTACGATCAACTCAAAAAATCGTTTGTGAGTTTCATTTGCAACTTTGATTTATGCGGTGACGGCTTTCCGGTCTATGAGAGTATAACTACCTGGAGACAGAATGGAAAAGAAACAGGTGACGAACAGACAAAAATCGTTTATAATATAGGTGCGTTTGAAAAGGCTCAAGACCCGCGTCTGAAAGCACTGCTCCGCTATTTGTCCACCGAAACCGTTACCGATGAGGCCCGTACTCTTGCCGAAAAGGTGGCCGCCTTCAAACGCCATTTTCCCGACGGGAGGCCGCATATGAAATACGAATTGGATTTATACGACAAATGGTGTGAAGGAAAAGAAGAAGGCATCAAAGAAGGCCGTCAGGAAGGTCTGTCGGAGGGAATGCAAAAAGGTCGGGAAGAGGGTCTCAAAGAGGGATGTGATAAGGGGATTCTCCAAACCGCGGCGGCCGCTTTAAAGCAGGGGGTGCCGCTCGAAACGGTGGCGGCTTTTACCGGGCTGCCCCGAACGCGGTTGGAAGAGCTTCAGCGCAACGTGTAACCGGAAAAGGCGGTCATCGGTTGAACCGATTTCTTCAACGCGAATCGGTCATTTTTAACGACAGACGAAGCTGCGGTGCGGACAATCCGACCGCGGTTTTTTGATTTTCACAGTCCGAAATAAAGTGTTTCAAGCGTATGAAACAGAGTGTTCCAAGCATATGAAACAAAATTTCTTTACCGTAAAGGGGACAATCAGAAACGGTTTCCGTGCAGTGTGACGTCGCCGCCGATAAGCGTTTCTTCGAGTCCGGTCGCGTCCCACCGCACGCACAGGCGGCATTCCGTGTCGATGTCGGTAACGGTTGCCGTTTCGGCGGTGCCGTTCTGCCGGGTGACGGTGACGGTGCGGCCGATAAGCAGCGAGCGGCGGCGGTATTCTTCCTCGCTGCCGGTTTTCCCGGTGCGTTGCAGGGAAAGGTACTGTGTGCGCAGGCTTTCCAGCGCGGCCGCCAGCACCGCGGCGCGCTGCCGTTCCGCTTCGTCTGCCGTTGTAAAGGCGGCGCCAGCGGTGGCGGCAATTTCCGGCGGAAAACCGCCGTCGGGAGCGGCCAGGTTGATACCGATGCCGCAGATAACGGTTTGCAGGCGGCCGTCCGCGGAAAAGGAACCTTCCGTCAGAATGCCGCAGATTTTTTTGCCGTTCATGTAAACATCGTTGACCCATTTAATGAAGGCGGGGGGTGTGCCGCACCGTTCCAAAGCGTTGCAGACGCAGACGCCGGCGGCCGCGGTGATTTTGACGGCAGAAGGCGGAGTCAGTTTTTCGGGGCGCAGCACCACCGAGAAATAGAGCCCCCGCGGCGAAGCGCTGAGAAACGGCCGTCCGCGGCTGCCTTTGCCGGCCGTCTGCTTCCCGGCAACGACAACCAGTCCTTCCGCGGTGCCGGCCGCCGCTTCGGCGGCGGCGCTGTTGTTGGTCGAATCGGTTTCTTCGAGACACAGAAACCGGAAAAAACTGTTGCTTTCCTCCGAAAGTCGGGCTTTCACGGCGGTTTCGAATTCAGACCGATTCATCGATATTTTCCCCTTTCTCCGGATCGACAAATTTCAGAATCGGAGGTTTTTCTGCCGGAACTTTCTTCGGTTCGAATCCGAGACAGAAAGAACCGACCGCTTCCAGCACAATCAGCGACGGCATGGTAAAGCGGGACGATTCGAAGCCGTATCGCCGGCAAACGTACGGAAAGGTTCCGGCCGGGCGAATCAGCAGATGTCTGCACTCGAAACAGTTCGGATTCATAATTTATCTTAACCGAAAAATTTAAATTTGAAAATAGAATTCTTGCAAACAAATCGGGATAGCGTTAAAATAAAAGCAAAGGAGAATCGAATGGAAAAGCAATTTAAAGTTTACGGTTACCGGTGGTTTCTGCTTGCTGTTTTTATGTTTCTGAATATTGTGATTCAGATTCAGTGGCTCTCGCATGCGATGGTGGCCCGTCCGGCAACGATTTTTTTCGAGTCGCGCGGAGTGGAGTTCACACCGTTTTACAATATCGATACGCTGGCTATTTTGTACATGCTGGTTTATCTGGTTGTCTGTCTGCCGGCTTCGTTTATCATCGACCGGTTTAATCTGCGAATCGGTGTCGGTATCGGTGCCGTGCTGTCGGCGGTCGGTGCGCTGCTGAAAGGCTGTTTCCCGACCTCTTTTCCGATTATATTTGCCGGACAGGTTCTTTTGTCGATCGGACAGCCGTTTATTCTGAATGCGGCCACGACGCTTGTGGTGCGCTGGTTTCCGATGAAGGAGCGGGGAACGGCTGTCGGGCTGGCTTCGCTGGCGCAGTATCTGGGAATTATTCTGGCCGCTCTGGTGACGCCGATGGTGGTCGGTCCTTCCGGCGAGGGAATGGAAAGAGTCCAGTTTATTTACGGGGTAATCACGGCCGTTGCCTGTCTGCTCTCTCTGTTGACGATGAAAAATGCGCCGGCTCTGCCGCCCGATGCGAGTGCGACGGTCGAGCGTTTCTCTTTCTTTAAGGGAATGGGTCACATGTTCAAAAACCGAGACATGGTTCTGGTCATCTTTCTCTTTCTCATCGGATTGGGAATTTTCAACGCGATCAGTTCGATGGCCGATGCGATTAACGCCTATCTGGGAATCGAAGATTCCGACGGTCTGGTGGCCGCTCTGATGCTGGTCGGCGGTGTGATCGGGGCGGTGATTCTGCCGATTCTCTCCGATAAAATGCGCAAAAGAAAGGTTTTTGTTGTTGTCTGTATGTTCGGTATGCTGGTCGGCGTATTCGGGCTGACCTTTTCCAAATATCTGAATCCCTACACATACGAATGGGAGATTACGCAGAAGCCGGAAGGCAGTGCGCTGGAACTGACCGATCCGAACTCCGGTATTCAGATGATTTCTCCCGATGCCGACGGTCTGTATGCCTTCGATGTGAAGGTGACAAAAGGCGGACATATTAAGGAAGATAAAACAGTTTATCTCTATGCGGGCGAAAGCGATCCCGGTACGGTTGCCGGCAACGGTGTGATTCTTTCGTCACGGAATGCGGGAACATCCGGCGTTCCGCAGTATACTTTCTCGCCTTCGTCGGTTGTCAACGGAAAGCGGTATGCGACCAAAGTCTACATCGAAAGTCCGAAAACGGATGATACCGTTGTTTCGTTGATTTACGCATTGGCGCTGCTCTCTTCGTTTGTTCTGGGATTTTTCGTGATGAGTGCCGGTCCTATCGGTTTTCAGTATGCGGCCGAAGTGACCTTCCCGACGCCCGAATCTTCGTCTCAGGGAATTCTGCTGCTGGCCGGGCAGATTACGGGGCTTGTGTTTACACAGCTGATGAGTGTGAATCAGAACTCCTATCTGGGGTTAATGATGACGATTTACGCCGTGCTGAGTATTGTGGCTTTTGTAACCGTTCTGTTCCTCCGCGAGTCGCCGATGATTGTAACGGAAGAAGATAAAATCCGTAATGCCGAAAAAGAGGCGTAAGCGGCGGATACGATAAAAGAAAACGGCGGAGAGAAACTCCGCCGTTTTTTTCGGTTTGTTTTGTTGAAGGCAACGCACCGCGTGCGGCCGCGGCCGTCAGCGGTTGAAGAATTCAACCCCGTTTCTGAAAATTTTCAGCCCTTCGCCCTCGCTGATTGTTTTTCGCGTCCATTTCGGGTGATTTTCCGGGAAAATAAAGGCTTCCGGATGGGGCATCAGACCCAGAATGCGTCCTGTCGGGTCGGTAATGCCGGCAATGTCTTCCTGCGATCCGTTCGGGTTGCGGCCGTTGTAACGGATGGCGATTAAGTTTTCTTTTTTCAGCCGTTCCATGATTTCGGAGCTGTCCGTTATAAAGCGGCCTTCACCGTGGCGGATGGGAACATCCATCGTATCGAGGCCCTTTGTCCAGACACACGGAGAATCGGGATTGAATTTGAGGTTGACCCAGCTGTCTTCGAAAACACCGCTGCTGTTATGCACCAGTGAGACTTCCTGTGTCCAGTCTCCGTGAAGATTGGGCAGAACACCCATTTTGACCAGAACCTGAAAACCGTTACAGATACCGATAATCAGTTTTCCGTCGGCAATAAAACGATCCAGTTCTTCCTTTAAATTCTTTTTAAACAGTTCCGCATAGACCAGACCGGAACCGAGGTGGTCGCCGAACGAAAAACCGCCGGCAAAACCGGCAATCGAGTAATTTCTCAGCAGAGCCGGATTTTCGATAAAATCGTTAATGTGAACTTTTTCGGCATCGGCGCCGACTTTATTGAAAGCGGTAACCAGCTCGTTATCCGCATTAATGCCGTATCCGGTGAGAACGCATACTTTGACTGCCATGAGGAACTCCTTTTCTCTATAATATCCGATTCGACGAAAAAAAGCAAGTTTTCCGGCTTGCGTGCGGAAGAGGAAATGGCTTTCCGTTTTTCGAAGTTGACAAACGGGAACAGTTGTTTTAATATAAAGCTATGTCGGGTCTGAACAACATTAACATCAGCGAGAAATACAAACTGACATCTCCCGGTGAGTTGTATCGGGAAATTCCTCTGACGGAAGCCAGCGAGAAAACGGTTGCCGAAGGGAGGAAAGAAATCGAAAACTTCCTGAATCACAAATCAACCCGAAAACTGATTGTGATTACCGGTCCCTGTTCGATTCATAACGAAGAGGATGCGGTCGAATATGCGTCCCGTCTGTCGGCACTGAAAAAAAAAGTCGAAGATAAAATTTTTCCCGTTATGCGGGTTTATTTCGAAAAGCCGAGAACGACGGTCGGCTGGAAAGGCCTGATTTACGATCCCGATTTGAACCGTTCGTACGATTTTGAAAAAGGACTGCGGTTGGCCCGACGGATTATGCAGCAGGTTAACGAATCGGGCATTCCGGTCGGCACGGAAATTCTCGACCCGATTATTACGCAGTATATCGCCGATATGGTCTCCTGGGCGGCTATCGGTGCCCGCACAACCGAAAGCCAGACGCACCGGCAGATGGTCAGCGGTTTGTCGATGCCGGTCGGCTTTAAAAATGCTACCAACGGCAATATCGATGTGGCCGTCGATGCCATACAGGCGGCTTCGGCACCGCACGCCTTTATCGGTGTGATGCCGGACGGACAGACCGGGATTTTCCGGACAAAAGGCAACCGGTACTGTCACGTCATTTTGCGGGGCGGAAAAAACAGCCCCAATTATTATCCCCAGTATATTGCGTTTACAACGGAACTGCTGCGGCAGCACGGATTGGCGCAAAACATTATCGTCGACTGTTCTCACGACAATTCACTGAAAAATTTTAAAAATCAGGGAGCGGTTTTCCGCAATATTATCCGTCAGAAACAGGAAGGAAACGAATCTGTTATCGGTGTCATGCTGGAGAGTCATTTGAGAGAGGGTTCCCAGAAGCTGGCGGCGGGTGTTCGTCCCGAACAGGGGCTGTCGATTACCGATTCCTGTATCGGCTGGAACGAAACGGAAGAGCTGATACTGGAAGCCTATGAGAGACTGTCATAAAAATTAAGATAAGATAGGAAAAGAGAGAGGTATCGGATGGAATTTTTTAAAAAGTTATCGGTATTAATGGTATTGTTGGGTTGTTCTGTCGGTATTTTTGCCGGTCCGGTTAAACTGAAAGATCGTGAAAACGATAATCCGCAGTTGCGCTATACGGTTTATACCGATGCGGACGATTCGGTTCTGTCGGTTTTGCGCGCCGCGGTGTCGGCAAAAAATTATGCGGTTACGTTTACGGATAATAAAAAGATTTTGCCCGATATGGATTTATCGTTTACGGGAAAACAGATCAAACGGCCCGAACCGGTTCCTTTTGTACATATCGAAGAGGATGACAGCGAAAAGGCGGCAGCCGAAGCGGAGGCAATTCTCGAAAAATATTTCTTTACGGGAGAAGCACCCGCGGTTTATCCCGTGTTCAAATGCGGAGAAGAGGGGTACGATACTTACCGGATTCCGTCTTTGACACGTACCGCATCGGGTACTTTGGTTGCTTTTGTCGAAGCGCGCGGTATCGGCAAAACCGACTGTGCCGAAAATAAAATCATGGCCAAGGTGAGTACGGACGACGGCGTGACGTGGAGTGATCCGATAATGGTTGCGGATGCCGGAGAAGCCAGTTTAAATAATCCGTCTCCCGTATATCTCGAAAAAGAAAACCGGATTATCGTGATGTATCAGTACTATCCGCCGGCGTCTCATGAAATTACGACCGAACGCGGATTTGAAGGTCCCGGTGTATGCCGGACGTTTACCGTGTTCAGTGATGATGAAGGCCGGACATGGAGTGCGCCGTCCGATATCACAAAACAGGTTAAATCGGCAACGATGAGTGCGGTCGCCTGCGGTCCCGGTATCGGAATCGAAGTACGCCGGGGTGCGTTTCGGGGGCGTCTGATTTATCCTTTTGCATCGACGGGGCGCGATGAGGGTTGGTATAATTATCTGGTTTATTCCGATGACAGGGGCCGGACATGGCAGCGGACGGAAGCGGTTTCGTGGTACGGAAGTAACGAAAGTCAGGTTGTTGAGTTGTCCGAAAACCGTTTTCTGGTTAACGCACGCAATCACCGCTATCCGGGAGGGGCTGCCGCCGAGCCGGCCGGATGGAATCCCTGGTCGACCCGTGCGGCGATGAAGCGTGCCGAGTTTGTTTTCGGGCTGGGTGCCGACGGTACGTTTAGCTGCGGTCCGACAATCGAGCGCGACGATTTGCCCGATCCGCGGTGTCAGGGATTTATTTACCGCTACAGCGGTTTTGAACCGGGAGAAAAATCGATTTTGCTTTTTTCGAATGCGGCAAACGGTTTTTATCTGAAAAACATGAACGGCAAAATGATGTCGGGACGGGTTAACGGATCGATTAAAGTCAGTTTTGATGAAGGAAAAACTTATACCGGCCGTCGTATTTACGGAGACCGGTTTACGGGATTTCAGTATTCGGTCATGAGCAAAATGCCGGACAATAAAGTCGGAATTATTTTCGAATGTTATCCGGAAATTAAATTTGCCGTTGTCGATCTGGATTGGCTGACGGCGGGATCTTTTTTGCAGGGAGGTAAGCAATGAGTGCGAAAAGAAAAAAGGAGAAAGTCAAGGTTCCGATGAATCTTCTGATTGCATCGCTCGGACTGATAGCGCTTATCATTACGGCGCTGTCGACGGTCGGATTGGAAGGTTATTTTAATTTGTGCACCGGAACTCCGGCTTCCGTATTCGGACGTTTCGGACGAAATGCCCAAACCGTTTATCTGTTGCTGGCCTGTTTCGGTGTGATTTTTTACGGCGGTTTGGCGGCGGATTTTCGTTCCCGGTTAGCGGGATCGAAGCTGATTCGGAAAGCGGTTCCCGTACGCAATGCGGCGGTTTTTTTGGCGGTTTTGGGGTTTCTGCTGGCGGTGGTGCGGTTTGCATTACTGGCGGCATACCCGCATGTCAAAATCGGATCGGGGCAGGATGTGCAGACCGCGTTGATGATTTTCAGTATCATCGTATGGATTTATTTTATTCTTTTGTCGGTTCCCGTGATGATTCAAACAGTCACCGGAAAACGGTAATGTGTACGCAGGGATTGAATTTATTTCCGATAAAATGAATTTTCAGGGAAGAGAACGGTCGGTTCTCTTCTTTTTTTTATTGAATTTTGTTCACAAGGATTGACAAATCGAAATTTCGGTCCGATAATAAAATATAGTTAATCAAATGACAAAAAGAGGTGCTTATGAAAAAGATTGGTTTGTTGGCAGTGTTATCGTTTTTGGTTTTGGCTGTCGGATGTAACGAAATTCCTAAGCATACGGTTACGTTGAACCCGAACGGCGGAAAAATGTCTTCGGCGGAAACGGTGACTGTCGAGCACGGGAAGTCACTGATGCAGCCGGCTCAACCGGTACGCGAAGGGTATATTTTTATCGGATGGTTCGATAAAAAAGAGGGCGGCACACAGTGGAATTTTCAAATTAATCGTGTGACCGGCGATTTAACCTTATACGCGCAATGGAAAGCGACAAGAATGACTTCGGAATCTGTTTCCCCGTAAAACAACGGATTTCGTTAAACAAATAAAAAAGCGGATCTTTCGATCCGCTTTTTTTGTTGACTGCCGGTTTATTTCTTATAAGTCGGCCGCGGCACATAGTGCGTGTGAAGCAGTTTGTGTGCTTTGTGCGACGACGGTTTTTCCAGAAAATCGGCATAAATCTTTTTGATGTCGGGGTTCTGATGTGATTTGCGGAATTCCGATTTTTTGTCATCCGCATATAAACCGTCGATTCGTTTGGCCCGGATTTCGTCTTCGGTTCCGTAAGGTTGACCGCCGCCGGCAATACAGCCGCCTTTGCAGGCCATGACTTCGATAAAGTGGTACGGCACCTCTTTTCCGTTTTCGCGGGCTTCCCGGACTTCCTGCAGCAGTGTCTGAACGTTTTTCAGACCGTGGGCAACGGCAACCCGTACCGGTGTGCCCTTGACGTCGACCGTGGCGGTTTTAATGCCGTCCATACCGCGGACAGCGGTGAAGTCGACCGCATCGTTCGGCAGTTCGTCGCCGGTGACAAGGGAGTAGGCCGTTCTCAATGCCGCTTCCATAACACCGCCGGTCACGCCGAAAATGGTTCCCGCACCGGTGTATTGTCCGATAGGGCTGTCGGCTTTCTGCGGTTCGATGTTCTTAAAGTCGATACCGAACTGTTTGAACAGCCGTGCCAGTTCGCGGGTGGTCAGAACCAGATCGTTGTCCTGGTAGCCGCTGGAGAACATATCTTCGCTGCGTTTGATTTCCTGTTTTTTGGCCGTACAAGGCATAATCGAAACGGAGAAAATCTTAGCCGGATCCAGTTTGGCGGTTTGCGCATAGTAGGTTTTCGTAATCGCGCCCTGCATCTGCTGCGGCGATTTGGCCGTCGAAAAGTTCGGAATCATGTCGCAGGCGTATTTTTCCATGTATTCGACCCAGGCCGGACAGCAGGAGGTAATCAGCGGCAGGTTTTTCTTTTCGGTAAAACGGTGAACAAATTCCGTTCCTTCTTCCATAATGGTGAGGTCGGCAGCAAAGTTGGTATCGAAAACCGTATCGACACCGATGGCTCTCAACGCGGCGTAAATCTTTCCCGTCGTAATTTCGCCCGGTTCCAGGCCGAATTCTTCACCGATGGCAACGCGGACGGCCGGGGCAATCTGCGCCACAACGGTCAGATCGGGATTCTGAATGGCGGCCAGCAGTTTGCCGGTTTCATCCAGTTCGTAAATGGCACCGACGGGGCAGTGAGCCGAACACTGACCGCATTTGATACACGGTGTTTCGTTGAGAACGATGTCGCCGGCACCGGCAATGCGGGTTTTTTCGCCGCGGCCGATGAACTCCAACGCCCAAACGTTTTGCAGCTGCTGACAAACCTGAGCGCAGCGGCCGCACTGAACACATTTGGAAGGATCGAGAACAATGGCGCCGGTCGAATCGTCTTTCGGCATGTTTTTGACGTTGCGGGCATACGGAATTTCCCGGATACCGAATTCGGCGGCCAGCGTTTGCAGCTCACAGCTGCCGTTACGTCCGCAGGTCAGACAGTTTTGCGGATGGTCGGCCAGAATCATTTCGATAATCGTTTTTCTGATTTTATGCAGTTCCGGGTCGTGGGTGATGTAATTTTCCCCTTCGACACATTCGGTGGCGCAGGCGCGAACCAGTTTCGGCGAAACACCGCGGGAATTGGCGACTTTGACGACGCAGATACCGCAGGCTGCCCACGCATCCAAATCGGGATGAGCACACAGCGACGGGATTTTGACACCCGCCTGCCTGGCCGCTCCCAAAATATGAGTTCCTTTCTCGACCGTAATCGGTTTTCCGTTGATTTGAATATTGACAGTACTCACTTTTTTCTCCTTATTTCTTTTCGATCGCGTCAAACTTACAGTTTTTCATACATTCGCCGCACTTGATACATTTCGTTGCGTCAATCGTATGTTTCTGTCTGACTTCGCCGCTGATACAGTTAACCGGACACTTGCGGGCGCAGAGCGTACAGCCGCGGCAGTTATCGTTGATGGTGTAGGTAATCAGTTTTTTACACTTACCGGCACGGCATTTTTTATCCCGAATGTGTTCGAGATATTCGTCGTAGAAATAATGGAGAGAAGAGAGAACCGGGTTCGGCGCCGTCTGTCCCAGACCGCAGAGAGCGGCCCGTTTCATCGCTTCGCCGATTTCTTTCAGCTGATCCAGATCCTGCATCGTTCCGCGACCCTCGGAGATTTTTGTCAGGATGTCGTAGAGTTTACGGGTTCCGATACGGCACGGAGAACATTTTCCGCACGATTCTTCGACACAGAATTCCTGGTAGAACTTCGCCACGTCGATGATACAGTCGTCTTCGTCCATGACAATCATACCGCCGGAGCCCATCATGGAGCCGGCCGCAATCAGGTTGTCGAAATCAATCGGGGTGTCGATCATTTTGGCGGTAATCACACCGCCGGAAGGGCCTCCGGTCTGCACGGCTTTGAAGGCTTTACCGCCTTTGATGCCGCCGCCGATATCGTAAACGATTTCCCGCAGTGTGGTTCCCATGGGAACTTCGACCAGACCGGAGTTTTTGATTTTACCGGTGAGCGCGAAAACTTTGGTTCCGGACGATTTTTCGGTTCCGATGGAGGCAAACCATTTTCCGCCTTTGGTAATGATGACGGGAACGTTGGCCCACGTTTCGACGTTGTTGATAACCGTCGGTTTTTTCCAGAGACCGCAAACGGCGGGGAACGGCGGTTTCGGTGTCGGCATACCCCGTTTTCCTTCGATAGAAGCGAGCAGAGCCGTCTCTTCACCGCAAACGAATGCACCGGCACCCAAACGGATTTCGATGTCGAACGAGAAGTTGCTGCCGAGAATGTTCTGTCCCAACAGTCCGTATTCGCGGGCCTGAGCCATTGCGATTTCCAACCGTTTGATGGCCAGCGGATATTCTGCACGGATGTAAATGAAACCCTGCTGCGCACCGACCGCATAACCGGCAATCGCCATTGCTTCGAGAATCGAGTGCGGGTCGCCTTCCAGCGTACTGCGGTCCATGTAGGCGCCCGGGTCGCCTTCATCCGCGTTACAGACAATGTATTTGACATCGCTTTCGACCTGTTTGGTGAAATTCCATTTCATCCAGGTCGGGAAACCGGCACCGCCGCGGCCGCGCAGACCGGAGATCTTCAGCTCTTCGATAACATCGTCCGGCGTCATTTCGAAAAGCACTTTTTCCAAAGCGGCGTAACCGTCGCGGGCAATGTATTCGTCGATTTTTTCCGGATCGATGAGACCGCAGTTGCGCAGAACAATCCGCATCTGCTTCTGGTAAAATCCGATTTCTTCCGGAACGGCCGAGGTTTTTCCCGATTCGTCGGCATAGGCGAGCCGTTTGACGATACGGCCTTTGACCAGCGTTTCTTTAACGATTTCTTCGGCATCTTCCGGTTTGACTTCGACGTAAAACGCGTCTTCCGGCAGAACTTTGACAATCGGTCCCTTTTCGCAGAAACCGAAACAGCCGGTTTTCACGACCTGAACATCGTTTTCGAGCCCGGCGTTGGCCACTTCGGCTTTCAGATTATTGAAAATATCATCGGCTTTCGACGATTCGCAACCCGTACCGCCGCAAACCAGCACATAGTGTTTATAAGCCATCTGTTTCTCCTCTTATTTCATGATATCGCCGGCAGGGCGGTCGATAATGTGTCCGCTGACCAGTTTTTTCCCGAGAATGTGCTCGTCAATCAGTTTGTCGACCAGATCCGCATCGACCTTTCCGTAAATCGTATCCGGCATTCCCGGCATTTTGATTTCGACCGTCGGTTCCGAGTGGCACAGCCCCATACAGCCGGTCTGTTTGACCACCGTGTCGGTCACTCCTTTTTCATCCAGTTTTGTGATGAAAGCGTTCAGAACGCTTTTGGCACCGGCTGCGATTCCGCAGGTTCCCATACCGATGACAACGAAAATTTCTTTTCCGTGAGTCTGCCGGGTGTCAATCTGTTTTTTTCCGGCTTCGCGCATTTTGCGCAGTTCTTCCAGTGTTAATTTCGCCATTTTTTATCTCCTTTATATCCGATTCCTGATCTGTCAGAAACTGTTTGAGAAGAGCCAGTGCTTCCGCATCTTCGAACGATCCGAGCGCCTCTTTCAGTTCCGAACGGGTGACCGTGTATTCCGCCTTGCGGCTGCCGCTGTAACTGCGGTGAATGATCAGTTCGTAGCTGCCGTCGAAAATCATCGCCGAAAAGAAAGCCGGCGGCAAATCGCCGACGGGAGGCAGATCGATATGCCTCAAATTCAAACGGAAGGAAAGGACAGTCCCTTCTCCTTTTTTCGATTGAAGACTCCATGTACTGCCGGTTGCCTCGACCGTCTGAATCAGAAACGGCAGTCCCAGTCCCACTTTGCGGTGTTTGTGCTTGACACCGTCGGTGTAAAAGGGGTCGGTGGCCCGTTTCATTTCTTCATCCGACATCCCTTTGCCGTTGTCCTCGATGCGGACATCGAGCCATTCCGGCGTTTCCGAAACGGTCAGAACAATCCGCGACGCGTTTGCTTCGACCGAATTCTGCAGGCAGTCGGCAATCATATCTTCTATCGAATGATGCATTCTCCCTTATTCCGAAAAATTGGCCAGAATTTCGGGCATCTGTTCCGGCAGTACCTTGCCGAAAACTTCATCCCCGATAACGACAACCGGCGCCAGACCGCAGCAGCCGACGCAGCGAACCGATTCCAGCGAAAACAGACCGTCGTCGGTCACGCCTTTCACCGGAATATTGAGGTGTTTGGCGGTTTCGTCGAGAATCGCCTGTCCCCCTTTCAGGTAGCAGGCCGTTCCCATACATACCTGAATCACGTTTTTGCCCGGTTTGTTCAGTTTAAAGAAGTGATAGAATGTGATGACTCCGTATATTTTGGCCAGCGGAATATCGAGCATTTCGGCCACCTTCATGGCAGCGCCCCGCGAAATGTACCCGAATTCGCTTTGAACCTTATGCAGAATCATAATCAGGTTACCCGGTTTTTCTTTCCATTCGGCGATAAAATTTTCCAGTTCTTTCGGGAAAACAATCTCCGTTTTTTGATCTGTGGGCATAAGTCCTCCGTAAAAATAATTATGTACTTTTATCCGTAAATTATAAAATAGTCATACGGTTTTTGCAACTTTTTTTTCGTTTATTAAAAGAATAAATTCGGAACAACGATTCGTAAAAAACAGCGGAAAGTTAAGCATGTTAACAATTATAAAATAAAAATGAAGTTTTTTTAAAGTCAGATGTTGACAAATTGAAAAACCGGACTGATAATCATATTGTGAGGAGGCAAAAAATGAAAAGATTATTGATTTTCCTTTCGGTATTGTGTTTTTCGTGCCAATACGATTTCGGAACAGCCGGCGAATTCGGACGTTTTCAGATTCAAAAAAACGGAAACGGGCTGCTGTTTTCCTGGGATCAGCCGGATTATACGGAATATAAAAAAGAATGGCGGTTAACGGCGCAAAAAGCCGAAGAACAGCAGGATGTGACCTTTCGGATTCTTTCGGGCGATGGGGAGTCGGTCTTTCATCGTCAGACCGGCAAAGAAACTTCGGTTACGGTCTCTTCGGATACATTGACATCGGGAGAATATGTCGCCTGTATCCGTTATGCTTATTTATCCGGCTATATGCCTTCTTCTGTTCGGTATGAGAGTCGGCTTCGGTTTACTCTCGATGAAAAAAAAGAAATTGTTTCCGTAAATCAGGAAGAATAAATTAACGACTATTCGATTTTGCAGGATCAGGAGGTTTACAATGAAAAAGCTTTTTATTTTATTTTTATTATCAGCCATGCTGACAGCGTGTCCGGCCGCCCTGCCTCCGGAACAGCTTTTTTGCGATATAGACGGGTTGCAGATGAAAGAAACAGAAAACGGCTATGTGTTTTCGTGGGAGCCGGTTGACTTTTCGGGAATCGGAATGAGTGATGCGAAAAGAACGTTTCTTAAAAAACAAATCGATTACCGGTTTTTTATCGGATTAAAGGATTTCGGCGATTTGGTTTCGGATTTCGATACGCTGCTGACGGCACAATGCGGTGATACACCGTCCGTGACGATCGCCAAGGACCGGATACCGCCCGGACGTTATACGGTTTCGGTTTCTTTTCAATACAAACCGGTCGGGTCAATTTCAATGCCGATTCTGAACTCTTCTGCCGGTTTTGATATGACGATTAGCGAATAAGGAGGGCTGTATTATGAAGAACTTCGCAAAGGGAATTCTTTTATTGGCAATGGGGCTGTTGTTCGGTTGTCCGGGACCCGATTTGTATCCTTCGGGCGGCGGGACGATCAGCCGGTTTGAAGTGACAGAGAACGGCGATACTTTCGCCTTTTCATGGGATGCGGTTGATCTCTCGGCATATCAAAAAGCCTGGCCGAAATACGCGGATGAAAAACCTGTTTATGAAATTTGTGCCAACAATCTCAATGAAAACAATGATAGGGGGAGTGACATCTCTCTTTGGACGGGTGCCGATACTTCCGTTACGTTGAAAAAAACAGAATTTCCGAAAACAGGTCTTTACTGCGTTTTTGTCCGCTGTAAAATCGGCGAAAACCGCAGAGAGTCGGCAGCCTATTGGTATTATATCAGCCGGCAGCTTGATGTTGACGTGATCATTTCGGGAGAGAAATAATTTTCGCTTAAATGTAATTTTGGCTGGGGTGAAAGATCTGCCCGATGGATTTATGCCAAGGACAATGAAGGGGATGGAAAGTATCCGCGACATTCCACATATCAAATATAGATGATTAATTTGGCAGAATAGGAGGTTTTATGAAGAGATTATTGATTTTATTGCCGGCGCTGTTGCTGACGGCGTGTCCGTGGACAACGGTTATGTCTTACGATATTACCGGCTTTCAGATGAAGGAAACGGAAAATGCGTATGTTTTCTCGTGGCAGCCGATTGACATTTCTCAAACCAAGGCAGATGATACCATGCAAAAGCGTTACGAACGGAACATCGATTACGTTCTCGAAATTCAGATTGACGGTTTGGATATCAATTCTGTAGTAGTGAAACAGTCATGCGGAACGGAAACCTCCGTTACAGTGGATAAAAGCCGGTTGCCGCAGGGCAGCTATACGGCAACGGTTTGTTATTTGTATTTGCCTCCGGGAATGTCTTATGCGGGCATCCGTTATTGGGCCGAGATGGCGTTTAATGTCAAATAAGGAGGTGGGGTATGAGAAAATTACTGATTTTACCGGTGTTTTTGCTGTTTGCGGCCTGTCCCGAAAAAATGATTGACGGGGGCGGTACGATAAAAAACTTTCGGGTAACGGAAACGGAAAGCGAATACCGTTTTACATGGGACGCCGTTGATTTGTCGGAATACAAAGCCCGAAATTCTTATAAAGGAGGCGGTCTCGTTTACAATCTATACGGATACGGAATTTCTTCGGATAAGAAGAAATCGTCTGAACTTCTTGTTTTCGACTCTGCCGTAGAGCCGTCTGTTACGGTGAAAAAAAAGGATGTGGATGTCGGAGAGATTCGTTTTGTTGTCAAATGCGATGTCGGCACCCGGTGTTACATCAGCCGGCAGATAGATGTGACGGTCGATCCGTCCGCAAAAATGACACCCGTTCCGATCGGAAATTTCCGGTACGAAACAACGGATTCCCGTTATCTGTTTTTGTGGGATGATATCGATTTTGACGAATACCGGAAAGCGGCGGGCGATGCGGCGGCAAATGATGCCGAACAGCAGCTGTTTTACACCCTGAAACTGACCGATGATGCCGGAAAGACGGTTTTCGAAAAAAGCTCCGGACGGAATCCCGAACTGTCGGTCGAAAAGTCGCTGCTGTCGTCGGGAACCTATACGGCGGAAGTTTTTTACAAATTTCTGGTGTCGGGAGATCCGGCGGATGTCGAAAATGTGATTTACCGGGGAGAGACCACACTGACCGTTTCCGCAACGGCTCCGTGATGCGGATCTTTGTCGACGGAAACCCGGTTTGATTTTGATTTGTTCGAAAGGATGGTAGAGGTTTTTATAAAAAAATTATTCTATCTATTATATTTTAGATAACGGAAGTCAAACAGGAGAATTCACAGGTGCGTGGGTGCGTGATACAAGTTTTTTGGTTGGTGGATTTCAAATTCGACAAAGATAAATATTAGGAGATATTATATGAATATGATACAAAGATTTTTATTTTTTACGATGATCGTTCTTTCGGTATCCTGCCCGATCGGGCCGCATATACCGGTGGAGGCGCTTTTCTGCATTACCGGAAAGACGAAAGGAACGGCAAGAATTGAAGCGGTCGGCGGGAATACGGCAACGGAACTGTTTTCGGTAACGGCGGACGGCGAAGCAGTCAGACTCGATTCAAACGAATTGGCCTTCTCTTCCGAATCATCCTTTTATAAAGTGAGGTATATCGATAACGGCTCCCGAAAAGGAATCGAATATCCGACCGGATTCCGGATCGTTTTACCGGATGACGGAAACGGTGTCGAAATTGCTGTTTTGACCGGACGGGAAGTGCGTGATTTTCCCGAAAAACAGCGGGTGGAGATTAATGATATGGCAAAAGTCTTTATGACTCTGTCCGAAGCGGGGAAAACGGATGAGGCATGGACGCGTTTGCGGGAGGCGTCGGCCTACGATAAAGACCGCCGTTATACGCAAACCGGTTCCGTTGCCCGAACGTGGGAAATGACCTTTCGGGAGGTCGAAACATACCGCAGCCGCCTGAATGAGGATGTCGTCAAATACGGCTACCGGTGGAATTATCAAAACCGTGAATAAACCGGCGTGTTTCCATTGTGCGGCGTCTGCGTAAGCGAGGGAAAGATAACAATTGTTACATGTTTATAATTATAAAATTATATTAGTTTTACAATTGTGTATTGACAAATAAGAAAATATGAATCACAATTGTTTTAAGGAGAGAGAAAAATGAAAAAGAAAATTATCCGCGACATTCCACATATCAAATATGGAAAATTAATTTGGCTGAATAGGAGGTTTTTATGAAGAGGTTATTGATTCTATTGCCGATACTGTTTGTTTCATGTCCGTTCTATTTCGGAATAGTCGGGGAATTTGACAATTTTCAGGTCCAAAAGAACGGAAACGAGCTGGTCTTTTCCTGGGGTCAGTTGGATTTTACGGAATACGGAAAAGAATGGTCCCGATATGCCCAAGAAGCCGAAGAAAAGCAGGATGTAGTTTTTGTGATTTATTCTACAGCCTCGGGGCGCTACTTCTTGGAGAAGAATGTCGGCAAAAAAACGGCGGTTACGGTTCCCGTGGACGATATGGAACCGGGGAAATACATAGCGGGACTTAATTACATCTATTTGTCCGGATATAAGCCTTCTTCGGCTCAATATATAAGCGAGATTTGGTTTACTCTTGATGAACATAAAGAAATCGCAATCGTAAGTCCCGATTCGTATTAAAACCGCGAAGGTGCCGGCGGCCGGTTTCCGGGAAAACGGATGTTTTTAAAGAGAGCTTCGGCTCTCTTTTTTTTGCGGTTGCGGGCGAAAGCGGCCGGGAACGGAAACCTCCGCAAGGGTCGGGCTTTCCCAAGTCGGTTTTTTCTGATATACTGAGGCATCTGAATTTCGGAGGGTTTTATGGGCGAGAAAATCGTGATGACCGACAAAGGGCTGAAAGTGCCGAATTGTCCGGTGATTCCGTTTATCGAAGGGGACGGTATCGGTCCCGATATTTGGAAGGCGGCGCAGCGCGTGTTCGATGCGGCGGTGGAGAAAGCGTACGGCGGCGAACGGAAGGTTGAATGGCTGGAGGTTCTGGCGGGGGAAAAGGCGTTTGCCCGCACCGGCGAATGGCTGCCGAAAGAGACCGAAAAGGCGATTCAGGAATACCTGGTCGGGATTAAAGGCCCTTTGACGACGCCGGTGGGCGGCGGTATCCGTTCGCTGAATGTGGCACTGCGGCAGCTGCTCGATTTATATGTGTGTCTGCGGCCGGTCCGTTATTATGAGGGTCTGGATACGCCGGTGAAGCAGCCGGAGCTGGTGGATATGGTCATTTTCCGCGAAAATACGGAAGATGTGTATGCCGGGTTCGAGACGAAGCAGGGCGAAGCGAAAACAGCCGAGCTGATTGCCGCTCTCGAAAGTATTTTCGGCTGGAAGGTGAAATCGGATTCGGGAATCGGGATTAAGCCGATCAGTCAGTCGGGAACGGAGCGGCTGGTGAAAGCGGCAATCGAATATGCGATCGCCCACAACCGCAAAAGCGTGACGCTGGTTCACAAAGGCAATATCATGAAGTTTACGGAAGGAGCTTTCCGCGATATCGGTTATAAGACGGCCGAAACCTTCTTCGGCGCACAGCCGCTGGACGGCGGTCCGTGGCGGGTCTTCAAGAATCCGAAAACCGGCGAAGACATCATTATTAAAGACGTGATTGCCGATGCCTTTTTGCAGCAGATTCTGACGCGGCCGGCCGAATACGATGTCATCGCCACGATGAACCTGAACGGCGACTATATTTCCGATGCACTGGCGGCGCAGGTCGGCGGTATCGGAATCGCACCGGGGGCCAATATCAACTACATGACCGGCACCGCGGTGTTCGAGGCCACTCACGGGACGGCGCCGAAATACGCGGGGCAGGACAAGGTCAACCCGTGTTCGCTGATTCTTTCCGGCAAAATGATGTTCGATTACCTCGGCTGGACCGAAGCGGGTGCCTTAATCGACAAAGGAATCGAAGCGGCCATCGCCGGCAAACGGGTCACTTACGACTTTGCCCGCATGATGGAAGGCGCCGAAACCGTTTCGACTTCGGAATTCGCTACCTGCATTATCGAAGGAATGAAATGAAGAACGCGCTGACGGTTCTTCTTCTGCTGACGGCTGCGGCGGCGTTCGGAGAGGCAGCGGGAAAAACGGCTTCCGCGCCGGCCGCCGCCAAACCGCAGCGGGAAGCGGCAGCCGGAACGGTCGGATCTGCCGGAACGGCCGCCGGAAAAACAGCTTCACCGCAGAAGGCAGCCGCCGGCAAAGCAGCTGCGGAGAATTCCGAAAAGGCAGCTGCCGGCGAAGCGCCCGCGGAAACCGGCGCACCGGAAACGGCCGCGGCGGAACAGGCGGAACTGCCGCTGTCCGCGGTTGAGGGCAAACAGCTGATTCCGTATATCGGCAGCGATCCGCAAAAGGCCTTTACCGCATTCGGAATTCCCGTTTCGCTCAATGTTCTGCGCGGGACGGAACCGTCGCTGGACGATGTGGTTTCCGTTCACGAAGCGGGCGTTTACCTTTTCTGGTTTCGGGACCGCGTCTGGCAAATCGGATTCGGCTCCTACTTTACGGGGACGTTCGAGGGGGTAAAAATCGGTATGAAAGAGGCCGATCTGACCGCCAAACTGGGCAAGCCGCTTCTGCGCGACGAAAAAATGATTGTTTACGAAATCTTTCACCGGGAATTTCCCGTTTCGATGCGCTTTGTCATCGAGCAGGGAAAAGTCTCGGAGATGTATCTTTACCGGTCGGATCTGTAAACGGCCGGGGGAGGGCACTGTGATTTTTCTGACGCTGACCGGGAAAACGATGGCGGAAAACCGCCGTCTGTGGGAAGAAAACAGCCGCTTTGCCGACGGAGCCGAACTGAGAGCCGATTTTCTGCTGCCCGGGGAGCGGGCTTTGGCGGCATCGTTTCCGGCAGAGACCGGGGTGCCCGTCATTCTGACCTGCCGCAAGCCGGAAGACGGCGGGCACTGGACGGATAGCGAAGAGACCCGGACCGCATTCTTCCGTTCACAGATCGGAAGCGGTTTTTCGTTTTTTGATTTCGAAAAGGATTACGAATTTCCCGAGGCGGAGGAGCTTTCGAAAGCGGGAATTCGCATTATCCGTTCTTTTCACGATTTTACCGGCTGTCCGGCCGGGTTTTCCGATTTCCTGATACGGGTCAACAGCCGCGGTGAAATTCCGAAAGCAGCCGTCACGGTTGTCTCGGCGGCGGAGCTGGCCGGTTTTTTCGAAAAAAGCCGGGCGCTGACTTTTCCGAAAATTGTGCTGGCGATGGGACCGTTCGGTTTTCCGTCGCGGATTCTGACCGAATTCAGCGGTTCGATGATCACTTACTGCAGTCCCGACGGCGCACCGGCGGCACCGGGGCAGATTTCCCCGCGAGAAGCGGTCGAAATTTACCGTTACCGGGAAATCAACCGTGAAACGGCTCTTTACGCCGTGACGGGAAATCCGCTGACCCAATCGCGCTCGCCGGAAATTCACAACGCTTATCTGAAGAAACGGGGACTCGACGCGGTTTTTCTGCCGTTTCAGGCGACATCGTATGATGATTTTATGGTTTCGGCAAACCGACTCGGGATTCGGGGGGCGGCGGTAACGGTGCCGTTTAAAGAGGCGGCCGCGGCGGCTGCCGATGCGGCGTCGTTTGATGTGCGCAGCTGCGGGGCGGCCAATACTGTTTTATTCCGCAACGGAAAAACCGAAGCCCACAACACCGACATCGGCGGATTCCTGAAACTGCTTTCGGAAGCGGTTCCGTCCGTGAAAGGCAAAAAATGCCTGGTTTTCGGTGCCGGCGGAGCGGCGGCGGCCTGTGTCTGTGCACTGGCAACACGCGGTGCGGAAGTGACGGTTCTCAACCGGACGCCGGAAAAGGCGCAGCGGCTGGCCGAACGGTTCGGGTGCGGTTTCGGCAATTTGGAGGCGGCCGCCGGGATTGAAGATGCCGATATTCTGGTGCAGGCTTCCGCAGCGGGGATGCTGGACTTCGAAGCGGTCGATCCGGCCGCCGCTTACCGCTACCGCGGTGACGAAGTCGTTTGCGATATTGTTTATAAACCGCGGGAAACGCCTTTTTTGAAACGGGCGGCCGCGGCCGGCTGCCGCTGTCTTTACGGTATCGGTATGCTGGAAGCGCAGGCGCAGCTTCAGTTCGAATTGTTTTATCCGGAAGAGCCGGTTGTCTGACGGTTGTCTCCGTATTTCCGCGGTTTTCAGTTGACCCGGTTCTGCGGAGCGTCGTTCAGAAAAGCTTTCACGTTGGCAACGGCAATCTCCATCAACCGTCCGCGCGCCTCGGTGGACTGCCAGGCGATGTGCGGCGTAATCAGCGTATTCGGAGCACTTAAAAGCGGGTTGCCGGCGGCCGGAGGTTCGCAGGAAAGCACATCGGCGGCGTACCCGGCAAGACGGCCGCTGTTCAGAGCGTCGGCGACCGCTTTCTCGTCGACCAGGCCGCCGCGGCCGGTGTTGATCAGGCGGGCGCCCGGTTTGATTTTGGCCAGGAATTCCGCATTGACCATCGAGGCCGTTGCTTCTGTCTGAGGAACATTGAGACTGATAAAATCGGATTTCTGCAGCAGTTCGTCGACGGAAACCTGAACGGCGTCTTTCAGATAAGGCGAATCCGACCGTTTTTCGGAGCGGTTGCTGTAAAGAACGGTCATGCCGAAAGCGGCTCCCAGTTCGGCTGTCCGCTGTCCGATGCTGCCGAAACCGATGATGCCGAGCGTTTTCCCCTTCAATTCTCCGATAGCGGCAACGTGGTAACAAAAATGGGCGCAGCGGCTCCAGCCGCCGGCTTTGACGTCGGCGTCGTGGGCGGCAACATTCATCGTCATTTCCAGAATAAAAGCAAAAACCAGCTGGGCAACACTGTCGGTGCTGTAAGCTGGAATATTGCAGACCGGGATGCCCCGCTGTGCCGCCGCAGCAATATCGACCGTATTGTAACCGGTTGCCAGAATCCCGATGTAGCGCAGTTTCGGCAGCGCTTCGATGATGTCTTTGGTCAGAACCGTCTTGTTCGTCAGAACGATTTCCGCATCGGCGGCACGGGACAGAATCTCTTCGGGGGCTGTTTTTTCATAAACGGTGACCGTCCCGAGAGCTTCCAGTCCGCTCCAGGAGAGGTCTCCCGGATTGAGTGTATATCCGTCCAAAACCGTAATTTTCATCATTTCCTCCTTGCGTCCGTGCCGAAATCAGGTTCGTTCCGCGCCGCGCGACATGATGATTTTTCCCGAGCGGATCACTTCGATCAGTCCGTAGGGAGTCAGCACCTGACGGATACCGTCGATTTTTTCTCCGGAGGCGTCGATTGAAAAAACGACACAGTCGGGCGAAATATCCATCGGGTTAACGCCGAATGCATGGATCAGCTGCAGAATTTCGGTTCTTGTTTCGTCCGTGGTTCTGACTTTGAAAAGAGCCAGCTCCTTTTTGAGCACCGGCAAATCGGTTAAGTCTTTGGCGTAGACGACATCGACCAGCCGGTTCAGCTGTTTGAGCATCAGGTTGAGTGTGTCGGGGTCGCCGGTCGCGGTGATGGTCATGCGTGAAAAATCGGGATCGTTGGAACCGGAGACGACGAGGCTGTCGATATTGTAGCCGCGTCGGGCAAAGACCAGCGCAATGCGGATCAGTACGCCCGGTTTGTTGTTGACGTAAAGACTGATATTATGCTGTTTTTTGTTCATTTCGTTTTTCCTCCGGCCGCATCGAGAATCATATCTTCCAAAGGTTTTCCGGCGGGGACCATCGGGAAGACGTTGTCGTCTTTGGCAATTTCCGCATCGATCAGACAGGGGCCGTCGTTGTAAGCGAGGGCGGCTTTGAGCGTGCGGCGGACATCGGCACTGCGTTTGATGCGGAACGCTTTGATGCCGTAGCTCTGGGCCAGACGGACGAAATCGGGGTTACCTTCGAGCCAGACGCCGGAGAGGCGGTTTTCGTAAAACAGATCCTGCCACTGTCGGACCATTCCGAGGTAGTTGTTGTTGAGCAGCAGAATTTTGATCGGAAGGCGGTTGACGGCGGCGGTTGCCAGTTCCGACTGTGTCATCTGAAAGCCGCCGTCGCCGAGGACGGCAATGACCGTTTTGTCGGGGCGGGCGATTTGGGCACCGATCGAAGAGGGCAGTCCGAAGCCCATCGTGCCGGCTCCTCCCGAAGAAATCCACTGAAAGCGTTCCGATATTTTGTAATATTGGGCCGCCCACATTTGGTTTTGCCCGACGTCGGTGGCCACAACCGCTTCGCCGTTAGTGAGTCGGTAAATCTCGTCGATCAGGTGCTGGGCGCGCAATTTTCCCGTTTTCTTGTAGCGCAAAGGAAAATTCTTTTTCAGTGTCTGAATCCGGCGGCTCCAGGTTTCGTTTTTTTTCGGTTCGAGACAGGCGGAAATCAGAGAGAGAGCTTCCCGCGCATCGGCGCAAATGCCGATATCGACGGGAATGATTTTTCCGATTTCGCTCGGATCCAGATCGATGTGGATTTTACGTGCATTTTTACAAAACGATTTCGGATCGCCGGCAATACGGTCGTCCCATCGCGAACCGACGGAAACAACCAGATCCGCTTCGGTCAGTGCTTTATTGGCGTAGGCGGTTCCGTGCATGCCGGCCATACCGAGACTCAACGGGTGGTTTTCGGAAAAGGCACCTTTCCCGAGCAGCGTGCTGACGACCGGAATATTCTGTTTTTCGGCAATTTCACGTAAAACCTTTTCCGCACCAGAAAGAACGGCTCCGTGTCCGGCGATGAAAACCGGGCGGGATGCGGCGGTTATCATTTCGGCTGCCTGGCGGCAAAGATCCGCATCGGCGGTATCGGAAGTTTTGTAACCGGGCAGGCGGAACGGTTCGGATGTCAGGGTAAACTGATCATCATTCAGCACGGCGGAAGAAATATCTTTCGGAATATCGATCAGCACCGGACCCGGTCGTCCCGAGTTGGCGATAAAGAGTGCTTCTTTGACAATGCGCGGAATGTCTTTCGGATCGGTAATCAGATAGGAGTGTTTGACAATCGGATAACTGATTCCGAGCATGTCGGCTTCCTGAAACGAGTCCAGACCGAGGGATTTTGTCGGTGCCTGTCCCGTCAGAATAACCAGCGGAACCGAATCCATGTGTGCGGTCATGATGCCGGTAATCGTATTGGTCGCACCCGGTCCCGAGGTGACAAGAACGACTCCGGGTTTGCCGGTGGCACGGGCGTAGCCGTCGGCCATGTGGGTGGCTCCCTGTTCGTGGCGCGTCAGAATGAACTTTATAGGTGATTCGGGCAGAACATCGAAAATAGGGATGATTGATCCGCCCGGATATCCGAAAATGTATTCGACGCCTTCATTATGAAGAACTTCCGTAAGAAGATGGGCGCCTGTTCGTTTTGTCGGATTCATTTTTATCTCCTTTTTCTTTAAATTACTTCATCAGAAAGGAAGTGTCAATTATTTTAAACGAAAAAATATTAAAATTTGACTTATAAGAAAATATATTTGCCGATTTCTAACGAAATAAACAGCAAATAGTGTCGTTCGGAAAAAATATGCATCCGGATGTTACTGTTTGTGAAGACGGCTCGGGTGAAAGATTTTCGGACGAATCGTCGTAAATCTCTTTTCTTTTTAAAAAATTTGCCGTAATATAGAAAAGAGATGAAAAACGACAGAAGCCAGGCTGATTTTTATACTTTAAAAGCAAAAAAAGAAGGGTATCCGGCCCGCAGTGTTTATAAACTGAAAGAAATCGACGGGAAGTTTAAGATTTTACGGCCGGGAATGACGGTTGCCGATATCGGTGCGGCTCCGGGCAGCTGGAGTCTTTACGCCTGCCGCCGCCTGGGAACGGCGGGTCGTGTGGTCGGTATTGATTTAAAAGAATTTCATATCGATTCGCCGGCGGCCGCTTTTACCGGATTTTTCGGTGATGCTTTTGATCCCGACAATATCGAAAAGCTGACGGCGTTGGGGCCTTACGACGCGGTGATCAGCGACGCCGCTCCGGCGACCACCGGCAACCGCACTGTCGATGCCGGCGCTTCGTATGAACTGGTCGAACAGGTCATCACCTTAAGCGAATCGATTCTGAAACAGGGCGGCAGCCTGGTTGTCAAAATCTTTCAGGGCGGAGACGAAAAAGAACTGTTCGAACGGATGAAAACAATGTTTGCTTCGGTAAAAAGTTTCAAGCCGGAAGCGTGCCGCAAAATTTCGTTCGAAACCTATTTTATCGGAAAGGAGAAAAGATGAGACCGGTTTGTTGGATGCTGTCGTTGCTGTTGCTGTTTCCGTCCTGCGTGACGGCTCAGGAAGCTCTGCATCGGGAAAAAATAGACAAAATTATCGAAGCGGCTTATGCGTTGAACGGAAAGACCGAGGTGGTTGTGAACGGGCGAAGGTTTAACAGCGACTGTTCCGGTTTGATTTACGGTATTTATTCGGCGGCCGGAATCGATTTATTGAGCCGTGTTGCCCGATACAAAGGGGACGGCGTGAAACGGATTTACCGGCTGATGGACGAAAACGGTCTGCTGTATTACGCCTGGGTTCCCGTTCCCGGTGATCTGATTTTTTGGGACAATACGTACGATAAAAACGGAGACGGCCGGGAAAACGATTATCTGACCCATATCGGTATCGTGGTTTCCGTCGAAGATGACGGACAGATTTCTTACATTCATTACCACACCGGGAGAGGAATTATGATTGAAAAAATGAATCTTCTGCAACCGGGAGTTTATGCCGATGTTGTCGACGGAGAACGTGTGATTCGTAATTCCTATATGCGCGCCGGATCGGCGCCCAAAAGCCGAAGACAGCTCGCCGGAGATTTATGCCGGAATTTTGCCATGGGGTATGCGTTACCGGATTAAACCGGTAAGGGCGTAGTCAAAAAAAGTTAAATCTTCGCCGGATCGTTTGCTCCAGTCGGCTCCGCAGGCAATCAGCAGCCGGGCCGTCTGATCGTGTCCGCCTTTTGCTGCCAGCATCAGAGGGGTCATTCCGTCTTTTGTCGTTTCGTCAACCGCTGCGTTTTTTTGCAGTAAAATTTTAACCGTTTGAAAGTGTCCTTTGGCGGCTGCCAGATGGAGCGGCGTGTAGCCGTCGGTGTCTTTCGCATTCGGATCGGCTCCGTACTCCAAAAGCGCTTTGGTGTAAACCGTTTTACCCCAGTAGGCGGCATACATCAGCGGTGTATCGCCTTCCGCGGAAGAACGGTTCGCCAGCTGCGGATTTTTTGCCAGTGCGGAAAGAAAATCGGCTGTACGGTTTTCCCGAATCATATCGGCTAAGTTAATATCCGGCAGCTTTTCCTGCCGCGAATATTCGTTTCGGGAAAGCAGCGCTTCGATATCTTTTAAATTCCGCAATCGGGCCACACGAACCGGAGAAAGCGTGCCCGGCGCGCAAAAATCGGGAGCGGCACCGTGTTCCAAAAGAAAATAAACCATTTCCGTATTTTCCCGTAGTACGGCACAAATTAAAGGGGTCTTACCGTCCTCCGTTAAAAAGTTGACATCGGCACCTTTTTCGAGGAGTGTGCGTACGGCAGGAAGGTCGTTCGATTCGACCGCCCGGATCAGAGCGTCTCCGTATGTCAGAGAAAACGCGGCCGTCGGCAGGAGAAAAAGAATCAAAAAAAGATAAATACGGTTTTTCATGCTTATCGCAAGTCCTCCTGAATAGTATTTTAACAGCAATATCTTCTGTTTGCAACGATAAATATTTATTTTAAAAAAAAGTTGACACTGTATGGATTCAAACATAAAATAATGGCGGCGATGTTATTTTCAAAAAAGAAAGCTGTCATTACGCTTTGGATACTCTTCTGTGTTTTTCCCCTTTTTGCTGCGGAAAATATTACGGAAAGTGAACCGAAGCCCGAATCGGAAATACGGGACGGCGAAGTGGCTGTTCCCGATAACATTGCCGTGTCTTTCAATATCGGATCGATTATTACTTATGACAACGAAAGAATGCACGATTTCCACAGTCAGTGGTTCGGCTGGTATCCCGAGTTTCTGATTTTCCTGGGGCTCGATATACCCAGCGGCATTCGCGATATGAACGTCACTCTGTCCGGTATTCATTGGGGCGCTCTTGAGAATTCGTTCCGTTTTCGTTGGGGAGGCGGAGTCGAATTTATTGTTTATCAGGGAGGTCCCGACGGAAGAGCCATTCAGTATGACGACAGTTATTCCGAATCGGGCGATTATTGGGCCGAACAGGACCGGAAACGAAAAGCTGGTCTTGATTACGTCGAAACCGGATACGACCGCGCTTTTGCCGATTGGGGATTCGACTGGATCGGCGGTTATTCGTTCGGAGAAAACGGCCGGTCGGATATTACTTTTCTTCTCGGCTACTCCGGTCGGTGGGGAAAATTTCTGAAGGATTACAAGCCCGAAACGACACAATATTTATTCGAAACCGATTATCCCGACCGGGATATGTATCTGCTTAATAAAGTGACCGCCTCTTTCAGTTACAGCTTTCGGGAAGAGTTCGATGTTCGATTTTCGCACGGTCTGTATAACGAAATCGGAACGGGTGTCTCTCTCGATCTGGCGCCGGCGTTTATGAATCCGTCGATTACGGGAGAATTCCTGCCGATGAAAGATTCCGACGGAAATTTTATTTATGATTCATCGGGAAATAAAGTTCTGTCCGGCGAGAGAGCCTATACCGCCGATTATTACCGGCTGCAGTTCGATGTATTCGGCCGCCGAAAACTCTTTGATGTGGCCCCCAACCGAAAAAGCGTGCTGTTTACCGGACATCTGAAGTGGGGTGCATCCGTCCGTTATACAGATTATCTCGGAGATGAAGGTTATATTCCGCTTGATGTCCGGATGGAAATTCGCGATGATGCGCTGTTCGGGCGTCGTGATGATGTTATGGCGATCCGTGAATATACCCGGTCCGTCGCACTTGCCGGAAATCTGGAGCTGATTCTCGGACTGCCACAAATCAAAATCGAAGATTTGAAAACATGGACACCGCCGGAAACCAATGCCGGTTGGGGAAAGGTCGAAGATTCGTTCGGCCGTACTCTGAAAAAATTCGGAGTCGAACCGAATGCCGCCCGATGGAATCAGACCAATCTGATTGATCCGACACTGACCTTCCGGCTGGGATCGAATTGGATTAAACAGCTGCGGGAAAGCCCGGGAAACCGTTATCAGACTTTTTTTATCGATCAGCCGAGCTGGCTGGATCTGGATTTTGTGATTGATTTGAATGTCCGTGTTTTCGACGTGCTGAATCTCGGGCTCGTATTCGAATTCGAACTGGAGTATCCGCGCTTCAACGAATGGTGGTTCCGGTTCGGGTAAAAGAAGCAGGAGGAAAAATGAGTATCAGGATTGCCTTTTTCGATTCGAAACCGTATGATATTGCCTTTTTTAATGAGGAAAACAAAAATTACGGACTCGACATTAAATACTACGAAGCAAAACTGACGCCCGATACGGCGCTTCTGGCGACCGGATTCGATGCGGTTTGTGCTTTCGTCAATGACGACTTAAGCCGCAAAACGATTGAAATTCTTCGGGAACAGGGAATTCGTCTGGTTGTTTTACGGTGCGCCGGCTTCAATAACGTCGACACGGAAGCGGCTAAAGGCAAGCTGAAAGTGTTAAGAGTGCCGGCCTATTCGCCCCATGCGGTTGCCGAATACGCATTGGCGATGATTCTCACCCTAAACCGGAAAACGCATAAGGCGTACCAAAGAACCCGCGAAAATAATTTCCGCATACACGGACTGCTCGGGTTCGACCTTTACGGCAAAACTATCGGTGTCATCGGAACCGGAAAAATCGGGATGACCTTTATTGAAATTCTTTCCGGTTTCGGTATGCGGGTGCTGGCTTACGACGCCTTCCCCGATGCGGAGGCCCAGAAGAAGTACGGTTTTACCTATGTCGATCCCGATACCCTCTACCAGGAGTCGGACATCATTTCGCTCCATTGCCCGCTCAACGATCAGACTTATCACATGATCAACGAAGAAAGCCTTTCGAAAATGAAAGACGGCGTGATGCTGATTAACACAAGCCGGGGGGCTCTTATCGATTCCAAGGCGCTGATTGTCGCTCTCAAATCGCGGAAAATCGGTTCGGCGGCGCTCGATGTTTACGAAGAGGAAGAAAATTTCTTTTTCGAGGATATTTCGGATGAAGTAATGCCCGATGATATTTTGGCGCGCCTGCTTTCCTTTAATAATGTTCTGATTACATCGCATCAGGGATTTTTTACACGGGAAGCGGAACAGAATATTGCGGCCGTAACGCTGAAAAACGTTGCCCTTTATTTCGACGGCGGAGACACTTCGGCGACCGAGGTGCGGACATAAAAAGGAAAATCGGATTAAATCCAAGGAGAAATACTATATAATTTAAACAAAGGAGACGAAGATGAAAACAGGTTTGAAATCAATGTTGGTTTTGGGTGCGGCAGCAATTTTTTTTGCGGGTTGTCCCGACGGAAGCGGCGGAGACGACGGCGGTGACGGAGCGGTTGCCGTGCGGCCGGCGACCTCCGTTCGTATCGAAGCGTTGGAGGGAACCGATTTCGGAACGGTTGCCAAAGGAGAGTCGGTCACAAAGAAATTCAAAATCACAGCCGACGGTTATTTGAGTGAGAACGGCAGCGTGGGTGCTCCTGCCGGATTTGACGATACCGATTTTGAAAAAGAAAGACAAAAAATGGTGGAGGAGCGGACAACGACGGCAACCTTTACCGTGACTTTTTCGCCGGTTTTTGACGGAGTTTCGTCGGGGGATTTAACCGTCATAACGGCAATAACGGGTGGTGATTCCTTTAAATTGCCGGTGACAGCGGAAGGAACCGGAGTCGGTCTGAAAGCGCCGGATGCGGCAGACAGAACAATGACAGTCAAATACTATTTGGGAGATGCTGAGCAAACGGGAGCAACTTCTCTGAACCTGACACCCGACAATCCGGCAGGCAAAGTCGAAGTGACGATTGATTATTATGCGGAATACAAAACAAAAGGAAGCGCAAACGGTCCGTTTGTTTACGCTTTTGAAGCGTTTCCGAATACGGTACCCAATACGGTCGTCATTAATATCGGTGTATCGGAGGCAGCCAAAGCGTCCGAGAGCGAAAACGCTTTTTTCTATATCGAAGGAAAGAAAATCGATCTTTATTGGAATAATCCGGGAACAACCGAATAAAATCCGGAAAATCAGGGAGAAAAAGGAGAGACACGTGTCTCTCCTTTTTTGTCAGATGCGGTCGGGGGTGACCAGTACCTCGCGCGGTTTGCTGCCGTTCTGGGGGCCGATATAGCCGCGGGCTTCCATCGTTTCGATCATGCGGGCGGCGCGGTTGTAGCCGACCTGTAAACGGCGCTGTAGGTAGCTGGCGGACGCTTTGCCGGTTTGAACCACAATTTGCAGGGCCTCGTCGAAAAGCGGATCGTCGTCACCGTTGTCTTCGAGGATTTCGGTTTCGTCCATGAAAATTTCGTCATCCAGATAGTCGGGCTCGCCGAGGCTTTTTACATAGTCGGTGACCGTTTCCACCTCATGTTCCGAAAGGAAAGTTCCCTGAATGCGGGTCGGGTACGGGTTGGTCGACGAAACGTAAAGCATGTCGCCTTTGCCGAGCAGTTTTTCGGCTCCGACCGTATCGAGAATGGTGCGGGAGTCGATTTTGCTGGCGGTCATGAAGGCGATTCGTGACGGAATGTTGGCTTTAATCAGTCCTGTAATAACGTCGACGGAAGGCCGTTGTGTCGCCAGAATCAGGTGGATGCCGACCGCGCGCGACATGGCGGCCAGACGGGCAATCGCCTGTTCGAGATCTTTGCGGTTGGCGGCCATCAAATCGGCAAACTCGTCGATGACAATCAGGATATAAGGAAGATGCGGCGCCGTCATTCCCGATTCTTTGGCTTTTTTGTTGTACGACTCGATATTTCGTGCTCCGAGCGCATCCAGCAGATTGTAACGCCGTTCCATTTCGGTTAAGCCGTATTGGAGTGCCATGTAGGCCCGCTTCGCATCGGTGATGACCGGGGTCAGCAGATGCGGAATGTCGTTGTACATTTTCAGCTCGACGATTTTCGGGTCGATGAGAATCATGCGGACCTCGTCGGGTGATTTTTTGTACAGAACCGATGTGATAATGGAGTTGACGCAGACCGATTTTCCGGATCCGGTCGACCCGGCAATCAGCAGATGCGGGGTCGATGTCAGGTCGATGACCTGGGTCTCTCCCGTGATATCCTTTCCGAGGATGACGGGGATGGCGGCTGTCGATTTTTTGAAAGCCGGATCTTCGATCAGTTCTTTGAAACTCACCAGAGCCCGCTTGCGGTTCGGTACTTCGATACCGACGGCGTGTTTGCCCGGAATCGGCGCCACGATACGTACCCGGCCGGCGGCCAGACGCAGGGCGATGTTGTCGGCCAGGTTCGCGATTTTGCTCAACTTGACACCGGGGGCCGGCAGCAGTTCAAACATGGTCACGACCGGACCGCGGGTGATACCGGTCACCTGTGCCTGAATGCCGAACTCCTCAAGAGTACGACGTAAAATTTCGGCCGCTTCCTTTGTATCTTCGTCGATAATCCAGTACTGCGTTTCCTGATGCTGCGTGAGCAGATCTTTCGAAGGCGGTTTGTAGCCGGCCGGCCGTTTCCGGCGCACAGCCGCTGCCGAACCGCTTACTGCGGCCGATCTGCCGGCGGGTGCGGCTGAAGTCGCGGTGCGGGTACCGGGTAACGCAGCGGTCTCCGTTTCGTCCGTATCAAATGCCTCTTCGCCGTAAAATTCGTCATCCGTATCGGTTTCGTTTTCAAAGCCGGTATCGAAAGGGGCATCGTCATCGGGTACGGAAATCAGGGTTTCTTCATCGCTTTCCGGTTCCCATGTTCCGAATTCGTCGTCTCGGTCGCCGTTTTCGTCTGCACCGACGGCAGAGGCGGCGCCCGGCGTTCGGTTGCAGGCGTCTTCAGCGGATTCGAACCGGGTATACCCGGGTGCCGGCATCGGCGTATCGTTAAAACGCGGGCGGTCTTCCGGGTAAGGATAGGAGATCGTGTCCATTGACCGCAGTCCCGGTTTTTCTTCCGTACTGGTAAAAAGCGACTTCAGACTGTTGAGGGTCGGCCGGCGCGGTTCGTTTTCGGGAGCGGCGGAACGGGAATCGGATTCGGTGTCATCTTCATAAAAAGATTCGGAGCTGTCGCCGGCCGGTGCCGCGTTGTCGGGAGTCAGAAAATTGTGCCATGCGTGTCGGAGCGTTTTCAGGCGCTCGGGGAGCGTTTTCGGTTTATGTCCGTATTCGATGCCGTCTGTCAGAGGATTGGCTGTCGGTATTTTTTTTGTCCGGACGGAGCGGTTCCTGATCTGCAGTACGGCATAGTATGCAAAAAGAACAATTTCGGCTGCCAAAGCCAGAAAGACAACAATCGTAACCGTTGTCAGTTTAAAATGGTCGTCCCCGTCGGAAAGCCGGGCTGCCAGTACGGGAGCACGTCCTCCGGACAGCTGGACAAAAACGGAAAGCAGGGAAAGCGGGCACAGTGAGAACAGCAGTAATTTTCCTCTATTGGATCCGGCCTTACGGAAAAGAATCAGAAGTCCTTCGGCAAAACAGTAAACAGGAATAAGGTAGGCAAAAAAATCGAAAAAATCCGTCAGCAGGGTTCCGAAATAGGCGAACGGCTGAAAAAATCCGTTTTCACCGAAAAGCGGCGGAAGAATGAGAAAAGGGGCCGTAATGATTGCGATTGCAAAAAAAATGCAGGAAACAATTTTTCTTGTATTCGATATGTGCAAAAGAGAAACCCTCCCTTCTCTTTTCGGCATAATCGGCAATCGGGTGAAGAAGAAAAAGATTTATGCAAAATAAATAATGCCGGCAATCCCTGCCGGAATCAGATAAATGCTGAAATAATAAAATTTTCCGCTTCGAATCAGTTTCAGTAACACAAGCAGGGCCGCTGCTCCCGCAATCATAGCCGACAACATTCCCGAAAGGAGAACGGAAGGAGAAACGGCCGCAAAAAGGGAATCCAATTCGCCGATGTCCAGCAGCATGGCTCCGAGAATGGCGGGAACGGAAATCAGAAACGAAATATCGCCGGCGTCTTTTTTGTCGGTGTTGACCATCAGTGCCGCCGAAACGGTAATGCCGGAACGGGAAATACCGGGAAGGACGCCGATGCTTTGAGCAATGCCGGTGGTAATACCTGTTATCAGTCCCGATTTCAGATCAAACGACTGAACCGGATACCGGGGATGTTTTCTCCAGAAAAGTTCGGCTGCTTTCGACAGCATCAGAATAACACCGGTTGCCAAAAAAAGGCAGGAAACGATCAGCGGGTTTTCGGGTAACAGATCCTTCATCAGAACGCCCGCACATCCGGTGATGGCGGTTGCCGTCAGAATAGTGACGATCATTCCGAGATTTTTCTTATCGGTTTCATCGTTTTTGCGGGCAATAAACCGGAAAAACGACCGGAACAGGATAAAAATTTTTTTGTAAAAAATGCAGACAACGACAATCAGTGTCGCTACATGAAGCATTATGTCGTAAGAAAGCGGAACCTCCTGCAGTTCCATCAGATTTTTCAGAATCAGCAAATGTCCCGAACTGGAAATCGGAAGAAATTCGGCAACGCCCTGAAAAAGACCGAGTAAAATCGACTGCAAAAATGTCACAACAAACCTCCGGTAAAAAACGAGGGAAAAATAAAGATAGCCAGTAATGCGACGGCGGCACAGGCTGCGAGTGCGGAGAAAAATCCGAGGACGGCTTTCAGAAAACGCCGTCTTTGCCGAAAAGCGGAATTCCGAATGGTTTTCAGTTCTTCTTCCGACAAAATCCGCAACGGCATTTTGACGGCCGACTCGGGATTCTTTCTTAAAAAGAGCGATACGGAAATGTAATTACTGCCTGAACGTACCGCGTGTAAAATAAGATCGTCGGGCCGGTCGGGATCGTAAGCAAGAGACAGGGGTTCGGGATATTCTTCGACAACAGTCCCTTTTTTGGTAAGAACGAAGTGCAGATTGACCTTTCCCGCGGTTTTATCGGCAGCCTGAAGTTCGACTTTGGCAAAATCCTGTTTTTTTAAATCCAGAAGAGGGAAAATTTTTCCGTCGGCCAGTTTGAAGCCAAGAGTATCTGCTTTCATCATCAATAAGAATACAGCGGAAATGCAAAAGTGTCAACATGAAATCTCTTGACAACGGAATGGAGATACGATATTCTTTTTTCAGGAGGGGCTATAGTGAAAGATTATCAATTGGAAACGCTCACAATTCATGCCGGATACGATCCGAAAAACGGAGATCCGCTTGTTTTACCTTTATATCAAAGTACGACATATAAATACGATAACGCACAGCAGGTTGCCGACTGGTTTGATCTGAAAGCCGGCGGTCATATTTATTCCCGTCTTTCCAATCCGACGGTTTGCGCTCTGGAAGACAAACTGGCTGCGCTCGAAGGCGGGGCGGCCGCGGTATGTACCTCTTCCGGTCAGTCGGCGTCCATGCTGGCGGTGCTGAACATTGCTTCGGCCGGTGATCATATTATCTGTGCGGCCGCTATTTACGGCGGAACCTACAATCTGTTTTACTACACCATGAAAAAAATGGGTCTTTCCGTTACATTTGTCGATCTCAACGCACCGATTGAGGAATTGCGCAAAGCAGTACGGAAAGAAACCAAATGTGTTTTTGCCGAAACTCTTTCCAATCCGCAGGCGATCGTTCTGGATATCGAAAAATTTGCCTCTCTGGCACATGAAGCCGGAGTTCCTCTGATTGTCGACAATACTTTTGCGACACCGTATCTCTGCCGGCCGCTGGAATGGGGCGCCGATATTGTCACCCATTCCTGTACAAAATATCTGGACGGACATGCGACTTCTCTCGGCGGTGTGGTAGTCGACGGCGGAAAATTTAACTGGAAAAACGGAAAATTTCCGGAACTGTGCGAGCCCGACCCCAGCTATCACGGAACCGTCTATACCGAATGGTTCGGCGCAGCGGCTTACGCGGTTAAATTGAGAGCCCAGCTGATTCGGGATATCGGAAATTATCTGTCTCCGATGAACGCCTTCTTAATCAATCTGGGAACGGAAACACTTCATTTAAGAATGCAGCGTCATTCCGAGAATGCTTTAAAGCTGGCAAAGTGGCTCTCCGGCCGGTCGGAAACAGCCTGGGTGCGTTATCCCGGTCTGGAAAACGCGGAAGATTATGCGTTGGCCCAAAAATATCTGCCGAAAGGGTGCAGCGGCGTTTTTACCGCGGGAATCAAAGGCGGACGGGACGGTGTCGAACGTTTTATGAATGCACTGAAACTGGCTTCGATTGCGGTTCATGTTGCCGATTTACGTACAATGGTTCTGCATCCCGCCAGCATGACGCACCGGCAGTTAACGGATGAACAGCAGAAAGAAGCCGGAATTACTCCCGATCTGATTCGCATTTCCGTCGGCCTTGAAAATGTCGACGATATCATTGCCGACTTCGAACAGGCTTTAAAGGCAGTATAAAAGGATGATTTTTCGGAAAAGCGAAATTGAGGCTTTATGCGACTATCCGCGACCCGAATTCCGCAGGGAAACCGCCCTG
>JAXEIF010000014.1:0-89688 GCA_034120015.1 Spirochaetia bacterium | reverse complement strand
TATCATTGCCGACTTCGAACAGGCTTTAAAGGCAGTATAAAAGGATGATTTTTCGGAAAAGCGAAATTGAGGCTTTATGCGACTATCCGCGACCCGAATTCCGCAGGGAAACCGCCCTGCTGAATAGAGGCTGGTTTCGCTTTTCTTTTTCCCGTTATTCGGATATGAACGGTTTTCTGGATCGTTTTTTTGCCGGCGATTCCTTCGGCGGCAGCGGATTGCCGCAGGAAACGTCCATGCCGTTTGTTGTTCCCCGCGAAGAGGCGGCTCCCGTCACTGTTTTTGTTAAGCGTTTTTCGGTTAAACCGATTCTCGAAAAAAACGGCTGTACGGTTTTGCGTCTCTGTTCCGGCAACTGGTACGGAGATGCCCGTTTTTTTGTCAACGGCAGTCATATTGCCGATACTTCCGAGCCGTATGAACCGGTTTCTCTGGAGATTAATATCGGGGCACTTCATTCCGCCGCTCTCTCATTGGCTGTCTGTGTCGAACCGCGGTCCGATGTACCGTTTGTCGGCAGCGGACAGCCGTTTTGGATGGAATTTTGCGGCGATGTTTTTCTTAACCGTTTTGTACACCGTTACGAAAACGGTGTTTCCCAATTCAGACTTTCTTTTTCGGCGGAACCGTCCGACTTCCTGTTAAAAATCCCCGAAATCGGATGGGAGGCGGATGCTTCCGTTGCCCGAAAAGAGGAGACGGCCGAGTATGTTCTGTTTTGTGATTATCGGGATTGCGGGATTAATCCGCCGGAGTGGACTCCGCAGCAGCCGCATCTGCTGGAACTTGAAATCGAAACAAGGAATATCCACAGTGAGGTGTCCGACTCGGTTCGTTCTTATATCGGTTTGCGTACAGTTTCGGCATCCCAGTCATTCGTCCTGCTGAACGGTCGCCCGTTTTATGTCCGTTCCGTGATTCATTCCGGGCTTTATGAGGAGGGGCTGCCGTTTCCTCCGTCGCGATCCGGATATTTTCGGGATGCGATGGCGATAAAAAATTTGGGATTTAATACCGTCCGGTATGATTCGCGTATCGAAAACCCGGCCGCTTATTTTTGTGCCGATGCCGTCGGGCTGACCGTTTGGCAGGATCTGCCCGGTTTGAAGGCAGTGAACGATAACGATGTGACAGAGTCGGTTTTGGTCGTAAACGATATAATCGATTTACTGGTTAATTTCCCGTCCGTAGCGGTTTATGTTTTATTCAACGAAAATAAAGGCCTGCCGAGTCCGTTTTTTCGTCAGAGGCTGATACGACGGTTGAATTTTTTTTATTCGTATTTAAAAACAAAAGATTCATCCCGTCTTGTTATCGACAATTCCGGGTTTTATCATCATCTGACCGATATTCTCGATTTGCACTGCGTTACAGGCGATACGGTTTCGTTACGCAAATATCTGGAATCGGTGAACCGGCGGGAGTTTGCGGCATACAGGCCGGTTGATTCCGGAAAGCGGTTTTTTAACAGACTTCGGCGAAAGGCGGAATGGGTGGTTCTTCCCGACGGAGAAGTACCGGCTCCCGTCGTGCTCAGTGAAACCGGAGGACTGGTTATCGATATTCATCCGGATGAACAGACTTTCTGTTTTCTGACGGAACTGTTCGATTTGATTTATTCGTTTTCTTCGATTAAAGGATTCTGTTTCTGTCAATTTGCTGATACGCCGACCAGTTCTTCCGGAATTTTGAAAGAAGACCGGCTTATTAAGGGATCGACGGAAATGTGGAAGTCTTTGATTGTGCGGTAAAAAGCGAATCGGTTACGGATAACCGTCTGTTCAGTTCGGCGAGAAACGTTCCTTTTTTCCAAAATCCGCTGTTATTTTCCCGCTGGGATTGCATAATGTCACAGGTCAGTCTCATAATCAAAATTGCGGGATCGAGGCGGGAAAGAGCGTAAACGGTGTTTTCGAGATGTTCTTCCATTGTATATTGTTTAACCTCTCCCCGTTTGAGCTGTTCGAACAGAGGGGTTCCGACCGGAATCTGTAAATTATGAATTTTAACCGCGTCGGGACGGAGGCGGTTGATTTCGTCGATTGTCCGGTCCAGCTCATTTCTGCCTTCTCCGGGCAGACCGAAAATCAGGTGGACGGCAGTTTTGATTTTTCGTTCCTGCAGCCAGGTAAAGGCACGTAAAAAATCGGCATAGGTATGGCCGCGGCGGATAGCGGCGAGTGTTTTGTCATGAATGGTTTGCAGTCCGAGTTCGCACCAGACATCGAAATCGGGGCGGCGGTAGGAGGCAAGGAGATCCGCTTTTTCCGGATTGAGGCAGTCGGGACGAGTTGAAACAATCAGTTCGGAAAAGACTGCGGCAGCCAAAGCGTCGTCGTAAATTTGTTTAAGGATATCGGGTGCGGCGTACGTGTTGGAGTAAGCCTGGAAATAAAGAAGGAAGATTCGGGCTCCGTACCGCCGTTGTAAAAACGCCATACCGCGTTCAATCTGGCTACGTACCGATGCGGACGAATAACCCGGCGGAAACCCCGGCAGCCCGCACGGCTGGAACATTTCCAATTCGGGATACGTACCGTTGTCGTTACGTGTATACACCGCGCGGCTGCCGGCTTCGTCACAAAACGAACACCCGAAACCGCCGCGGCCGTCGGCACGGTTGGGGCAGGAAAACCCCGCATCGACCGCAACACGATAGGCGGGGGCTCCGTATTTTTCCTTTAAATAGGCGCTGTAAGAGCGGAAATTCATGCCTCGGTCATGGAAACCGGCTGCTGGGTTGTCTCCAGGACATCACGCCACAAATGTCCTTCCGGGTTGACGTAGTTGCGGCGGCAGGTGGCGGCATCAATCGGCAGATAAACGTAGCGGTCGTTCAGCAGAGAAACCAGCATATTGGTCTTTCCGGCCATTGCCGCATGAACCGCATGAGCGCCCAACAGCGAACAGTAAAAACTGTCGTTCGGATCGGCCGGCTGTGTTCGGATGATATAACTCGGATCGATATATTTCAACGTAACCGGAATCCTTTTTTCTTCGAAGTAGCTTTTTATTTTTTCTTTCAGAAAAGTGCCGATGTCTCCCAGCTTTTTGTTTCCGGAGGCATCTTTACCGTCGGTGTGGACATAGTCCTGTCCGGCACCTTCGGCAACGATGATGACGGCATGTTTTCGGGAAGCTATCCGCTTTTCCAAATGTGCGAACAGTCCGTTGTCTCCGTAAAGGTCGAATTTGACTTCCGGAATGAGGACAAAATTGGCTTCCGCTGATGCGATTGCCGCGTTACAGGCAATGAACCCGGAATGACGGCCCATCAGTTTGACCAGACCGATTCCGTTATGGGCGGATTTGGCTTCGACGTGAGCACTGAAAACCGCTTCACACGCTTTGGCAACAGCCGTTTCAAATCCGAATGACCGCTGCAGCAGATTGATGTCGTTGTCGATTGTTTTCGGAATTCCGATAACGGAAACTTTCAGTCCCCGTTTTTTGCATTCGTTACTGACATCACGGGCACCCCGCAGAGTTCCGTCTCCGCCGATACAGAACAGAATATTTAAATTCATCCGTTCGATACTGTCGGCAATTTCTTCGACACGGTCGCCGCCGCCGCGGGCTGTACCGAGAATCGTGCCGCCCATTTTGTGGATATCGTCTACAGTGTCGGGTGTCAGAGGCATCGGAGAATAATTATATTCGGGAAGAAATCCGGGATAACCGTTGCGGATACCGATGATCCGTTTGACTCCGTAGCTGTACCACAGACAGCGAACGATGGAACGAATAACGGTGTTCAGTCCGGGGCAGATTCCGCCGCAGGTAACGATACCGGCGTTCACATGGCTGGGATTAAAATAAATTTTCTGTCTCGGCCCCGCTACGGAAATGCGCTGAAGAGAAGCCGGATCGATGGGATTGGAATAGGTCGCATCGATATTATAAAGAATACACTGATCGTCGGTTGTGTAGTCGACAATATTGTCGCCGACGGAAGAAGAAATTTTCACCGGTGAGACGATTTTGCAGGGTCCCAGGACTTCGGTTTCGAAATTCAGCTGTTCGGACATAAAAAACCTCCGTTTTTATTATAATTATATTTCCCGTTTTGACAATAAAATAAAAAATTCCCGATTGAAAATCCGTTGAAATTCAGTATAATAAATAATCGGAGGAACGAATTATGAAGGTTCTTGTAATAGGCGGAGCCGGCTATATCGGCAGCCATGTTGTGAAAGCGTTGTTGAGCGATCGCGAAGAGAAACACGAAGTAACGGTTTTCGATAATTTGAGCAGCGGATTAAGAGAAAATTTGTTTAAGGAAGCGGCTTTTATCGAAGGTGATATTTTGGATTACCCGGCTTTGAAAAAAGCAATGGAAGGCCATGAAGCGCTGGTACATCTTGCGGCATTCAAAGCAGCCGGAGAGTCGATGATTTGTCCGGAAAAATATTCCGTCAACAATATAACCGGGACACTCAATATTTTGAACGCGGCCTGTGAAACCGGTTTGAAATATTTTGTTTTCTCGTCTTCCGCGGCAACATATGGTGAACCGGTTTATCTGCCGATTGACGAAGAACATCCGAAAAAACCGACAAATTATTACGGATTTACCAAACTGGAAATCGAGCGCTTTTTGGAATGGTACGACCGTTTGAAAGGTATTAAATATGCGGCGTTACGCTATTTTAATGCGGCCGGTTACGATCCCGAAGGTGTTGTCTGCGGTCTGGAACGGAATCCGGCCAACCTTTTGCCGGTTGTGATGGAAGTAGCTGCCGGTATGCGGCCCGAAGTGAAAGTTTTCGGAAACGATTACGATACACCCGACGGAACGGGAGTCCGCGATTACGTTCACGTTACCGATTTGGCCGATGCTCACGTAAAATCGCTGCACTACATCGCCCGTCATCACGAATCTCTTGCAGTAAACCTGGGAAGCGAAAACGGTATCAGTGTCGATGAAATGATTACCGCCGCCCGAAAGATTACCGGACAACCGGTGAAATCGGTTTATGTCGAAAGAAGAGCCGGCGACCCGGCCAAACTGGTGGCTTCTTCTCAAAAAGCCAAAGAACTTCTGAACTGGCATCCCCGCTATAGCGATGTCGATACGCTGGTGAAAACGACATGGGATGCTTATCGGAAGAATAAAAAATAAAAAACGGACGGTCGTCCCGGCCGTCCATTCGTTCCAGGAGCGCCGCAGGATCGAGCAGCTGCCTCCTAAGCAGCAGGTCGGACGTTCGAATCGTCTCTGGGACAGAGGTTGAATTATGAAAAAGGTTTTATCATTCTTTTACGCATTGTGGATACTGATTCTCCTTGTGACGTCGATGGTTGTTTTTATACCTTATGCGCTGCTGCGGTTGATGCAGTTTCAGTCCGGCGCCAATTCCTATATCAATGTTGTTTCCCGCGGTTACGGAAAACTGATTTTTTTCTCGGCACGTGTCCGTCTGAATGTAAAAGGAGCGGAAAATCTTCCGAAAGAAGACCGTTCGATTGTTTTTGTCGCCAATCATCAGAGTATAACCGATGTTCCTGTATTAAAAACAGTGATACCCTATCCGATGGGCTTTATGGCTAAAATCGAACTGTTTCGGGTGCCGTTTATTCAGGTATGGCTTGCGGGTTTGCGCTGTATTGCCATTGACAGGGCTAATCTTCGCAAATCGATGGAGGCCATTCGCAAAGGCAGTCAGCAGGTGGCTTCCGGTTATCCGATGATGATTTTTCCGGAAGGAACCCGCAGCCGCTGCAACGGAATGAGGGCGTTTAAAGGCGGAAGCCTGAAGCTTGCGGAGTGGGTGAATGCCCGTATCGTTCCCATTACATTGGACGGAACATACCGGTTGATTACCAAAGGCGGAATCGGTTTCGGTGATAGTGTCGATATCACTTTTCATCCGTCGATCGATACTTCGCAGCTGAGCCGCGAGGAAATGAAAGCGTTGCCTCAAAAGTTATGGGAGATCGTCAATTCCGGATTAAAAGAGCCAAACGGCGAGGTTATGCCTCCGAAAGAAAAGGGTTAATGCACGGGAAATCGATTAACAGAATCGACTGTTAAGAAGAAAGTTTTATGAAAATAAAAATTTTACCTTTAACAACAGGTGTAGCGACTCTGATTAATAGCGGTTGCTATCTCAATAAAATGGCAGAAAAACCGAATATCATTCTGATTATGGCTGATGATTTGGGGCTGAATGATTTGGGTGTGACCGGAAGTGATTATCACGAAACTCCGAATTTAGACGCATTTGCAAAGGAAAGCATGACTTTTACCAATGCCTATTCGTCGGCACCGAATTCGGCACCGAGTCGAGCCTGTCTGATGAGCGGGTTGTATACGCCGCGTCATGGGGTTTACACTGTCAATCCTCCGGATCGGGGAGTGGCGAGTAAACGTAAATACATAGCCGTTGCCAATAATGATACTTTGGAGCCGAAATTTAAAACAATTGCAGAGGAACTTAAGGACAGCGGATATAAGAACTGCTATATTGGAAAATGGCATTTGGGAAATGCCGATGAAAAAACCGATCCGCTTAATCGCGGATTTAATATTAACATCGGAGGAACTCATGCGGGAGCTCCTGTTTCTCACTTTTTCCCCTATGCCGGGAATGCAGGCAGTTCGGAACGCTACCCCGGATTGGAAAAAGGAAAAGACAACGAATATCTGACGGATAGAGTTACAGATGAAGCCGTCTCTTTTATAAAGAATGCCCGGCTGAAAAAACAGCCGTTTTTCCTTTGCCTTTCTTATTTTGCCGTACACTATCCGATTCAGGCTCCCGAGAATTTGGTCGATAAATATCGAAATAAACCCAAAGGGCAGTATCATAAGGATCCCGTATATGCGGCAATGACTGAGAGTCTGGATACAAACATAGGAAAAATTTTGGAATTGATCAAGAAATCCGACCTGGACGAAAACACAATTATCATTTTCACTTCCGATAACGGCGGTGCGGAACCCACAACAGATAATTATCGTGTCAGAGGCGGAAAAGGAGAGCCGTACGAAGGTGGGACACGTGTTCCCCTTTTCATTCGTTGGACCGGAAAAGTGGCAGGCGGAAGTGTTTGTGATATGCCGGTCAGTAATATCGATTTTTATCCTACTTTCTGTGCTTTTGCCGGTATTAAACCGGGTCAAAATGTTGACGGAATGGATTTAAGCAAAATTTTACAGGGAGAGGAAGCTCCTGCGAATCGGGCATTGTTTTGGCATTTCCCTGCTTATTTGGAGTCATACACAAACAATGGACAGGATTTTCGGGCTTATCCGTATACGTCGGTTCGCAAAGGAGATTGGAAACTGATTCGTATTCATGAAACAGATACTTCCGAGTTGTACAATTTGAAAGATGATCCTCTTGAAGAAACAAATTTGGCAACTGTCAATATAGAAAAAACACGGGAAATGGAGAACCTGCTGTTTGGATGGATTGATGAAGTCAGCGCACCGATCCCGAGGGAACCGAATCCGGCATATATTCCGCAGTAACAAAAATAAAAGAGCAAAGATAGAATAATCAACCGAGAAGCAGACCTCTCATACCTGTAAAAATCATTTGTGCGGAAAGGGCTGCCAAAATCAGTGCCGTCAGTTTTGTCAGAATATTGATGCCTCTTTTCCCCAAAATCTTTTCCAGAAAGTTGGCGGTTAAAAGCAGTATACCGATTAAAACACACGCAATCAATTCGGCTGCAACGTTTGTTGCGACTTTTTCAAAACTGCTCATGGCGGCACTTTCAACCAGAAGCGTTCCGATTGTGGCCGGACCGATAATAATAGGAATCGAAAAAGGAACAACAGAGATGTCTTCATCCGGATTAATCGAAATCGAAGAAATTTTTCCGGAGTTCAGCTGAACCGCCGTTAAAAACAACAGCGCTCCGGCTCCGATTCGAAAAGCGTCGACCGTAATTCCGAAAATCGAAAAAATCAGATGCCCGAAAAACAGAATGATCAGATTGATAATAATAATCGACAATGTTATTTTCAAAGCCAGTTTTCTTTGAAAACTCTTTTCCATACCGTTTGTCAGTGTGAGAAACATCGACAGCGCGAAAAAGGGCGTCATAATAAAGAAAAACTGGATTGATTTGGTTATGATATCTAAAGCAAAATCCCGCATAAACAGATTATATCCAAAAGCAGTCATAAAGAAAAGCAAAATAAAAAATTTGTTGCCGTATTTACGGTGCGGATGCATAATAAAATATGAAGAATTTACGTTACGGATTTTTTGTTGTCGTCATGCTGGTTTCGGGTTGTCTTTCCGTTACGGAAAGAGAAAAAATTTATTACGGTGAAGTCGAAAATTTGCCTTATCTGATTAATAACAGGGAATCGCAACTTGCCCAAACCGATATAGTGCCGTTTGTGATGAAACATTTTTCCGAAAGAGCCACCGGTGATTTGCGTCGGCCGAAAGCGATAGTGATCAATTATGACGGCTGCCGGGCCGATATGCTGTCTTTTTTGTCTCCGGAGGATTCGGCGGTTTTTTCCAATGCGTCGGAAGGCGGGCTGTATCTGATGTATACCGGCGGAGAGGGCAACCTGATTCAGAATACCCGCACAGCACCGGGTTTTACGACTCAGTTTACGGGACATTGGGCGAAAGGAGAAACCGGTCACGGGGTTTTCAATAACGGTTTGATCAAAAAAGAAGAACCGAGGACGCACCTGGTTCTTCTTGCCGGAAAAGGATTTCGAACCGCTTTTCATTTTTTATGGGGGGCTTACCGGATGATTTTTTCTTCCGACAGAGAATATTGCCGGAAAAACAAACTGCCTGTCGAGTGGAACCGCTGCCGTCCGCCTGCCGAAATGCGGGATAATCCGGATGAGGCTCTGTTTACGGAAGTCGTCGAACGGATCTCCCGCGAAGGAAAAAACGAAGTCGATTTTCTGACCTGTATTTTCGAGAACACCGATTTGGCGGGACACCACCACGGTTTTTCTCCCGAATCGCAGGCGTATCGGGAAGCATTATCGGAAATCGACTCTTTTGCCGCGCGGATTATCAATGCGGTCAAAAACAGGACAACTTATGAAAAAGAAGACTGGCTGATTCTGATTTCATCCGATCACGGCGGATTGCGGCTGACTCACGGCGGACAGTCCGTTTACGAAAGGACGGTTTGGATCAGCAGTAATAAAAAATGGAAATAAGGAGTCAATATGAAAACATTATCAAAAATCGGATTATTGGTATCGGCGGTTGCGGTCGCCGGGTGTGTTTCCGTAAAAAGTATCGGATTTGATGCGTATTATAAAACGACGGAAGCTCTGCCGTTTGTCAATACTTCGGAAACGATGCTGAAACAGACTGATATTTACGGAATGATTGTTTCCCATTTTGAAAAGACGCGGGATGGTAAAGTTCCGAAAGCGGTTGTCATCAATTTTGACGGCTGCCGGGCCGATGCGCTGCTCAATCTGGATGAAGGCAGTACTGTTTTTAAAAATGCGGCCGAAGGCGGATTGTATATGATGTATACCGGGGGAGAGGGCATCCGGAGACAGTTTACCAGTACCTCACCCGGGTTTACGACGCAGCTGACCGGAGTTTGGGCGAAAGGCCGCGACGGACACGGTGTTGTCAACAACGGATGGAAAAAGAAAGCCGGCGTCCCGATTTATACAAATACGGTTGCCGAAAAGGGCTTTAAAACGGCCTTTTTTTATACATGGGCGGATCACACAAAAATATTCGGTACCGATTTTGACTATGCCCGAATCAATAATCTGCCGGCAACCTATGTCCGCTGCATTTCCGATGAATATAAAGAGGATTACGATAAAGAAGTTCGGGATCGGATGATTAAAGCGATTGCGGACGGCAGCGATCTGACCTTCGGTATTTTTGAAGGAACAGATTCCTCCGGTCACGGTAAAGGCTTCGGTTTCAGCCCGGAATATAAGGCGGCCGTTGTCCGTTTGGACAGCTATGCCGGCGAGGTGATTGATTCGATTCGAAAGCGACCGACTTACGGCAGCGAAGAGTGGCTGATCGTTATAACGACCGATCACGGCGGCATCGGAACCGGACACGGCGGTCAGAGTGTTGAAGAACGGACGATTTGGATGAGCGTTAATCGGGAAATCCGATAACCGTCCGATAAAAGGAAAAAGTGTCTTATCGCGGAATCAGAACATCACAAAGACCGCATTGATGATTCTGGCATTCGGATAAAAATCGGACGGCGGTAACAGAATGCCTCGGACGGAAAAAATATCTGCTTTTTGAAGAGATGTTATTTGTATATACTGGTCGGTACGGAAACTGATTTCAATTCCGGTTTGAGTGATGACGGTTTTTACGGTCTTTTTTTGAACAGTCCCTGTCAGAATGATTTCTTTACCGTCGAATCTGTCAAAGAAGTAGGAGACTTCATCATCCGTTGTAAATAAAACTCCCGCCGGAACTTCCGCAGAAATATATCTGCCCATATCATCAACGAAAAACACAGTTTTCGGATTTTTATACAGAACCGATTTCAACTTCTTCTCTTTCGGTGCGGTTACCGGTTTAGTTTTTGAATCGTTATTTCCTGACTTTTCGGTTGCTGCTTTTTCTTCCGTTTCGCGGCAATAGTCTTCCCACGCTTTTTTCAGATCATCGGCCAGTTTTTGCCCGTCTTTCTTCAGGTCGGACAGATATTCGACACTTTTATCGAGTAAAATCTCGAACCGGTCTTTGGAATCCTCTTCGGGAAGAGCGGAATCGACCTTTGCATCGGGTTTGGTTTGGGCAAAAACGGGCATGAATGCCAACAGCAAAAGAAAAGAAAACATCGTTTTCATCAATATACCTCCGACTCCATTATAACCTGTTTTGTGCAAAAAGAAAAGAAAAACCGCCGCAAAAGCGGCGGCCGAAAAAGAAAGCGGATACGGTTATCCGTACAAGCCGTTACGGCTGCGGTTCGGATACCGTGACGGTTTCCGTACGGATTGTCTGACCCGAAACAGTGAAGATCACTTTATAAGTGCCGGCCGGAATGTTCTCGGCAAATTCAATGAGACATGAATGGGTTCGCATACCGTTTTGAATCTGTGCGCATGTTGTCATTTTTTGGAAAGGGGTAAGCGGATTATCATTTCCGTCCGTAACGGTGATCATGCCCGGCGATAATGCAATATCTGTCGAAACGGCCATTTCAATATAATTTTTCTCATAGTATACATAATGAACATTAAAAGTATAGTTGTCAATCGCCTGCTTCTCCCACAACAGTTCGACGGTCAGTGCTTCGGTCCCTGCCTGAAATGACCAGCAGGGACTGGCTTTTTCGTCGGATTTTGTAACATTTACGGGGTTTCCGTTTACGGTTTCGGTGACATTGATTCCGGTCAGAATGTAAGGAGCATCTCCGTCATTTTTAAAGTAATACATTTCCTCCAGCATCACTGTTGCTCCCTGATTGACAGCCACGGGAAAAGCATCTTCCCGATACGCCGGGTATGCTTCCGCTCCGTTTTTGATATAGGTCAGCGTAATCGTGACCGGTTCCTTCCAAACCGCATAAAAAGTGATATCGGCTTCACCGGCAGAATAACCGGTGTTCGGTTTGAGAATTTCGGATTCCTGAGGGGTTTCCGTCAGAGCCCAACCGTAAAAGATTTGTCCCGTGGGTGAATTGTCAAACGGATTCTCCGGCAACGGGAAGTTGGTTCCGGCATTGACCGTTGCCGTTTGGGTAGCGGGCGTTACGGAAGCATTGTTTGCCGTATAAATGACCGTAATCGTATTGCGTGTCCACACCGCGGTAAAGACCGTATCACTGTTGACGGTAAATTCGGCACCCGGGTTGTACAGCTTTCCGCCCGTTTCCCAGGCGGTGAAAGTATAATACTGCCGGGACAGGCCGCCGGCGGAAGGCAGCATGATGACGGCGCCGGTTTCGACGGTTATCGGGTTAACGGTACCGTTGCCGCCGCCGGCGTTGAAGGTGACTGTGTGCGTTTGAGGGGTTGTCGGGTCACTGCTGTCGGTAAGAGTCACATTGAAAGAGGCTTCTTTCAAAACGTTGCCGTTGACAATGATTTGCAGCTGATACTGTCCCTCACCCGCCGCAGGGGAGAGTTTGCAATAACCGACTTTTTCTTCCGCCGTGTAAAATTCATAATGATAAGAAAGAATTTCGACTTCCTGTCCGTCTTTGGTAATTTTCAGATTGTCTTTTGCCGGATCGAAATCGGCTTTGTAGGTAAACCAAAAGTCAATGGCCTGATCATTTTCGGTATAATCACAATTTTCCTTGACGGTCAGAGAAGTGATGGTGACATCTGTTTTTTCTTTCCAGTTCAGCGTGATCACGGTCGCTTCCGCCGGAACGGATATGTACCAGACTTCGGCAATGCCGTCCATCATCTCTTTTCGGGTGGAAACAGTCTGTCCCGATACCGTTTTTGCCGTGACACTGACGAGAATCCAGACTTTATCGTCGCCGCTGTCTTTGGTAACCGCATAAGCCATAAAGAGAAAATCGCCGGGAGCGGCCCGATCCGGAAAAACAGTACTGTCATCGGAAGAGACGGCTCCGTTTTTTTCCCATGTCAGAGCGACGCGGGTATCTTCCAGAATCGGATAGAGGACGATATCTCCGGTCAGATCCGTTTTCGGAATGATGCCGCCGTTTTCATAAACGACGTTTGCGGCTGCCGCATCGGTATCCCATCCTTTGCAGACAATGCCGTCTTCGCCGGTGTAAAGCGGCAGGCGGATTTCGTCGGTATATTTGTTAAAAGTGATCGGTTCCATTTCCGTTCCGGAAAAGGTCACGGTGTATTCGGTGACAGACTCGTTTCCCCAGTGCGCGTAGAATGTCAGTGCCGTTTCTTCCACGCGGAAGGCGGAACCCGGCGCCAGAATATCGGTTTCTGTTGCCGTTGCGGCGGTTGTCCAGCCGTAAAAATACTTTCCTGACGGAGAAGAATCGAACAGGTTCCCGGGTAAAATCAGGTCGGAACCGGCATCGGCCCAGTTTTCTTCCTTTTTGTTAACCTCTTCGTGGTTGCTGTCGTAAGTGATCGAAATCTGGTTTTGGCGCCATGCCGCGGCAAAGACCGTATCGGCGTTCACGGTGTACCTGCTGCCCGGTTCATAATAATCCGATCCCGAGATTGTCCAGTAATTGAAAGTGAAGTATTTTCGGGTAAAGGCGTCGCCGTCCGGCAGTATGATTTCGGTGCCGGCTTTCACCTTCATCTGAGCAATGGTGCCGGTTCCGCCGCCGGCATCGAAAGAAACCGTAAACTCTTTGGCGGTTTCGTTTCCCGATCCGTTGCCGCCTTCGTCCGGTCCCGGTACGGGTGTCGGCGGGGGACACGAAATTAATAGTGAAATTAAAAAACCAAGAATTAAAAATGATTTTTGCATAAACAACTCCTTATAGTGAGTATAATACTCATTTAAAATGAATTCAATAGAGAAGTGCCGAATTTATGAAAAAAAGCCGGCTTCCGAAGAAGCCGGCCGAATGGAAAGAAAAATGTTATCTCGAACAGAGCCGCCGCCCCAAACGAACCGCCAGTTTGACAATTTCGTCGAAGACGATGACGGAAAAAGCGACGCCGGTAATCCATCCCCACTGAATCGGAGAAAGCGGAACGGTTTTGAAAACGGGACCGCCGAATTGGGTAATAATCACCTGGAGAACAAATGTGAGGACAAACATTCCGAGCAGCAGTTTGTTGCGGAAAAAGCCGTTTGTGAAAATCGATTTCCCGGTCAGGTCGCGGCTGTTGAGTGCATTGAACAGCTGGAAAATCACAAAGAGCGTAAACAGAACGGTTGAGACCTGCTCCGCTGCGGCGGGAATGATTCGGGTCGCTTCGAACGACTGGGAGAGAACGACAAAGGTGATAAAAAGCCCGTTTACGATAATACGCATCAGCATCTGCGGCGTAATGATGAATGCATTGCGGGGCGTGGGCCGTTCTTTCATCAGATCCGGAGCAATCGGCTCGAGACCGAGTGTCAGTCCCGGAGGGCCGTCCATAATCAGATTAATCCACAGAATCTGCAACGCGGTGAAAGGAGCCTTCAGTCCGGCCAAAACCGAGATCAGAACAACGAGAACCGAGGAAACGTTGACGGTCAGCTGAAACTGAATGAATCGCTGGAAGTTTTTGTAAATTCCCCGCCCCCAGTGTATTGCTTTGACAATTGTGGCGAACGAGTCGTCGAGCAGAACAATGTCGGCTGCTTCTTTCGAAACTTCGGTACCGCTGATGCCCATGGCGATGCCGACGTCGGCATTTTTGATGGCCGGCGCGTCGTTGATGCCGTCTCCGGTGACGGCGACCACGTTCCCCTGTTTTTTCAGCAGGTTGACGATGCGCATTTTGATGCCGGGGGTGCTGCGGGCAATGACGCGGATGCGCGGCAGCAGTTCCGTCAGAGCTTTGTCGTCGAGCTCTTCCAGCGTGTGGGCCTCAAACGCGGCATGGTTTTCGTCAAGCAGATTCAGTTCGCCGGCAATCGCGGAGGCGGTGACGATGTTGTCTCCCGTCAGAATCTTGATGTCGACTCCGGCGCTGCGGCTTTGCACAACCGCATCGAAAACCTCTTTTCTCAGTGGGTCGGCAATGGCGGCAAAACCGTCGAAAACCAGCCCGGATTCGATTTGCCCCCGGGAAGCGGCATAGTCACTCACCGTGTTCATCGTTTTGTGGGCAAAACCGAGGGTCCGTTTGGCCTGTTTCTGAAAGGCGGAAATCTGTTCGTCGAACCGGCTGCGCAGCGCATCGGTCAACGGTTCTTCTTTGCCGTCGATCAGAGCCCGCGTACACATCGACAGAATCTTTTCGGGGCTGCCCTTGGTGTAGACGATCATTCCGTCCGCCGACCTGACCAGCGTGGTCATGTTTTTGGTTTCGGAGCTGAACGGAAACACGAAAAGTTTTTCGGCGGACGTGCGTACCGTGCGGTAGTCGGGAAGACCGGAGGCTTTGCCGTAGGCGGTCAGCAGGGCCGATTCGGTCGGGTTGCCGACAAAGCGGGTGCCTGTTTCGGTTGTTTCGATATCGGCCACACTGTTGATGCAGATGTTTTCGGCAAGGAAACCGGCCGACAGCGTTTCGGGTTTGACAAGCCGTCCGGCAACGTAGAGATCGGTCACCGTCATGCGGTTTTCGGTCAGAGTGCCGGTTTTGTCGGAACAGATGACGTTGACACAGCCGATTGTTTCGCAGGCAACCAGTTTTTTGACCAGTGCATTTTGCTTCGACATTTTGATGACGTTGATGGCCAGCGAAACGGCAACCATGGTCGGCAACCCTTCGGGAACGGCGGCAACAATCAGCACAATCGAAGAGATAAACGATTCGGAAACGACCCTGAAAATTTCGGAAGTCGAGGTAAAGGCGCCGCCCAGCCAGGCGTAGACAATCTGAACCGCAAAGACAATGGCCGAAATCGTAGCGCCGATAATCGTGATGATTTTTCCCAGACGGGAGAGTTTTTCCTGAATCGGAATGGTTTCCTGTTCGTTTTTGTTCAGCTCGCCGGCGATTTTTCCGAATTCGGTTGTATCGCCCGTCGAGGTGACAATCATTTTACCGTTTCCGGCCGTTACAAAGCAGCCGGAATAGACGCAGTTGCGCCGCTCGGCAAGTGCTGTTTTTTCGTTGTCGAAAGAGACCGTCGGATCTTTTTTGACGGCGGCACTTTCGCCGGTGAGGGCCGATTCGTCGACCGTCAGTCCGTTTCCTTCGACAAGGCGGCCGTCGGCGGGAATTTTGTTGCCCGTTTCGAGAATCACGATATCACCCGGAACCAGTTCGCTCTGCTCGACAAGCGTGGCATTGCCGTTGCGGATGACTCTCACTTTAAAGTCGTCTTTCATTTTGTTGAGTGCTTCAAATGCTTTCTGACTTCTTCCTTCCATAACTAAGGAAATACCGACCGAAAGGGAAATGGCAATAAAGATGCCGATACATTCGACAAATTCGGTCGGAGCTCCCGTAACCAGTCGGAAGAGGTTGACGGCAACCGTAATCAGAAGGGCGGCCGAGAGCAGAATCATCATCGGCTCGGCCAACGCGGTCAGCAGACGTTTCCAAAACGGAACGGGCGGGCGGCGGCTGAATTCGTTGCGGCCGTACCGGTCCCGTCTTGTTTCGATTTCGGCGTCGGTCAGTCCGCTTTCGGGACTGACATTCAGTTCCCGGGCGACTTCCTCCGGCTTCATCATAAATGGTTTCATTCTTTTTCTCCTTATTTTAGAGTCATAAAAAAAGACTTTTAGCCTAACCATCGGATGGTTACGCTAAAAGTCTCGTCACCGTAAAGGTTCCCAAGCCCAGACGTAAATACGACTTGCTGTTGGAGTTGGGATTTCGACTACTCCCCTTTAACTTTTTCAAAATAACCGATTCCCGGCGAAAAGTCAAGAAACAGGTTTTCGAATTTAATGAAAATTAATGTTCGGGAAGGGTTGAAAATTCGCCCCGTAGTGATATACAGTAGAATAAGATGGAAACAAAAAACCGGCTTTTGTTCGACCGAAAATATCTCTTTAAACTGATTTTTCCGCTTCTCATCGAGCAGGTTTTGGCGGTGATGATCGGTATGGCCGACACGGTGATGGTCGCCCGCGTGGGAGAGGCGTCTGTTTCGGCTGTGGCTCTGGTTGATTCCGTAAATATTCTCATTTTTCAGATTTTTGCGGCACTGGCGACCGGCGGTGCGGTCATCTGTTCCCAGTATTTGGGACGAAAGGATATCGAAAGCGCACAAACGGCAGCGCGCCAGCTGGTTTTAATTACGGTCTGTATCGGCATTGTTCTGACGCTGGTTTTATTACCGCTCAACCGGATCATTCTGAATTTGCTGTTCGGTCATGTCGAGGAATCGGTGATGTCGCAGGCGGTGCATTATTTTATTTTGTCGCTGCTTTCCTATCCGTTTCTGGGGCTGTATAATGCGGGAGCGGCGCTGTTCCGTTCGATGGGAAACAGCCGTGTTTCGATGCGCGTATCTCTGCTGATGAATGTGATTAATGTCGGCGGCAATGCGGTGCTGATATTCGGCTGCGGCTGGGGTGTTGTCGGGGCCGGAACCGCATCACTTTTTTCGCGTATTATAGCCGCTGTTGTGATTTTGTCGCTTCTGTTTTTCAGACCGTATGATTTGCAGGTGTGTCATCTTTTCAGGAACGGTTTTCATCCGGCTATGATTCGAAGGATTCTCGGCGTCGGGATTCCTGCCGGGGTAGAAGGAGGGCTGTTCCAGGCCGGAAAACTGGTGGTTCAGCGCTTTGTGACACTGTTCGGGACGGCAGCTATAGCGGCCAATGCGGTGGCCAATACGCTGGCAACGATTTCCAATATTCCCGGAATGGCGATTTCGCTGGCAATCATAACGGTTGTCGGTCAGTGCATGGGCGCCGAGGAATACGGTCAGGCGGCCCGGTATACGTGGCGGCTGCTGGGGGTTGTTGCCTTTTTAAACGGATTGATTTGCCTTTGTTTGTATCTGTTTGCGGTTCCTTTGGCGGACGTTTTTCATCTCCGGCCCGAAGCGGCGGGACTGGCCGTGTCCCTGCTGCGTGTTTTTTCGGTTTTTTCCATTGTTTTTTGGCCGCCGGCGTTTGCCCTGCCGAATGCGTTGCGCGCGGCCGGCGATGTCCGCCTGACAATGACGGTTTCGATTATTTCCATGTTTTTGTTCCGTATCGGACTTTGCTTTTTCTTTTACCGTTTTACGGATGCCGGTGTAATGGGAATCTGGTATGCGATGTTTGTCGACTGGATTTGCCGATCGACCGTTTTTCTTCTGAGGTTTATTTCGGGAAAATGGAAGAACATTAAAGTGGTATAGTATAAAGGAAATTTATGAAAAGATATTTCGACAAATGGAAAACCGTTTTCAGAGAGCATAAAATTCTTTTCTTTGTCGACCTCTTTTTCGTTGCGGGTGTGATCTCTGTTGCCGTTTCACAGTTCTTTAACGAGAATTACTACGATGTTTTTCTGTGTTTTATCACATTTTTAATGTTTCTGATTCCGCCGATGGTCAGTCGTCATTCCAAAGTTTATCTGCCGGATGCACTACAGATTATCATTGTGCTTTTTATTTTTTCCGCCCAAATTCTGGGTGAAATCAGGGAATATTATCTCTATTACTCCTTTTGGGATACGGCTCTTCATACCGTCAATGGTTTTCTGTGCGGTGTCATCGGCTTTGCGGTGGTCAATGTTCTGCATAACAGCGAACGGTTTTACGTATCTTTGTCGCCGCTGTTTCTGGCAATGTTCGGATTCTGTTTTTCGATGACAATCGGAGTCTGTTGGGAGTTCATTGAATTTACGATGGATCGGCTTTTTCTGACGGATATGCAGAAAGATATCTTTTTGGATTCCGTATCTTCCATTTTGCTGAATCCGGAAGGAACCAATGATGCGGTTACACTCGAAATCGAATCTCTCTCCCTGAATAACGGAGCATACGAATTCCCCAAATACATCGATATCGGTTTAACGGATACGATGAAAGATCTGCTGGTCAATTTTATCGGTGCCTTTTTGTCTGGAATCGTCGGATTTTTTTATGCAAAAGGAGAATCAAAAACGGGATTGTTTGCGGGGCTTCTGCCTCATGTCAAAGAAAAACTGACCGGGAAAGAGAAAACATCATATGACAAAGGATCTGACTGAGGGGTCTCCCGTCCGGCTGATTGTCGGATTTACCGTTCCGCTGTTAATCGGAAATTTGTTTCAACAGTTTTACAGTATGGCCGATACGCTGATTGTCGGTCGGACACTCGGGCGTAACGCACTGGCTGCGGTCGGCTGTACGGGGGCATTGTCGTTTTTGCTGCTGGGCTTCTGCATGGGGCTTACTTCCGGGTTTGCGGTAATCACCGCGCAACGGTTCGGCGCCGGCGATGAAGCGGGTGTGCGCAGGAGTTTTTCGGCAGGACTGCTTTTAACCGGTATTTTTTCCGTCGTGCTGACGCTTGTCAGCGTGCCGGTTATCGGTCCGGTACTGCGGCTGATTCGGACACCGGAAGAAATTTATATCGATGCGTTTCGCTACATCGTGATTGTGTTTGCCGGTTTGGGAGCGGCGATGTATTTTAATTTTTATTCGAATATTATCCGGGCATTGGGAGACAGCCGTACGCCGTTGTATCTGCTGGCGCTGGCGTGTTTGATCAATATTGTTCTGGATTTTGTTTTGATTCTGTTTGCCGGATGGGGTGTGTCCGGGGCGGCAGTCGCCACGGTGGCGGCGCAGGCTGTAGCGGCCGTTGCCTGCCGGGTCTATATACGGGTACGGTTACCGTTTTTGCGTCCGCATCGGGGCGAACGTCGGCCGCCGCTTCATATTTTGAAACAGCATCTGTTTCTCGGTTTTCCGATGGGGTTCCAAATGTCGGTGATTGCCGTCGGTCAGGTCGTGCTTCAGTTCGCATTAAACGGACTCGGTGCGGTGGCCGTCGCCGCTTATTCGGCCGCACAGAAAATCGATGCGCTGGCGATTCAGCCGATGATGTCGTTCGGTATTACAATGGCCACTTATACCGCACAAAACTACGGAGCCGGACGGATTGACCGTATCCGTGCCGGAGTTAACCGCTGTATTCTGGTTTCGGGAAGCTTCTCGGTCGTGATTGCGGTTGTCAATATTCTGGCCGGGCGGCAAATGACGGCACTTTTTGTCGGTTCGGGAGAAACGGAACTGATTCGCCTTTCGTGGGTTTATCTTGTTTCGAACGGTATTTTTTATTTTCTTCTGGCACTTCTGTTCATTTACCGGTCGACATTGCAGGGACTGGGTGACGGAATTACAACAACAGTTGCCGGTGTGATGGAACTTTTGATGAGAATGGCTGCCGCGTTGGTCATGGCCGGGCTGTTCGGTTTTCTCGGCGCCTCGCTTTCCAACCCGATGGCGTGGGCGGGAGCACTTTTGCCATTAATGATCTCTTACTACCGGCTTATCGGAAAATTGTCGAAACAATCCGGTGGAAACGGAAAAAAGGGGAATTGCGTATGATTACATTTGGGATCGGGATTGCGATTTTGATCGGAGGAGGTTTTCTTTACAGCCGTTATTGCGAACAGGTTTTCCGTCCGGACGACCGGCCGACGCCGGCTTACCGGTTGCGGGACGGAGTCGATTTTGTACCGATGAGTCGGGGGCGGACGGCGCTGATTGAGTTGCTGAACATAGCCGGAACGGGACCGATTTTGGGACCTATACAGGGTATTCTTTTCGGCCCGATTGCGTTTCTTCTGATTCCGATAGGAAATATTCTCGGCGGTGCGATGCACGACTATTTTTCCGGTATGATTTCTTTGCGCAACGACGGGGCGCAGATGCCGGTTCTTATCCGCAAATATTTGGGAAAACCGGTTTTCGCGGTGTACAACCTTTTTCTGGCGTTGCTGCTGATTCTGGTCGCGGCGGTTTTTGTTTACACACCGGGGGATTTGTTCGTTTCGCATATTTTGCGGCAGTCTCCGACGGCAGGTAATCCGTGGGTGTGGGTCGTGTACGGTGTTATTTTTATTTATTATATGGCAGCAACAATCCTTCCGATCGATAAAATTATCGGACGTATTTATCCGGTTTTCGGAGCCATCCTGCTGTTTTCCGCTGTCGGTGTCGGTGCCGGAATCTTTATCAAAGGGTACGAATTGACCGAATTTTCTTTCGCAAACTACCCGGGTTTGATTACCGGCGAAAACCGGCTGATTCCCGCGTTTTTTGTGACGGTGGCGTGCGGCATTGTTTCCGGGTTTCATTCGTCGCAGGCGACATTGATCGGACGTTCGTTGCGCAGCGAGAAAGAGGGGCCTTTCGTTTTTTACTATATGATGGTGGCTGAGGGGTTGATTGCCATGATTTGGGCGGCTGCAGCTATGGGGTTGTATGCCAAAGGCGGTTACGATGCGATTGCCGGTCAGCCGGAAGTCATCGGAGCCGTTGCCGAGGATCTGCTCGGTACGGTCGGCGGGATGATTGCCGTTATCGGAATTATTGTGCTGCCGGTTACTTCCGGGGATACATCGCTGCGGGCGCTGCGGCTGATGGTTGGCGAGACATTTGGAATTGACCAAAGCCGCGTTCGTAACCGGTTGACCGTTTCCGCGGTTTTGTTTGCTCTGACAGCTCTGATTCTGATTTTTGCCAAGATCGGCAGCGGCGGCTTTAACGTTTTGTGGCGTTATTTTGCGTGGGCAAATCAGACAATTGCCGTGTTTGCGTTTGCGATGATTACTGTCTACCTGATCCGGCATAAAAAGTTTTTTGTGATTTCGCTGATTCCCGGAATGTTTTATATGTTTGTAATCGCATCTTATATTCTGGAAGCAAAAATCGGTTTTCGCATGCCTCAATTATGGGGAGATATCACTGCGGCTGTAATGACCCTGGGGTACGGCGTGCTTTTGGTGTCGGTTTATTTTCGGAACAAAAAAAGCGGGAAAGAGTCATAACCCTTTCCCGCTTCCCCGAATCTGTTTCGGAAAACAGTGACTGATATCTGCTCTTACAGCGTTTTCAAAGCTTTCAGTACGGCCTCGTAGTCGGGTTCGGACGTCACTTCTTCCACAACCTGGACATAACGGACAATATTTTGGGCGTCAACGATAAAAACGGCACGCGCCAGCAGTCCCAATTCCCGAATCATCACTCCGAATGCTTCACCGAACGAACGGTATTTGTAGTCGGAAAAAAGCTTCACCGCATCAATCCCGGCAGCACCGCACCAGCGGGCCTGTGCAAACGGCAGATCCATCGAAATCACATTAATGGAAACATTCCCGAGAGCGGCAGCTTCCTGATTGAACCGACGGACTTCCATGTCGCAGACCGGAGTGTCAATCGACGGAACCGAAATATAAACCCGGACGCCGTTGTGTCCGGCTCCCGAAAAATCGGATAAATCGGCAGCTGTGACAGTAAATTCCGGTACTTTGCTTCCGACAGCCGGAAGATTTCCGATGAGAGTCACGGGATTACCCTGCATTTTTACCAGCATAAAAACCTCCTGAATAATTTTATAATAACAAAAACACGGCAACAGTCAAGCCGAAAAAAGAAAGTTGACAGAATTCGACTCTCATTTTAAACTCAAAATGAGGGTTTTTAAGATGAAAAGGTTATCGGCATTATTTCTTTTTCTGTTTGTCGGATTTTCTCTACCGGCCCGGTCGGTTTTAAATTTGAACGGAATCTGGGATTTGAAATCGGACAACGGTTCTGTTATCGAAGCACAGGTCCCCGGTTCCGTTATCGAGGCACTGCTGAAAGCCGGTCAGATTCCCGATCCGTATTACGGCGTGAACGAAAACGACGAAAAGGTGAGGGCTGTTTTATATCGCGACTGGACGTTTTCGCGGACTTTTCGGGTGCCGGATACTTTTTTCGAGGGAAAGAAAAAAATCGAGCTGGTTTTTGACTCGATTGATACGGTTGCCGAAATTTTTCTGAACGGGGAGAAAATCGGCAGCGCCGAAAATATGTTTCGCCGCTACCGTTTTTCTGTAGACGGAAAACTGAAAAAAGACGGGGATAACACGGTCGCTGTTAAAATTTACAGTCCGGTCAATGCAGCCAATGCGGCTGCGGAAAAATACGGTTCTTCATTGATGCCTGTATTTGCGGCGGGAATGGCCAAAGGAATTCCGTACATTCGGAAAAGCTGGTTTTCTTACGGTTGGGATTGGGGCATTGCATTGCCCGATTCCGGACTGAACCGGACGGTAACACTCGAGGCGGTTGACGGCGCCCGATTGCTGTCGGTGCCTTTAAAAACGAAAATTGAATTTGAGGACGGCAACAGCATTCCGAAAGCGCTGTCGGCTACGGTTTCCTGTTTGCCCGAAATTGAGGGTGACTGTGACGGTGTCCTGTTCCGGCTGACTGTCGACGGTCACGGTGATGCCCGAACCGTAACGGTGGCTGCCGGAGAAGAGGCCGTTATCACCCTGTCAAATCCGCGTCTGTGGTATACTCATGATTTGGGTCGCCCGGACAGATACTCCGTAAAAGCCGAGCTGTTACGTGACGGCATCGTCATTGATTCGGTCGTTTTTAAAGCCGGTATTCGGGAACTGAATCTGATTCGTAAGCGCGATATTTACGGCGAAAGCTTTTATTTCGAATTAAATAAAATTCCGTTGTTTGCCCGCGGCGGAAACTGGATTCCGTGCGATACGATGATTCCCCGGGGCGTGCGTTCGGGACTTATCGAAGCCCGCCTCGAAGATTGTCTGGAAATGCATTACAATATGATTCGCGTTTGGGGCGGCGGGCAGTATGAGGAAGACCGTTTTTACGAATTTTGCGATGCCAACGGTATACTGGTCTGGCAGGATTTTCCGTTTGCCTGTTATGCGACGCCTCATCTTGAGTCCTTTTATCAGAATGTAACCGAAGAAGTCAAAGACCAGTTGCGCCGCCTGGTCAACAGGCCTTCTCTGGCTGTTTTATGCGGTAATAATGAAATCGAAAAAGGATGGAAAGAGTGGGGTTTTTCGCTCTTTTTCCCGAAACACAAACCCGGTTACCGCTATTTGTTTGAAGAACTGCTTCCTTCTCTGTCGGCACATTACGCTCCGCAAATTCCTTATTGGCCCAGTTCCCCGTCGGCGGGCGGCAATTTCAAAAAAACCTGTCATCCGCGATACGGAGACAGTCACAACTGGAACGTGTGGCACGGCGGTTTGGATTATTCGTCTTACCGTCGTTATCCGGCACGCTTTATGAGCGAGTTCGGTTTTCAGTCATTTCCCGATATGGAAACCATTCGCCGGTTTACTCCCGAGGGAGAAGAATCTTTCAATTCTCCGACAATGAAGGTTCATCAGAAAAACTGGGCCGGAAACGGACTGATTCTCTCTTATATGAAAAGAGAATTTGATGATCCCGGAGTTTTTGACAAACAGGTAGTCTTATCGCAGATTACGCAGGCTCTGGCGATGGAATGCGGAATCGATTATTGGAGAGCTCACAGGAAAAACGAACAGTGTATGGGGGCGCTTTACTGGCAGATAAACGATACGTGGCCGACGGCGTCCTGGTCGGCGGTCGATTATTACGGAAACCGAAAGGCTCTGTTTTATTACTCGAAGCGTTTTTTTGCACCGGTGACGGCTTCTGTTTTGGAAGAAGGAACCCGGTATCAGATTTTTCTGGTAAACGATACCGGAGAGAACCGTTCTGTCCTCTTCGACTGGAAAATTCTGACTGCAGACGGAGAAGAGATCATCTCCGGTTCCCGGGAGGAAAAACTCGATCCGGTTTCATCCGTCAAAATCCTTAACGGACGGATACCGCTGTCGCAGAAGAACGAGGCTGTGTTTTTTTGGAAACTGACGGATGAAAACGGAGAGGAACTGAATTCGGGAATGAAAATGTTCGGAAAAGCCAAGAAACTGAAACTGAAAGAGCCGGGGCTGCAGATAAAAGATATCCGAAAAATCGGAGACAGCTGGCATGTCAGTGTAGCGGCGGAAGAAACAGCTCTCTTTGTTTTTTTTGAGGCCGGATTTGCTTTTGAAGTTTCCGACTGCTTCTTTTCGCTGCCGAAAGGAGAATGCCGGACTGTTCTTTTGAAAACAGGGGAAGCACTTACCGGTGAAGAACTGAAAAGAGACTTAAAGATCAAATCACTTGTCGATTTGAAGTAATTTTCTTTCCGTATCAGTAAAGACGTAGCGAGGATCGGACAAGTCTGACGGAAGCTATTTTTCCGGTATCAAGAGAAAATGTTTCTTCTTTTCCGGGTGATTTGTAAAAAAGAAACTGCCGGTTTTCGATTCGTTTCAGCTCAATGGGAACGGCCGGCACGGTTTTTTTCTTTCCGCCCGTAAAAACAGAAATTTCGAGAAAAAATGCGGAATCTTTCAGTGCGGATCTGATCAGGTTCAGTTTGTGTGCAAAATCGAGACCGGAAGCGGATGACAAACCGGGATGTTCCGCATGCAGATCGATCTGTTCCGGAAAAAGAATGATTTTTTTTTCGATTTTGGCTTCGAGTTCTTCTTTAAGAGCATCCGAATACGGTTTATTTCTCAGAATATGCCGCAACGCTTCCGTTTCGGATGCCGGCAATTGTCCGACGGAGACGGGCGGACATTCGGTTATTTCAAAGGGAAGCGCGGGATCGGTTGCCGGTACGGAAGGTTGGCAAAACGGTTCTGCGTCCGGTTGGGGTTTGCGGCGGGGAACAGCGGGAATATGGGGAATGCCGAGAGAAGATAACGCTTCGGCCGCTTCTTTAAATGATTCTTCCGGAAAAATAAAAACCGTTTCTGTCGGGTGGCCCGACATGAGGGTTTTCAGAGCAGGCAGTTTTTCGGCTGCCGCCGCTTTTGCCGGCGGTAAAACAACGGTTATTCCGGTCCAAATCCGGACTTCCCGGTACGATTCAAACGCGGTGATAATTTTCTTTTCCAAAACAGACGGCAGAGGATGCGCGGAAAGTGCATTTAAATGTGCGGATACGGTTTGCGGAGTTAAACCCGCATCAAAAGCCCGGAACAGCGATTCGCGGGTGATGCGGAAAACGGGGAAAAAATTAAAATCGGCAATATCGGCAAAAAGCGGCAGAAAAAACGATTCCTGCGGATTGCTTCCCGGGGAAAACAGAATCTGACCGTCGTTTTGTACAACGGTACGGCGGTTGCCGGAATCATTATCATCCGGATTGAGAATCGGATTCGGATAAACAAGATGATCGTCTTCCAGTAAAAAGCGGCAGTCGGTCAGAACTTTGCGGAACAGTGCGGCATCGGTTTTCGTTTGCCCGCTGCACCCGGAAAGAAGATAAAAAAGCGTTTCGAACTCTTCGGTATTGCAGTTTTTCAGTCGCGCCGTTTCGCGTGTCAGCGCCCGCAACAGGGAAGCTGTTTCCGCGACCGGGGCTGTTTGAGGCAGACGCGAATCGGATGCCATTACCCGGAAAAGCAAATCGGAAACAGTCAGAGTTCTTAAATTTAAAAACCGCTCCGGATCGAAAACCGGATAATTGTCTTCTTCGCGAAAAACACCGTTACCGTGAAAAAATGCCAAAACCAGCCGGAGGCAGTATTCGGCCTCCGGCTCCGTATCGCCCCGGGCGCGAAGCAGTTTCAGAAGTATTTCGTTCTGTTTTTTCCGTAATTCGCCGTTGCCTCGGAGAGCTTTCGTGTCGGCGTTTAAAAAGGCGGCAACAGCCAGAACCAGGGAATCGGAAACCGACGGAAGGACAGGCTCCGGGGGTGTCGACGTCTGAACAGCGCGGAAAAAATAATCTGCGGAAATAATATCGTGGCGCAGGTCCGGCTCGAGAATCGGATTGAGGGCGATTTTGGAATTTTCGTTACGGCGGTAAATCAGCATCCGTTCTTCCAGATTCAGAAGACGGAAAAAAAAGTGTTCTTCGGTTTCGTCGTTCCGGAAAAAGAAGTAAAGCTTTGACGGCGCCAGATCGGGGAAAAGGGCGGCCGCACTCAAAAGTTTACGGTCTCCCGCATCGAGAGCGTCGATAATTGTTTTCCGGTTTTCTTTTTTCAGAAAAAACCCGATTAATGCATCAATCATTTTGTGTTTGTTGAACGCCGCTGTCTGCGGTAGGTTAACCGGAAAGAGCCTCATCGCTTCGAAAAAAGCGTTATCGGGAAGAGTCAGCCAGTAATCCCGCCATCGTGAAACCGCATCGGTCATCAGTCGTCGAACTCCAGAGAATATTTATATCCCTGTTCAATCAGAAATTTCTGACGATTGGCGGCAAAGATCTCCTCCGTTGTACCGTTGGTAACCAGTGAATAAAAGACAGCCTCTTTCTTTTTCGGGCGGAGAATCCGGCCGAGACGTTGCGCTTCTTCCTGGCGCGAACCGAAGGTTCCGGAAATTTGAATGGCAACGGAGGCATCGGGCAGATCGATGGCAAAGTTGGCTACTTTCGAAACAATGATGATTTTTTCTTCGCCGGATTTAAACCGCCGGTAAAGTTCTTCGCGCAAAGCTGTCGGTGTTTGCCCCGTGATCAGAGGGGCACCGACAGCTTCGGCAACGGCTTCCAGCTGACTGATATACTGCCCGATAATAATAATCGAATCGTCTTTGTGAAGGGAAATGAGTTTTTTTACCCTGTCGATTTTGCGCCGGTTTTCCGATGCGATCCGGTATTTGCTTCGCTTATCCGCGACTGCGTAACGGATTTGATCTTCTTCCGGCAGGTCGATGCGAATTTCCCGGCAGCAGGCGGATGCAATCCATCCCTGCTGTTCGAGGTCTTTCCACGGTACATCGTAACGTTTCGGTCCGACCAGAGAAAAAACATCTTTTTCGAGTCCGTCTTCGCGAATCAGAGTTGCCGTCAGGCCGAGCCGGCGCATTGCCTGAATTTCGGCCGTAATCCGAAAAACCGGTGCCGGCAGCAGGTGGACTTCGTCGTAAATAATCAGACCCCATTTACGCTGCATAAAAACGGAAAAATGAGGAAATTCCTCTTTATTGCTTCCTCTCCATGTCAGAATTTGATAGGTGGCGATTGTGACGTCTTTTATTTCTTTGACGGCTCCCGAATATTCGCCGATCTGATCGGCTGTCAGGGTTGTTTTGTCAAGCAGTTCCTCTTTCCACTGGTGTACTGCCGCAATATTGGTTGTCAGAATCAGGGCGGCACATTGAAGTTCGTTGAGAGCGTTGATACCGACGACCGTTTTCCCCGATCCGCAGGGCAGGACGATGACGCCGTACCCGGTACCGGGCGTATTGGGGCGGTAAAAAGCTTTCACCGCATCGGCCTGATAGTCGCGAACGGTAAACGGTTTCCCCGAAGCGGCTGTCGGCGTTCTCAGCGAAAGTGTCAGCGGGTCGCCGTCTGTCAGAGCGGCCTTGTCTTCTACCGGGTAACCGATGTAAATCAGTTCCTGTTTGATTCGGCCGCGGTTAAGCAGAGACGTATAGATTTTCCCGTCTTTTTCTTCAATCAGCTGTGCTATATTTTTGCGGGATAAAAGTTCGAGACGTACATTATTGTCGTCGATTCGAAGCTCCAGTTTCCTGTCGTAAGGCGAATCGGTGAGAATGACTTTTCCGAATTTGGAAATCGTCGATTCGATGTAGACCCGCATTGTTTGGGGAACGGGAAAACGCGAATAACGATTTAAAGTTTCTAAAATCGCATCCGTCTTCAGACCGGCAGATGCCGCATTCCAAAGTGAAAGCGGTGTAATTCGGTAGGTATGAATATGTTCGGGTGATTTTTCCAGTTCGGCGAATGCCGCAATTTCTCCGCGGGCATTTTCGAAAAGAGGATTGTGAACATCCAGAAGCAGAGAGAAATCACTTTGCAAAATCAGCGGTTTACTGAAATCCGAAAGCAGCATATTCGGGAATTATACCTCTTTTCTCATTGAATGTAAAGTTCCGGTACCGGCCGCAGCCGGGGGTGTCCCGAAAAAACAGTTGAAACAGATCGGAAAAAATAGTAAAATCGATAACGAGGTTCTATAGTTTATGGATGAAATTATGTCAAAATTGGTTCATTTTGCGGTAAAAAGACGTGTCTGGATTATTTCCGTGACAGCGGTTCTGACGCTTTTTTTTGCCGGTTTTGCCACTCAGGTTCAGTTCAATCCGAACATCGAGTCAATGGTTCCCAATTCCGATGTCAGCAAGCGGAATTTCGAGGAGATGGGGATTTCGGCTTCGGATTATATTGCTTATACGGCAACGGCCGACGATGCTTTCACGCCGGAACAGCTGCGCCGATTTGACGCCTTCGTCAAAGATGTTCTGAAAATCGAAGGCATTAAAGATGTCAAGAGTCCGTTTAATCAGATTCAGATTGTCAAAAAGGGAAAAAGTTTTTTCGGTGCGGATCCGATCATCGGCGGAATCGAAGCGATTGAAACGCAGGAAGATGCCGATGCATTAAAGGACACGCTGATGAATAATTATCTGACACGCAATCTGGTTGTTTCCGGGGACGGAAAAACACTGGTGGCTCTGTTCACCTATGATTCTACCGTTAATCTGGCCCGTATGGTCGACCGGATTCTGGAAGCGGAAGAACCGTTGAAAGAAACGTTTGAGACGGCTGTTACCGGTATGCCGGTTTTCGAACGGTCTGCCAAAGATTACATTTTCCGCGATTTGCCGATGCTTCTGGTCTTTTCGCTGATTTTTGTCATGATTACCTATTTTCTCGGATTTCGGGCGGCGCGTGCTGTTTTCCTACCGATGTCGGTTGTTGTTTTCGGCACCGTTTGGGCTGTCGGTCTGATGGGAATGTTCGGATTTCCGTTGACAGTCGTCAGCATTGTGACGCCGCCGATTGTTCTGACTCTCGGGAGTTCCTACAGTATTCATATTTTGAACGTTTACTACAGACGGGCTCGATCGCATCAGGGAGAAACCGACCCGATGTGGATTGCCGATGCGGTTTCGGAAGTCAATAATACGATTTTTCTGGCTTCGGCCACGACCGTCGTCGGTTTGCTGAGTCTTTTGGCGACAACATTGACGCAGACACGGCAGTTTGCGATATCGACTTCGTTCGGTATTATAGCCTGCGCCGTTTTGTCGCTTTTTTATTTGCCGGCAGCACTGGCAATGATGAAAAATCCGACATCGGGTATTTCGGATAAAGTCAACGGAGGCTTATTCAGCCGCTGCATGCAGAAAATTTCGACGGCAGTGCTGAAAGCCCGTTACATTATGGTGGCTCTGTTTTTCGTTTTTTTGCTTTTGACCGTTATCTTCTTCGGAAAAATTAACCGTTCTGTCGATTACGCCAAATATTATCCGGAAGGTGATTTTTCCGTCAGAATGAACGAGATTGTCAGCGAACGGATAGGCGGTGTCAATCAGATTTATTTTTCGTTTGAGGCGCCGGACGGTCAGGGCGGCTATTTCACGGATCCGGGTCATCTGGAGGGAATTGCCGCTTTTCAGCAAATTTTGAATGAAGATCCCGATTTTACTTTTACGCTTTCTGTTGTCGATTTTATCAAAGATATTAACTTTAAAAAGAACGGAAAGAGTGAATTACCGTCGGATAAAGGTCTGATGATTTATGTACGACGCGCTCTCGATATTGCCAAAAGATCGGGTGCCTCTTTGGGGGATGATATTCGTCTGATTGTAAACGACGATTTTTCGCGCGTTTCTATCATTGCCCGTATTTATGACAGCGAATCCGGAAGTAATGTCAGTGACGATCTTTTAAACCGGAAACTGATTCGGTTGGAACAGAAACAGAAAGAACTGATACCCGCTGAGATTACCTATACGGCATGGGGAAATCGGGTTATGTTTCTTGATTTGGCTGATACGATGATTCGGGATCAGTTTGTGTCTCTGTTTTTGTCGGCACTGCTGATTTTCTTTTTGACGGCATTGGTTTTCAAATCTCCGCTGTACGGACTGCTGTCTCTTCTTCCGATTGTGTGCGGAATTATCATGAATTATCTTTTGATGATTGTGTCGCAGATTCAAATGGATATGACGACAACGATGGTATCCTCGATAGCTGTCGGTATCGGTGTCGATAATGCGATTCATTATTTACTGACCTATCGGCGGGTTTGCAAAGAACATCCCGACGAAACCGACAGCGAACATTTAACGTTAACAACTGTTCTGACGGGACGTCCGATTTTGCTGACGAGTCTCGGGATTGTGGGGGGGCTGCTGCTGCTTTGTCTTTCTTCATTTAAACCGATCGGGTTTTTCGGGCTTCTGGTGGCGTTTACCCTGTTTGCCACAACAATCGGGACATTAACATTCCTGCCGGCCTGTCTGTCGATCGGGTGTCAGTGGAGAAAAAAATTTGGAAAAACAGCCTGACAGCTTAAGACCGCATATTGTTTTATGCGGTCCCGTCAATGCCGGAAAATCGTCTTTGATGAACGCTTTAACGGGACAGGAAGCGGCGATAGTTTCCGATACGGCCGGCACGACAACCGATGCGGTCTCCAAGGCGATGGAGCTGTTGCCCCTCGGTCCGGTAGTCTTTACCGATACGGCCGGACTCGGCGACCGCTCCGTTTTGGGTGAGAAGCGGATGACAAAAACAGCTGTAGCGCTGGCCGGAGCCGAAGTGATGCTGGCTGTCATCGATGTCCGTCATCTTTTTTTTGACTTTCCGGCAACCGAAGCGGAAAAAGTCGTTGCCGTAACACACTGCGACTGTGTCGATGAAGATATGGTAGCGGCACGGATGGACGAACTCCGACAGCGGATACCGGCAGCCGGTATCGTTGCGGTTTCTTCAAAAACCGGCAACGGTATAGAAGATTTGAAACGTGTTCTGGTTTCCGTTCTTGAAGAGAAAAAACAAAACGAATCGGTTTTGATGGAAGGCCTGACCGGTGAAAACAAACTGTTTGTACTGGTTTGTCCGATCGACGGAGAGGCTCCGGCAGGCCGTCTTATTCTGCCGCAGGTACAGACAATCCGGCGTATCCTGGATACGCACGGGACGGCCGTAACGGTACAGCCGCAACAGCTGTCTCAGGCGTTGGCGTTGCTCGGCGACCGGATTGACCTGGTTGTTACCGATTCACAGGCTGTCGGAGTCTGTGCGCAAACAGTGCCGCCTTCAATCAAGTTGACCACCTTTTCCGTTTTGTTTTCCGCATGGCGCGGCGATATCCGTACTTACATCCGCAACGCCGCAGTGTTGGATTCACTGCAGGACGACGATTCGGTTCTGATTGCCGAAGCGTGCACTCATCAGGTTCATTGCGAAGATATCGGTCGGGTGAAACTGCCCCGCATGATTCGAAAATATACGGGAAAAAATCCGCACATCGATGTTTTCGGAGGGGGCTATCCCGACGATATTTCCCGGTATAAGCTGATTATTCATTGCGGCGGATGTATGATGACGGCAGCCCGCATGAGAAGCCGGACCCGACAGGCCGTTGCGGCGGGAGTGCCGATTACCAATTACGGCGTGGCTATTTCCCATATGCAGGGCGTTTTGAGGCGGATTACGGAAATCTATGAAAACGAAAAGGAACAGTGATAACCGGGGTCCTTTTGCCGCAGTTTTTATACAAATCACTTGACGCAATTGTTTTAAATCTGTATAATGGCAACAGCTTTTGGGGGTGTAGCTCAGTTGGCTAGAGCGTTTGAATGGCATTCAAAAGGTCAGGGGTTCGAGACCCCTCATCTCCAAACTTTTTTTTTAAGGAACGCCTATGGCTCACGGATTTTTTCGGGTTGCAGCGGCGGCTCCTCCCGTTAAGGTCGCCGACTGTCCGTGCAATGCGGATACTCTTTTAAAAGAGATTAAGGCAGCCGAAAATCAAAATATTCGGTTAATTCTCTTTCCGGAACTTGCTTTGAGCGGTTATACGTGCGGGGATCTTTTTTTTCAGCAAACTCTTCTTTATGCGGTTGAGTCGGAACTGTCACGACTGATTGAAGCAACAAAACAGATGCGGTTGCTGGTGTGTGCCGGATTTCCTTTTGCGCACAGTCACCGTCTTTACAACGCGGCGGCTGTTTTCGGACACGGACGTCTTTACGGTATCGTCGGAAAGCGGCATTTGCCGAACTATGCCGAATTTTACGAAAAACGGTATTTTTCACCGGTTCCGGACAAAACGGAAACGGTCACCTTTGCCGGACACGAATGCCCGTTCGGCGGACTTCAGGTTTTTGATATCGTCACGGAAGACGGAACCTTTCCGTTCGGAGTCGAAATTTGCGAAGATTTATGGAGTCTGACGCCGCCCTCCGAACGGCTGGCGGCTGCGGGGGCTCTTCTGATTCTTAATCCGTCGGCCAGCAACGAGGCTGTCGGAAAAACGGCTTTTCGCAGAACCCTTCTGGAGGCACAGTCGGGACGGTTGCATGCCGCCTACCTTTATGCCGGCTGCGGAAGGGGTGAATCCACGGGCGATCTTGTTTTCGGAGGCTACCGCGCGGTTGTCGAAAACGGGACGGTTTTGGAAGACTCGGCTCCGTTTGACGATCGGTCCGTTGTCTGTGATATCGACTTCAGCCGCCTGCTTCATGACAGAAGACGTAACAGCGGCTTTGCCGAAGACGCGGTTATACTGCCTGTTTGCCGCACAACCGTTACGATGCCGAATTCTTCGGGAGAGGACGAAAAGCTGTTGAGAAACGTTTCCCCGTTGCCGTTTGTTCCCGCGGAGAACAGTGAACGGGAAAGCCGTTGCCGTGAAATACTGCGTTTGCAGGCGGAAGGCCTGGCTCAAAGACTGCGTCAGACCGGATTAAAACAGGTGGTGCTGGGACTTTCGGGCGGTTTGGATTCGACTCTGGCGCTGCTTGTTGCCGTAACGGCGTTTGATTTGCTGCAGCTGCCGAGAGAAGGAATTTTATGCGTGACTATGCCGGGGTACGGAACGACTTCCCGGACAAAAAACAACGCCACGGGATTGGCGGAGGCGGCCGGTGCCGTATTAAAGGAAATTCCGATTCACGAGGCTGTAGCGGTTCATTTCAGAGATATCGGACACGATCCGGAAGTGACCGATACAGTTTACGAAAATGCGCAGGCCCGCGAGCGCACGCAAATTCTGATGGATCTGGCAAACAAATCGGGTGCCCTGGTTCTCGGAACCGGGGATTTATCGGAACTGGCTCTCGGATGGGCTACCTTTAACGGCGATCATATGTCGATGTACGGAGTCAACGCCTCCGTGCCCAAAACGCTGATTCGCTATCTGGTTCGGACTTATGCCGACACTGTCCGTCGTAAATCGTGCCGTATGGCGGAAATCCTGGAAGATGTGTTGGCAACACCGGTCAGTCCCGAGCTGCTTCCGCCGAAAAACGGCGAAATCGCCCAGTGTACCGAATCGATTGTCGGTCCCTATGAACTGCATGATTTCTTTTTGTATTATATGCTCCGTTGGGGATTTTCTCCGAAAAAAATTGTCTATTTGGCACGGTACGCTTTTACGGAAGAAAACGGCTGCTGTTACAGCCGGGATGTTCTTTTGAAATGGATGGAAATTTTTTACCGCCGGTTTTTCGGACAACAGTTCAAAAGAAACTGCCTTCCCGAAGGGCCGAAAGTCGGATCGGTTTCGCTTTCACCGCGGGGCGACTGGAGAATGCCGGGAGATGCGGAAGCCTCTTTATGGCTCGAGGAAATCGGAAAAATGGTGCAAAACGCTTGATTTTTTCCGAAATTCCCATATACTGAAAACAACGGGGAATTAGCTCAGTTGGTAGAGCAATTGGTTCGCAATCAATAGGCCGTGGGTTCGAGTCCCATATTCTCCAGAAGCCGGACATTGTCCGGCTTTTTTTACGGGCAACGGCGAACGGGAGAATCTTCTCTCATAAAATCTTTATAGACTCTCTTCAACAAAAAAAGACCGAAAATCACCGTCAGGATATCCGAAAGAGGAAAGGTAAACCAGAAAGCAGTCAGACTGTAAAGCGAAAGCAGATAACCGAGCGGAGCCAGAAGAAAAATTTGTCTCACAACCGTGACAGCGATGCTTTCTTTTCCTTTTCCGATTGCCTGAAAGAAAAGAGGCAAGGTCAGAGAGAGGGAAACCGGAACAAAACTGACGGCAATAATGCGGAAAGCGGGAATTCCGATAGTGATAACATCGCGGTTATGAGTAAAGATTTCAATCAGCTGAGCGGGCATAAGTGTAAACATTAAAATGCCGACAGCCATAAACGCGGCGCTTACCGTCAATGCCAGAAACAGAATTCTCCGGCAGCGGGAATAGAGCCCTGCCGCATAATTGTAACTGATTAAAGGAACAATGCAGTTTTGCAGTCCGAAAAGGGGAATAAAAAAGAATGTCTGCAGTTTGTAGTAGAGTCCGAGAACAATAACGGCAGCAGGCCCGAATCCGGTCAGAATCAGATTCAGCAGAAAAATATAAAAAGTCCATAGTGATTGCATCACGATCGACGGAAGCGCGTTTCGGTAAATCATGAGCGTAAATTTTCGGATATGGTCTTTGGTCGCCCGCCCGGCAAAACCGCCGAAACCGGTTACAACCGCCGCCGCACACTGTCCGGCAACGGTTGCGGCCGCCGCTCCGGTAACGCCCCATTTCGGGAAACCGTACAGACCGAAAATCAGAAGCGGATCGAGAACAATATTCAAAACCGCTCCGGCAATTTGCGCCAGAAGCGGTACAATCATATTTCCCCGTGCCTGGTGAATTTTTGTCCAGATGCTTTCCATAAACAGCCCCAGACTGCCGAGACAGACAAAGTAGCCGTAAGCGACAGCATCGCGGCGGATTTCTTCCGTTTCGGCGGAATATCGGATATACAGGTAAAGGGATGGTATGATCAAAACGAGAAAGACGAGCCAGTTGACAAATCCGAGAAAGGATCCGGTTCGAGCCGTTCCGTCGGAGGCTTCGGCATTTTTTTCTCCGTTAAAGCGGGCTATCAGCGTATTGACGCCGACGCCCGTTCCGATACCGAGTGCCGTCATCAGAAGCTGAATCGGGTAAATGAGAGAGAGCGCCGCCAATCCCGAATCGGAATTCTTCCCGACAAAATAACTGTCAACAATATTATAAAGTGCCTGAATTAAAAACGCCAGCATGACCGGCGGTGCCAGACGGAAAAGCAGTTTTCCGGGAGGCATGGTTGCAAAACTGTTCTCTTTCGAGTAGTGAGATTCCATGGATATCCTTCTGATTGAGGGTAACCACGAACAAGGACTTTTGTCAAGAGGAGAAAATGCCGGGATTAAAACTTTTCATTTCCGGGGGAATGCGGTATAATGACTATCGGAGGACGCATGCATCGTGCTTTATTTGTAACGGCGACCGGTACCGATATCGGAAAAACATTTGTAACGGCGCTGATTTTGAAACAATTGAAGAAGAAAGGATTTTCGGCGGCGTATTACAAAGCGGTTCTCAGCGGCGCACAGCCGCCTTCAACCGGAATTCCGGATGACGACGCCTACGCGGCCCGGGTTGCCGGTTTACGTCCCGACGAAGCGCTTGTGTCGTATCGCTATCGGACGGCTGTTTCGCCGCATCTGGCAGCGTTGCGGGAGGGCAATCCTCCGGATGAAGGTCGCATTCGTGAAGATTTTCTGCGGCTTTGCCGTCGGTTTGATTATACCGCAGTCGAAGGCAGCGGCGGGCTGCTCTGTCCGTTGCGCCGCGACCGGAGCGGTGTATTCACGCTGGAGGATATGATTCTCGGGTTGGGACTGACCTCCGTGCTGACGGCCGATGCCGGGTTGGGGACACTGAATGCGGTGAAACTGACGGCGGACCGGATGGCGGACAAGGGACTGCCGCTTGTCGGGGTGATCCTCAACCGTTACCGGGAAGGCGATTTTCTGCATGAAGACAATCGGGAGATGATTGCCGATTGGATCGGAGTGCCGGTTCTGGCAACAGTACCCGAAGGGGGTGTTTCCCTGAACGAAACGGTCCCTGTCGAAGAATGGTTTCGGGAAATTTGCTTATGACATTGGAAGAACGCGATTTAAAATATATCTGGCATCCCTGTTCACAGATGAAAGATTACGAAACCTTTCCGCCGATTCCGATCGAGCGGGGAGAAGGGGTCTATCTTTACGGAACGGACGGGAAACGGTATCTGGACATCATCAGTTCCTGGTGGTGTAATCTGCTCGGACACTGTCATCCCGAAATCGGGGCGGCCTTGCGGGATCAGGTCGATAAGCTGGAGCATGTGATTTTTGCGAATTTTACACACCGGCCTGCCGTCGAATTGTGCGAAGAGCTGGTTTCGATTCTTCCCGAAGGACTGGTTAAATTTAATTTTTCCGATAACGGATCGGCATCCGTCGAGTGTGCGCTGAAAATGGCTTTTCAGTATATGCATCAGACGGGTCGTTCGGAAAAAACCCGTTTCATGTGTTTGAGTGACGGTTATCACGGTGAAACGATCGGGGCCTTGAGTGTCGGTACACTCGATTTGTATGCCAAACTTTACCGTCCGATGCTGATGGATACCGTTCGGATTCCGGCGCCCGACTGTTACCGCTGTCCCTACGGACAAATGCGCAATCACTGCCGTTGCGAATGTTTCGAGGCGGCCGAAGCCTGCTTTGCCGAATATGCGGCCGAAACGTGCGCGGTCATTGTCGAACCGTTGCTGCAGGGCAGTGCCGGCATGCGGATTTATCCTCCGCTTTATTTGAAAAAACTGCGCGCGTTGTGCGATCGGTACGGTGTGCTTTTGATTGCCGATGAAATTGCCACCGGTTTCGGCCGGACGGGTCGGATGTTTGCCTGCGAGCATGCCGGAATTTCTCCCGATATTATGTGTTTGTCGAAGGGTTTGACCGGCGGCTATCTGCCGATGGCTCTTACCGTAACGACCCGGAAAATTTACGATGCCTTTTATGCCGATTACAACGAAGGAAAAGCGTTTATGCATTCCCATACTTACAGCGGTAATCCGTTGGGCTGTCGGGCGGCGCTGGCGGTACAGTCGATTTTAAAAAAGGAGTCGATTTTGGAAAAGGCGGCGGTGACGGCAACCCGTCTCACGGCGCTGATGAATGAGGCTTTTGGCGGTCATCCGCACGTCGGTGAAATCCGTCATATCGGTCTGATTCACGCTCTGGAACTGGTCGAAAACCGTGATACGAAAAAAGGATTTCCGTCCGAGAACCGAATCGGTTATCAAATTTACCGTCGGGCGCTTGAAAAAGGACTTTTGCTGCGGCCGCTCGGGAACGTTCTGTACTTTAATCCGCCGCTGATTATTTCGGAAAAAGAATGCGAGACGGCAGTTGAGATTTGTGCCGAATCGGTTAAAGAAATTTTATTAAAAAAAGGAGTCTGAAATATGAAAAAAACAGGTGTTACGGCATTCGGTGAAATTTTGGTGGATATGCTGCCCGAACAGAGTCCGAAACCCGATCTGATGTTTTTTTCGGCCAATGCAGGCGGAGCTCCCGCCAATGTAGCCGTGGCGGTGGCCCGATTGGGGGTGCCGTCCGCATTTATCGGTAAAACAGGACGTGATGCCTTCGGTGAATACTTAAGAAAAATATTGGCGGACAACGGTGTTGATGTAACAGGACTGGTTACCGACCCGTGGGCTCCGACAACGGAGGCTCTCGTGTCGCTGACAGCCGCCGGCGAACGCAGTTTTTCGTTTTACCGCACCGGATGTGCCGACGCTCTGTTCCGGTCGGACGAGCTGAATACCGCCGTGATTGCCGATTCAAAGATATTTCATTTCGGTTCGCTTTCGATGACAGAAGAGCCGGTTCTTTCCGCAACCCGTTTTGCAGTTGAAACAGCCCGAAAAAACGGCAGTCTGATTTCGTTCGATCCCAATTACCGGCCGACTTTATGGACAAGCCCGGAAGAGGCCCGAAATCGTATCGAATCGGTTTTGGGCAGTGTTGATATTATGAAAGTTTCGGAAGAGGAAGCGGAATGGCTGACGGGAGAAAAATCTGTCGAAAAGGCCGCCGCCGCGTTAAGGACATACGGAATTTCTCTTGTTTTTGTTACGCTGGGGGCGAGGGGAGCTTTCTTTTCCGGAAAAAAAGCCGAAGGATCAGTTCAGTCACCGGATATCTGTTGTGTCGATACAACGGGAGCCGGAGATTCTTTTTTCGGAGCCGTTCTGGCGTCCCTGAGCCGTTTTAATAAAGAAGAAATTAAAAACGGATTGGATAAGTCAATTCTGGAAAAGATGACTTTTTATGCCAACTGTGCCGCGACGTTAACTGTCAGTCGTAAAGGTGCGATTCCGGCATTGCCGACGGAATCGGAAGTGAAAACTTTTTTTAAAATGTGAACTCTGTAAAATGATTTGCCGATAATATTATCATCCAACCGAAAGGAGTTACCGATGTCGGATCAGGAAATTCGAGAACCGTGGATGGAGACGTACCATTCGATTTTTTTCAAGGTGATGAATGTCTACGAAGAATGGAGTCAGGAATTCGGAATCAATTTTTTTGATTATATTGTTCTGGCTTATCTTTACGATCACCAGGAACGATGCACTCATAAAGACTTAATTGAAGACCGAGTATTGCCGCAAAAGCTGGTTGATTCGATTTTGAAACAGTTCGAACAGTGGGGCGTTGTCGAATTTTATCCCAACAATGAAGATCGTCGCGGAAAATTAATCCGCTTAACGGAAATCGGTGTCGAATCGGCAGAGAAAGCGGTTCTCGGTGGTCGCGAACTGGAGAAAAAAGTCAGAAATAAAATGGGCGCCGAAAAGTGGGAAGAAATGAAAAATAATGTGCAGGAATATTTGAGACTTTTTCGGAATGCTCTCGACGACAGAAAATAAACTATAGAGACAATAGGACTTGAACCTATGACCTCCTGCATGTGAAGCAGGCGCTCTAACCAACTGAGCTATGCCTCCGTAACAGCTGTCAAAATTATAGAGGAAAGAAAAAAGAATGTCAAGCGATGTTTTTATCGATTCCGTAGTGTTAATACCGAAAACAGAGGTTTCCGTGCCGGCATCTTTTTTCCCGAAATCGTTTTTTGATAACCACCGCAAAGTGACAGCGACGGAAACGGAAGCACTGATTCGAAACGGCAACCGCTTTCTTGACGGTGCGGAAAATTCGTTTTGGGTAGATAAAGACGGTTTTCTCCCCGAAAGAATTCGCGGATGTGAATTTCGGGGAACCGTGATCCTCGGACGGATGGAAGATGCGCGTCTTCATTTTCACGATTTGGAGCTTGAGGTCGGACTCTTCTCTTCCTATATTGAAAATTGCCGTATCGGCGACAACTGTGCGGTTCGTAATGTCCGGTATCTTTCGAATTATTCCGTCGGAGATCAGGTTATTCTGTTTAATATCGAAGAGATGAGCTGCACGCCGCACTCAAAATTCGGTAACGGAATTTTAAAAAAAGGGGAACCGGAATCGGACCGCATTTGTATTGATGTGAGAAACGAAAACGGAGGCCGTGCCGTTTTGCCGTTTGAGGGAATGCTGACGGCGGATGCCTGGCTTTGGTCTTCATTTCGGGACGACCGGGATCTGATGAAGCGTCTTTTCGAAATGACGGAAAAAGAAAATGACGACCGTTGGAACGTTTTCGGGATCGTCGAATCGGGATCCGTTATCAAAAATACACGGCTGATCAAAGATGTCAAAATCGGAAGCGGAGCCTATATCAAAGGAGCTCTCAAGCTGAAAAATATAACCGTCTGTTCCTCTCCCGAAGAACCTTCGCAAATCGGAGAAGGGGTTGAGATGGTCAACGGAATCATGGGGGCCGGAAGTAAAGTCTTTTATCAGGCGGTAGCGGTGCGTTTCGTTCTGGGACGCAACTGTCAGCTGAAATACGGAGCCCGTCTGATTCATTCAATATTGGGTGATAATTCGACCGTTTCCTGCTGCGAAATTCTTAATAATCTGATTTTCCCGTTTCACGAACAGCATCACAATACATCGTTTCTGATTGCCGCCGAGGTGATGGGGCAGTCGAATCTGGCAGCGGGGGTGACTGCCGGATCGAATCACAATTCCCGCAGTCCCGACGGTGAACTGATAGCCGGACGGGGTTTTTGGCCCGGGTTGTCCGCGTCATTTACACACAACAGCCGTTTTGCATCGTTTTGTCTTGCTTCGCGGGGAAGCTACCGGCAGCCGTTGGATATCCGTTATCCGTTTGCTCTGATTTCGGTTACCGGCAATGAACTGAAAATTACACCGGCGTTCTGGTTTTCATCCAATATGTATGCAATCGCACGCAACCGTTCGAAGTTTCGGGCACGCGATAAGCGGCTTGTGAAAAAACCGTTTATCGAAACCGATCCGATTGCGCCGGATACGGTAACGGAAATGATGGACGCGGTGCGCCGCCTGATTCGGCTGACGGAAGCGCAAAAACCGGAATGCGGCTCCGACGGAGCCGCTTATTTGGCGGATCCTGAAATTCCCCCGTTTACGTTGCATGACGACGAAGCACAAAAGCGGCACGGTGCCGAAATTATCGATCCCGGGCGTGCTTACAGAGAATACCGGCGGCAGCTGCTGCTTTTTGCGGTACGGACACTGACCGAACGGACGGGGGCGGCTGCCGGTGTCCTGACGTCGGAGCTGTGTGCGCGGTGTGAATCTCTCCCGCTGCATACGGAATGGGAAAATGCCGGTGGTCAGCTGATTCCGACAGCCGTCGTTCGGGAACTGATAACCGCGGTGAAAGAAAGACGTATCGACAGTTGGGAAGAGGTTCACCGGTTTTACGATTTGTGCGGCGACCGTTACGAAGACGAAAAAGCCGCTTTGGCGGCGGAAGTGCTCCGCTTTTTATACGGCAAGCCGCTGTCGGCTTTTTCGGCCGGCGAACGGACGGAATTGGGCAGCCGTGCCGTTGCGGCAGCACGGGAGGTGTTTGCCGCTGCCGTACGATCGCGCGAAAAGGATTACAGCGACCGCTTCCGTTGTCTGGCTTACCGTAACAGTGAAGAGCGGGAGGCGGTTTTGAACCGGTTCGAGAATGACGGGTTTTTAAAGCAATTGGGCGGAGAAACAGATCGGTTTTGCCGGAGAATAGAAACATTTTTCGGATGCGGCGGGGACAGTCCGAATGAGGAAACCTGTCGGCAATAAAAAAGCGGTTCATACGAACCGCTTCGTCGGGTAACCCGGACTTGAACCGGGGACCCCAAGTCCCCCAGACTTGTACGCTAACCACTGCGCCACTACCCGATGAAAAACATTGTAGTGATTTTATCCGATTTTGTCAAGGCAGATTGATTTCCGCTTTGTTCGGATGACGGAAAAGGAGTTTTTATGGAACGGTTTATTAAATCGACGATTCGCCGTGCGGGACGTCTGGCCCGTAAATACCGCCGGGGATTGGCAACGCTGACGGTCGAGTCGAAGTCGGAAAAAGATTTGGTTTCGGAAGCCGACCGTGCGGTCGAACGGCTGATCCGATCCCGCATCGAAAAGCGGTTTCCTCATCATGCGATTATCGGCGAAGAGTATGCGCCTAAAGAGGGTGAAGGCGGCCGCTGGTGGATTGATCCGATTGACGGAACGGTTTCCTTTTTGTACGGGCAGCTCCATTACTGTGTTTCGATGGCGTACGAAGAAAACGGTGAACTGAAGTACGGTGCGGTTTATGCTCCGGAAACGGATCGTCTTTTTTATGCCGAAGCGGGGAAAGGCGCCCGGTTGAACGGTAAACCGATTCACTGCCGCCGCACGGAAAATCCCGCAAAGGCATTGTTAACGACCGGATTCGCCTGTATCCGCAGCGGTTTGGAACACAACAATCTCCCGGTATTTTCTTCCGTTTTGCCGCAGATTTTGGCGTCGCGACGGTTCGGTTCGGCGGCACTGGATTTGTGTTACACGGCCTGCGGCGAGGTTGACGGTTTTTGGGAGATGAATTTGAGCCGGTACGATATTGCCGCCGGCGTTTTGATTGCCCGCGAAGCGGGTGCGAAGGTGTGCGATTTTCACGGCGGAAGAGACGGTTTGCCGTCGCAGATTGTCGCCGCCTGGCCGCCGTTGGCCGACTGGATTTGCGGGGAAGTGAGAAAAGCGATCGGCTGCGAATAAACCGTTTTGTTTTTTGCGGAAAAGCGGCACGGACGTCCGGAAAAGTGTCAGTCCCGGTATTCTTTGAAACCCATGATCGGTTTTTTGTCCAGTTTCAGCAGCTGGTGAATAATTCTGTTCCACCGTTTCAGGCCGGCGCGGCGTTTGGATTCATCCATTGAAGGCCGAAAAACGGTACTGCTGCTTTTTAAGGCTCTCAATTCATTCTCATCTTTCCAGTAACCGCAGCCGATTCCTGCCATATAGGCGGCACCTGTTGCCGACATATCCGGTTCGGCGGAACGGACCACGGCAATGCCCGAATAGTCGGCAAGAGACTGAATCAGAATATCGGAATTGCTCACTCCTCCGTCGACGTTGACCGTTTTGATTTTCGTCTTCGTGTCTTTTTCCATACCTGTCAGAATATCGTTCAGGCGCAAAGCCAGTCCTTCCAGTACGGCACGGGCGACGTGCCGGCGGTGCGTTGCCAGCGAGAGTCCGAAAATGGCTGCCCGGGTTCGCGGATTAAAGTAGGGAAAGCGAATTCCGGAAGCAGTCGGAACCACCGTAATGCCTTCCGTATCCGTACATTGGGATGCCAAAGCATCGAGCTCTTTTCCGTTTGATGAAAGCCCGATTCCCTGTCCGAGCCAGTCAATCAGCGTTCCGGCGGTTGCCACATACCCTTCCAGCATATAAACCGGTTTTCCGTCTTTCACCCAGGCAATAAGAGGAAAGAGACCTCTTCTCGAAAGACGGGCTTTCGGTCCGACGTTGAGATCGACAAACGCACCCGATCCCTGCGAAATTTTGACTTCTCCCGCATCGAAGCAGCAGTGGCCGAACAGCGCCGCCATCTGGTCGCCGAGACAACCGTGAATCGGAATTGCTCCGCCGAAAATCGAAGGATCGGTATCGCCGAAATGACCGTTCGAATCGATTACCTTCGGGAAAATTTTCATGGGAATGCCGAACGTTTTGCAGATAATCGGATTCCATTTCATTTTGAACGGATTGTACATCGATGTGGCGGCAGCCTGAGAAGCGTCTGTCAGATGACAGCCGGTCAGCTTGTAGAGAAACCAGCTGTCGGTCGTGCCGAAAACCGCTTCTCCGTTTTCACAGCGGCGCCGAAGATCGGGACGTTCGTTGAGAAGCCACAAAAGGCGGGTCGAGGCATGGTCGGTCGTAAACTTCAGCATCGAAGCCGCGGTTAAAAGAGTATCGCGCGTGAAAAAAGCACCGACGGCGGCGGCCGTCTGCAGGGCTTTCCATTTCGGGGAGCGGTTCATCGCATCGACCTGATCGGCTGCCCGTACATCGGCCCAGCTGATTAACGGAGTCAGAGCTTTTCCGGTTTCTTTTTCCCAAAGCATAAAGGAGGCTCTCTGCGCACTGATTCCCATTGCGGCAATCCCGGCGGCGGTAATGCCGGCCTGATTCATAACATCGCGAACGGCGCGAACAAAAGCATTCCACATCATTTCGGGATCATGTTCCTGGGCTCCGGGAGCCGACGAAACAGACGGAGTCGGAACGGAGGCCCGAAACAGAATTTCTCCTTTGCGGTTAAACAAAAACGAACGCAGACTGCGTCCTCCCGAATCAACGGACAGAATCATCTTTTCCATACTCGGATTATAACCCCGAACCGGCGTTTTGGCAAATTTTTATTTATGACAGGTGGATTTGAGAGCGTCGTTTGTGTATAATCATCGTATGATTTTTTTACCGCAATTCGAGAAAAGCCTGATTGAGAAAGAGGGGCGCCGGTTGACCGAACCGCTGACGTGGCATCCCCGGTCGGGAGAGGTGTGGCTGGTCGTGAGTCCAAACGGCGGCGGAAAGGCTTTTTTGGCCGATGCGTTGGCCGGCTCGGCAACTGTTGACGGCCGCTTTCTGCCGTCGGAACAGCAGGCTGCCGTGGTTTCTCTGGAAGCGGCATCGGCTTTAATCGAAGAAGAACGAAAAAACGACGATTCCGATTATGTCGAAGGAGGAGTCGATGCCGGTCGGACGGTTTACCGTTTTCTCGGTTGTGAGACAACGGTATCGGAACGGGCCCGTCGTATAATCGAATTGCTTGATCTCGGACGGATCGCCGACCGCGGACTGAAGTATTTGTCAACCGGAGAAATTCGAAGAACATTGCTGGCCAAAGCGTTTCTTTCCGAGAAGCATTTGCTGCTTTTAAGTGATCCGTTTGCCGGGTTGGATGCCGGTTCGCGAAAAACACTGGCCGCTTTTTTCGAGGTGGCCGGAGCGGCGTGGAAAGAGGGACGCAGTACGGTTTGTCCTCTTTTTTTCACGGAGAGGTTGGCCGAAGTTCCCGACTGTGTCGATCGCATACTGGCGTTTGAAAACGGACGGGTCGTCTACTGCGGGGATCGTTCCGGTTACGAAAAAACGGACAAAAAGGAAACACAACCCGATAATGCCGCTGTTTCCGAAATGGCCGACAGACTGGAACTGAAAGCAGAAGCGAGTTCGTTTCACGAAACGGCACCGCTCGTTGAAATGAAAAATGTTTCCGTCTCCTGGGACGGGGAAACGGTTTTGAACCGGCTGAACTGGACAGTTCGCCCGGGTGAACACTGGCTGATTCGCGGTCCGAACGGATGCGGCAAAACAACGTTAATGGAACTGATTACCGGCGACAATCCGCAGCTGTATGCCAATGAAATTTATCTGTTCGGCAGAAAACGCGGTACGGGTGAATCGGTTTGGGATATCAAGCGACAGCTCGGAATGGTTTCCTACCGGCTTCATCTCGAATACCGTATGGTCGGCTCCTGTGATTTGGAGGCGGTTGTTTTGTCGGGATTTTACGATTCAATCGGACTTTACAATTCGCGTAACGACAGCGAACGGCAGGCAGCAGCTGCCTGGCTGGCCTTCGGCGGATTTTCGGGTCGGGAATCCGAGCCGTTTTCGGCACTTACCTACGGCGAACAGCGGCTGCTGCTGATTCTGCGGGCTGTTGTCAAAGCCCCGCCGTTGCTGATTCTCGACGAACCGTGTCACGGTTTGGATGAAGCCAACCGGTCAAAAGTCCTTTCGCTGCTTCAAAAAATAGCCGAAAGAAACATCACAACCCTTCTGCATGTGACTCACGAACCCGATGAAGTGCTTCCGTGCGAACATCATATTCTGGAAATGGAGAGAGGCGGAACATTCCGTCTGCTGACACAGTAAATTATGGATAAACGGAATTTATACGATTTAACAAAAGGCCGTTGCCGCGGCTGTAAAATTTGCGACGGAATTTTGTGCGGCGGCGAACTTCCCGGTTGGGGAGGCATCGACGGAGGCAGCCGCTTTGCCTCGAATGTGCGGTCCTGGAATCAAATTGAGGTCGAACCGGCATCCGGATTTCCGGAAATCGCTTATGCTCCGGTGACGGGGGCGGTTCAGAATATCGGAACGGATGAAGAAGAGCCTTTTTACTTTACGGCCGCCGAAAGTGCGAAAAAAGCCGGTATCGGGTTCTGTATCGGTGACGGCTTTCCCGATATAAAACTTGATTCGGGAATAGCGGCTGCGGCCCGCTGCGGACTGACGGCCGATGTGTTTATCAAACCTTATCCGGATCGCCTGTGGCTGGAAAGGGCGGAGCGTGCGGCATCGGTTGCCGGGTTTATCGGAATCGATATCGATTCCTGGCAGATTGCCACTATGGCGGGTCAGGCGGAAATGGAACGCAAAACCGCCGCCCAGCTGAAAAAACTGAAAAAAAGCATTCGGTTTCCTTTTGTTATCAAGGGAATTTGCGATCGGGCGACGGTTTCTCTTTTGGATGAGGTGAAGCCCGATGCCGCCGTGATTTCCAATCACGGGGGACGTGTCGCCTCACCGCCGGAAGGAACCGCCTTTCTGCTTCAGCGCTACGGAGCGGATGTGCGGCGGTACAGCGGGGCGGTTTGGGTGGACGGCGGTTTGAGAAGCGAAAGCCATCTGAAAAAGGCGGCCGCGCTCGGTGCCGGCCGTGTTTTAATCGGGCGGCCGCTGATTCAGGGCGTTCTTTTGTCGGGAACGGACGGAATGCGGGCTGTTCTCGAAAGCGATTACGGTTTTTCGAAGCGCTGAAGCCGCACGGCGGCATAAACCAGCGGTGTGTCGCAGAGCGTCACGAAAGCCTTAACGGTATATGTTGTCAGGAAAATTTCAAACAGAATGCTGCCTTCATACAATCCGTAAAAAGCGACGGTCACAAAAACCAGTGTATCCAAAGCCTGACTGACGAGTGAACTCATGTTATTGCGCACAAAAATCCATTTTTTTTCGGGCAAAATCCGTTTCCAGAAGTGGTAAGACCATACGTCATGTGTTTGCGATACGGCAAAAGCAGCCACACTGGCGGCAATCAGTCGCGGCATTAACGAGAACAATCCGTTCATATATTCCTGAGCCCAATCCGAGGACGCGGGGGTAAACAGAAGCGTTGCCTGAAAAAGAACCGTCGAAAAAATCAAAGAAAAAAATCCGATTAAAACAGCTTTTCGGGCTTCCTTTTTCCCGTAATTTTCGGAAAGAATGTCGGTAACGGTAAACGACGATGCGTAAAGAATATTGCCGAGAGTGCAGGTTATGCCGAACAGTTCGACGGTTTTCTGCACCTGAATATTAGCAACAATGACGGAAATCGGAATCCAGACAAAAAGTCCCGTTTTTCCGAAAAAACGGTAGACAAGCAGCAGGGCGGAAAAGCAGAAAAGAATCATTCCTGCTCCCAGTAATTCATTCATAAAAACCTCCGGTTTTGTGCGGGTTTTCCGGCACCGCAGAAAGTAATGTACCAGACTTTTAAAAAAAAATCAGTGTTTTAATGTAATTTATTGACAGTTTTTGTGTTTTTATTTAATAATGAAACGAAAATAAAAAGGAGATATTGTTTTATGAAAAAATTATTTTTATTGATTATAACGGTTTTTGCTTTTGTGGGATGTAAAGATATTCTTACCGAAGAACTGAAAAATGCACCTGTCGATACAAAGGAACCCGATGTGACATACGGAGCTGTGTTCGAATCCGTTTTTGAAGAAACCGTATGGACCTCTTCGACAGATGAGGACGGAACAGCTTTCGTGACTGTGGAAGGTTTGTTTGACTGGAAAGAGGGTGCCGGACAGCAGAAAAGTGCGTTTGTTTTTGCGAAAGAAAACGACGGTACATGGACTCCCGTATCTCTGACTGTCGGAGAAGAAGAAATCCGGTCTCCTTTCAGCGTCGGAATTTCTTTTCTTTTTATCTGCGGCTGTTATAAAGAAAATCAAATTCGGGCGGCGGCCGATGAAGTTGCCGATGCAATTTCTGCAGAATCGGCAGCCGAAACGGGTCGGTAGCCGGAGGATAAAAAAGATCTGCTTTGCCTTTTCGTGATTTTGTCTGTTTTTGAGAGGCCGTTTCCGATTTCCGATATTTTTCCGGAGACCGTCGGCACTGACTGCGGTTAAAGCAGAAAAAGAGTGAAACAGACCCTGAATACGGGTCTGTTATTCTTTTTCGGTTGTTTAAGAGGGGTTTATGTCGGGAAATGTCTCTATGAAAAAAATGATTACGATTCGGCTGTTGAGCGTTACGCTTGCTGCGGTGCTTGTCATTCTGATTATTAATACGGCAATGCAGATTAATAATATCAGATGGAATTATATTCGCGGAGCCCGTCTTAAAATAGAAAAACTTGAAGAGACCCTTGCTCTGAATGATGCCAATCTGACTCTCTTAAAAGATTCCCAAAGAGATGTTGCCATTGTCAGAGCCAAAGCGGCTGCCTATATCATCCAACATAATCCGCAGATTGTCGGAAATCTTCCCGAAATGAAAAAAGTAGCTTCTCTCCTGCAGGTTGACGAATTGCATATCCTGAACGAAAAAGGTGAAATTTATTCGGGAACGACTCCGCAGTATTACGGTTTTAATTTCGAGTCCGGTGAGCAGATGCGGTATTTTCTTCCTCTTCTAAACGACCGGTCTCTTGTGCTGTGTCAGGATATTGTTCCCAATACGGCAGAAAATAAGCTGATGCTGTATTCCGGTGTCTGGCAGGAAGACGGAAAAAATATCATTCAGGTCGGGATCGAACCCCGTAAGATTCTGGAACAGCAGAAGCTGATGGAACTTTCTTATCTTTTTTCGATTGTCTCTCACAACGAAGGAGAAATCCAGCTGGCTATCGATAAAGCAACCGGCCTGATTGTCGGCTGCACGGATGCGAAGCTGACGGGAAGACAGGCGGCGGATGTCGGTTTCGATCATCCCGAAAAAATGATAAACAGAGGAGGGTTTTCCGTCAAAATAGGAAAAACATCTTCTTTCGGTTATTTTCAGGAATCGGACGGTCTTTTGCTCGGTGTTGTAGCGGCAAAACAAATTCTCTATGAAGACTTGCTGACATATATACCGATGATATCCGTTTATCTGCTGATCATTATGCTTCTTTTGCTGTATGTCGTCTATTTTTTTATAGACAGATACATTTTACGGGGAATTAATGCGGTAATCGAAAATCTCTCACTGATAGCGGCCGGAAATCTGGATTTGATTGTAGATGTCGTCAGTCTGCCGGAATTTAAAAAACTGAGTGATCATATTAATTCCATGGTTCATTCTTTACTGAACAATACAGATAAGCTGTCGAAAATTTTCGATATGGCCAATGTTATGATCGGGGTTTACGAGTACAACAGTGATATGAAACGGGTTAGAGCGACCAGAAAGGTACAGACGCTGCTGATGCTGGATGACCGGGCATTTGCGGAAATTACAGACGATAAAGAGCGCTTTCTTGAATACATGGACGGAATCTTTTCCAATCCGTACAACAGTGCCCGTCATATTTACAGGGCATCATCCAATCCTGTCAGTTATCTCGAAATCATGCCGTTTGCGGATGAACGAAACACGGTGTGTATTGTTTCCGACGTAACGGAACAAATTCTGGAAAAACAGAAAATCGAGCATGACCGGGACTATGACGTGCTGACAGGACTGTTGAACAGGCGGGGCTATTCGAATGCGGTCGAAAAACTGAAAACGGAAAACGCAGCGCCGGTAAAAAACATCACAATTCTTTTTGTCGATATCGACAATTTGAAAGAAATCAACGACAGATACGGACATGCCAACGGCGATATTGCCATTAAGGCGGCTGCGCGGATGCTCGATTGCTGCGGTGCGGAACGGCGGATTACGGCCAGAATCGGCAGCGATGAGTTTATTGTTCTGTTTTACGGTTATGAAGCTTCGGAAGCGGAAGAAATTATCCGTTCCGTTTACCGGCGTTCGCTGAATACAACGGCGACACTGACGGACGGTACCGTCATTTCCGTCGGGATGTCGGGCGGATATGCTTCGTGCTGCGGCGCCTGTTTTGACAGCAATGATTTAACCGAAGCGGCCGATGCTGCCTTGTATGAAGCCAAACAGGGCGGAAAGGGAATTTTTAAGGCATACGAAAAACCGGACGGAAAATAAATTGGGTGTATTACATAAAACAGCCCCTTCCGGGGCTGTTTTATGTATCGGGAGCCGTCAGTCGGATGATCCGGCGTCCGTTTCCGGTTTCAAAATGAAAATTTTCATTTTTTCGGACCGCAGCCACCGTGCTGCTGCGGCTTTAATCCGTTCCGGGGTGACGGCCGTCAGCGCGTCTTCCCGTCCGGCAATATCGGCAAGGGTGACCGTTCCCTGAATATGTCGTATCAGCTGTTCCCGCCAATAGCTGTTGGTTTGCCGGGCGGCTTTCAGGTTGTTTTTTTCGATTTCAATGTGGTTTTTCAGATAATTGAGATTCAGTGTTCCTTCCGAAAGTGCTTTGAGCTCCGTCCGAGTCTGCTCCAGAAGTTCTTCGACCCGTTGCGGATCGCAGAAAAAGGCGGCGGCTGTCAGCGACTGTTCGAACGGAAGGCGGGAGAGGTATGCGTATCCCTGAGTGGCGTAGGCCCCGGAGGATTCTTCCCGAATCTGATCCCGCAGCATCATATCGATAACGGATCCCAGAGCGGATGCTTCTTCCGAAGCTTCGATTGAAAACGGTTCGTCGTTTACAAACAGAATTTGCACAATCGATTTCGGTTCGCTGCCTTTCAAAACCGTGTCGGCCATGGCTTCCGTCGGAATCGGTGCGTAAACGGACAAATCGTAACGGAGAGGGTCTCTTTCGAATTCGATTGAGGCCAGATAGCGGGTGAGATAATTCTCCAGAGTTTTCGGCTTGAAGTCGCCCGCGAAAATAAAGGTGAAGCCCCGGCCTCCGAAAAGGCGTCGGTAAAAGGCCAGAGATGTTTCGCTGTCGGCTTCCCTCAGTTCGTCTGCAGTCGGCGGAAGATAGCGGAAATTGCCGTTATGAAGACGTTCGTTGACCCGAAGGAAAAAGGTTTCCGTCGGATCGTTGGCCCGCTTTTCGGCATTCTCGACAGCTGCTTTTTGAACCGTCCGAAACGATGTTTCGTCGGGATTGGGCTGCATCAGGTAGAGGTAAATCATTTGAAAAAGGGTTTCGAGATCTTTTGCTGCCGAGTAACCGTTAAAACCGTGGGTCAGATTGTCAATCGAAACGGAGCAGGATGCGTTTCGCGTTTCCAGATAGGCTTTCAGTTCGGAAGCATTCATCGCGCCCAGTCCGCCCCGATTTAACCAGTCGGACGTCAGCAGCGCCGAAGTGTACTCGGCTTTCGAGGCCAGGGAGAGTCCTCCGTTCTGAAGGGCACTCATTTCAACATAATCCTTTTTATAGGACGAAGGACGTGCCCAGACGGTCACTCCGTTCGAGAGGGTATACCGGTAACTTTCGACTTCTTTGAAATACTGTTTATCGGTAATGGTTCCCTGTTTCGGCTCGTAAGGGAAAAAGAGGGTCTCGGATCCGGCGGATGCCGGCATAACCGGTTCGGTTTCGTCCAGCAGCCGTCCGATCAGAATCTCCGCGTCGTCGGTCGGAAAGGGAAGCGACGGTGCGCTGAGAGAAAAGACGGTGTCGGCATCGGCGAGGAGTTCCGCGAAAGCACCGTTTAATTCGGAAAGGGTGACCGACGGAACAATCCGGCGAATGCGGTCGACGTAAGAGGCGACCGAAACGGTTTTGTGTCCGTTCAGCCAGTCGTCTTTATACCAGTTCAGATAAGCGAGAGATTCGTACGTCGGGATATTGGCCTCTGCGGCATCTGCCTCGGTCAGAAGTGCCTGTTTTGCCCGTTCCAGTTTGGCATTGTCGCACAGACCCGATCGGAAACCTTTGGCAACGGAGATAAACTGAGTCAGCGCTTTTTCAATCCGGTTTTCGGGTAAACTCATTTCGGCACCGAAAACGGACAGAGTGCGTACATAGGAACCTGTGTAGGCGGAAAACGAAATCAGGTCGCTTTCACCCGACAAGATCATGTCCTGAACCGTTTGCGAAAAAACGGTGGCTGCCAGACGGTAAATCAGGTTAAGACGGTAATCTTCCTCGTTAATCAGCGGACGCGGTTCGTATTTATGCCACACCGTGAAAGCGGCCGCCGTCAGTTCCGGATCGGCAAACGCGGTGATGCGCCGTTTCCCGTCAAACGGAACCGTTAAGTCGGGGTGGGGCAGAGCCGGCGCTTCGCCGTCAGCCGCCGGGTTCGGCAAATCGGCACCCCCGTTTGCGGCGGAGGCGGCAGCAGTCTTGCCGACGGTCGCCGTTTCGGTCAGCGGCTGTGCGCTTTGAGGGGCGGCGGGCTGAGGTGCAAACGACTGCAGGCGGGTAACGACCGCCGCTTCGTCGATATCGCCGACAACAAAAACAGCCATATTTTCCGGCCGGTACCAGCTGCGGTAAAAATCAACCAGCCTCTGACGCGGTGCGGTTTTGATAACGATATCGGTGCCGATGGGTTCCCGTGCGGTGTAAAGTGAATCGCCGAAAAGAGCGGCCGTCATTTTACGGAAAGAACGGTAAGAAGCCGTATTGCGCAGGCGTTTTTCTTCCGCAATAATGCCCCGTTCTTTTTCAATCTGATCTTCCGCAAGAGTGACGGAAAAAGCCCATTCCTGCAGAATGTTGATCGCTTCGTTCAGAAGTTCCGGTTTGGCTGTCGGAACTTCCAGTTCGTAAACGGTTTCGTTGTAAGAAGTGTATGCGTTCAGCTCCGGACCGAAAGCCACTCCCATCGATTCGAGAAAAGCCACCAGTTCTTTTCCCTCATAGCTTTGCGTTCCGTTGAAAGCCATATGTTCGATAAAATGAGCCAGACCGCGCTGATCTTCCGCTTCGTTGCAGCTGCCGGCTTTCACTGCCAGTTGCAGGTAAGCCTTCTGTTCCGGCGTCCGGTTGGCTTTGACATAGTAAGTCACACCGGCTTCGTTTGTACCGATTTCCGGTAATCCCTGCTCTTTTTCGCAGGAGAAGAGGAGCATAATTACCGGTAAGAGTAACAAAATAGAAAGCATCTTTTTCATAAATTTTCTCCCAAAAATATATGGTTCAATTGAAATAAATTTTTTCGGCTCTGTCAAGAGTAAAAAATTTGACACTTCAAAAATTATATTTTAAAATAATCACCGAGGAGATTTTATGGCGTGCAATAATCATCGGCCGTGCCCCTGTACATACGACTGTCCCCGGCACGGAATCTGCTGTGAATGTGTGGCTCATCATCGCGATCATAACGAGGGGCTTCCCGGATGTTTTTTTTCTCCCGAAGCGGAGGCGACTTACGACCGCAGTCTGGAAATGCTGTGCCGTGACCGCGGTTTGGAACTGAAATAATGCGTTTTGTGACGTTAAATATCTGGTCTGGTTTTAATTATCGGGGAAAGATCCGCCTCGGATATTTCGAACCGGAAGCGGATCGGCGCAGGCGGGAGGAAATTCTGATCGAGGGACTGAAATCTCTCGATGCCGATGTCGTTTTTCTGAATGAAGTGAACCCGGTTCCCGCACAGACGGATCGTCTGAGACGGGCATTGAAAATGGATGCGGTCGGACATATCGGCGTGTCCGGGGTGAAAATCGGACGGATCGGATTTCCCGTTAATTTAAGGGAAGCCGATGTGATTCTGGCCCGACCCGAGCTGGAAATGGAGCCGGTCGGTCGGGTTCATCTGGCCGGTAAAGGTTTTGTGACAAATTATGCCTCGTTTCATACCGGGAACCTCACGCAGGCGGTTGCCGTCAGACTCCGAAGCGGTGACGGTCGGCCTTTCGGCGCGGTAGTGACCCACTGGCTGGCCTGCCCCGAATGGAAAGGCAGTGCTTCGGATCAAACGGCTTTGACAATGGTCGCTTCCCGTCGCGGATTCCGGGCCGCCGATGTAATGTCTGCCGAAAAACAGTTGGAAGAGGATGCCGTTTTGAAACGCAGGGAAGCATCCCGGTTGCTTTCCTTTCTCGAGCGGCAGTTTTCGTCCGATATGCCGGTTGTTGTCGGCGGCGATTTCAATGCCGGTCCCGATTGGGAATCGATTCGAATGATTAAAAATGCCGGCTGGACCGATCTGTTTGCCGCCGCCGGAGAAGGCGACGGATACACGTGGGATCCGCTGCAAAATACGAATATTTCGCGTTACTATACCGAAGAATCCGAATTAAAAAAGCCGCGGCTGTACGATACGTACCACGATATCGATGAACTGAGACCCCGCCGGATTGATTATCTGTGGGCACGCGGATTCGGACAAATCGAATCGTGCCGGCTCTGTTTTCATGATGTTCCCGAAAACGGTTTTCCGGTATCCGATCATTTCGGACTGACAGCCGATATCAATTTTTAATTTTTGTCAGGGGTAAGGATAATGAAGTTTAAAAGATTTTTTGCTGTTTTACTGACCGGTTTTTCCGTATCGCTTTTTGCTCAGGCACCTTTATCCGATTCGGATACCGGCGAAGCGGTTCCCGAAAGCAGCGTCCCTTTTGATGAATCCGGCAGCGGAGAGAACGGGCAATCCGGATCAATGCAAACAACTGCTTCCGTACCGTTTTGGATTGCGTTTTCTTATTCGCTCGATACCGGTGTCAATTTCGAGGATGCGTCACTGAAACCGAATCCTCTTTATCTTTATGACGATTCCGTTTCTGTCCTAAACAGATTTCGTTTTCTGACGGCGGTAGAACCTGTCGATTTTTACCGCAGCGAAATTTCTTTTGTTTTTGATGTACAGACGCGACTCGACGAACCGGAAAAAATCGGTGCCGGTAATTATTTCAATCAGGATTATACATCGACCGATTTTACCGGCGGGCGTGATTTCGGATTTTTTTGGGGTATGCTGAACCGTTTTCGTTTCGGATTGGAGTGGGAGAATTTATTTTTCCCGGCAGACAATCTTTTCGTTTCTTTCGGACTGGAATATCTTATGGTGACATCGCTTCCGTTCTGGTATTCGCATCGTTTCGGCACTTCGGTTGCACTCGGAAGCCGCTATCGGGAAAAAGGATATCGCTGGTATGTCCGGCAGCAGGCGTTGCCTCATATTTCGTTCGGAGAAAAATGGGGAGAAATTTCCTCGCGGACGACGGTTTACGGAGAATATGATTTTCTTCGACTGATGGAAAATCCGCCCCAAAAATATTCATTTCGACTTTTTAGCGATACGTTTTTCAACTACGGCGATGTCATTGAAGGGTATAACGGGAACAGAGACTGCTATCTTTCCCAGGCTGTCGGTTTTAAAAGCGATCTGACAGCGCGGGGAGAACTGATGCTGGCGGCTCATTACTGGTATCGTGATTCGTCATATTATGACCGCAATCATGTTTTCGGTCTCAAAGCGGGAGGGGCTTTCTTTTTCGAAAGCGGGGCACCTTCCTTTCCTTCATTTATAAAAGGAAAGGTTTCTCCGCGGGACCGTTATGCCTTCCGGGTTTATTATTGGGGCGGGTGGAATTTCAGAACACAGGCATGGGATTCTCTGCTGCAGGTTTTGTTTGATTTTCGTATCGGCGGTGAGCCGCAGTCTTCCGATTCGGTTCGTTCCGTTACCGATGACCCCGATTTTCCGCCGATGTCCCGGCGGTAGTCCGGCAAGAGAGGCGAAGCGCTGCCGGTATGACCGCCCGGTCGGGCGACCGACGGTTTCAGAGCCGGTCTTCGGCAATGCGCATGATGACTTCGTGCGCCAGCCGTAATCCGAAAATTGCCGGCAGTGTTGACAGACTTCCCAGGGGGCGGCGGCTTCCCGGTTCGTCTGTCTCTGTCCTGTTTCCGATAGCGGCAACCGGCGGCTGTACGGAGTAGACGCAGAAAACGGGAGCGGACACCCCCCGTTGCCGTAAAAGGGTCCGCAATTTTCGTGCCAGCGGGCAGACTTCCGTTTTAAAAAGATTTCCGGTGCGGACGGCATCGGCATCGGTTCGTAAAGCCGCTCCCATCGAAGAGAATACGGGAATCCCGCGGCGAACGCAGGCTTCAATCAAATCGGCCTTGGCTTCGAGCGAATCGATTGCGTCAATCACCGCATCCGGTTTCGGCAATAAAACCCCGTCGGCGGTCTCTTTCGAAAAAAAGAGAGTGCGGATTTCGGTTTCGGTCCCGGGGGCAATCAGGCGCAGCCGTTCGTCGGCAATTTCGGTTTTCGGGCGGCCGAGACTTTCGGTTGTAGCCAGAATCTGACGGTTGAGGTTGCTCTCTTCGAAACGGTCGAAATCGACCAGTCTTAAACGGCCGATCCCCGATCGGGCCAGGGCTTCCAGCGCAAAACCGCCGACGGCACCGAGTCCGACAACGGTGACAAAAGCATTCTTCAGTTTCGTCTCTCCTTCCGTTCCCAGCAGAAGAGCGGTGCGGGAGTGTTGTGTGTCCATGCGTCGATTATATCATAACAAAAAATCCTGACAAGAGCTTTGAAAATTCCCGATGCATCGTCGGCAGCGAACCGTCGTTTCCGCCGTTGCCTCTACAATAAACTGTCATTTTTCTGCTTTATAGCCGATTTCGTTTGAAGGTGTTTTTGTTTCGGGACGACTGTCTCGTTCCGGAGAGCAACCCGTTACGGAATCGAAAAAAAGACTTTACAAAGAAAAGAAACTGTTTTACACTGTTAAAAATGTTTATCGGGAGTTGTATGATGAAAAGACTGATTTCCGTTTTACTTGGATTAATGGTTCTGTCGGCCTGTACTTCGGTTCGGCCGGGAAAAGGCATTGAGCGGACGGCTGTGATCCCTCAGCCTGTTTTTCTGAAAGAAGGTGTCGGAGAATTTACCGTAACTCCGCGAACGGTTATCGTTTCGGATCCGGAAGCTGCCGATACGGTTAAATTTCTGACGGCGGATTTCCGGATTGCCGCCGGATTTACGCTTAAGAAAGCGGAACGGGCGGAAACCAATGTGATCCGGTTTTTAAAAGCCGACGAAAATTTTGCCGAAAAAGGCCCGGAAGCTTATATGCTGGATGTCTCCGTCGATGCGGTTGAAATTCGAGCTAACGGACCTTCCGGTTTTTTTTACGCTTACCAAACGCTTAAACAGCTGCTGCCTCCCGCCGTTTACGCAGGCATGGTTCAGGCCGGAGTTTCCTGGACGGTTCCGGTTGTCTCGGTAGAGGATTACCCCCGCTTCGAGTGGCGCGGACTGATGCTCGACTGCAGCCGGCATTTTTTCGATACGGATTCCGTCAAACGCTTTATTGATTTGATGGCGATACACAAATTCAATAAACTTCACTGGCATCTGACCGATGACCAGGGCTGGCGGCTGGAAATTAAAAAATATCCGCTGCTGACCGAAGTCGGGAGTAAACGGGAACGGACGCTGAAAGGTCATTATCTGAGCGGGTTGAAAGGCGGTCATAAATACGACAATACGCCGCACGGAGGTTATTATACGCAAGATGAAGCACGCGACATTGTCCGTTACGCGGCCGCACGCGGTATCACGGTGGTTCCCGAAATCGAATTGCCGGGACATGCTCAGGCAGCGATAGCTGCTTATCCGTGGCTGGGGGTGTCGGATGTTCCCGATGAAAAACTGATTGCGGCCAAAGCCGATACCAGCTGCTTTTTTAACTGCCCGAATTGTATTCAGGGTAACAATGTCAAGGTTTCCGGTATCTGGGGTGTCTCTCCGCGTGTTTTTAAACCGGCTGAAAAAACAGCGGAATTTTTGAAAGATGTTCTTACCGAAGTTATGGATATTTTCCCGAGTGAATTTATCCATATCGGCGGTGACGAATGTGCCAAAGGTCAGTGGAAGCTTTCCGAAGAGGTTCAGGCCTTTATTCGCGAAAAAGAACTCGGAAACGAAAACGGTGCACAAAGCTGGTTTGTTCATCAGATGGATGAGTTCCTGACGGCACACGGCCGTCGTCTGATCGGCTGGGATGAAATACTCGACGGCGGTCTGGCGCCAAATGCAACTGTCATGAGCTGGCGGGGAAAAGCCGGCGGTATCCGTGCCGCAAAGATGCATCACGATATTGTAATGACACCGACGACTTTTGTTTATCTGGATTATCATCAGGAAGCCGCGCCGTATAATCAGCTCGGCATCGGAGGGTATCTTCCTTTGAAAAAAGTCTATTCGTTCGATCCTGTCGGTGCGGCTTTAGCCGGAAAGTATGAGCAGTATGTTCTCGGCGGGCAGGCCAATATCTGGACCGAATATATCAAAACCATTGATCAGGTCGAATTTATGGGGTATCCGCGCGCTGCCGCTGTTGCCGAAGCGGTTTGGTCGCCGAAGCAGAAAAAGAGTTTTTCCTATTTTTGTGTAAAGCTGAGCCGGCATCTTCAGAGGCTGGCAGCGATGGATGTCAATTTTTGCATTCCCTCGAAAGGTAAAAAAGCTGCGGCGGTTGATTTTTCCGGTACGGGGGATTATGAAGTCGATATTCCCGGACTTGACGGTGCCGTGACGGTTCAGGTTTATCTGGTTCCCGCCAACGGATCGAGTCCGGCAGTTGCCATTCCGAATGCGAAACTTTCTTCGGAATACGGTATCGGATATGCGGAGCGTCCGGAATGCCGCCTGTTTGACGGCATTGCTCAAGCCGGAGTTTTTACTTTCCACATGCAGGAGCCGGTCGGAGGCGGAACCCGATTGGTTCTGACGGTGAGTGATGCGCAAGCTTCGGGAACAGCCGATATTTACGTGAAATGCATGGATGCCGACGGAACCTGCCGCTGATGATTCGCAAGCGTCCGACTTTTTTCTGTATTCTGTTGTTATTTTTTCACGCGATGATTTTACCGGCTGAGGATACGGAATCGGATTCGCTTCGGAGTGAGGATGAGATCGAAGCGGTAACCGACGGTATTGCAGCGGATTCCGCCGAAATGATGTCCGATGCGCCGGCTGCGGTTTCTGTAGCGGAAACGAAGCCGTCTGTTGTTGCCGCCGGGCTGCCGTGGCGTTTTTCGTGGTCGTTAAATTTCGAGGGTGTGCTGAAATTTGTCGATGACAAAGTCGGGTTTAACCCGCTTTTCCTGTACAACGATAAAATGCTTAATCGGGATACTTTTCGTCTGAACTTTACAATGATGCCTTCGGATTTGTATACCGTCGTTGTTTATACTTATCTGAACATTCACCTGCGCAATATTTATGATGCCGAAAAGCCGGATGAGGGCGGTTTTCTTTACCGGAACCGATACGGGGTCGGTTGGGATAACCGCTTCTCTTTTTCCGATGATTTGGATCTGCTTTTCGGGCTGGAATACCGTTTCGATCAGTCGAATTGGAACAGTTTCAAACATCGTCTTGCATTCCGGACTTTACTGGAAGGTTCCGGAATGCCCGGGTTAAACTGGTCTCTTGAACAGAGACTGTTGCCTTTTTTTACACGTAAGGCGGCCGGTCTTTCTTCGTTCGAAACGGAAACGCTCATGTCCGTCGGTTATGAATTTTTTCAGGCGCATCCCGAAATAAAGGCAAACGGATATACGCTGACTGTTTACAACGATTTTTATTTCGACAGTACTTCGTATCCCGACGGAGGATCGGAGACAGAATATTATTTGGAAGAATCTGTCGGTGTCAGAGCGGGATTAAAAGATATTGTTCGTCTGACATTGGCTCCGACCTGGTTTTTTCACAATCTTCCGCCCTACAGGAATGTCAATCTTCTGGGATTCAAATCAACAGCCGCTTTTGTCTTTAAAACAAAACCGATTACCGTCGACGGAGAGCTGCTGCGTGCCGCAAAAACCTATACCCTGTCGGCTTCTTACTGGGGAGCGCATAATTTCGATCGGCAGACCTGGGACCACCTTCTTCAGATTGTGTTCGGAATTTCCTATCCGGGTGTGACGCAACACAGCGGAAAGTGATTTAATCCGTAACAGGATTCCGGCTTTCAGATGAATTCCTCGCAGTCATCGAGATTGCGGCGGGCTTCTTTATTGGACGGATCCAGACTGACTGCGGTTTTGAATTCGTTGTAAGCGTGCGGATATTTTTTCAGCTTAAAAAGAGCAACCCCCAGATGGTTGTGATAAACGGAAATCCGGGGTTCTTTTCTGACGGCTTCGTAAAACAGTTCGAGCGCCTTTGTATATTGCTGCCGTTTCAGTTCGATCAGACCGGCAACATTGTTGAGTTCCGCTGTTTTGATGCCCAGAAATTCGGCCTGAGAGACTGTGCGTGCCGCTTCGTCGAGGGCGCCTGCCTCATAGTAAGATGTTGCCAGATTGGATAAAACAACCGGATGGTTGGGAACCGCTTCCAGAGCAGTCAACAGATAGGGAACAGCTTTGGCATATTTCCGTTTTTCCATCAGAGAACAGGCTTTTGTATGGTTTTTCTGAAATACCTGACTGTTGTTCATATCTTATTATGACACGAAAAGCGCGGAAAAGGAAGTGCTTTTTGACGGAAAATTCGGTGGGTTGTCAAACCGCTTTCGATTTTGTATAATCAGGTGTATTTCAATGGAAGTCGGGTGTAAATCCCGCGCTGACCCGCAACCGTAATCGGGAAGAGGCGAAATCAGGCCACTGTCTTCGGATGGGAAGGCTTCGCCGAACGGCCCGTAAGCCGGGAAACTTTGGTACATATTCTTATTTTTTAACTTCGGGTCTGAGTTAAAAATCGATTCGCCGTATCCGTATCGTTACCTCCGATCCGAAAAGGAGTTTTCATGAAAAAGAGAAAGTGGGGAATCCTTTCGGTATTCCTTCTGTTGCTGGCGGCGTGTGATCCGCTGACAATGACGTCCCGGGGAAAAGAGCTCTTGGGAACTTATGTTTTGACGACGCAGTCAGAATTCGGATCGTGGACGGAAATTTATTCCGTTTCCGAAACATCGGTAACGTATAAAGGCGGTGTCGATGAGAAATCGGCGGAGACGGTCTATACGGGCACAGTCAGAAAGGTTGTTTTCGACCGGTTTAACGGTGAAGAAACGCAACCGGCGATGAATCTTCCGGAAGGAACGGGTTACGGACATTTCGGATACATGATTCTCGAGTTAACGGAATGCAACAACGAAGGTACGGGCAGGCCGGGAATGTTTAATGTTTTCCGCTTCGGACAAAAAAAGGACGGAACGTGGGTGTTTACGCAGGGATACAAAAACGGATCTTCCGACGAAAATGTGTATATTAACCGGCTGTTTGGGACAGCGGAAGAAGCGGAACGGGAAATTACCGCAAAAAACGGTTATTTCGGTTATGCGTCGACAGGTTTTCGTAAACAGAAACAGTGAACAGATTTTGTCTGCTTTTATTACCGGCTGCTGTTTTTGTTTTCTTTTCCTGTGACCCGGATCCGGTTCCCGATGTAAGCGGAAAACAGCTGCTCGATCCGTTATTCGAATCGGCTTATATGACTATGCCGCCTTCTTCTGCCGGCGATTTTGCTTCGCCTGTACGTTGTTTTTATACGGGTCGGATGCTTCCTCCCGGCCGCAATGTCCGTTTTTCGGAAACGGCGGAAACGGTGCTGATACCGGGAACGGATGCCGCTGTGCCTTCGGTATCGGACAGTCGCTGGCAGACGGCCGAATCTTTTTCGGCCGATAAGCCGGGTCTTTACTCTCTTTTCCTCAGACGGCCTGGGGAAACGGCGGTGTCCCGTTACCGTTTTATCGTTACGGAAAGTTTCGGTTCCGTGTTGCAGCTGACCGTGAAGGCCGGGACATTTACCGCAAAAGGATGGGCGACAAGTGTGGTCGAATACCGGAAAGGCAGTGATTTGACATCGTTTACCGATGCAAACCGTGTTCTCGGAGGTTGGTTTGCCCACCGTTCGGAAGCGGTGACCGATCCTGTGTATGATGTGGTTTCTTTGGGAAACGGCGGTTCTCTGACGATCGAATGGGAAATCCCGGCGGCCAACGGGCCGGGGCCCGATTTTGCCGTATTTGAAAACGGAATGTCGGCGAATGAGAATTCGGTTTTTGCCGAATTGGCTTTTGTCGAGGTGAGCAGCAACGGAATCGATTTCGAGCGGTTCGATTCGGTATCGAAAGGAACAGTTCCGATTCCGGACGGCGGACAGATAGCTGCCGATTCGGTGTACGGACTGGCCGGTGCCAAACCGCTCGGATACGGTACGCTGTTCGACCTGGATGAACTGGCCGGGCGGGAATCCGTGGCTGACGGGCGGCTGGATCTGAATCGGGTTCGGTATCTCAGGTTGGTTGATATTCCCGGATGCGGCGGGAATACCGACGGATACGAGGCGATGTATGATTCGTTCGGTCACATCATTTATGATGCTTTTAAGACGTACGGATCGGCCGGTTTTGATGCGGCCTGCACGGCGGTGTTGAACAGTCATGAATGATAAGGAGCGGTGGACGCTTTCCTTCGGCGGGGCACTGCTGATTTATGCACTGTTGTTTACTGCTGCCGTTTTTATTACGATAGAAACCCGTTTCGAAACTGCCGCGGTCGCGGTCGAGCTTCGTCTGCCGTCTCTTCCCGTCAATAACGGGGAAAAAAAGTCCGAACAGTTGCCGTTGCGGCAATCCGTTTCGGCAGCTGTTCGGCCGGCTGTTGCGGCAGTCGGGCAGCCGGCCGTAAACACGGAGAGCAACGCTTCCGTTCCCGCTACGACAGAAACCGGTCGCGGACAGATTCCTTCCCGGGTTTCGGCGGACGGGGGGCAAAGCGGCGAACAGCGACCGCAAATCGATTTTGTATCGGCCAGTGCGGGCGTTGTTTTACCGATGCCGGGTTACCCGGCGGCAGCCCGGAGAAAGGGAATCGAAGGCTTTGTCACCGTTCGGATGACTGTCGGGTCTGACGGAGCCGTTACCGAAACAGAAGTGATTCATGCTTCTCACGAATGGTTTCGTCGTGCGGTTCTTTCCGCGATTTCACGCTGGCATTTTCCTCCCCGAAAGGGCGGTTTTGTGACGGAAAAAAAGTTTGTTTTCTGTTTGGAAGATTGATAATGAAACAAAGATCAAAATATGCTGTTTTTTTTCTGATACCGATATTTCTTTCCTGCGGAAAGACTTTCGAATTTGCCGGTTACGGTCAGGCCCGCGGTTTCAGTCTCGAAAAAAATCGTGACGGACGTGTCGTTTCCGCTCAAATTGCTGTCGACGGACAGCTTTTTACCTATGAATTTTGCGATCACGGCGAAGCGCTTTCCGCCCGTCTGAACGACGATCTCTGCTTCCGGGTGTCCGTTCCGCAAAAACGGGTGGCCGTCTGCACCTCGACCATGCTGGTGCTGCTCGACGAGATCGGAGAGAGCGATACGGTTGTCGGTATGGACGGTGATTATACGACGATTCCCGTTTTCCGAAAAAAAATCGAACGCGGTGAAATTGCTTTTTTGGCTGACGGGATGGTTCTGGATCGTGAAAAATTGGCGGCTCTGCGTCCGGAAGTCGTTTTTTATTCTCCGGCGGCGGGTGACCGGGTCGAATTGAGAAAAATCCTCGATTGCGGAGCGGTTCCCGTTCCGATCGGAGACTGGCGGGAGCCGGATATTCTCGGACGGACCCGGTGGGCGGAGTTGGAAGCGGCTTTTTTCGGAAAGGCGGACGAGGCGGCGGCTCTTTTTCGCGAAACGGAGCGTCGTTATCGGGAACTGGCGGAGGAGACTGTTCCCGGCGGAGGCCGCCCCCGTGTGCTGTTTCATCTTCCCGTTAACGGATTGTGGCGGATGCCGTCAGCCGACAGTTTTATGGCTTCGGCAGTAAGGGATGCCGGCGGTGACTACCCGATGTCCGATTCCGCATCGGAAACCGTTCTGCTCGATTTGGAGACGGTCTTTACCCGCTTTTCCGGAGCCTCGGTCTGGCTGATTCATACGGGAACCTACGGGAGTCGGGAGTCGTTTGTCAAAACGGCACTTTCCGCTTTCGGTGATTCCCGTTTGAAAGATTTTTCCCCGCTTGAGACGGCGCGGATTGCCGTCAATGATCGGATGCTCGACGAACGTGGATTTAACGGATTTTATGATTATTCTCCGCTGCATCCCGATTGGCTTTTGGAAGATCTGAAAGCGATTTTGAACGGCGGTGAACCGGTGCGGTTTTACAGGATTCTGAAATGAAAAGAATTTTTCCGGTTTTGATTGGAATGCTGCTGCTGATTTCGGCAGCTCATTTCTTACTCGGCACGGTTTCTCCCGGATTCGGTTCGGAACCGGTTCCCGGAGAACGGTTGCGCTTCCTGTTTCTTTCGATACGGCTGCCCCGTCTTTTAACGGCAGCTGCCGCCGGCACGGCAATGGCTGTTTCCGGAGTTTTACTGCAGTCCTTTTTTCGTAATCCGATGGCAGATCCGTTTGTATTGGGAATCCACTCGGGTGCCTCGCTCGGGGTGGCGCTTGTGACCCTGCTGCTTCGCGGTTTTGTCGGAACGGTTTCCGGCGGCGGGTTTTGGATGGTGGGGAGCACGGCGGCCGCTTTTGCCGGTGCGGCGGCAGTAACATTTCTTATGTCGTTTCTGTCTGTCCGGATGAGGACAAAAGCCACACTTTTGGTGACGGGACTGATGATCGGGTACGGTCTTAACGCCGTTATTTCGCTGCTGATCTTTTTTTCTTCACCCGAAGAGTGGGAATGGTATTTCGCCTGGAATTTTGCTTCATTTTCGGGGACGACGCTGACGGAGTCGGTTGTGCTGATGTCGGTTGCAGTCGGATCGCTTGTTTATGCCGTAAGAATCGGAAAAAATCTGAATTTGTATCGACTGTCCGCCGATTATGCCGTTTCGGCCGGTGTCGATGTCCGGCGTCTGCGGTTCGGGCTGGTTGCCGTCTCATCGGTTGCGGCCGCCTTTGTTTCATCGTTTTGCGGCCCTGTGGCTTTTGTCGGTATTGCGGCACCGCGGTTTGTCATGATTTTTTTCCGCACAGATGACAGCCGCATTCTTGTTCCCGCATCCGCGCTGACCGGAGCATTGCTGACGGTAACGGCGGATTTGTCAGCCAAAATTCCGTCGTTATGGATGACGGCTCTGCCTCTGAATCCGGTTTTGTCTTTTCTGGGGTTGCCGTTCGTTTTTGCGGTACTTTTGGGAAAAGGCGGGGAGGTTACCGATGACTGAAGGCTTGGAAATTCGTAACTGTGTTTTCGGGTACCGCGACCGGCGGCGGGAGAAAAGGATTGTCAGTGCATCCGGACTCTGTTTTCGACCCGGTGATTTCTTCGTTCTTTACGGCCGCAACGGGGCGGGAAAATCGACCGTTTTACGCACTTTGGCCGGATTGCAGTTGCCGCTTTCCGGAGAAATTTTCTGGAATGGGGAAGATTGGACGAAACTGACGCCCGGCCGGCGGGCGCGGATTGCCGCGGTAGTGCTGACCGGGTTTCCGGGGATGGGGCTTTTTACCGCGTTCGAGACGGCGGCTTTGGGCCGTGCCCCGTATACCGGCTGGCGCGGGCGGCTGACGGCGGCCGACTGCGAAGCGGTCGATGCCGCGTTGGAGACGGTCGGAGCGGTATCACTTCGAAACCGTGTTTTTGATTCGCTGAGTGACGGGGAGAAACAAAAAATTATGACGGCCCGGGCATTGGCTCAGCAGACGCCTCTGCTGCTTTTGGATGAACCGACTGCTTTTTTGGATTATGCGGCCAAAAAAGACTTTTTCCGTCTTCTGTCAAAAGCTGCATCGGAAGCCGGAAAGGCTGTCATTGTATCTACTCATGATCTGCTTTATGCCGAAACCGAACATCCGCGGTGGCTGCTTTGCGGGAACGGAACGGTGAGTGGAATTCCTTTTTGCTCCGATGTTACTGTCTGATGCTTTCTTTGCGGGGGTTCGGCGGTAATATCGGATATTTTTTCTGTCATATATAAATATTTTTTAAATTTTTTGACATTCTGTCATGTTGCATGATAAAATAAAAAAGAGGTTAAACAATGTCTGTCGGTTTATGGATTGTAATTTGGATGGGAGTGCTGGTTGCGGCGATTCTTGCCGAAGTGATTTCCAATGCTTTTGTTTCGATTTGGTTTATTGCCGGTGCGCTGGTTCTGACTGCCGTCAATGTTATTTTCTATTATATCGGAGTTATGCCGATGATGTGGTATTGGCAGGTTTTAATTTTTCTCGTCTTGTCCGCGATCCTGCTTTTTTCTTTTCGTCCGGTTGTGATGAAAAAAGTAATCCGTAAGGCTCCCCGAACCAATGCCGACCGTAATGTCGGCGAATTCGGAATTGTCATTAAAACGATTGCTCCGCATGCCAACGGTTTGGTGAAGGTGTCGGGACAGGAATGGACCGCCTTTTCCGATGCGGAAACGGAATTGGAAGCGGGCAGTCGTGTTAAGGTAATCGGAATTCACGGCGTTAAGCTGAAAGTCGAACAGGCTTGACCCTGTAAAATAAGAAGAAGGAGAAAAAGAGATGGTATTTGCAATTGTGGCCGGAGTCGTTCTGGCGTTGATTATTCTTTTGGTCATTTCCGGAATTCGGGTGATTCGTCAGGCGGAAGCGGCAGTTGTCGAACGGTTCGGAGCGTATTCACGCACTCTGGATGTCGGTATTCATATTGTGATTCCGTTTATTGATGTCGTAGCGAGGCGGGTTTCGCTGAAAGAAAGTCTGATTGACTTTGCACCGCAGCCGGTTATCACCAAGGACAATGTGACAATGATGATTGATTCGGTTCTTTATTTTCAAATTACCGATCCGAAGCTGTATGCGTACGGTGTCGCAAATCCGATCGGTGCAATTGAAAATCTGACGGCAACGACACTGAGAAATCTGATCGGTCAGCTCGAATTGGACGAAACGCTGACAAGCCGCGATTTAATCAACACCAGGATGCGCGAGATTCTCGACGAGGCAACTGATCCGTGGGGAATTAAGGTGAACCGTGTAGAGGTAAAGAATATTCAGCCGCCGCGTGATATTCAGGATGCAATGGAAAAACAGATGCGGGCCGAACGTGAAAAGCGGGAGTCGATTCTGAAAGCCGAAGGGGAGAAGCAGGCTGCCATTCTGGTTGCCGAAGGTGAGAAAGAAGCGGCCATTCTCCGTGCGGAAGCAAAGAAGCAGACAGAAATCAAATTGGCGGAAGGAAAAGCTTTTGCCATCAAAGCCATGCAGGAAGCGGAAGCCGCCGGAATTCAAATGATAAAAGATGCCGGTGCCGATCCGAATGTTATAGCTCTGAAAGGGTTTGAGGCTTTGGTCAAAATGGCTGATTCTCCGTCGACGAAGCTGATTATTCCGTCGGAGCTGCAGGGGGTTGCCGGGCTGGCTTCTTCGGTAAAAGAACTGATTAAATAATTATTGGCGTTCCCGGATACGGACGGCCAGTACGGCCAGTCCGGCCGCCAAATCTTCCCGTTGAACAAAAATGGAATCGGGAACCTGAATTTTCACCGGGGAAAAGTTCCAAATTCCCTGAATGCCGGCGTCGACTAAGGCGTCGGCGGCCTGTTGGGCTCCGTTTTCGGAAACGGTCAGAATGCCCATGATGATACCGTTCTGTCTGACATACCGGTTCAGCTTATCCATACTGTAGACCGGTTTTCCGTGAATTTCGGTGTTGCATTTCCGTTCGTCGGCATCAAACGCGGCACGGATATTCAACCCGAATCGGACGAAGCCTTTGTAACCCAGAATCGCCGTTCCCAGGGCGCCCGCACCGATCAGTACGGCGTCGGAGAGATTATTCCAACCGACGAAACGGTGCAGGGTCTCCAGAAGCTCTTCCGTATTATATCCGATACGCGGTTTTCCTTCGGCTCCGGCACAGGCAAGATCTTTTCTGACCTGAACCGGTTTCAGCGAAAGCTGTTCCGCAAAATCGGTCGTCGAAACGGTATCTTTTCCTTCTTTCTTCCATTTTTCAAGCACAGAGACATAAATCGGTATGCGTTTAATCGTCGGAAGAGGAATTTCCGGCTTATTGGCATTTCCCACGGGTCTAATTTACCACAGGAAAAAAATAAAAACAAGTAAAAATAAAAAAATATCGATAAAAAATTATTTTTATATTGACCAATTTCCCGAAAAAAGGTATATATAATCATGAACCGATAAAAATATATCGATTCAAAGGAGAAAAACATCATGGCTGAAAAAGACCAGGCAAAATTGGATGCCGAGTTACAGGCGCTGGAAACGGTGATCCAAAAAGCAAAAGCAGCGCAGAAAAAGTTTTCGACTTATACACAGGCACAGGTTGACGAGATTTTCAGGATGGCAGCGATTGCGGCCAATGCCCGTCGTATCGAGCTGGCTAAAGATGCCGTAGAAGAAACGGGAATGGGAATTGTCGAAGACAAAGTTATCAAAAACCATTTCGCTTCCGAATACATTTTCCATCAATACAAAGATGCCAAAACCTGCGGCGTCATCGAGCACGACACGGCTTTCGGTATCGAAAAAATTGCCGAACCGATCGGTTTGATTTGTGCGATTATTCCGACAACAAACCCGACTTCGACCGCAATTTTTAAATCGTTGCTGGCTCTGAAAACCAGAAACGCCATCATCATCAGCCCGCACCCCCGTGCGAAAGCGTCGACTATCAAAGCTGCCAAAATCATTCTCGATGCGGCTGTTGCGGCAGGCGCTCCCGCCGACATCATCGGTTGGATCGACGAACCCTCGATGGAAGCGACCGACTACCTTATGAAACATCCGTACGTCAACCTGATTCTGGCAACCGGCGGTCCCGGTATGGTGAAATCGGCTTACAGTTCCGGAAAACCGGCTATCGGTGTCGGCGCCGGAAACACACCGGTTATCATCGACGAAACAGCCGACATCAAAACAGCCGTCAGCTCCATTTTGATGAGCAAGACATTCGACAACGGTGTTGTTTGTGCTTCCGAGCAGGCCGTTATCGTTCACAAAGATATTTACAAAAAAGTGAAGGACGAGTTCATTCTTCGCGGAGCGCACGTTCTTTCTCCCGAAGACAAGAAAAAAGTCGGTGCGATTATTATCGACCCGAAACGGGGAACAGTCAGCCCGGCTATCGTCGGACAGCCGGCATGGAAGATTGCCGATTTGGCCGGCGTGAAAGTCGACAAGAGCGCCAAAGTCCTGATCGGTGAAGCAACCGAAATTTCCAAAGATGAGCCGTTTGCCCACGAAAAACTGAGCCCGACTCTCGGTATGTTTATGTGTAACGACTGGCAGGACGGAATCGAAAAAGCCCGTATCATGGTCGAAATGGGCGGATTCGGACATACTTCCGTTTACTACACCAATTTGCAGAACAAAGACCGCATCGATCTCTTCGGTGCTACAATGAAAACGGGACGGACGCTGGTGAACATGCCGGCCAGCCAGGGTGCGATCGGAGACATCTACAACTTCAAACTGCCGCCGTCGCTGACACTCGGATGCGGAAGCTGGGGAGGAAACTCCGTCAGTGAAAACGTCGGTGTCAAACACCTGCTGAACATCAAAACCGTTGCAGAAAGGAGAGAGAATATGTTGTGGTTCCGCGTTCCGCCGAAAGTTTATTTCAAATACGGCTGTCTGCCTGTGGCTCTGAAAGATTTGGAAGGCAAAAAACGTGCTTTCATTGTTACCGACTCCTTCCTGTTTAACAGCGGTTATGTCGATAATATCATCAGAATTTTGGAAGAGATTCATATCGAATCGCAGGTATTCCATCAGGTTAAACCGGATCCGACACTGTCGACGATTAACGAGGGTGTGGCTCAGATCAACGCTTTCAACCCCGATGTGATTATCGGATTGGGCGGCGGTTCGCCGATGGATGCGGCCAAGATTATGTGGCTGCTTTACGAAAACCCGGATGTCAAATTCGAGGGTCTGGCGCTGCGGTTCATGGATATCCGAAAGAGAATTTACCGCTTCCCGGATATGGGCAAAAAAGCGATGATGGTTGCGATTCCGACCACCAGTGGTACCGGATCGGAAGTGACTCCGTTCAGTATCGTGACCGAAGACAGCACGGGCGTTAAATACGCAATTGCCGATTACGCTCTGACCCCGAGCATGGCGATTGTCGACTCCGAACTGGTTCTCAATATGCCGAAGGGTCTGACAGCCGCCAGCGGTTTCGACGCGATTGTTCACAGCATCGAAGCGATTGTTTCGGTTGTTTCGACCGACTACACCAACGCTCTGGCTTTCGAAGCGTTGCGCGTGCTCTTCAAATATCTGCCGGCTTCCTACACGGACGGTGCTGCCAACGTGAAAGCCCGCGAAAAGGTGCATAATGCGGCGACAATGGCCGGTATGGCGTTCGCAAACGCCTTCCTGGGAGTCTGTCACAGTATGGCTCATAAGCTGGGTGCCGCATTCCACATTCCGCACGGTGTGGCCAACGCTCTGCTGTTGGAACAGGTAATTCGTTTCAATGCAAACGATAACCCGACCAAACAGGCCAGCTTCCCGCAGTACGAATATCCGTCGGCCGTTTCCCGGTTTGTCCGGATTGCCGATTTCCTCGGATTGGGCGGAAAGAGCAACGAAGATAAGATTGAAAAACTGATTGAAGCTCTGAACAATATGAAGAAGACTTTGAACCTGCCGATGTCGATCAAAGAGTTCGGTATCGAGGAAAAAGATTTTCTTGCAAAATTGGACAAAATGTGCGAAGATGCATTTGACGATCAGTGCACCAGCTCCAACCCGCGTTATCCGTTGATCAGCGAGATCAAGCAGATGTATCTCAATGCCTATTACGGCAAGAGTGACGCGGTCTGATAAGCGAAAAAACAGGACGGGCGCCGTTAATCGGCGCCCTTTTTTTCGGGAGGGACGAATATGAAACCGAAAATCGTAGTTTGCATGGGAAGCAGCTGCTTTTCCCGCGGAAACGAAGAAAATCTGCAGGTTATCGAAGATTTTCTCGAGGCGCGCGGACTTCGGGATGAAGCCGATTTGGAGCTCTCCTGCTGTCTTTGTACAAACCGTTGCAGTCAGGGACCGATTGTCATGATTGACGGTACGGTCTATACGGGAATGAATAAAGGAAAAATGTTTGAAATTTTGCGGGATTTGTTTAATAATCAAAAGCAGGAGAGTTTATGAACGGTTTCTATCCTGTCTATACGAAAGAAAACGAGTGTCAGGATTGTTATAAATGTATCCGACACTGTCCCGCAAAGGCTATCAAACTGCGCAACGGCAGTGCGAGTGTGATGCCCGAATTGTGTGTGGCGTGCGGGCGGTGTGTTAAAGTCTGTCCGGCCGGGGCCAAACAGATCCGTTCGGATGCCGATCGGGTCAAATATCTCCTTGAAAAAGGAGAGCGGCTGGTGCTTTCGTTGGCGCCGTCGTGGAAAACCGCATTCAAAGATGTCTCCGATGTGCAGATGGTGAGCGCTCTCAAAAAACTGGGTTTTTTTGCCGTCAGCGAAACCGCTCTCGGTGCGCAGATTATCAGTTCACGAATTGCCAATCTCATGAAAAAACGGGAATCGGGTATTTTTTTATCGACAGCCTGTCCCGCAGCGGTCGCTTACATCCGCAAATACATTCCCGATTACGCGGGGCTGCTGACCGAAATGACTTCGCCGGTCGGGGCTCATGCTGCGTTTTTAAAAGATTATTACGGATCCGATATTAAGGTGATTTTTGCCGGGCCGTGCGCCGCCAAAAAACTGGAGGCCGACGATCCGTCGACCGATTTGGAAATCGCTCTGACATTTAAGGCTCTCGGACAGTGGCTGCACGAAGCCGGGATTTCTCTGCACGACGAATCGGCGGCGGGCGCTTTCGAACCGACAGCTGCGGAAGAAGGGCGGCTGTATGCGTTTGAAGGGGGAATGATCGAAACGGTGCGGTCGGCTCAAAACGATGAGAAAACCGCCTATATTACGGTTTCCGGTCTTAATAACATCGACCGCCTCCTTTCCGGTGCGGTGCCGAACGACACTTCGGTGAAGCTTTTTATCGAATGTCTGGCCTGTGAAGGCGGCTGTGTGAACGGTCCCGGTATGCCGGTGCGCGGCGACCGCCTCGAAGATATTTTGCGCATTGCGCGCCCCGGCTACATGAAATCGAGCGAAACGCGCGAATGCCGTACAGAAGTTGCCAAACAGTTTCCGACGGAGCCGGTCGAAGAAACGAAACTGACGCCCGAACAGGTGAAAGCCGGTCTCGAAGCTATCGGCAAGCGCAATCCGGAAGACGAGCTGAACTGCGGCGGGTGCGGGTATCAGACCTGCCGTAATTTCGTTGCGGCGGTAGCTTCCGGGAAAGCCGAAAAGGAAATGTGTGTTTCTTATCTGAAGCGGATGGCGCAAAATAAGAGCAATGCGCTGATTAAGTATATTCCTGCCGGAGTCGTGATTGTCGACCGCAATCTCAAAGTTGTCGAATGCAATAAGCAGTTTGCCTCTCTGATGGATGACGAAGGGACGCGGCTGGCATACGAAGCGAGTCCGGGACTCGAGCACGCCGATTTGCGGCGTCTGGTTCCCTTTGCCGACCTTTTCGAAGCGGCGTTGCAGTCGGGAGAAGATGTCCTGCGCAACAACTACGTCGTTCAGGATAAAATTTTCCGCATCAGTATTTTTACCGTCGATCCGCACCGTCAGGTCGGAGCCATCATCACCGATATGACCAAAAGCGAGCTTCAGAGGGAGCAGATTGCCCAAAAAGCGCGAAAAGTCATCGAACAAAACGTTTTTACCGTTCAGAAAATCGCCAATTATTTGGGCGAACACATGGCGGAAACCGAAATCCTTTTGCGGGAAGTCGCAGAGGGATTCCAGGGAGAAAATAAGGAGAGCGCTCCGCATGATGATCAATGATGAAGCATTTATCGAGATCGAATGCAGTCAGCTGATCAAAGGCGGCGAAGCGGTCGCGGGAGACGATTTCAAAACCGAAGTTCTTCCCAACGAACAGCGCTACATTTCCGTTTTGTCCGACGGGCTGGGCAGCGGTATCAAAGCAGCTCTGCTGTCGAATATGACAACGGCGATGGCGTTGAAATTCGTGGCCCAAAATCAGGAAATACTGAAATCATCGGAAATCATTATGGATTCATTGCCGGTGTGCGAAGTACGGAAAATCAGCTACGCCACCTTTACGATTGTCGATTTAATTAACGGTGTTAAAGCGCGCACGGTTGAAATGGATAATCCGGATCTGATTCACCTGCGGGCGAATCGGGAAGTTATTCACGAAAAGAAGGAGCTGGTGTCCAAAAAATGGCCCTCCCGCAAACTGCTGCTTTCGGAGTTTCCCGTGCAGCTGGAAGACCGGATTATTTTCTTTTCCGACGGTGTCACACAGGCCGGTCTGGGTATGAAACCGCATAAGTTCGGCTGGACCCGCTCCGGCTGTCTGAAATACATTCAGGAACTGATTGCCGAAAATCCGGAAATTTCGGCCCGGAAATTATCCAAAGCGGTTGTCCGTCAGGCATGCTGCATGGATCAGTGCGGCAAACCGCTTGACGATATTACCTGCGCCGTGATTTATTTCCGTCATCCGCGCCGCCTGCGGCTGCTGACGGGCCCGCCGTTTAAGGAAGAACATGATGCCGAATATGCCGGTTATTTTCGCAATTTTAACGGGAAAAAAATCGTATGCGGCGGAACAACGGCACAGATTGTATCGCGCGAGCTGAATATCCCGATCCGGACCGATCTGAAAAACCGCACCCGCGGACTGCCGCCGGCATCGCAAATGGAAGGTATTGATATGGTAACGGAGGGTATTTTAACGCTGACCGAACTGGCGGTCTCGCTCGAAAAAGAAACTCCGCTTTCGAAAATGCAGCCGATTATTCAGCAGCTGTATAACCTGTTTATGGACAGTGATATAATCGAATTCGTTGTCGGCACCAAAATCAACGAAGCGCATCAGGATCCCAACCTGCCGGTCGATTTGGAAATGCGGCGGAATATCATTAAACGGATTCGGGCCAGTCTCGAAGAAAAATACAGAAAAAAGGTAACGGTTCGTTACATTTGATACAAAACGGAGAAAGGGGAAACTTATGAAAAAAACAACAGTGACCATCTGTGTCGGAACAACCTGCTATCTGCTGGGAGCGGCGGATTTGCAGGAGCTCGAAACATTTCTGCCCGAAGATCTGAAAGAGAATGTTGAAGTTATCGGTTCTCATTGTTTGGGTGTTTGTCGGGACAATGAATACGGAAATGCACCGTTTGTGAAAGTCGATGATGAACTGATCGCCAACGCCACCGTTGCTGCGATTATCGAAAAAATATACGAACATCGGAAAGGGGAATAATTATGCAGGATAAAAACGATGCCAACCGGATGCGGAAAGAACTGCTCATCCGCATTATCAAAGATTTCATGGATGACAAACTCGCCGAGAAAATCGATAAAATTCCGATCGAACTGCGTCCGAAAGGAGAACCTTCATCCCGCTGTTGTACATACAAAGACCGCGCCGTTTTGAAATACCGTCTGATGGCGATGCTCGGCGTCAGTGTAGAAGATGAAGAGGACGAATCAAAGCAGCTGAGTTCTTATCTGGAAGATGTACTGAAACGCAATTCATTCGACGAAAATATTCTCAGCGTTCTCGATGTGGCGTGTACCAGCTGTGTTACCAGCCGTTATCTGGTGACGAACGCCTGCCGCGGCTGTTTTGCCCGCCCGTGTGTTTTTAACTGTCCCAAAGGGGCGATGAGCGTTATTGACGGAAAATCGGTCATCGATTACTCGAAGTGTATCGACTGCGGTATCTGTACTCAGGTGTGTCCGTACCATGCGGTTATCCGTGTGCCGATTCCGTGCGAAGAAGCGTGTCCCGTCGGAGCCATCAAACGGAACCCCGAAACCGATGTTCAGGAAATCGATTTCGGTAAATGTGTTTACTGCGGAAAATGTATGGTGGCCTGTCCGTTCAGTGCCATTCTGGAAAAATCGCAGATTATCGATGTGCTGAAAGCGATTAAAGAGAAGAAAAAGATAACGGCGATGCTGGCTCCTTCCGTTGTGGGTCAGTTCCCGGTTTCGCTCGAGCAGATTGCGGGTGCCGTTCTGGCTCTCGGATTTACCGGCGTGGAAGAAGTGGCTTTCGGAGCCGATATGACATCGGAGCACGAAGCGGAAGAGTTTGTCGAAAGAATGAACGCCGGAGATAAACTGATGACCACTTCCTGCTGTCCGAGCTATGTCGAGACGGTAAAGAAACATGTTCCGGGACTGCTGAAAGCGGTTTCCGAAACGCCCAGTCCGATGCGTTACACTTCTCAAACTCTGAAAGAAGAGGACCCCGAAGCGCTTACCGTGTTTATCGGTCCCTGTATTGCCAAACGCAAAGAAGCCCTGAACGATCCGAATACCGACTTTGTACTGACTTTCGAGGAACTGGCGGCTATGTTTGTTGCTCTCGGCGTGCAGTTCAATGCCGTTCAACCGCATGAACTGACACGTCCGGTGAAAAGCACGGGACGCGGCTATGCGACTTCCTGCGGTGTCAGTTCGGCTGTACTGAAGGAAATGAAAGATGCCGGACGAACCGATATTCCCGACATTAATGCCCAATTTATCAACGGTGTGGATAAAAAAGCGGTGAAATTGCTGCAGATGTACGCTGCCGGGAAAATGCCGGGCAATTTTCTGGAAGTCATGGCGTGTGAAGGCGGTTGTGTCGGCGGTCCCTGTACCATCGGGAAAGTGAAACTGGCGATCGATGCCGTTAAAAAATATGCCGACGGCCCCGGAATTCCGAAGAAAAACTAATAAAAGAACATGTCGGAATATCCGGGTCTTCGCAGAATTCTCCGATTTAAGGAAAACCCGATAAATCCGCGTGGCGTACATCCGGGAGTATGACTGAGGCTTTTGAAAAGGTATACTTATTAATAGAGTCATATTTTACCGAGGGGATATTATATAAATCATTATGATTGGAATGTGGACAGAATTCAGAAAATTACAAAAGAACGGGATAAACCATATCTATGAGTTTGAAAATGATTATGGTTTTATCGGAAAATTTAAACTCAATGAGTCAAATCTTGATTTTGAACTTTTGGAATACTCGGACACATACAGTGAACGGGATTTGGAAGAGTTGAAATATTATGCAACAAAAAAAATTGTTGAAAATAATTTTCCTGAATCTGTAATGATTGCTTACGGCTAAATTTTTGCCCGTCTTTATTGTACAAATTCTTTTAAAAGCGTTGAATCGCCTGATTCAACGCTTTCTGCCGATTCCGTTGCGGAACCGCAGCGCGGATTTGCGGTTTTATCCGATAACGGTGCCGAAAAAGGGGTCGCCGTTAAGAATTTTGGCGATGTTGGCTAAATCTCGGCCGCCGGCGCAGATGACTTTTAATCCGAGAGCGGCTGCTTTTTGAGAGGCAATCGGGTCGAACGGCAGATTTTTACCCGGAGTCCATTCGGTGCCGACCATCGCGATGAAATCGCTCCAGCTCATGGCGTCAACCGGTTTGGCATCGGGGTTGATCTTCGGGTCGTCGGTGTAAACTTTGGCGATGTTTGAAAGATTGATGACGGTGTCGGCCGCAAACTTTTCCGCCAGATAAACGGCATCGGTGTCGGTCGAAAAGCCCGGTTTCCACCCGGCGGCGACCAGAATCCGTCCTTCGAAATCAAACGATGCGGTCGGGTCGCAGACGACCGGTTGCGGACATTCGGCGGAAAAAACCGCCTTCACAAACTGGGCGTTCAGGCGGGTCGCCATGATACCGATCCAATCCTGTTCTTCGTTCGACAAATCGGAGACAATATCCCGGCAGGCTTTCTGGTAGATGCGTGCGGGACCGCCGCCTCCGACAATAAAAATCAGACGGCGTGAAGCGTCGGCCGACAGATAGGTGCGGACGGTTTCGGCAAATTGAGCGACAAACGCCGCATCGGGACCTTCGGGCGCAACAATCGATCCGCCCAGTGAAATAATTTTCGTGTTCATACGGCGATTATAAAGCGGAGTCGGGAAACAATCAAGAGAAAACGCCTTTTTCGCTTGTCTTTTTGCATCAATCGGTTATAATAAAAACGATGAAACGAATCATTTTAACCGGTGCTGCCGTTATCCTGATGTTTGCGGCGGCCTGTGTCACCAAACCGGCAGAGCAAACCGATAAATCCGGTTCGGCCGCTCCCGCGGCCGCCGTTACCCCGACCCGGCCGTCGGAAAAGGCGGTGAGTGCGCCCGCTCCGGTAAAGAAACCGCAGCCGGCGCCTGTTGCCTCTCCGGCAAAACAGCCGACAGCAGCTCCGACCCGCCGTTACTTTCGTCCGGCGGCCGATAAAACACCGGTTCTGCCGAAAATAACCGTACCGCAGCCGATGCCGCCGTCGGAAACCCGGAAGACCGAAACAGACGCAACGAAACAGACGGCGGCTGTTGCCGCAGCCGAAGCGGAACGGTCGCCGGCTGTTATTCGTGTTGTCGACCGTTCGGAACTGCTGAAAAATGTCAAATCCGATTCGTTTTATTTTTCGGCAATGGTATTCCGGTTTGATACGGCTTCTTTAACGGCCCGTCTGCAGTTCGAGCGGGTGCCGAACCGTCCCGAATTTGCGGCTCTGGCGCAGAACAAAATTCTATTTAAAACTTTTTTTCCTTCCGAAGAGTTTTTTGCGGCAGAAGAAAAACAGACGGCGGTTTCCGGCGGCGGTCTCGGTTTTGAAATTGCCGTGCGTGCCCGTTCCGGGGCGGAAGATCCGCTTGAAACTTTGGCGGCGCTGCTGTCGCTGCTTTTGCAAAGACCGATTCAGATAGCCGAAAGCGGTTCTCCGGCCAGACCGATTTGCGAATTTTCGTTTGCCTGCGATCCGGTCATGACCTTTTCGTCTCCGAATTCGTACGGAATGTATACCAATCAGGGCGGAGAGAGGGTGACTTTTTCGTTTAATTTGAGGAACGATTCGGAAGTTCTGTTCCGTTTGGCTTACTGACAATTTTGGCGACCGTCAGCGTTTTTTCGAGAACGTAGTCGTCCGTGTAGAAACCGTTGCCGATCGATTCTTTTTCTTCTTTTATAATCCGGAATCCGAGACGATCGTAAATGGCAAGCGTGTTTTTGTTGAAACGGTTGCAGTTAAGCCTGATAGTCGGCAGATGTTCCCGGGCGGCCGTTGTGCACAGGGCGCCGATAACGGCGACTGCCAGTTTCCGGCCGCGGAACGGTTTGGCAATGTAAAGTTTGCTCAGGTATAAGGCGTCAATCCGCGGCTGAACGGCACAGTAACCGGCCGTTTTGTTTTCCGGCGTCATGATGAAGTAATAACGGTAGCCGTCGCGGTTGACGGCTTTGCGGATGGCGTCGGCCGATTGGAAATTTTCCAGCATATAGTCGACCTGCGCCTGTCCCAAAATCGGTGTAAAATGTTCGTTCCAGATTTGAGAAGCCAAACCGGCAACGGCGGCAATTTCCGATTCGGAATGAACGGGTTTCAAAACAGCAGAATTTATATCGGTGTTCATGCCGATATCTTAATTCGATTCGCTGTTTTTGTCCAGATTCTTCTCCCCGTAAATGGTGATTTTATCTTGACATTCATCGTGCTTTATGTATGATAAATACTATGGATTTTCGCTGTCTGTTTAAATCTTTTACCGTATTTCTGTTTTTGGCGGCCTCCTTTTCCGTTCCTGCACAGGACAGTCGGACGGCGCTGGATGTTTTCGATCGTCTTGCCGTGAAATACAACGGAATGAACGATTACGAGGTGAATGTCCGTTACGAAACGGGGAACTCGGTGATGACAGGGGTTTTGTATTACAAAAAACCGAATCTCGTCCGTATCAATTTCAGCCGACCGGCCAATCAGGTCATTGTCAGTAACGGTAAGGAGCTGACATGTTATCTGCCTCAGACCGGTGTCGTGTTTATTCAGAAACTCGAGAAAGACGGAAAAGCCCTGAGTCAGGGGATTGTCAGCGAAGAAGGTCTTTCTTTTATGAAACGAAATTATAAAATTTCCTATAACGAAACGCCGGATTTTGTGCAAATTGAAGGATTGCCCGTTCCCGTTATGGGTTTGCGTCTGGTTTGGCGTTATACAAAAGCCGGATTTCGCGAAATTATATTGTATATTGACCAGAATTACAATATTTTACGTTTCGAAGGAATCGATGCGTCGCAAAAATCGATTGTCTGTACATTTACCGATTATCAGTATAATACGGGAATTCCCGATACGCGGTTTGATTATACATCGCCGCCGACAGCGTATAAACAGAATAATTTTCTGTTTGATCCCGACGCAAAATAAGGAAGGAAAAGAAAGATGGAGAAATTGGGAGAAAAATTCAGACAGGCACGGCTTGCCAAACGTGTGACAATCGATCAGGCAGCCGAAGAGACTTATATTCCGAAAGACCGGCTGGAAGCTTTGGAGGCGGAGAATTTTGATAAAGAAAAATTCCCGGCAGAAACTTATCTCATCGGGTTTATCAGAAATTATGCGATTTATCTCGGACTGAATTCCGATGAAATGATCGGTCTTTACCGCAGTCATCTGATTCAGGAGCAGCCGATTCCGGTTCAGGAACTGCTTTCCCCGAAAAAAAGTCCCGCCGTTAACTGGAAAATTGTGGGCGGAAGTTTCCTCGCCGTTCTGATTGCGGCTGTGGTGGCGGTGGCCGGATATTTTATTGCGACACGTGAAAAGGCGGCGCCGATGCCCGAAGATGTCAGTGCTGCCGTTCCTCTTTTTGATACCCGTTTTATGGAACAGCGGATGAATACCGGCGACAAACTGCGCTTTCCGGTCGCCGATTCCCAGTTTGTGCTGACAGTGAAAAAAGCGGCAGAAAAAGCCATCTTTGAATACGAAGCTGGACTGACAAAGCAGTCCGAGTCGGTTGAAATCGGAACCGAAGAAGAAAAACTGATTGATTTCGACAAAAACGGCATTCCCGATGTGAAAATTTTTGTCCGCAGCATCGACGCGGCCCGCGGATCGGTTTTGGTTCGTTTTGATCGGGAGGTCGGTGAATCGGTAACCGTCGCCCGGCCGCAAGACGATGCCGCCGTTCCCGAGGAGTCGGCATTTATGGATGTTGCCGAAGAGCCGGTTGTGCCGACCGGAGGCGCCAGGAGAGTGGAATCAACGGTCGTTAAGACTTCATCGGTGGCCAATCCGTTCAGTATCGATATTGTCTTCAGACAGCGCTGTTTTGTCCGCTATAAGCTGGATACGGAGGACGAAGCGGTTGAGGGCTTCTTCCGAGGCAATCAGAGACTGCGGCTGGACGGTAACATGAAAATTTATCTGTCGCTGTCGAATGCGGGCGTTGCTTCCGTTAAAGTAGACGGTGTCGATGTTCAGCTCGGCACATTGGGGCAGCTGGTTTCCCGCGAAGTGCAGTGGGCGTATAATCAGCAGAAGCGAATTTATGAGCTCCGTATCATCCCTCGATATTGATCCGCTTTCATTTTATGTCGAAACGTGCGGTTGCGCCAAAAACAGTGTCGATTCGGAAAACTTAACCGCGTTGCTTTTGCAATACGGACTTCGCCGTGCGGACAGCCCCGAAGAAGCTGCTGTTCTGATTGTCAACACCTGCGGTTTTATTGAAGAAGCAAAAAAAGAATCGATTGCCGTTTTTTCCGAATTCAGAGAGCGGTTTCCCGATCGCAAACTGGTTGTGACCGGCTGTCTGGCAGAACGCTATTTGGATGAGTTGAAACAAACCGGTGCGGCCGATTTGTTTGTCGGTAACAAGTCGGTGCGAAAAACTGCGGAAGCCGTTTTGAAAATCGCCGGGACGACTCAGTCGGTTGCCGATTCGCTTTTTTATGATCGCCGTTTTTTTCTTTCCGGCCCCCGCAGTGCGTATGTGAAAATCGCGGAGGGGTGTGAGAATTACTGTACTTTTTGTGCGATTCCGCTGATTCGGGGAAAAGTCAAAAGCCGTACGGTCGAGTCGGTTATTGAAGAAGTGAGGTCATTGATCTCGCAGGGAATTTATGAAATCAATCTCGTTGCGCAGGATTTGACTGCGTTCGGAAACGACAGCGGCCGCAACGGCGGAACGGAACCTTTGGAAACGCTGTTGCGGGCTTTGGATCGTATCGACGGTCGCTTTCAAATCAGACTTTTGTACATTCACCCCGACCACATAACCGATTCGCTGCTGCAAACAGTGGCCGAATCGCAGAAAATTATTCATTATTTTGATATTCCGTTCCAACACGCCTCCGCGTCGGTTCTCAAGCAAATGGGACGGCGCGGCAGCCGCGAAATTTATACGTGTCTAATCGAAAAAATCCGCCGGTTTATGCCGGATGCGGTGATCCGTTCGACTTTCATGGCAGGCTTCCCCGGAGAGAGCGAAAAAGATGCGGAAGAAGTTGATTGTTTTTTGCGGGATACGGCTTTGGATTGGGTCGGATTTTTTGTCTACTCCAGAGAAGAAGGAACGCCGGCGGTAAAATTGTCCGGCGCATTGCGTCATCGTCTGATGCGCAAAAAGGCGGAACGGCGCAAGGCGCGCTGGGAAGCCGTACAGTCGGGAATCACCGCCGGAAAAATGATAGCTTATATCGGGCGGGAAATGCCGGTTTTAATCGAAGAAGTTTTTCGGGGAGAGCCGCTTGCGGTCGGACGGGTTCGTTTTCAGGCTCCCGAAGTCGACGGTTGTGTTGTGATCAAAGGCGGCGATCCGAAACCCGGTGAATTTTGGTTATGCCGCGTTGACGGTGCCAACGGACCCGATTTGGAAGCGGAGGCGTTGCGGCCGTGGAATATTTGAATGTTCTGAATGACCGGCAGCGTGAAGCGGTCATTCACAACGGACCTCCGTTACTGATTCTGGCCGGAGCGGGGTCGGGGAAAACCCGTGTCATTACATCGAAAATTGCTTTTTTAATCGATGAGTTCGGAGTCGATCCGAAATCGATTTTAGCCGTTACTTTTACAAACAAAGCGGCTGCCGAGATGCGCGAACGGGCAACGGCGCTGACTCCTCAGGCCCGGTTTGTCGAAATTCGAACCTTTCACTCTTTCGGAGCCCGATTCCTTCGCCGTTACGGAGGATATCTCGGTGTCGCACCCGAATTCAATATTATTGACGATGATGATGCCGTGTCGCTGATTCACAAACTCTTTCCCGAATTAAAAGTTAATGTGTGCCGGGCGTATTACAATGATATTCAAAGAGCGAAAGATGCCGCATTGACAAGCGAAGACGACCTGACGGAAACGGAAAGCATGGAAGATCTTCGGCCGGTTTATGAAGCTTATGAAAAACGCATGTCCGAAATCAACTGCGTCGATTTCGGAGATCTGATTTTGAAACCGCTTCACGGACTGCAGACCAATGAAGTGCTGCGCCGTAAAATTCACGACCGGTACAAAGTGATTCTGGTAGACGAGTATCAGGACTCCAACACGGCACAGTTTCTTCTTCTGGAGCTGCTGAAAGGGGAAAACGCGTACCTTTGCGTGGTCGGCGACGAAGACCAGTCCATCTATGCTTTCCGCGGAGCCCGGGTCGAAAATATCCTGAATTTTCCCGAACATTTCCCGCATACCGAAACCATAAGGCTGGAACAGAATTACCGCTCGACCGGACGGATTTTGCAGGTGGCCGATTCCGTGATTGCCAACAACCGTCAGCGGTTGGGAAAGACGCTGTGGACGGCCAATCCCGAAGAAGGCATTTGCGAACTGCATTATCTTGAAGATGAACGGGCCGAGGCGGAATTTTGCGCCGGGATTTTGTCCGACGGGAATTGGGACGGCAGTGCCGTTCTTTTCCGAACCAATTCCCAGGCAGCGGTTTTCGAGCAGGTCTTTCGTCAAAAACGAATTCCGTATACCACTTTGGGGACTCTCGGCTTTTTTGAAAGAAAAGAAATTAAAGATATTTTGGCCTTTCTGCGTCTTTTACTGAATCCGAACGATTTTCCCGCGTTTCAGCGGATTGTCAATCGTCCCGCCCGCGGCATCGGAGACAAAAAGATGGAAACGATTCTGGAAATTTCGCTGCGGTACAACGGAAACCTGTTGAAAGCCTCGGAAGCGGTAGCGGCAAAAGATGCCAAAGGAGCGGAACTTGCCCGTTTTTGCGCTCTTTTCGATACCGTTTCGGAAAACGAAGAGTTCAAACTCGGAGATGCAATTGCTTACTTTCTGAAAGAGTCGGGGTTGACCGAAGTTTATCTGAAAGAAGACAGAGGCAGCGGGTCGGTTGCCGACCGCGAAGAGAATATCAAAGCGTTGCAGGATTTGTCGCTGCGTTACGGGAACGGACGGGAAGGATTGCGGGCTTTTCTCGACAGTCTGGCGCTCGATATGTCCGGAGGGCAGGATCGGGAACAGAGGGGTGTCAGTCTGGCAACCATACATAATACGAAGGGGTTGGAATTTGACAGAGTCTTTGTAACGGGACTTGAGAACAATATTCTTCCGTCGTCGCGCACCGACGACATCGAAGAAGAACGGCGGCTTTTTTACGTGGCCGTGACCCGGGCGCGCAAAGCGCTGTACATCACAACCGTCGCCAACCGGTTCCGATACGGCCGCTCCGAACCTTCGTCCCCTTCGATTTTTCTCGATGAGCTGGACCGCGATGCGTTGACTGTATACAACGGGGGATCAAAGGATTTTAATGCGTATCCGACAGGAGCCGTCGTTAATCACGAAAAATACGGACTCGGCCGCGTTTTGCGCTCCGTGAACACCGGATCACAGATTGTGGTTCACGTCTTGTTCGGGGACGGAATTACCCGGCAAATTTTGCCGAAATACTCTCCGTTGGAAGTGATTTCAAAAAAAGGATACGAATATGATTATTGAAGAAAACGGCATTCCGCAGGTGAAACGGGCAAGAGAGTTTAAATTGTATACGTATGACGGACGGATTCTGCTGGATCTTTACCGCGGAGACGGGCGTGCCTTTTCCGGTTACAAACCGGGTAAAACCGTCTTTACGCTGAAAAATCTGGCGGAACAGGGGGTGTTCTGTGATTATCCTTCGGTTTACGGCGGCCGGCTTCAAAAAGCACTGCTGTCTCTGTTCCCCGAATTTCCGCACACGGCTGTTTTCGCTTCCGAAGCGTCGGCATTGAATTTTTTACCGCAGATGCCGGCCGATCCGGCCCGCGGTGAAAGCGGCAGTTTCGTTTTGTGGCGTCCGGGACTGCCGGTGCCTTCCGAAGCCCGGCAGCTTTTGGTTCGGATTCCGGCCGGCGGATTTTCGCGTGCGGTTGCGGTGTGCGGTCGGGAAACGCTGTCGGCAGCCGGAGAAACACTGTCGGCGGTCGAAGCCGGAGTTCTGACACGGGCCGTATACGACTGGATAGCGTTGGCGGAAAACGGTTTACCGACAGTGCCGGAAATCGAAACCGTTGACTTTGTCCGCCGCGGTTATTATCTTGAATACAAAGGTCCCGATTACCGGGAATGCCGCTTTCGTGCGGCTGAAGCCGGCATACTGCTGCCGCCGGCAGCGGAAGTCCCTGCGGTGCTGCCGCTGTCGGCTACAAAAGGTGAATGGGGCAAAATCAGAAAGGCGTTGGGATAAAGCCCGACGGAGGGGGTTGGAGATGAAGCGGTTTTTTCTCCTGGCAACGGTGTTGGCTGTTGTATCTGCGTGTGTACAGGAAACAGTGACAGCCCGGTTTTTTCTGCAGGACGGAAGCGGATTTTCGGCGGCGGTTTCGGTAGAACCCGGTACTGTTTTACACCCGGAGAGTCCCCGTCGGGACGGATACCTTTTTAAAGGATGGTATACTCAATCGGAGGGCGGTTCCCGTTGGGATTTCTCTCAGCCGCTGACCCGCAGTATGAATTTTTACGCACAGTGGGAAAAGAAAATTCATTATGTCACTTTTTATCCTGGATATCCCGATGCCGGTGTCACTTTGATACGACAGGCTTTTTACGAAAACGGTGAGGGGCATCTGATCCCCAATCCGTTCAGCAGAGACGGTTACCGGTTTCTCGGATGGAGCCTGAGTGCCGACTCCTTCGATATTGCCTATTCCGATCAGGCATTGTTTCAAATGAAAACGGCCGATGTTGTTCTTTATGCCGTATGGGGAGAACTCGGTCCGAACGAATATTCGATTATTTTTCATTCCAATATTCCCGGAGACACGAAAACCGTTGTTCAAACAGTAGAGGAAGGGACGGAAATATTCCTGCGGAAAAATTCGTTTGTTTATGAAGGACACCGCTTTCTGGGGTGGTCCGAGGAGAGCCAGGCAACGGCGCCTTCTTATCCCGACGGCGGCAAATTCGGGACGGTAACCGGTAACGTGGATCTTTACGCCGTGTGGGCGGAGTTGGTAACGGTGACATTTAATCCGAACGGAGGTTCGGCTGTCGGATCTGTCGAGATTCCGAAAGGGATGCCCGTGCCCCGTCCCGCCGATCCGGTTCTTTCCGGTAAAATTTTTTATGCATGGATGAAAGACGATGTGCGGTGGGATTTTTCCCAACCGGTTGATTCGCCGGTGACTCTGACCGCAAAATGGGTTGATAACGCTATTTCTTATACCGCTTTACGTCGGATTGATTTGAATTCGGATTGGGCGGGGTATAACGGTTCGGAATCCTTTTTCGATACCGAATCGAATGCCGGATTGTGGGTTTTTGATTCTGCCGTTACGGCCGTTCCCGAAAAGGCATTTAAAGAAAATACGGATCTGCTTTCCGTCCGGCTGCCTGCGACCGTTACCGTTTTGGGCGGCTATGCCTTTTACAATTGTACGTCTCTTACCGATGTGCAAATAGACGGTTCTCTGACAGCCGTGCCGGCGTATGCTTTTTATAACTGCAAAAAGCTGCAGACGGTGACAATCCCCGATTCGGTTAAATCCTTCGGTAACGGAGCTTTTTCTCTCTGTTCTGCCCTAAAAGAGATTACGATTCCGGACGGGGTTAGTGATTTGGGAAAGGAAACCTTTTTGGGGGATATTGCGCTTGAGAGTGTGACGATTCCTTCTGCCGTCGGACAGTTGGATATGTCTGTCTTTTTTGCCTGTACCGGATTGCAAACGGTGGTTCTGTCGGAGGGGCTGACAGCCATTGCGGATACGGCTTTCGGTTACTGCAGTTCCCTGACGGAAATCGTGATTCCGTCTTCAGTGACCGAAATCAGAGGGGCTGTGTTTACCGAATGCTCTTTGCTGAAGAGGGTAACGGTCGGAAATGATGTGCCGCCGACAGGAATTACGGAGATGACATTTCCGCCTTTTGTTTCCGAAATTAAAGTCCCGGCTTCAGCTGTAGGGAGTTATCAATCGACAGAAGGGTGGAGCAGTTATAAGGAAATTATTTCCGGTCTTTAATTCGCTGACCGGTATGCCGTTTTGAAAATGCGAAGGAGTTTTTCCGAAACGGTTGACGAAAAAAGGGAAAAATTTTATAATGCAGAACACCGAAACTGTACCGTTACAGCAGTTGACGTGATCCGGATCTGATGCACCTCCGGAAATAAAAAGAAATTGAGGAAAAATATGAGAACGATATTCGTCAAACCTGCAGAGGTTGAAAGAAAGTGGTTCTTGATCGATGCCGAAGGAAAAACTTTGGGCAAGGTGGCTGTGATGGCTGCCGATATTTTGAGAGGCAAGAACAAACCGTGCTACACTCCCCATCAGGAAGTGGGCGATTACGTAATTATCATTAACGCGGAAAAAGCGGTCGTTACCGGCGGAAAAGAAACCAAAAAAGTCTATCGCCGGCACAGCGGCTTTTTGGGCGGATTGAAAACGGTTGTTTACCGCGATGCGCTGGCCAAAAAACCGACATTCCCGATGGAGCAGGCAGTCAAAGGTATGTTGCCTAAAGGTCCGTTGGGACGGAAACTGTTTACCAACCTGAAAGTATATGCGGGAGCCAATCATCCGCATGCGGCGCAGAGACCCGAAATTGTCGGTTGAGGAGGATTGTTGTGGCAGTAGAAAATTTAGGATACGGAACAGGCAGAAGAAAAACATCCGTGGCACGCGTCTATCTGCGTGCGGGAAACGGAAATATTACCATCAATAACAAAAAAGCGGAAGAATATATTCCCGATGAAATTCTTCTGCAGACCATCAAGAGTCCGCTCGATGTTTGCAACTGTATGAACAAGTACGATGTTCTTGTTAACGTTTACGGCGGCGGAATCAGCGGTCAGGCCGGTGCCATTCGTCACGGTTTGTCCCGCGCTTTGGCGGATGCCGATGAAAGCAACCGCTCCGTGCTGGGTGCAAACGGGTTCCTGACGCGCGATTCGAGAATGGTTGAGCGTAAAAAATACGGACAGCGCGGTGCCCGAAGAAGATTCCAGTTCTCGAAACGTTAATCTTCGCATCGACGCTATAGATACGCAACGGGCCTCGGAGGACTGCTTCAAAGTGAAGCTCTCCGACGGCTCTTTTTTTTATGTTTCCTACGGTTTTTATCGGGAAGCCGGACTGGGATGCGGCATCGAAGCGGATGAAGATTTGATTGAACGAATGGAGAACGAAACCGTTCGGCTGTACTGTTACCGCAAAGCACTTGAGTATGCGTTGAGGCAGGAATCGACTTCTTTCGATATTATCCGCAAGCTGAGGCAGAAGCAGTTTGATCCGAAAGTGATCGAAAATGCGGTTGCGGAACTGGAAAGAAAAAATCTGGTCAATGACGAACGGTTTGCCCGACTCTATATCGCGCAATGTGTCCGTCGTAAAAAAGAAAGCCGTCTTGAAGTGGCCGCAAAGCTGGCGGCAAAGGGAATCCCCGGAGGGCTTTCGCGTAAGCTGATTGCCGAACTTTATCCGGTTGAGGCGGAAGAGGAAACGGCTGCCGCTCTGGTCGAAAAAGCCGCTGCTTCCGGAAAGCCGGCCGAAAAAACGGCAGCGGCTCTTCTCAGAAAAGGATTTCCTTACAAAATTATAAAAAAATTTTTGTCTTCAGCGGACGAAAACGGGGAGTTTTAAATCGGATTATGAAACCGGAATTGTGGAAATGTCTTCGGGCATACGATGTGAAAACATTTTTTTCGGATCTCTCGGCCGGAGTTATTGTCGGTATTGTGGCATTGCCTTTGGCTATCGCCTTTGCGATTGCCTCCGGAGTCGAGCCGGAACGGGGGTTATATACGGCGGTAATTGCCGGATTCCTGATTTCGTTTCTCGGCGGCAGCCGGGTTCAGATCGGCGGCCCGACAGGTGCATTTGTCGTTATTGTTTTCGGAATAGTCAGAGATTTCGGAATCACCGGGTTGATGACGGCGACAATTATGGCCGGTGTAATGCTTCTTCTTCTCGGCGCTTTCCGAATGGGTGGTTTGGTTCGTTTTATTCCTTATACGATCGTTATCGGCTTTACGGCCGGAATCGCCGTGACGATATTGACGACGCAGATTGGTGATTTCTTCGGTCTTGATGCCGGAAAAGTTCCCGGTGATTTTTACGGAAAAATGAGAGCTTATGCGGCTGCGGCGGGAACAATTAATCCCCAGGCCACTGCCATTGCCCTGGTTTCGCTTGTTTTTTTGATTCTGTGGCCTAAAATTCCGGTTATCAGTAAAAAGATTCCCGGGTCACTGCTGGTGATCCTCGGTGCTACCGCCGCGGTGCTTCTCTTTGATTTGCGGGTCGAAACCATCGGTTCGCGGTACGGAGCGATTCCTTCCGGGTTGCCGGCGCCGCAATTTCCCGATGTCGACTTTACAACAATACGGAATCTGTTTCCGGCGGCTATCTCCATTGCGCTGCTCGGTGCCGTCGAATCGCTTTTAAGTGCCGTTGTGGCCGACGGGATGATCGGAACCAAACATGATCCGAACACGGAGCTGATTGCGCAGGGTGTTGCCAATATTGCAGCGCCGCTTTTCGGCGGTATTCCGGCGACCGGAGCTATTGCCCGAACGGCAACGAATGTCAAAAACGGCGGGCGGACGCCCGTTGCCGGAATGGTTCATGCGATTGTTCTGCTGCTGATTCTGCTTCTTTTGGGACAGTATGCGGTTTATATACCGCTGTGCGCGTTGGCTGCGGTTTTGACGATGGTTTCCTGGAATATGCTCGGTCTGCGTGCGATAAAAGCCCTTCTGCACGGGCAGAAATCGGACATTACCGTTCTGGTCGTCACCTTTTTGCTGACTGTTTTTATCGATCTGACGGTGGCAATCGAGGTCGGTCTTGTTTGTGCGGCATTCTTCTTTATCCGGAAAATGGTATCGATCTCTTCCGTGACCGAGTCGAAAAATAAATCCGATTCCGGGGCTGTCATGAAAGGTGTGCAGAAATTGGCGGAATCGGTTGTCGGAGAGGTAATGTCGACCGAAAATGAAGAAGAGATGACGGTGTCGGAGCTGCCGCAGCGGGCTCTTGTTTTTGAAGTAGACGGACCTCTGTTTTTCGGTACGGTCATGAAATTCGAGCAGTCTCTCGAGAGGGCTTTCGTAGAGTATGATGCGCTGATTTTACGTGTCGGAAATATGTTTTATATCGATGCCGGCGGCATTCATGCACTCGAAGAACTCTACCGATCCTGCTGCCGGAAGAATGCGGTTCTGATTCTTTCCGAAATTCACACACAGCCGTATCTCCTTTTGACAAAATCCGGTTTTATGAAAACAATAGGAGTTGAAAATGTTACGGGCAGCTTCGGGGGCGCTCTGAAGCGGTGTCGGGAGCTCGGAATAAAATAATTTTTTAAATTTTTCGGAAAAAACTTGACATTTTTCGAATTATCCGTATATTAAAAGAAAATAGCCCAGTATCGCATTTAGCGATCGGGTTTTGATCTTAAACAGTTAAGAGAAGGGATTGTATAGTTTGGCGGGTTATAATGATGAATTATAACTGTTCATTTTCTTTGAAAATAAAGTTAGAGATTCAAACAAACTATTGCAGATATTAGCAGCTTTGCTGTTAATATATTATAATGGAGAGTTTGATCCTGGCTCAGAACGAACGCTGGCGGCGCGTTTTAAGCATGCAAGTCGAATGGGAAGGAGAGCTTGCTCTCCGGAACATGGCGGACTGGTGAGTAACACGTGGGTGACCTGTCTTGAAGTTGGGG
>JAXEIF010000013.1:0-5963 GCA_034120015.1 Spirochaetia bacterium | reverse complement strand
TTATGAAATTTGTCAATGCCCTCAGGCGAAATTTCTTGATAAAAATTTCGAACCGAAAAAGGAAATTATTGACGCCGTACGCAAAGGAAAAACCCTCGACGACCTTCTGCACACACCGCAACGCAGGGAACCCTCCCGATCTGTACTCGATCAGTTCCTAAAAGATAAAGGATTGGACACCCCTTCCCGTTGCGTCTCACCGCCTCAAAAGGAAATCACGAATCCCAAAAATAACGGATTCGAACTATAAGGAGTTTTATATGAAAAAGATGCTTTTACTTTTTACAGCCCTTTTTTTTATCTCCTGCGATTTTTCGCAGCTGTTTAAAAAAGAGATTACAGCCATTGTCTGCGTCGACCAGGTCAATGTGCTGCCGAACGAAGAAATCGCATTCGACCTGTCCGTCCTTCCGGAAAAAATGACAATACCGGAATGGAAAATCGAATACGACAATACCTCCCTCGAGTTTACAACCGTTGAAATCCCCGGTGTCACACCGAAGTATGAAAGAACCGTCAAAGCTCTTAAAACCGGCAAATACCCTCTTAAAATCACCGAAACAACCAGCCGCTTGTCCAAAACCGTTATCGTCAACTGCGCCGACATGATAGACGATTTTATCTTACCGGCAACAAAAATCCTTGCACTCAACACCTCTTTCCGCATCGCCGACTACGTAACCTTTATTCCTGCGGAAAACATCATCTACGACTTCGAATATGAGTTTGACTCCCCTCTTCTGACATACAACCCCCAGAACGGTTATTTCAAAACCGGAAATCAAACCGGTGAAGCCGAAATTATGGTCAAAGAAACCAAAACAGCCCTATCCAAACCGATCAAAATTGTTATCAGCGACCAGTACCTCACCTTTGAACCCGTGACCGTCGAAATGCTTAAAGAAACCCCGCTTCCGGATGAAATCATCAACCACATCGTTAAAAACAACCTCAAAATCGTTTATCCGGAAAATGACGGACTGATCATCAATACCGATAAATACACCGTTCTTGCCACCGCTGCCAAAACATGGACAGTGGAATTTTATCTGACAATCGACGGTGAAGACTCCCTTTTCGGCTACAGCGAAATTACGGCCAGACCTCTCGAAAACCCGGTCTTTGACATCGAAGTCCCGATGATTACAGAAACCCCGATCCCGGATGAAATCAAAACCTATATCATCAGTAACAACCTGGAACTTGTTTACACCGAAAACGACGGCCTGTTTATCGATACCGTCAAATATACAATCCTGACAACCAAAGCCCAAACCTGGATCGTCGATCTGTACAGAACCTTTGACGGCCAAAAATACCAGGCCGGCCGCCTGCAAATCAATTCCGATCCGATCGAAACAACCCCGTTCGAAAAAATCGAACTCGATGTCGGAATCAAAAAGGCCATGCCTGAAACCCTTGTCCAATTCATCAAAGATAACCAACTGGAAGCAGACTACGCTCTCAATACCGGATTATCGATCGAACTGAAAGACTATTCACTCACCGCCTCCGATTCCGGAGACTGGGAAGTCGAATTCTTTAAAACCGTCAACGGTCAAAAATTTATTTTCGGTACTGTTCCCGTTCATTGTGCAGATTGGTTTTCCGTTGACTTTTACTACGGACAGAGAGTTTTCGTATCCGAGCAATGGAAAATGACAGATACCGATACTGAGCTGCTGGATCAACTAAAGAACATGAATAATTTGGATGTAAATTATTCATGGAGCGGACAAAAAGGCCGAGCAATGAGAGGTGACAATAACGGTATTGATGAAAGAAAGAAAGCGGCTGATCTTTTGGGATTCGGTGCAGCAACGGCTGTTTTTGGCAGTTCTGCAACAACAGATAAATGCATTGCTCAAAATACATGGAAAAGATTGGTTAACAACTTAACTGAATCATTTTCTTTCAGTAAGGATAATATCAATTACAACTATTTTTCAAACGGACAGAATCAAAACAACTTGTCGTATTATGAATACACCACAACATTGTATTTTGATAGTGCTCATAAAAATAATTTTATTGATTTGGGAGAATGTCATGGTACAGAAGGAGGTGCCGGAGGATCGTATCATCATGTCTTTTATACATATCCAAAAACAAAAAAATCAGCCTACGAAACACTGAAATCCGAACTGGACAAACACTTTTCAGACTGTATTACCAAAGTCAAAGAAGATTTTTTAACCGGTGCCGATAAACAGCAGTATGACTTGGAATCTTTTTATACAACGTCAACGGACGGATTATTTCAAATTCGAAAGAATCAGGACGGAGGAAATTATTCGGAAACAATCGTATCCGGAACCGATCAGTCGGAAGTTATGACGATTCCCACTTTGAAAAAAACAACAGGAAGCTATTCAAAAATAAATTTTGACGCGCCAACAATGACGATCCGAAAGAGTCGGGCAACGATCAAAGAACCGGTGTTTCCGATTGTCAGACGTATTACAGTTAACTGGACAAGTGAAGTATTGGTGTATACCGGATTTATACAGGATGTGACAGAAGATAATCATGATATTTCAGTTGTTGAAAATCCGGAAGAAAAAAATATTGTGATTGCAATCACCGAAAAAAATCTTTCGGATGAAAATTCAATTTTAAATGGAGTTATCGGATACGTAACTTTTGAAGATCAGTCAAAAAATTCAGTTACGAAAAGAATCGAAATCAGGAAAATAAATGAATGAAATAACAGCATTAAAAAAGGAGTCGGGTAAATCCGACTCCTTGAATCGTTCATTTGCTGACTGATTTATATTTTTTCCCGTTCCAGGTAAATGTATTAGAAGATGCAAAAAATTTCACATTATCAGTATCATTCCAATCGGAAGAATCCGTCATATCTTTAATAAATTTGGTATCATAATTCGAGAAACAAATTTGATTTGTTTGCAGAATTTCTCCGGATCCCTTTTGAAATTCACGTATGAACAAATAAACAGAAAATCCTTTTTCTGTTGCCTTAAAAGAAATTTCGCTTTCGTATTTACCCTCTTCGACAGGTTCCAAAGAATAGAATACCCATTTGTTTCCGCTAAAAGAAAAATTTTTGGAATTTATAAATTCCGATCCTATTAACCCCATATCGTCCCGAACATTCATAACATTTTTAGTGTCGAAATAAGTAATTCCGGTGCCGTCTGTGACCTTAAAACGATCTTCGGTAAATGTAAAAGTAAAATCGGGAATCGATTTATCTTCAAAATCGGTAAACGTAAACGTTCCGATGTAAAAATTGTCTGCGGTCAGACCTTCGGGCATGGTGGTTGTTTCATAACAGCCGGCCAATACCAATACGGACAATAATGCAAAAACGGTTCTTTTCATTTCTCTCTCCTTGTAATCTATTTCACAAATTTTCCTTTTATTCGTCCATTATATTTTCCCTCAATATCATTTTGAGAGACTCCGTCAACTGCTATCAGGTACGGTACATATTTACAACCGCCGTAAATCGGATGAGTAAGCATGTCTCTGTCATTATCTTCAAGTAAGTACGTATTTGCTCTCCAACTGCTTAAATCTTTATTGTATCTATAATCATCGATCGGAACTTTCTTTATTCGGATTGTAATTTTGACATTTGACTTCTTTTCTTTTTTGGAAAGAAGCGATTCAAGCTGCTCATCCTGCGGAAACCAAAAAGAAAAAAAAGCCGCATCCGAAATAGTCCCATCGGGCCCGGGTAAAAATCTGAACTTGGCATACTTAATTCTCTCTGTCATTGTTTCTTCTATTTCCTCATCGTATATCGCCGAGAAACTGATCTTTGTATTTAAGTATTTATCCGGTTCTTTGAATACTTCCTGAACAACTGTATCATAGTCCGTATTTAATATCTTTTCTTCCTGCTTCGACTCAGACTCAATTACTTTGATATCGGTAACTATATTATAAAGAAAAACTTGATCTACGATTTTTTTGACTACCCGATAAGCCGTAACCGTCATTTTTGTTCCTTCCGTAAGCTCTCTTAAAAAAAGGAATTTATCGGGTTCATCTGTCCAAAAATATCCCTTTTTTCTCATATTTTCATCGTAAAGAACTACCGGGATAAAATTAGGTAAGCTAATGGGATAAGTCTCATTATTTACGTCATAAAACAGTTCTTCATATGACGGATGCGAAACCCGTCCCCATCTTGCCGAAAATTGTACCGTTTTCCCCAGAAGCGAAACATCTTCAACATTAATGACTTCTGCAAATGTTGTCTGAATGATATCACCTGCCTCTTCCGGTGGCGTAAAAGATACCAGCAGGAAACAAACGCTTAATGCCAAAACCGCTCTTTTCATTTCTCTCCCCTTTTTGATTTTCCGAAATATCCGAATTCGAATATTTCTTTACCGGAAAATCTTTAAAATGTGTTATAACTTCTTTATAAATGATTTCATCCCGGAATTCAATCTCTTTTTCTTTCGTAGTTGTTAATATATTCATAAATCAACTCTCTTGTTTTCACCGACGGATTGCTGCCGATTTTTGCCAAAATCAATTTATACTTATTGGCCATTTCTTCCGGAAGCCGAACCATAATCGACTTTTCCTTTTTATCCATTCCGGAAGGCTCCCCGTATAAATCCGCCTGCACCTCTACCTGTTTTGCAATCGTATTTCTGTTGAATTTTGCTGCCATAAAACGCTCCTTATAAATTATTGTGCTCTATTCTATTATAGAACTTTCTGTATTACATTGTCAATCAATGAATGACATAAAACATCTGCCAGCATACGAATATTCCGCAAATTTTCATCGTCCTTTTTGGCCAGGTCTGCGAAAAAAACACCTTGATCCTGGGAATACTTGAATACGGAATTTTTATACAACGGAACAGAAAGCAGATCGCTGTACTGCGTCGTCAAATAAGACAGATAGTTTTTATGCATTGAAATTGTCCGGTCAATCTCATTGATTACCAAAGCGGAAATGACCGCTTTTGACCGCAGCGTTTTTAACGTTTTCCGGAAAAACCCGATCAGTTTTTCCAACCCTTCGATTGAGAAATATTCCGCTTTCGTGACAATAACAATCTCATCTGCCGATGCCAATATGTGCTTTTCCAGCAAAGATGATGACGGCGATAAATCATACAGTACAACATCGAAACGGCTTTTCAGCCAGTCTTTAACATCCAGAAAAATAAACGGCTTACCGACAAGAGCCGTTTCGGCAAATTCTCTTAACCGGTTCCCTTTCGGAGATGTCGGTAAAATATACAAATTCTCTTTATCGGGCACGGATCGGATGACATCCTGCGGATCAATTTCATCATCCAAAATATCGACAAACTCTTTGTCCGGATGAATCCGAAACCACCCGGAAAGAGAACCCTGCGGATCGGCGTCAATCATCAGAGTTTTCATTCCCCGGCCGGCAAATTCGGCAGCCAGATTTCCGCAAACAGTTGTCTTTCCGACGCCTCCTTTCTGATTGGCCACAACATACAGTTTCATAAATCACTCTCCAAATTGGCACATACCGATTCGAATTTATCCTGAGTCGGCTCCCAACCCTGCTGCCGGCATTTGCGTAAAAAGTAGCGCTTCAGCTCATCTGCCGACATCGACGCCGCTACTTTCGGGAACAAAAAATCTTTAAAAACCAAAACTGTTTTTCCATCCTGTGTCATAAAAACCTCCATAATCATAGTTTCCTCGGCCGTTTCGACTGTTGTCGCTTCCACAGCCGCTTTTGTTGTCGCAAACTCAAATTACCTATCGTAAATCCATAGTAATAACACAAAAAGTAACGGCAGCATGGCAAGCCCTGGTAAGACGATTTTCAGACCGCGTATTGCCTCTTTTTTTGATCTTTCTGCATTTATAATATCTTTAGTCTTTTCTTCGACAGCTACTTTTACAGCTATTTCTGATGCCACTTTTGTATTCTCCACGGCTGCTTTTGTTGCTGCGTCCACGGCTGCTTTTGTTGCTGCGTCCACGGC
>JAXEIF010000012.1:0-59345 GCA_034120015.1 Spirochaetia bacterium | reverse complement strand
CCCCAACTTCAAGACAGGTCACCCACGTGTTACTCACCAGTCCGCCATGTTCCGGAGAGCAAGCTCTCCTTCCCATTCGACTTGCATGCTTAAAACGCGCCGCCAGCGTTCGTTCTGAGCCAGGATCAAACTCTCCATTATTTCTATACCAACGGCTTGCGCCGTTAATACCTTAAATAATTAAAAAGTTTTCCTTTTCAATTCGTCATTGACGGTATCTTTCCGATACCTCTCGCACAAACAACTTTTCTCCATCCCTTTTTATTCACTATGATCATTGACGGTCATCTCTCAGCCCTCCTTTAGACTCCCGAGTCTTCCCCGTCTTGTTTGCCCAATATACTCCTTTCCTCTCTTTTTGTCAACACCACCGAAAATTTTTTTGTAAAATTTTATTTTTTATTCGGCAGTTCTGCACCTAAAAGGCAAATTCGACAGACCGGCCCGTATTCTTCCGGACACGACATGTACTTACCACGCATAACCGACACAGCAATTTGCATTCCACCCCAAACCGGGCACCGACGGAATTAATTTTCGGGTATTATCGTATGTCAGATCGACCCCCAAATCCAGAAAAAATCCGGAAGAAAACGCAAACTGCCACCCCAAACCGACAACAGCACCGAAGACAAATTCATAAAGCTCTTCCCCGTTTCCGGATTCGCTTACAGCCACCGGATAAAAATACGGTACGGATGCGGAAGAAACTTCACCGCCGACAGTCGACGATTTGCTTTCCTCGTAAGTCAAATATACATTCTGATAAATTGAAAATCCGAAATATCCGCCGGCTTTAATATAAAAACCCTTTAGAGTATCCAATCCTTCTCCGAAGGGCAGAACACGAACGGTTAAATCAATCAAAAAATGCATATTCAGAAAATACTTTTCCTCATCACTGTAAACGCGATGCGCCCACTCTTCTTCACTCAAAGAGGCATCGGGGTATGTTGCTTCGGAATCGGTATAAAAATAACCGCCCCGTTTGCCCTTGTAAAACGGATTTGAAAAAAGCTCGGGAATAATCGACCCTTTAATCCCCAATGTGACATAACGATGAACTTCAAACTGACTTTCAAAAGAAAGCGAAGGAATGATCAACCGTGATATTTCCGGCGTTCCCGAAAAATCAAACTCCTTTACCGACACAAGCGACTTCAAAACGGGATCCAAAATCTGAAACGACAGTGCATAACGGCGTCCGGATCGTCTGTTTCGGCGATGTACAACAATTTTCGAATTTTCCGGGTCAAAATCCGCATCCGCCAGTCCGCTAACGGATTCGGATTCGTTTAACAGAACCGGAGCTTCGGATAAAACTTCGGGACTGTCCGCCTCTTCTGCCGATTCGATTCCCGGTAAATCCGCACCGCCGGTCTCCCGGGAAAAACCCGATACGGAAAAAAAGAGAATGATGAAAAAAAACAGAGCGGATTTACCTTTCATCTCTTGTATTATAAAAGAAAAAAATATATTATTCCAGTGTAATCCACGAAAAAATACAAGGAGAGTACAATCATGAAACTGATTTTCTTGGGGGCTCCGGGAGCCGGCAAAGGAACGATAGCTTCCCGCCTGGCGGAACGGACCGGAATGACCGCTATCTCGACCGGAGATCTTTTCCGTGCTGCCATCAAAAATGAAACGGAACTGGGATTAAAGGTCAAAGCGATCATCGAAGCCGGCGACTTAGTACCCGATGAACTGACGGTAGCCCTTGTCAAAGAAAGACTGGCCTCGGAAACCGGAGACAAGGGATTTATTTTGGACGGCTTTCCCCGCACGATTGCTCAGGCCGACGCGCTGAAAACATTTTGTCCGATTGATGCCGTTATCAACTTTGTCGTACCCGATGAAAAAATCGTCAAACGGCTCTCGGGTCGCCGCCTGTGCCGCCAGTGCAATGCCGGATACCACATCGAATATATGCCGCCGAAAAAAGAAGGCATCTGCGACGCCTGCGGCGGAGAACTTTACACCCGAAAAGACGACAGCCCCGAATCAATCCGAAACCGTCTGTCTGTTTACGCAGCCCAGACAAAACCTTTGATTGATTATTACCAAAACGACGGTACTCTGATCGATATCGACGGAACACCGTCTCCCGATGAGGTATGCGAAGCAGTCTGCAAAGCAATCGGCTGCTGACATCACGCAAAACGGCAACAAAATGTTGCCGTTTTTTTAATTTTTTATCCGAAAGGAATTGACAAATAAAAAAAGACTGATTATATTAGTCTTATCTAAGATAAAAAGGAGGAAAAAATGCCTTTATCATCGGCTCCGAACGGAACAGTCTCATGCATAAAAAAAATTGCCGGCAATGACGACACAAAACGATTTTTAAGCCATCTCGGTTTCGTCGAAGGCGCCTCCGTTACGGTTATTTCTAAAACAGCCGGAAATTTAATCTTAAAGATAAAAGAAAGCCGCATAGCGGTCGAGAAAACACTCGCCAGAACAATTTTTGTTTAGCGCCGACCGATTCTCCGTCCGGTTTCGGCAGAAATCCGCTCACTCGATACGGAGGCAACATGAATCACAGAATAGCACTGGCAGGAAATCCGAACTGCGGAAAAACGACTTTATTTAACGCACTGACCGGCAGTTCACAGTATGTCGGGAACTGGCCCGGAGTGACGGTTGAAAAAGTCGAAGGCCGTCTGAAATCAAATAAAGAAATTATTCTGACCGATCTTCCCGGAATTTATTCTCTTTCCCCAAATTCGGACGACGAAGTCGTCAGCCGCCGTTTTTTACTCAGGGAACGCCCCGATATGATTATCAATATTATTGATTCATCCAATCCGGAGCGGAATCTTTATCTGACAACACAACTGCAGGAATTGGGTATTCCAATGATTTTGGCACTGAATATGACCGATGTCATCCGAAAAAACGGCGATTTCATCGACACGGAAAAGCTGACACACCGATTCGGATGCCCTGCCGTCGAAATTTCGGCATTAAAAGGAAGCGGACTGAAAGAACTGTCGCAGGCTGTCGAAAAAATGCTTTTCGACAAAACACCTCCGAAACCGGTCTCTTTCTCACCGGCGACAGAAAAAGCCTTAAAAGAAATCGAAAACACAGCCGGCGGTATCATACCCGCAGAAGGATCCCGCTGGATGACCGTTAAACTTCTGGAACGGGATTCCGAAATCCTTGATCTTCTGAAAGCTGACGCCGGACAACGGAAAATAATGTCCGAAATAACGCAGTCGCTCGAAAAAAAAGGCAACGATGACATAGAATCGCTCATTTCCGCGGAACGTTACGAAGCCGTCGAACATCTGCTGCACGACTGTTACAGGAGAAAACGCCCGGACGTAACGGTTTCGGATAAAATCGACCGCTACGTCACCAACCGCTGGTTTGCCTTTCCGATTTTTGCCGCAGTAATGTTTCTGGTGTATTTTATTTCCGTCACAACCGTCGGCGCCGTTGCTACAGACTGGACAAATGATGTTTTACTCGGTGAATGGATTAAACCGGGCGTGCGCACTCTTTTGATATCGGCCGGCGCCGCACCGTGGATCACAAGTCTGACTGTCGACGGCATTATCGGCGGTGTCGGAGCCGTACTCGGTTTCCTGCCCCAGATGTTTATCCTGTTTCTGTTTCTCTCTTTTCTTGAGGATTGCGGCTACATGACACGGGTAGCCTTCATCATGAACCGCCTTTTTAAACGATTCGGATTATCGGGAAAAAGCTTTATCCCGCTGCTGATAGCTTCCGGCTGCGGCGTTCCCGGAATCATGGCAACAAAAACCATCGAAAACGAATCAAGCCGGCGGATAACGATTCTTACCGCGACTTTCATTCCGTGCGGCGCCAAGCTGCCCGTTATCGCTCTAATCAGCGGAGCGGCATTGGGAGGTGCCTGGTGGGCCGCTCCCGCTGTTTACTTTACCGGCATCGCCGCGGTCGCCTGCACCGGAATTATTTTAAAGAAAACCGCGCCGTTTCGGGGAAGCTCCGCTCCGTTTGTAATGGAACTCCCCGCATATCATCTTCCGGCCTTCCGCAACCTCTTTTTTCACGTTTGGGAGAGATGCCGTTCTTTTGTTATCAAGGCAGGAACCGTTATTTTTCTGGCCTGCACTCTTATCTGGTTCTTCTCCTCATTCGGCATTGACCGAACCGGATTCGGAATGGTATCCGTTGAAAACAGCTTTCTGGCATGGATCGGCAGCGCAATCGCACCGCTGTTTAAACCGGTCGGATTCGGCAGCTGGGAAGCGGCGGTGGCAACCGTCACGGGATTGACTGCCAAAGAAAATATCGTCGGTACTTTAGGTGTCCTGTTAAACAGAGGAATAACCGAAGAAGTCAACCCCGGCTTTACGGCAGCTGTCATCAATCTTTTTCCGTCAAAAGCGGGAGCTTTATCTTTTTTAATTTTCAATATCCTGTGTGCACCGTGTGTTGCCGCCATCGGAGCCATGGCGAGACAGATGGGAAGCCCGAAATGGACACTTTTCGCGCTCTCCTATCAGACACTGTTTGCGTACGCCGTTTCCCTATTGATTTTTCAGTTCGGAAACCTGATAACCGGTAACGGATTCTCTGCCGGAACGGTTTTCGCCCTGTCAGTCCTTGCCGGATTTTTATATGCTCTTTTTCGAAGACCGGACACGGGAAAACGGCTTTTTACGGGAAGAAAGAAATGACAGTCACAATACTGACCGCAACAGTCATTGCCCTTTCGGCAGCCGGCGCTGTGTTTTATCTGATCAGACAGCGAAAAAAAGGCGGATGCGGCGGATGTTCGGGCTGCACTGCTTGCGGCAAAGACGGCGGCACAGACATCTGCTGCCTCAATCAGTCACGGGAAACCGCAAAGCGCAATCCGCAGGTTGACAAAAACAAAACCGGGTGATACTCTTTCTCCGTGAAATATTTAAAAATACTGTCTTTAATTTTACTGTTGATTTCTTTCTTATTGACCGGATGTCTTTCTCTTCGACCGACAACAGCTTCAACTGACAAAACCGACCGGATCGTTACCCTGAAAGGCAATCCTTCCACGGGATATACGTGGAAATACAGAATCGAAAACCCGAAAATCGTTACTGTCGAAGAATCACACTCATACAAAGGTGATTCAAACTTTGTCGGATCTCCTTCGGATTTTACTTATACAATCAAACCGCTACGTGAAGGAAAAACAATGATTCTCTTCATTTATGCCCGCCCATGGGAAGAGGAGCCCGCAGAAATCAGGCAATTTACCGCTGCCGTTGACAAAAACGGGTTACTGACTCTTTCAGAGAATCAGTAGCGTCACCGGAATCAGCAGGACAAAAAACAAAGCATTGAATACCGTAAAAACAAGAAGATACCGTTTTGAGGAAGCATTTGCTTCTCTTATATAAAATTGATACGTAATCACGCTGGCCAGAGAGGCAATCAGCGTCCCCAAGCCGCCGAGATTGACCCCCAACAGAAGCGGCCGCCACAAACCGGTAAACGGCGCCGTCAACAGGGCGGCCGGCACATTACTGATCACCTGACTCAAAGCTGCCGCCGAAAAACAGGCCGATACGGGACTACTCAAAAACTGCGGCAAAACCTCTTTTAATGCCGGAACCGTCGTCAGATTCCCGGTAAAAATAAAAAGCGCGGTAAAAACAGCCAACAGCGAATAATCGGTTTTCAGCCACAGCTTCGGATTCACAACCGAAACGACAACCGCCGTCAGCGCCACCGCCTGCCAAACTCCAATCGCCCGAAAAACAGCCCCCAAAAGCACAACCAGCAGCATCGCCCAAACCGCACCGTCCCTTTTCTTCACCGCAGGCACCGGCGGCAACGCCGCAGCCTCAACACCGTTTTGAGAATCCCTTCCCGCCGCCGATGCGGCTGCCGGAAGGAGAAAAACGAAAGCGACCGCCGTCAACGGAGCCGTCACCGCAAAAAATTCGCCGGGCGAAAGGTGATAATACGAATACAAAAACAAATTTTGAGGATTTCCCATCGGTGTCAGCGCCGAGCCGAGATTGGCGGCAATCGTTTCGATGACCAGAATCCGAATCGGAACGATGTTCAGATAGCGGCAGACCGTCAGTGTCAGCGGTACAAAAGTCAGCAGCGCCACATCGTTAGTGACCGCCATGGAGAAGAAAAAAATCAAAACGGTTAATACGAGATAAAGCGGCAGCAGACGACGGCACCGTCGCAAAAGAAAGAGTGCTGCCGCATCCGGCAGCCGCGCATCACAGAAACCGCGGATGACCGTCATCAACGCAAACAGCAGCCCCAAAACGCGGTAATCGGGCATCTGCAGTAACTGCCGCCATTCCGGCCGCAGTACCGTCGTTGAAATAACGGCCGCCGAAAGCGATATAATCAGAAACAGGTGACGGCGAAAAAAACCGGTAAACGGACGCATATTCATAAAAACGACCCGCCGCCGTATCAGGCGGAAACATCGGAACCGTCTTCCGACGTTTCCCCGGACAGATTATCCGTCCGGTTTCCGTCCGCAGACGCATCGGATTCAACGGTATCACCCGCACCGGTACCACTGCTGTCGGAAGCCGTTTCCGATACGTCGGTGCCGGACGGATCCGTTTCCGTACCTTCACCGTTCTCTTCGGACGCCTGATCCGCTCCGGCAGCCTCCGCAACCGCTTTGGCTTCCTCTTCGGCTTTCTTTTTAGCCTCTTCGGCAGCCGCACGTCGCTTTTCTACCGCGCGAACCGCTGCCAGACGTTCTTTTTCGGGATGAAAGAAAAGATTTTCCTCTTTCAGATAGGCCTTAATTTCGTCACCGTAAAGAAAATCGGGAGCGGTCGCCAGTTTATACAGCCGTCCGGTATCCCAAAATTCGTTTTCGATGGCACGCGCCAGAATCTCCTTTCCCTTTTCGTAAGATTCGAGTCCCAACAGATACACTTCCGCCCGTTCAAATATCAAATCGGCATTCGTATTGGAATCGGTATCGAGTTTGTCATAAATCTCGGCTGCTTTTTTGTAATCTTTATTTTTGGCCAGAATACGGGCATATTCCCATTCGATGGATGAGTCGTCGCTTTTTTTCGCCAGATAATCATTCATATATTTGAGCGCATCTTCATAACGACCGATATCGTAAGCCAGCAAAGCAATTTTTTTCAAAGCATCTGTCGTATCCTGCAGAAACGGAAGTGTATCAATCAGACGCTCGTACGCTTCTTCCGGCATCTCCAAAGCTTCGTAAAGCAAAGCGGAATTAAAAAGAGCATTTTCATGCAGCGGATTAACCGCAAGAATTTTTTTATAACATAAAGCCGATTGGGAATAGTCGCCTTTAAGATAATAAAGATACGCCAGCACTTCCAGAATCATCGTATTCTGGGGAGAAGATTCCTGCAAAGGAAGAAGAAGCTTCAGGGCTTCGTCATACCGTTTTTTCTCGATAAGAAGCTTGGAAAAATTAAAGGCGTTTTTGGTCAGGGTCGGATCGATTTGAAGAGCCTGATAATAGGCTTTCAGAGCATCATCCGTTTTCTCCAATTCTCTGTATGCATTGGCAAGATTAAAGTAAACCGACGCATACTGCGTACGCGGAACCCTCACTGTCTGACACGACACAAGACAAAGCAAAACCGCGAAAAACGGAAACAATCCTTTCTTCATTAGGACTCCTTTTTCAAAAGTATATCAGGAAAGCAAAAAAAAGACAACAAAAAAGACCGATTCGGCGAATCGGTCTGTCATCCCGTAGGGGAATCGAACCCCTGTTGTAAGAATGAAAATCTTATGTCCTAACCCCTAGACGAACGGGACAAAAATGAGCTGCTCAGGATTCGAACCTGAGACCCACGCCTTAAAAGGGCGTTGCTCTACCAGCTGAGCTAGCAGCCCGTAACCACATCAGCGTCCCAATGTGGTTGTACAATACCCGATTTAAGAAAAAAAGTCAAGCGACGCGGTAAAAAAATTCCCGATTCGCTCTCCTTTTTTTAATTTTTTATCCGATTCGAACCGGAAATGCAGATAACGGTCGCTGAGCGCCTCGTAACGGTAGCGTCCGTCTCCCAAAGACATCACCTCTTCGATAATCACATCAGCCGGCCGACGCCCCCACTTCTCCCGGTAAGCCGCCAAATGCGACTGCAGACACTCTCTTAATACCGCCGCCCGTTCATCTCGGATTCGTTCGGGAACCGGATGCTTCGGATGCGCCGCCGCCGTTCCCGGCCGGGGCGAAAAAGGAAAAACATGAAGGGTATGCAACCCGTTTTCAGTCACAAACCGCTTTGTTTCCCCGAATTCTTCATCGGTTTCCCCGTCAAACCCGGTAATCACATCTGCCGCCAAAAAAGGATCCTCTTTGGCGGTGCGAAGCAGCCGTATCGCTTCGGCCGCCCGGCGGGCATCGTAGTGCCTCCCCATCCGATCCAAAACGGTCGTCGACCCGGACTGCAGTGCCAGATGAAAATGCGGACACACGTTGGGATGCGCCACCGCTGCGGCAAAAGCGTCATCGACAAAATCAGGCTCGATGCTCGATAACCGCAACCGGGCACTTTTCAGCTGCGGAGCCAGACGGGCAATCAGGCCGGACAAATCGATATTGCCGTCCCGATACTGCGACAGATTGACACCGGAAAGCACAATTTCCGTTGCTCCGGCCGCTTCCGCCGATGCAACCCTGCGCTCAACCTCGCAAACCGGTAAGCTGACCGAACTTCCGCGAGCCAATGTAACGCGGCAGTAACGGCAGGCATTATCGCACCCGTCCTGTATTTTGACAAAAGAACGGATATGATACAAACCCGGTATACTTTCAAATGCAAACGGATCTTTTTCGCGCTCCGGATGTTCCGTAAAAAAGCGGACAACCGATTCCGAGAGTCTCTCCCCGGCATAACTGTCGGTTAAAAGGAACTGGGGCAAATCAAGCAGATCGGCTTTTTTTTCGGACGGAACAACAAACAGGGACGGCAGTAATGCTTCGATTTCGGTTCGCGCCATTTGAGCATAACAGCCGGTTACAATGATTACGGCCTGCGGATAATCGGCAGCTGTTTTCTTTAAAACCCGTCTCGCTTTTTGTTCGGCTTTCGATGTCACCGTACAGGTATTCACGATTACCAGATCGGGATGGCCGTCCAAAGAAACGATAAAAAAACCCCGGCTCTGAAAGGCTCGAGCCAGGGCTTCGCTTTCGCACTGATTCAGTTTACAGCCGAGCGTGTAAAAAGCAACTTTCACCGACCGGCTCCCGCTTTTTCCAGACGGGCCATTCCCGCTTTGGCCTGCTCGTCGTAACTCTGCAGATTCAAAGCACGGCGGTAAGCCTCTTTGGCTCCTTTGATGTCCTTTATTTTCTCTTTTGCCTGCCCCAGATTGGACCATAAAGCACTGACATTGGGATCGATATTCACTGCCGTCGCAAAAGCGGTTGCCGCATGATTATTTTCACCCCATTCGAGAAAAATCTCTCCCATATAGTTATAAACCTGCTGCAGTTTGTCTCCCGTCGGAGCAACCCTGACATAACGCTCGAGAGAATCCAGCGCATTGCGGTAATCTTTCAACGAAAAATAAGCCTCACTCATCGTAAAAATCAGCCGGGCGTCATTTGTATTCAGCTTCAAACCTTCCTGTGCATAACGAACCGCATCCCGATACCGGTTGGCTTTAAACAAACTCCAGCAGAGAACAACATACGAATCCAATTTCTGTGTTCTCGTTCGGGATGTCGATTCCAGTTCGGCAAGACAGACACGGACAGCACGATCGTAATTTCCCTGCCGGAAAAGAACCAGCGCATCTTCGGTCTGAGTCTGTGCACGGGGTTTGGCCGGTGACTGAGCCGGTTGTGCGGGCTGCGCTTCCGAAGTCTGTGTCTGCGCCGGCGCCGCCTGCCGTTCGTTGCCGGTATCCGCTTCCGTCCGGGAGTCAGCGGTCTGACCCGTTGCGGGCGCTTCGGTAACGGCCGATTCCGCGGGTGCGGCCTGATTTTCCTGAGCAAAAAGTGTTCCCGTTGTCAAAACGGAGATTAAAATCAGCAGTCCGATTTTCATTGATTTCCCCCTTCCGGTTTTTTCATTGCACATTTTCCGTCAAAACGGCAGCCGCTTTCCATTAAAATATCGGGAGCGGTGATATCTCCCTCCACCTGTGCCCGGGAAAAAATTTCGACACGGGACAAAGCACGAATATTCCCTTTCACTTTTCCTTTCACCGAAACAAAGCCGGCAAAAATATCGGCTTCGACATCGGCCGTTTCATCGATAAACAGGCTTCCCGTCGCATTGATATTGCCGCTGAATTTCCCTTTTATGCACAGACCGCGATCAAAAGAAAGATTTCCCTTAAATTCGATATCGCGACTCAGTACCGTTTCGATATCCGATTCGTCGATAATTGTGATACGATTTTCTCTGACTTCCATAATTTCCTGTCCGTAGCGGAATAAGCTATATTAGCGCCAATTTTATTCCTTTGTCAAGAGGAAATTTCATGGATTTATTGACGCTAATCCTTTAACATTTTAGCACATTCTGATATAATCGATACACATTGGGAGAAACAAAATGACATTCCAGGAAAAAATGATAGCGGCGGCAACCGCCAAACAGAAAGTATTGGTTTTACCCGAAGGTACCGAACCCAGAACGGTTCAGGCAGCCAGAAAAATAGCGGATCAGAAAATTGCAGCCCGCATTATCCTTGTCGGAGAAATTGACGCCATCCGCAGAACGGCAAAAGAAACGGGAACCGACTTAACGGGAATCGAAACGGTCGACCCGAAACTGTCGGATAAAAAAGAAACGTACGCTTCCGAATATTACGAAATGAGAAAGAACAAAGGAATGACACCCGAACAGGCTGCCGTCGACATGCTCGACCCGATCCGCTGGGGATGCATGATGGTTCACCTCGGTGACGCCGACGCCATGGTCGGCGGTGCGGAAAACCCGACAGGCAAGATTCTGGTTTCTTCTTTTCAGATCATCAAAACCGCACCGGGTGTCAAAAAAGCCTCATCCTGCTTTGTCATGGCTTTTAAAGATAAGAAATGGGGTAAAGACGGCAATATGATTTTCGCCGACTGCGCCACCATCCCCGACCCGGATGCCGAAACACTGGCCGAAATCACCATCGCCTCGGCGAAATCATGCCGCACATTTCTGGAAACGGAACCGAAAGTGGCGATGCTTTCTTTCTCGACAAAAGGATCGGCAAAACACGAAAATGTCGACAAAGTCGTCAATGCTTTGAAGATGGTCAAAGAAAAAGCTCCCGATTTGGAGGTCGACGGAGAACTTCAGGCCGACGCCTCTCTGATTCCGTCGGTGGCGACCAAAAAAGCCCCTGGATCGACGGTCGCCGGACACGCCAACGTTCTGGTATTCCCCGATTTGCAGTCGGGTAATATCGGATACAAACTGGTCGAACGGTTTGCCGGAGCCGAGGCCTTCGGACCGATTTTACAGGGATTTGCCAAACCGGTGTCCGACCTTTCACGCGGCTGCTCCGTGGAAGATATTGTCGTTACTTCCGCCATTACACTGGCACAGTGCGAATAAACAGAGATCTCAGCCTCTTGACTAAATCCCCTTTTTCGTTTATGATACGGACATTCGGGATGTTGCCCAGAGGCTAAGGCGTCAGTTTTGGGAACTGAAAATCGCAGGTTCGATTCCTGTCATCCCGACACGACATGCAATCATAGCTCAGCCGGATAGAGCAACTGCCTTCTAAGCAGTAGGTCGCAGGTTCGAATCCTGCTGGTTGTATAGGCGCTGCCTTTTCCGGGCAGCGTTTTTTATTCATCGAGAAAACGAAACGACTCGAACACCACTTTCACCCGACTCGGAAAATCATAAAAAAGCGTATACTCGGGCGTCCCTTCATTGAACGGATTGGACTGCGGTCCCCAGAACAGAACAACCCGCCCTGTTTCGGATTTTCCCAGAAGTGTTCCCATTGGTCCGCCTTCCGCTTTCATTTTTTCATACAGCGTCTCAGACATTTCTTCGAAACCGATGACATTGGCATATAAATCTCCCGATTCGTAAGCGAGATTCACACGGGTTGCTGTTTCCGCACCGCTGCCCCACTGCGAACGTGTTTCACGCAAATGCCCCCGCATCAAACCGGGAACCTCAACGGCAAAGTTTAAATCATTGAACACAACCGGCAGGGGCGGATTGTTTTTGCCCTCTTCAATTGTTTGCGACGGACGATTGAGAACGGCAAAAACACCTCCGATACAGACCGCAACAAACACCGCAACGACAGCAAAAACAGCTGCCAAACCACTCTTTTTCATTTTCCATTCTCCTCTGTTATTTTTCGGCACTCAGTTTTGCCTCCAACGCATCGAAAACCGAACCGAGATCATCCAGTTTCAAAACGGCCGCCGCATCAATCCGGGTCGGCTGCTCGTTGACCGCAACCACCTTCCCGCCGTTTCGCAGCGTCAGATCGGGCAACGCGGCCGCCGGATAAACCGTCAGACTGCTGCCGAGAACCAAAAGCAAATCGGCCGACGACGCTTCCTCCTGAGCTTCCGCCAACGCCTTTGCCGGCAAACTCTCGCCGAAAAACGTAATTTCCGGCTTGATGACACCGCCGCAACGGCCGCACCGGGGAACGGCGCCGGTTCGGGCCGTCGGTGCGACCGCCCAAAAAGGCATGCGGTCGCCGCAAACGGTACAAAAATGAAACAACGGCGAGCCGTGCACTTCGATGACGCGGCGGCTTCCCGCCTTTTGGTGCAGCAGATCGATGTTTTGGGTAATGACCGCGTGCAGAAACCCGTTCCGTTCCAAAGCCGACAGAACGCGGTGAACGACACACGGTTCTTTTTCTTCCAAACCGTAAATGAAATCTTTTGCCAAACGGTAATAAACCGACGGATCGCGGTTAAACAAATCGATATCGAACATTTTTTCGGTTTCCGGCTGCCGGTACAGACCGTTCTTTCCCCGAAAATCCCGGATTCCCGAAAGCGTACTCACGCCGGCGCCGGTAAAAGCGACCGCATGCCGGGCAGACTTTATCATATTCCACAACCGGTTATATTTTTCCCGCATCGAATCATCTTCTTCCATAAAAACATTCTACTCTTCTCTTCCGAAATTTTCAATTCGTTTTTCCGAATCCGATTCGACGGCAACAATCCGCAAACAAAGATAACAGCGATTGATTTAACGGTTTTTTATTATTATAATTAATTCATGGAATTCCGTTTACTGCGTTATTTTCTGGCCGTTGTCCGGGAAGGAAATATTTCAAAAGCAGCCGAAGCTTTGTTTTTGACACAACCGACTCTGTCGAGACAGCTGGCCGATCTCGAATACGAACTCGGAACACCGCTTTTTGTCCGCGGGAAGAAACAAATCATTTTAACCGAAGCCGGACTGCTGCTGAAACGGCGGGCAGAAGAGATTCTCGAACTTCAGGAAAAAACGGAATCGGAAATCCGCCAGCGGGACGATCATCTCACCGGACGCCTTTCCGTCGGTGCGGCGGAAGCCGACTGCGCGGGAATTCTCCCCCCGCTCATCACGGAATTCAGAAAAAAATACCCGGAAGTCGAATTTGATCTTTACTCCGACACCGCCTCTGCCGTCAAAGAAAAAATCGACCGGGGACTTCTCGACGCCGGACTTGTTATCGAACCCGGAATCATCGATAAATACCATTTTCTGCCGCTCGGAATCAAAGAAACATGCGGTATCCTAATGAACACCGCCTCGCCTCTGGCGGAAAAAGAAACCGTCACTGTCCGCGATCTGATCGGACTTCCCGTTCTGATCTCCAAACGGGAAGAAGTCAAAAATCTTTACCGGAACAGATTGGGAGAAGACTTCGACAAACTCGATATTATCGCAACCCACAATCTGATCGGTAACGCCGCCCGCTTTGCCGAAGAAAAGTGCGGTTACATCTTTACCATTCACGGATGCGTCCGTAATCTGAACCCCGACACATTCTGCTTCCGTCCCTTTTTTCCTCCCGTCACCCAGGACTCGTTTCTGATATGGAAAAAAGAACAGGCTGTCGGACCGTGTCTGAAAAAACTGATTGAAGAAGTATCCATGCTTTTAAAGCATACAAAACAATAGAAACAAAATATTTTACATCATTTTCTTTTTTGTTTATAATTTCTCCGAAATCTTTCAAGGAGAAATGTTATGAAAAGCACCTGTTTACCCCTTTTTCTGTCAGTCGGATTTTTATGCGGATGCCCGCAGGAGAAGAATGAATCGGCAATCCCTTCGTCTCTTTCCGACAGAGAATCTTCAATTGTAAAAATAGCCGCCTGCACCGCTATCGGCGACCTTTCGACACTGAAAGAAGAATTCAACACGGCGTTAAACAACGGGATGACACTTAACGAAATTAAGGAAATTCCGATTCAGATGTACGCCTACTGCGGATTTCCCCGCAGTCTGCAGGGGATCAACACACTGATGAATGCAGCCGAAGAGCGAAAAGCCTCCGGTATCACCGATACGGAAGGGCCGCAACCCTCCGTCGTTCCCGACAGCGGGAAATATGCCGTCGGGAAAGCGGTTCTCGAACGACTGACCGGCAAACCGGAACAGCCCCCCTCCGGAGCCAACGCCTTTGCTCCGGGAATCGATACCTTTCTGAAAGAACATCTTTTCGCCGACATATTCGGACGGGGTCTTCTTTCCTACCGGGAGCGGGAACTGGCAACCTGCGCAGCCCTCTCTGTTATCGATTATATCGAACCGATGCGTGAAGCCCATTATGCCATGGCACGCAATTGCGGAGTGTCCGAAGAGACACTTTCCGCGGCTGTCGCAACCGCCCGGGAATGCCGTTCGCTTTTCGAAAAAACCGAGGACAGCCGGACTCCTTTTGCTTCGGGAACTCCGGGACCGCGGGAATGGTTTACGGGAACCGTTTATGTCCGGGGTCTGGTCAACCCCGATGAAATGGAAAATCTTTACTCCGTCGGACAGGTTACATTCGAACCGAAAGCCAGAACATTTTGGCATACCCACCCGATAGGTCAGGTTCTGCTGGTTCTTTCGGGCAACGGATTTTACAAAGAGAAAGATCGCCCGGTAAGAAAACTGTCTGCCGGAGATGTTGTCTGCATTCCGAAAAACACCGACCACTGGCACGGTGCGGCTCCCGATTCCCGATTTGTCCACATTGCCATATCCAATATTGCCGGCAATTCGGCAGCCGACTGGCTTGATGAAGTGAGTGATTCCGAATACAATTCGGTCTGCACGGAAAAATAATGATGTTTTTTTCTTACTGCCGATTGACATTTTTTTTAAAATAAACAAAAAAAACAGAGTAAGCCTCTGTAGCTCAGTCGGTAGAGCAAGGGACTGAAAATCCCTGTGTCACTGGTTCGATTCCTGTCGGGGGCACAAAAGCTGCCTGTCTGTAAGGCAGCTTTTTTCTTTTATGTATCCATCGCGATGAGGATTCTTGTATGGGCGGACTGTTCGGCGTAGCTTCAAAAACGGATTGTGTTATGGATCTGTTCTTCGGAACCGATTATCACTCGCATCTGGGCACCAAAAAAGGCGGCTTGGCGGTTTATCAGAAAACCGGCATAAAACGAATTATTCACAACATCGAAAACTCCCCTTTCCGCACCAAATTCGAAAACGATGTCACCAGACTGGCCGGCTTTCTCGGCATCGGCTGTATCAGCGATTCCGATTCGCAACCCCTTTACGTTCATTCCCATTTGGGTGAATATGCAATCGCTACCGTCGGAAAACTGGACAATATCGAAGAACTGATCGAACTGGTCTTTCAGAAACGGACAACCCATTTTGTCGAGCTCTCGAGCGGAGAAATCAATTCGACGGAACTGACGGCCATTATGATTGACCGCTGCGATACGTTCGAAGACGGAATCCGCTACGTACAGGAACGGATTCGAGGGTCACTTTCGATTCTGATTCTGACAAAAGACAAAATCATTGTTGCCCGCGATAAATACGGACGCACACCGTTGGTCATCGGAAAGAAAGAAGACGGGTACTGCGTTTCTTTCGAGTCGTTTGCCTATTTCAACCTCGGCTACGAAACTCACCGCATCGTCGGACCCGGCGAAATCATCCACCTGACGCCGGAAGAATGCATCTCGGTCAGTCCCGCTTTGGACCGGCTGAAAATTTGTGCTTTTCTGTGGGTTTACTACGGTTATCCGTGCTCCGATTACGAAGGCATTCCGGTCGAAACGGTACGATATGCCAGCGGTGAACGCCTGGCGGCACGCGACGCCGAAACAGAAATGACCCGTGCCGACTTTGCCGCCGGAATTCCCGATTCGGGAACCGCCTGCGCTATCGGATACAGCAATGCATCGGGAATCCCCTTTGCCCGTCCTTTCATTAAATACACACCGACATGGCCGCGCAGCTTTATGCCCCAGGACCAGAGAACCCGTAACCTGATTGCGAAAATGAAGCTGATTCCGGTTCATTCGCTTATAAAAGGAAAAAAACTGCTTTTCTGTGACGATTCGATTGTCAGGGGTACCCAGCTGAGAGAAACCGTTGATTTTCTCTACCGCAACGGCGCCGCGGAAGTTCATATCCGCCCGGCCTGTCCGCCGTTGCTTTACGGATGCCCTTTTCTTAACTTTTCGAGAAACCGGTCGGCTATGGATCTGATTACACGGCAGATTATTCACGAAAAAGAGAACGGCGTTATTACCGACACAGTTTTAAGCGAATACGCCGACCCGCATTCGGAAAAATACGATGCAATGGTTCGCGGAATTAAGGAAAAACTGAACCTCACATCACTGCGTTTCCTGTCGGTCGAAGACCTGATTGCAGCTATCGGGCTTCCTCCCGAATGCATCTGCACTCACTGTTGGAACGGTAAATTATAAATTTTTAAAAAAATTCTTTCTTTTTATTGAAAAAACGAATATAATGTTAAAGTAAAAGGATAAGACATCTTTTCCCGTACGTATCAAAAAAGTTTAAAAAAATGAACTTCAAAAGGCGGTTTAATATTTTGACGATCGGGAACACCTTTGCCCTGTATGCTGTCTTTGCATTGGCGGCAATACTTATTACGGAAACATTTTTCTTTATTATCACAGCCATTATCTGCTTTAAACGAACAAAGCAGCAGGCATTCTTTATTCAAAAAATTTTATACTCACTTGCCCTCACTCAAAAACTGAGACTGCTGATTTCGGAAAAAAGCCGCAAGTCGGTTCTTCAGGTTACGGACGCTCTGGGCGAACTCGAACTGGTAGAAGAATCTATCAACGACAAAGTTTTTTCATCGTCAAACGAAACAGCGAACAGCGAAAACACCGAAATTGTTGCCGCAATCGACAATGCCCTGTGCAAATGTCTGGAAAGCCTGCAGTTCGAAGACTACACCAATCAAATCCGTGAGCACATTCAGATTTTGGAAAATGATGCCGTATCGGATTTGGCTCATACAGCCGTATCGGAGAAAGTGCAAAAAACCGTTACGGACAGATGCCGGCAGATTTTCTCAATCGATGAAGAATTTGCCGTTTTAAATTATTCTACGGAGGATATACGGAAATGAACATTTTAACAATCGACGATTCGGCAACAATGCGAATGCTGATCAAAAAAACACTGCAACCGGACGGGTATACGATTCTGGAAGCAGACAACGGAAAAACAGGACTGGAAGCGGCAGCGGCAGATAAAATCGATCTGTTTTTTGTCGATGTCAACATGCCGGTTATGGACGGACTGGAATGTGTCAGCCAGCTGAAAAAAGATTCGAAATATTCCAATACACCGATTGTTTTTCTGACAACGGTTACCGATACCGAAAAAAAACAAATGGGACAGGATCTCGGAGTCAACGGTTGGATTCAAAAACCGTTTAATCCGGATCAGTTGCGCAAATTAACAAAAATGCTTCTGGGGATTTAAAAGTGAAAGACTGTTTCAGAGAACTGAGTGATGTTTTGAACGCTTATACATTCGGTGACCTCTTCGAGGCCATGCAGGCCGTGGAAATATGCGATCAGCTCATCACCGAAGACAAAATTACGCCGACGGAACTGGCTCAGATTCAGAATCTGAAAGCTCTTTTGGAATCAATTATTCTGCAGGGATCTTCCGACGAACAGGAACAGGCTTTGCGGCAGATGAAAACCAATCTGCTGGAAGGAAACGACGATGAAACCGTCACCTGGAGCGCTCCTTCGGAAACGGATTCCGTTACCGATGCGCCGGCTGTTACTGCGGAAGATTTGCTGATGCAGATGGGAGGCGCCGCGGAGCCCGCTACGGACAGCGGTTTCGACAGTCTGCTCTCGAAAATGACCGATGCACCCGATTCGCAAACGGAACAGGCCGACATCGATACATTGCTGGCTCAGATGCAGCCGCCGACAGACAACAGTACTCCGGCCCCGCAATCCGACAGCGGTTTTTCCGCTTCCTCTTCGGATGACGCCAAAACCGTTATCATTACCGTTGACGACGGCGAAACACTCAATTCTTTTGTTTCCGAATCGACCGAACATTTGGACAGCGTCGAAACACTGATTATCAATCTGGAAGCAACGCACGATCACGATACGGTCAACGCGATTTTTCGGGCGATGCACACCATAAAGGGAGTCAGCGGTTTTATGGGATTTACACAAATTACCCAGCTGTCCCATAAACTGGAAAACCTTTTGGATGCACTGCGTTCGAACGAAATTACCTTTTCGGCGGATTTAATCGATATATTACTTGCCGGTTCCGATATGTTGCGCTCGATGATGAATGTTTTATCCCCGATTGCGGCCCGTTATGCCAATTCGGAAGAAGCGTTTAATGTCGAATTCCCGGTATACGACATCAATTCGATCATCGGCGATGTCGAAAACTATATGAATACCCATACGGTCGACGGATCCTCTGCCGAAGAGTCCGTTCCGGAGACAGCGCCAGCCGCCGAAGAACCGGTTTCCGCCGCATCGGCGCAGCCGGCTGCCGAACCGGCTTTTTCGTCACCCAAACCGACATCCGTCGAATTGGGCGAATATGCCTATGCCGCCAAAAAGATTTTCCAAAACCTCAAACGGTCTCTGATGCTGCTTCAGGAAAATATCGGCAACACGGCAGCTTTAAAAGAAATTACAACCGAAATCGAGACGCTTGATGCGGCTTCGAAAAAAATCGGTGTTCATGAAATTTGCGACTTATGCGAACTGATCACCAACAAAATTTCCCGGTCGGCGGAAGGCTATCCGCTTTCCTACTCCGATTTGTTTTCCGGTCTCAAAACGCTGGCAGACGCCTTTAAGGCCCGTATGATGCTGCTCAAGCAGGATGTCGGCATGCCTCTTCCGCCGGAACCGGAAGAAGAAACCGAAACCGCAGCGGTTGCCGGACAACCCGAAACTCCGGCCGCCATGCCGTCTGCCGCACAGGTTTCCGCACCCGTACAGCCGGAACAACCCCGTACCGCCGACACAAAACCGGCGCAACCGAATGCCAAACCGACCCCCGCGAAAACAGTCGCTGCCCAGCCGGTCGCAACAGATCCCGAAGCCACAACCGTTCGTGTCGACATCAAAAAAATGGACAAACTGTTCAACATGATCGGCGAGCTGATTACGGCTCAGGATATTCTGCTCGAACAGTTTAATGAAGACGAAGAAAGTCAGGAAATCCAGAAAGCCAGAAGTCATCTGGAAAAGGTAACCCGCGAAATTCAGGAACTGTCGATGCAGTTGCGCATGGTGACGCTGAACGCCCTTTTCAACAAAATGAAACGTCTGGCACGCGATCTTTCCCGCAAGCTCAATAAAGAAGTCAATTTCAACATTTACGGTCAGGATACGGAAATGGATCGTAACGTCATTGATGAAATTTCCGATCCGCTGATGCATATTATCCGGAACGCACTTGACCACGGAATCGAGGATGCCGCTGCCCGAAAAGCCGCCGGGAAACCGCCGGTCGGAAATGTCACTCTGGGAGCCGAATACGAAGGAAACGGCATCGTCATCAGTGTCCGCGACGACGGCGGCGGTCTGAACAAGGAAAAAATTCTGGAAAAGGCTGTCCGTAACGGTCTGATTGCCGAAGAGGATGCGGCAACATTGCCGGAACGAAAAATTTTCGATCTCATTATGCTGCCCGGCTTTTCGACATCGGAAACGGTCTCCGACATCTCCGGCCGCGGTGTCGGAATGGATGTTGTCAAACGAAGTATCGATGCTTTGCGCGGTTCGGTCTCCGTAATATCAAAAGAAGGAAAAGGAAGCGAATTCCGCATCCGTATTCCGCTGACGCTGGCCATTATCGATGCCATCACTTTCAAAATCGGATCTCTGACTTTTGCCACACAAATCACCGATGTGGTCGAATTTTATAAAGCCAAGGAAGATCAGATTACCACAACACAAAGCCAGGGTAAAGTTCTGAACCTGCGCGGTGAACTGATTCCGATTCTGGAAATGAGTGCCTATTACAACATTTCCCATCAGTATGTCTGTTACGAAGACGGCATCGTGATCGTTGCCTCTTCTAACAATAAAAAAGTCGCCATTGTGGTCGATGAAATTATCGGAAACAAACATCTGGTTATCAAACCCCTTCCGCCGGTATTCTCCCACATCTCGAGTCTTTCGGGATGCAGTATTCTGGCCGGAGGCGAAACCTGTCTGATTGTCGATATGAACCGACTGCTCGGTGAAATCCTGGATTTAACGTAGGAGGAGTCCATGGCCAACGATTTTGAGGATTTTCTTGACGATGACGAAGCGGAAAGCGAAACCGGTAAATTTCTGCTCTTTGATTTGGGAGAAGAAGCTTACGGAATTCCGATTTCCAGCATCATCCAGATTGTCGAAATGCAGCCGATTACCCATATCCCCGATATGCCGGATTATGTCAAAGGCATTATCAACATTCGGGGACAAATCATTCCGACAATCGATTTGCGCTGCCGGTTTCGCTTGCCGGAAAAGGAAGCCGACAAAAAGACCTGTATTGTCATCATTGCACTGGAGAACAGCTCCATGGGGCTGATTGTCGATACCGTTTCGGAAGTGAAATCGATTCCGCAAACCGACATTTCGCCTGCTCCGCAGGTCAAAAATCTGGCCGTAAATGAGCGGTATATTTTGGGACTGGCCAAAGTCGACGACGAGGTCAAAATTTTACTGGATATTAACAAACTGTTCTCGGAACAGGATGTTCAGGCAATAGCAAATTGCATATAAGCAGGAGGCATATGAAATGAAGAAAACTTTTAAGGTATCCATGATTTTGCCGGTAGCTGTTACAACGGCCGCCGGTATACTGGCCGCGGTTCTGATTACGGCGCTTGTCGGCATGATGCAGGTTCGGGCGCAGGTCTACGACATCAACGCCATGAACGGACGAAGCGTTCTGAATGAACTGAACGAAAAAGTGGCTGTTGAGACTGCTGTCAACGAAACCATGCTTGAAGGTATCATGACTTCTTTCCGAATGAACGGCAATAAGTTCGATGTTCCCTTCTTTGCCGAAATGGTCGAATCAATGTTCCTGAAAAGCCGTGAAAGCGCTCTTTGCGTCGACGTTATTCTCTTTAACGGCTATTTTATGGATCACCCGATTGTCGCCCAGTTACGAAACGATTTAAACAACGTTTCGGTTCGGGTTATCCGCGATCGTGTCGGTAACATTTCCCGCAACTTTCTTCCGGCCGAAGCATACCGTAACGGCGAATGGTATACAAAGACAAAAGAAACACGTCAGATGCAGATTACAACACCGCGCCTGGCCGATATTGCCGGATACGGAAGCATTTATGTATTTGAAATTTCCTATCCTTTCGTCTACGGCGATACTTTCATCGGAGCTATTTCTTTTACATATGAAATGGCCAAAATCGCCCACGTCAATGAAAACGAAATGGCTACTTCCAACGGGGAAAACTGGTTTGCCGTCGACCCGACCGGAACTTTTATTTTTCACACCCAGGACAAATATTTCGGAACAGATGCCGATGATTACTTCGGAGCCGAAAACAAACGAACGATCGAAAAGGCACTTAAAGAAAATAAGGTGTTTAACGGCTCTCTCCGTTACGACGGCGGCAGCTGGATTGCCACTGTTTTCCCGTTGCAGCTGGACACAACCGAAAAAGAAGGTTTTATCGGATGCGCCATGCCGACAACCGTTCTGGTTAAATCTGCCCTTCTCCCTCTCTTTGCCGGTCTGGCTATCGGTATCGTTATTCTGATTGTCGTTATTTCGATTATCTATATTTTGAATAACCGTCTTACCAAATATATTATCAGTCTGAAAGACACGGCAATTGAGATCGCAGGCGGAAACTACAATATCACGGCTCCGCAACTTCCTTTCTCGTCGAAAGACAACGAACTGGTCATCTTCGGAGAAGAGCTGATAAAAATGATCGATTCGATCCGTTACAAAGAAAAAGTGGTAACGGTTATCGCCAATAAAGACCTGACCATGAATATCGACCTGGCTTCGGACAAAGACCAGCTCGGAAAAATTCTCAAAGGACTGCAGGCTGCTTTGACCGACTTCTTCGTTCAGACCGACATTGCCGTTAATCAGGTGAAAAACGGTTCCCAGCAGATTGCCGATGCTTCTCAGTCGCAGTCTCAGGGAGCTACCGAACAGGCCTCGGCTGTCGAAGAAATTTCGGCATCACTGCACGAAATTAACGTTCAGTCGAAAAACAATGCGGACAAATCGGACGAAGCCAATAAGTACGCCAAATCGGCGGCTGACTACGCCCGTGCCGGAAACGAAAAAATGAATGTTTTGCTCGGTCTGATGGATGAAATTTCGCAGGCGTCGGATCAGACAAAAGCGGTTGTCAAAGCTATCGATGAAATCGCGTTCCAGACCAACCTGCTCGCTTTGAACGCCAACGTTGAAGCGGCACGCGCCGGAAAATACGGACGCGGTTTCGGAGTTGTTGCCGAAGAAGTCCGCAACCTGGCCAAAAAATCGGCCCAGAGCGTTTTGGAAACACAGTCAATTGTCGACACAATTATTGCCAAAGTCCAGGAATCGGTTCAGTTCGCGAACGATACATCCAAACAACTTACCGACATTCTGAAAGAAGCCGATGTTACCTCGCAGTATCTTCAGGAAATTGCCGTTGCTTCAAAGGAGCAGAGTCAGGGTATAGAGCAGATTTCGAAAGCCATCGGCCAGATCGAACAGGTAACACAGTCCAACAGTGCCAATGCCGAAGAAGGAGCCGCTGCCGCCGAAGAACTCGCTGCCCAGGCCGTTCAGCTGCACAGCCTGCTGGAAGAAATCAAGTTCGAAAAAAATACAACGGCATCTCAAACATATGCGACTTCGTTTGTTTCCAACGCCCATCAGGCCGTCATGAACAGCCATGTCGATTCGGATATCACAGGCACAGCCCCTTCTTCCGCATCTGTGATCAAGCTGGATGACAGCGACTATGGAAATTTCTAATACGGATACCGTCCGTATCTCGGACGCCGAATTCCACATGATAGCCGATTTCGTCTATCGGGAATTCGGCATCCGGTTTGCCGACCAGAAAAAGTCTCTTGTAGAAGGCCGTCTTTCCAAGGTTTGGAAAGACGGCGGTTATCGTTCGGTTCGTACTTATCTGGATGATGTCAAAAGCGACCAGACGGGTCGTAAACTCCAGGAAATGATGAACCGGCTGACAACCAATCACTCCTATTTTTTTCGGGAAAATCAGCTTCTCACCTATTTCTCCCAAAACGGAGGATTTCAGTCATTGGGATTTATGCCGAACCAGTCCAACCCCGATATCCGTATCTGGAGCGCGGGATGTTCCGAAGGACAGGAGCCCTATTCGCTCGCCATTACTCTGCTCGAATATTTCGGCAATCATCTCAAATCAATCAACCCCTATATTCTGGCAACAGATATATCGGAAAGAGCCTTAATCAAAGCCGTCAACGGGATTTACACAAAATCGGAAATTGACGAAAATGTCAGCAAACTGTTTTTAAACCATTATTTTGAAAGTATCAGTGAAGACGAATTTCAGGTTAAAAAATCCATAAGAGACATGATTCTTTTCAGACGTTTTAATCTGAATAATGAAGTTTATCCGTTCAGAAATCAGTTTGACATCATCTACTGCCGCAATGTCATGATTTACTTCGACAGCGAATCGAAAGAAAAAATCATCAATAAATTTTACCGGTATGTCAAACCCGGCGGATACCTGGTCATCGGCTGCTCGGAGTCGATTAACAACCTTCGACACCCGTTCAGACAGGTTGCCGGTTCCATTTACAGGAAAATAGAAAAGATATGAATCCCATCAAAGTTTTGATAGTAGACGATTCGCCGTCGATTTGTTCGATTTTGCGAAGAACAATCGGAAAAGAAGAAGATATGGAAGTGGTCGGATCGGCGGGAGATCCTTACCAGGCGCGCGATCTGATTTTAAAATTCAAGCCGGATGTGATGACGGTCGACATCGAAATGCCCAAAATGGACGGTCTGGAATTTATCCGAAAACTGCTGCCTCAGTACCCGATTCCTGTGATAGTCGTCTCTTCTCTTGCCAGAAAAAATTCGACACTCGCATTCGATGCCCTCGAAAGCGGTGCCGTTGCTTTTGTTCAAAAACCGCAGCTGACGGGAGATCACGACCGGATTAAAGATTTTTTCAAGGCTCTTATCCACGAAATCAGACTGGCTTCCAAAACCGATGTTTCGCGCCTGAAAAAACTGAATTTCGATATTCGCAATGTTCCGAAAAGCGGGTTCAGTCTTATCAGTTCGAAAACAACCGATAAGATTATCCTTATGGGAGCCTCGACGGGCGGTACGATTGCCCTCACCTATCTTCTTAAACAGTTTCCGTCGAATATGCCCGGCACCGTTATCGTACAGCACATGCCGCCCGGATTTACGGCCCGTTTTGCCGAAAGGCTGAACGAAGAATGCAGTATCACCGTCAAAGAAGCAAAAAGCGGCGATCTGATCCGACAAGGGGAAGTCTTGATTGCCCCCGGCGGCGTCCACCTGAAAATCGTCAAAAAAGGAAAAGATTATGCGGTGGAAACATTCGACGGTCCGCGCCTGCACGGAGTCATACCCTCGGTCGATTATCTTTATCTATCCGCAGCGGAAGTCATCAAAGACAAAGCCATTGCGGTGATTCTGACGGGAATGGGCGATGACGGAGCCAAAGCCATGGCCCAGTTGCGTCTGGCAGGTGCCTATACAATCGCACAGGACAGGGAGTCTTCTCTGATTTACGGAATGCCGGCAGCGGCGGTCGATGCCGGCGGCGTAGCCGTCAGTCTCCCACTGGATAAAATTACGGAAGAAATTATTCGAAGGCTATAATTATGGAAAAACCGACTTTAGTGGTAAACATTTCCGACATGAAGATTTCAAACAACCCCAACGATCGGATTGTAACTTATTCTCTTGGATCCTGCCTCGGCGTCACGGTTTACGATTCCGCTTTGAAAATCGGCGCCATGATTCACTGTCTCCTCCCCGATTCGAACATCGGCAAGGGAAAACCGGATTTCAATCCGGCTATGTATGTCGACTCGGGACTGACAACCCTTTTTCGCGAATTGAGCGGACGCGGTTCGAACAAAAAGAACTGGCAAATCAAAGCGGCCGGATGCGGTGATCCCGCATCCGCTTTAACGGAACACTTCAATATCGGAAACCGTAATTTCATCATGCTTAAAAAAATCTTATGGACGAACGGCCTGATACTGCACGGTAAACTTGTCGGAGGCAATCGTCCGAAAACTCTTTTTCTGGATATCAAAAACGGAACGACACTTGTCAAAATGGGAAACGACATTGTCACATTATGAGGGGGATAGGAATGAGTAAAACCGTTTTAATTGTCGATGATTCGGCGACACAACGTCTTATGTTAAAAAAAATTCTAAAGATGATCGGTCTTACGGATATTGTCATAAAAGAAGCATCAAACGGAAAGGAAGCTTTGGATATAATCGATAAAGAACCCGTTTCACTGGTTCTGACCGATTTAAATATGCCGACCATGAGCGGCGAAGAACTGATTGCGACGCTGAAATCTCAGGCTTCGACCTGCCGCCTGCCGATTATTGTCATTACATCAAAAGGCGCCGAAAATATGCAGGTCGAAATGACGGAAGTCGGAATCGACGGAATACTGATGAAACCTTTCGAGCCGGAACAGCTGGCCACTCTGCTTCAACATCTGGGAGAATAATAATGGAAATTTACGAAGACGCCTTTATCAACACATTCGAAGCTACCGCTTTTCAGTTTTTAAATCCGATTGAAAACCCGCTTTCCGAATATGACGATGCCGGGTACTCCGTCGGTCTGTGCGATTTCAACGGTGCCATCAACGGCACATTCGGACTGCTGATCCATGACAATGCCGTTATGGAATATCTGAATTTTCTTTTCGGCGATGAACCGGAAATGACGGTTACGGACGAATTGAAATCCGACTCCGTTAAAGAATTATCGAATGTGATTTGCGGCAACATGATTTCCAAGTGCATTAATGCCCAGGCTGCCGATTATAAAATCGAAAAACCGCAATTTATAAAACTCGAGTCCCTGAACGCCCTTCCCGATGCCTCCCGTTATACCTTTTATGTCGACGGATACGGAAAAATTTGCGGATTCTTTTTCAACGTCAAATAATTTCGATTATTTAAAATAAATTTCCCGTAACACTTGCCTCCGCGCTTTTTTTTCACTATCTTAAATACAGATAAGGAGAAAACATGAGTAAACACAACCATCATCACTCCGAAAAACCGCAGACAAACGAAACCGACTGCAGTCAGACGCAGTGCGCTGCCCCCGAAGAGAAAACGGCGGCAGCCGAAACGGAACTGAGGCAGCAAATCGATGAACTGCAAAAACAGCTGGAAACCGCTCAGGCCGAAGCGGCCGAAGCGAAAGAGACCCTTCTTCGCAAAGCGGCCGATTTGGAAAATACCAAAAAACGGCTGCAAACGGAAAAGGACAAATCGGTAAAACTGGCCAACAAAGGTCTTCTGACCGATCTGTTGGATGTTTTGGATAATTTTGCCCGTGCCTTTTCGGCGGCGGCTTCCGACGAATCGGTAACCGCGGTGATCGACGGTGTCAAAATGATTGAAAACCAGCTGGTATCGCTTCTGGCCAACAAATACGATGTGAAGGCTTTCGAAAGCGTCGGCGAACTTTTCGATCCGGAAAAACACGAAGCCATTGCTCTCGGCGAAGCAACCGAAAACGGAGAACAGGTGGTTCTGACCGAATACCAGAAAGGATATACCTGGGGCGAAGCCATTTTACGGACAGCTAAAGTCGTCGTTTCGGCTCCGGGAAATAAATAAGGATTTAATAGAAAGGAGATAAAACTATGGGAAAAATTATCGGAATTGACTTGGGAACAACAAACTCTTGTGTTGCCGTTGTCGACGGCAACGAACCGATTGTCATTCAAAACGCGGAAGGACAGAGAACCACTCCGTCGATTGTGGCATTTACAAACAAAGACGAACGGCTTGTCGGACAGACTGCCAAAAACCAGATGGTAACCAACCCCGAAAATACCGTTTTCTCGATTAAACGGTTTATGGGACGCCGCTTCAGCGAAGTCAACGAAGAAATCAAACTGGTTCCGTACCACGTTGCGGCCGGTGCTTCCGGAGACGTTCGTGTCAAAATTAACTCGAAAGAATACTCCGCCCCCGAAATTTCGGCAGCCATTCTGCAGAAAATGAAGCAGACAGCGGAAGATTATCTGGGCGAAACGGTAACCGAGGCGGTCATCACCGTTCCGGCTTACTTCAACGACGCTCAGAGACAGGCCACCAAAGATGCCGGAAAAATTGCCGGTCTGGAAGTCAAACGAATCGTCAACGAACCGACAGCCGCCGCTCTGGCCTACGGTTTGGGAAAAGCCGACAAAGACGAAACAATTGCCGTTTACGACCTGGGTGGCGGTACATTCGATATTTCCATTTTGGAACTGGGCGACGGCGTTTTCGAAGTCAAATCGACCAACGGAGACACCCACCTGGGCGGCGACAACTTCGACAAAAAGATTATGGACTGGCTTATTGCCGATTTCAAGGCACAAACCGGAATCGACCTCAGCCAGGACAGAATGGCTTTGCAGAGATTAAGAGAAGCGGCCGAAAAAGCCAAAATCGAACTCTCCAGCAAACAGAATGCCGACATCAACCTGCCGTTTATTTCCGCAGGTGCTTCCGGTCCGATTCACCTGACAAACAGTCTTTCCCGGGCGAAATTCGAGCAGATGACAGCCGATCTGGTGGAAGCGACAAAAACACCGTGTCTGAATGCGTTGAAAGACGCGGGGTTACAGGCCTCCGACATCGACGAAGTCATTCTCGTCGGCGGTTCGACCCGTATTCCGGCGGTTCAGGAGCTGGTCAAAAAACTGTTCGGTAAAGAACCTCACAAAGGCGTAAACCCGGACGAAGTGGTCGCCATGGGCGCCGCCATTCAGGGCGGTATTCTGGCCGGCGACGTTAACGACGTTCTGCTGCTGGATGTCACTCCCCTTTCGCTGGGAATCGAAACGCTTGGCGGTATCTGCACACGTCTCATCGAGCGCAACACAACCATCCCGACCAAGAAAAGCCAGATTTTCAGCACGGCAGCCGACAACCAGACGGCGGTTTCCATCCACGTTCTGCAGGGAGAACGGGAACAGGCTTCGGCCAACAGAACATTGGGCCGTTTCGACCTGACCGAAATCCCGCCGGCACCGAGAGGCGTTCCTCAAATCGAAGTCACCTTCGACATCGACGCCAACGGCATCGTGCACGTTTCCGCCAAGGATCTGGGCACCGGTAAGGAGCAGAAAATCCGTATTGAATCCTCTTCCGGTTTGAGCGAAAGCGAAATCGAAAAGATGGTGAAAGATGCCGAAGCGAATGCCGAAGCCGACAAAAAACTGAAGGAAACAGCCGAAGCCCGCAATCAGGCCGACAGCATGATTTATGCGACGGAAAAGGCGCTGAAAGATTACGGCGACAAAGTTTCGGCCGATGAAAAAGCAAAAATCGAAGCCGCCGTTGCCGACCTGAAGAAAGCGATGGAAAGCAATTCGGCAGACGAAATGAAAGCCAAAACCGAAGCCCTGGCACAGGCCTCTCACAAACTGGCCGAAGAGGTATACAAAACATCACAGGGTCAGCCCGGCGGCGGACAACCCGGCAGCGATGCGGGCGCCTCGTCTTCGGCCGACAACGGTAACGAAAAGAAACCGGATGCCGACGATGCCGACTTCGAAGTTGTGAACTGAGTAACGGAGGAAACCGAAATTGGCCGAAAAGCGTGATTACTACGAAGTCCTGGGAGTCTCCAAAACGGCTTCCAAAGACGAAATCAAAAAAGCTTACCGCAAACTGGCGATTAAATATCACCCTGACAAAAATCAGGGTGATGCTTCTGCCGAAGAGAAGTTTAAAGAAGCCACGGAAGCTTACGATGTTTTGAGTGACGAAAAGAAACGCGAAGCATACGACCGTTTCGGACATGCCGGTGTCGATAACATGGGGCATGATTACAGCCACGTGTATCACGACTTTTCCGATATCTTCGGCAGCGGAGATTTTTCGGATATTTTCAGCTCCTTTTTCGGCAGCGGATTCGGCGGATTCGGCGGCGGCTCGCGCGGAACCTCGTTTGCCGGCAGCGATTTACGCTACAACCTGACAATTTCATTCAAAGATGCCGTTTTCGGAACCGCGACCGAAGTTTCCTACACACGCAATGTTGCCTGTGACGAATGCGGCGGCAGCGGAGCCAAAAAAGGAACCACACCGAAAACCTGTCCGCAGTGTAACGGCCGCGGACAGGTTCAGCGCAGCGCCGGTTTTTTTCAAATGGCCACGACATGCCCCAAATGTAACGGACAGGGCGTTGTCATCGAAAATCCGTGTCCCAAATGTTCCGGAAAAGGTGTCCTGAAAGCCAATCAGAAAATCAAGATTACCATACCTCCGGGAATCGAATCGGGACAAAGGCTGAGACTTCCCGGACAGGGAAACGCGGGACCAAACAACAGCCGCTCGGGCGATCTGTATGTCAGCGTCAGCGTGAAACCGCACCCCTACTTCGAACGGGACGGACATAACCTGTATGTAATGATCCCCATCTCCTTTACCCAGGCGGCGCTCGGTTCGGAAGTCACGGTGACGACCATTGACGACAAAAAAGTCAAAGTCAAAATCCCGGCAGGGACCCCCAACGGCAAACTGCTGAAACTGAAAGGCTACGGCGTTCCCTACGGCGCACACACCGCTTCACGGGGCGATTTTTACATCAAGCTGGCCATTCAGACACCGGAAAAAATGAGTTCGAAAGCAAAAGCATTGCTGCAGGAGTTTGCTAAAGAGTACGGCGAAAACAGCGAGCCGACACCCGTCGAACTCTCCAAAATCGGAAATATCTGATGCGAACAATATACGGATTTCATGCCATCGAAGAATCTTTCCGCAAATATCCGCACGGTACATTGCTGGCGGTCGAACGGTTAAACGACCGGGCCGCCAAAATAAAAGAAGAAGCCGTTTGTGCCGGTGTAAAAGTCAAAACCGTCTCCGATGAAGAAATCCGCAGATTCTCCGCTGTTGCCGACTGCAAAGGCCTTCTCTACCAGTGCCGCTGCATCCGCGAAAATTATTCGTCACTGCACGACTTTTTAAAAGCGGTCGAAAGCCGCGAAGAAGTCCGTGTCTTTATTTTGGATTCGGTAACCGATCCCCACAACTTCGGTGCGATTCTACGCAGTGCCGACCAGTTTGATATGGACCTGGTCATCACCCGCAACAAGCGCAGCGCCAAAGAAAACGACACGGTTGCCGTTACCTCGGCCGGTGCCGTCAATTACGTCAACACTCTTTCGGTGACAAATCTCAACACCGCCATCGACGAATTAAAAGACAACGGCTTTTGGGTTTACGGCGCCGACATTCACGGAACACCCCTGCCGCAGGCCAAATTAAACGGCCGCATTGCCGTTGTTATGGGCAGCGAAGGAAAAGGACTCAGCCGCCTGACCGCCGAAAAGTGCGACGGCAAAATCACCATTCCCACATACGGCAACATCGATTCACTCAATGTCAGCGTCGCCGCCGGCGTTCTAATGTACGAAATCCGCCGCCAAACCCAGCAGCTCTCTTAAGCTTTTATCTGAAAACGATCCAGCAGTAAAAGAAGAATCTCGGCCACAGGCGGACAAACCTCACCGTTAAGCTCCGTTTTTTTCAGCACCTCTTTCGTCATGCCGTCCAGCAGATGAGGAAACTCACGGCACGCTTTCGGCCGGTCATTGTAAACCAGACACCGGTTGTCATCGCACAAAAAAGGGCACGGCAGCTCGGCAAAAACGTAATCGCCGTCCTCATCCGTTTTCAGGTAGGCAGAAATAAACTGCTTCTTCTTCATGTGAAAATAAGTTGCCATGCGTTCGATATCTTTATCGAGAAACAGAGGTCCCAAACCGCTGCAGCAGTTGGCACACTGCGTACAGTCGTATTTAAAGAAAATCTCCTGATATAAAGGATAAAAAAGAGAATCCAGCTCTTTTTTCGGTTTCTGATTCAGAAAACGGAAAAGGGCTTTTATCCGTTTCTTTTCGGCGCGGTAACGAATCAGTCTGTTTTCGTACTCTTCGATCATGAAACATCCTCCTTTTCTCCCGATTCGTCGGGAGATGCCTCCCCCTCTCCTGTATAAATCGGAATTGTCACAGCCAAAACGGCACCGCCGTCGGGATGATTAAAACAGGAAACATCTCCGCCGTGAAGCGAGATAATCGATTTTACCGTCGAAAGCCCCAGTCCGAAACCGGGCAAATTCCTGTTACGGTTACTGCGGTAAAACAGCTCGAAAATATTTTTTTGTTCCTCATCGGGAATCCCCGCTCCGTTATCGCGGACGGTATACACCAGATTATATTCATCGCAACGGCAGGTTATTTCCACCAGAGGCGAATCGGGATTACTGTATTTCACCGCGTTGTCAAACAGATTTTCGAAGCAGCGCAGCAGCAGTTTTGTGTTGCCCTTAATCTTTAAATCGGTCGGGAAATCAATCACCGTCTGCAGGGTTACATGACGCGCCCGCGCTTCTTTTTTAAACATTTTCATTGTTGTCTGCAAAAACGGATAAACGTCAATGACCAGAAATGCGCGAATGAGACTGCCGGAATCAAAAACCGCATATTCAATCAGACTGAGAATGCGCCGCTCCAGAAGATCGGCTTTTTCTTTCATGATATCGATATATTCATCGTATTCTTCATCGGTTTGGGGAATTCCGTCCTGAATCGCCTCCAAATACCCTTTTATCGATGTCAGCGGTGTTTTTAAATCGTGAGAAACAGCCAGGAAGAAGCGGGATCGGCGTTCCTCTTCCTCCTTCAGTTTACCGGCCATTAATTCGACCGAAGCAAACAGATCGGCAAAATCGCCTTCACGATCCTCTTTCGAGAAAGAAATCCCGGTTCCGCCGTCGGCAACCGAAACAATAGCACGCTCCAGCGTTTTCAAATCGGAACGGAGTTTGGTCACCATCCGCATTAAAACAATCGCGGGAACAACCAAAAGCAGTATCGAAATCAGAATCACCGACGGAATGGTCTGCGTCATCCGGTTGGAAACTTTTCCCATCCAACGAGAAAAATAAACCAGCGTTCCCTCCGAATCTTTATACTGATAGCGGGTAAAAACCAGACCGCGGTCGGTATAATAGTCGGTAATCAGCTGCAGAACATCGACTCCGGAAAGACGATAGTTTTTCGGGAAAATTCGCGGATTGAGATAATGGATGGTGCCGTTATTATCGACAACAAGCAGAATATCGGTATCAAGCGAAATGGTTCCGTCGGAATTCGGATCAAAAACCTTTCGTATCAGCCGGTGCATGTTCCACGGCGCACCGATTCCCGTTTTTTCGTCGTAAACATACTGTCCGTGAGAGAGCCCGGAATAAAGGATGGCAAAAACAATCACACAAACCAGCGACGGCACGACAACGCCGTAAATCATCAACAGAAGTTTGCTTTGAATTTTCACTGCAGGTAATAGCCTTTTCCGTAAACCGTTTTGATAAATTCGGGGGAAGACGGATTTTCTTCCAGCCGGTCGCGAATGCGGCGGATATGGACGGGAATGGTCGAAATATCGCCCTGCTCGTTGTCCCAAATTTCCGCATACAACTCTTCGGCGGAAACAATCTGACCGCGTCTTTTGGCCAGATAAATCAAAAGCTCCAGTTCTTTCGGACGCATTTTAATACGTACACCGTTTTTTTTCAGACAAAAAGAATTGGGATCAATGACATAATCACCGAAAACATAAACCTCGTTTTCGTGTTCGGGCGTTTTTTTCTGCCGTTGAATACGGGTCCGCACCCGTGCCGTCAAAACACGCGGCGAAAAGGGTTTGCTGACAAAATCGTCGGCCCCCATTCCGAACCCGAGCAGCATATCGGCATCCTCGTTACGGGCCGAAACGATAATGACCGGAACAGAGGAGTTGCTTCGAATCGACTGTAAAACTTCGTAACCGTCGATTCCCGGTAAATTCAAATCGAGAATCACCAGATCAAAATTCTCGTTACGGAACAGCTCGAGGGCCTCTTCCCCCGTCGTCACCGTGACCGCATCGATTCCTTCTTTTTTTAAATATGCCGATATCAGATTGGAAATCTCGGTTTCGTCCTCAACAATTAACACACGTGCCTGCATAAAAAACCCTCATATTATTATACCACATTACTTTAAATGATGAAAACATTTTTTTACAATCTCTTCATTTTTTACAGCGGTACACAGCGACACAATCACCGTCACCGCGGCCGACACCGGCAACGCGTAAACCAGCGGATCAACGAAACGGAAGCTGTTCATCACCGCAGCCGGCGTTCCGAAAAGCAGCTGCGGCAAACCGAACACCGCCGATTCGGCTTCGTGAAAAAAGAGAAAACCGATGAGCGCCGCGGCCAGCCCCGACAGCATGCCGGCAATCACCCCGGCTTTCGTCAGACGCTTCCAGTAAAGCGACAGCAGAAACGGCGCCAGATACCCCGACGCCATGATGCCGAAGAATATCGACGTAGCGCGGGCAATAATCCCCGCCCCCATTTTCATCGACAGGAAAATCGTCAGCAAAATCGCCGCAATAATTCCGATGCGGGAAATCAGAACCGAATAGCGGCTGTGAATGCGCCCGCGCGCCGCCGCCTCGAACAGATCGCGTCCGAACGAAACGCCGATGGCGTGGAACTGACTGCTGAGCGTACTGATAGCCGCCGACAAAATCACCAGCATAAAGAAATAGGAAAACCAGCCGGGCATCGCCTGCTTAATCAGCAGCGGAATGACACTGTCGGCATTGAAACCGGCCGCCTCCAGCGCCAGCTTGCCGCTTTTTTCGTAGAAAAAGACATTCGACAACGCCCCGAGAACATAAGGCGTGGCCACGGTAATCAGAATAAAAAGACCGCCGACCACCACCGCCCGGTTTAACTCGCGGTTGCTTTTGACAGTGAGGCAGCGCACCGCCAGATGCGGCTGCGCCAGCACCCCGATACCGACACCGAACACCAGCGACGAATAGAGCACCCACCACAGCTGCGAAAACGGCTGCGGCGAGGAAAGCCAGCCGCGGTGTCCCTGCGCCGCCGAGGCTTCGGGAACCAGCTCCTTCATGGCGTGGAGTTTGGAAAAGGCCTCGACGGGACCGCCCAGCCTGACAAACATCGCCACCAGAAGAAAAATCATTCCGAGCGCCATTAAAGTGCCCTGAAGCGCATCGGTGTACATCACCCCGCGCAGTCCGCCGACCAGAACGTAAACGGCCACCAGCAGCGAAAAAGCGGCCAGCGCCCATTCGTACGGCACCCCCAGCAGACTTTCCAGAATGCGGGCAGCGCCGATGAGCACCGCCGCCGCATACAGCGGCATGGAAACGACCATTACCGCCGCGGTAAACAGCCGCACAAAGGGAGAAGAAACGCGCGCTCCCAGAAACTCCGGAAAGGTATGCGCATTCAACGCCAGCCCCACCGCGCGGGTGCGCCGGCCGAAAACGGCAAACGCCAGGAAAATCCCGAAAAAGATGTTGGCACCGGCCAGCCACAGAAGACTGAGTCCGATGCCGGCCGCCATACCGCCGAAACCGACAATGGCCGAGGTGGAAATAAAAGCGGCGCCGTAGCTGAGCGCCATCACGAAAGGCGGAATATTGCGTCCCCCGGAAGCAAAATCATCGCCGCCGCGGGAAGTAATCCGTCCCCAATAACTGAGAAAGGCAATCGCCCCCAGATAGACAACAATGACCGCCAGCAAAACGAAAATATTGACATCGAGCGTCACACTGACCGGATTCACCGCACACCTCCCGTCAGCTCGTCATCAATACGCTCCTCTTCCTCCTGCCACCGCGCCTCCTGCTCCTTTTCCCTGCGGGAGAGCACCGCCTCGCGGGCGCCGGCCACGATTCCGTAGACGACACACAGCAGCGCCGAAGCCAAAAGAAAAACAGCACTTAAAAGAACACTGAATTCGCCGCCGGTCATTTTGCCGCCTTTTGGCAATCGGCAAACGCCTTTTCGAAATACGGCAGTGCATTGAGAATCACCTTATCCGGAACGCAGTAGGAAATACGGAAATAACCGGGGTAAGAGAAGCCGCGTCCGGGAACCGTCAGAATGTTGTACTGCGCCAGCCGCTCGCAATCGGCCGCATCGTCCCCCGACGGCGCTTTGACAAACAGATAAAAGGTGCCCTGCGGTTCGACAAACTCGTAACCGATGGCCGTCAAACCGTCGCACAACAGCTTGCGCCGCCGGTCGTAAATGGCAATATCGACCCCGCAATCCTGCGGCAGACGTGCCAGCACCCGCTGCATCAGCGACGGGGCGTTGACAAAACCGAGAATCCGGTTGCACAAAATAAAGCCGGCAACAAGCCGTTCGGCATCTTCGGCCGCCGGGTTCAGGGCAATGTAGCCCAACCGCTCGCCCGGAATGGAAAGCTCCTTGGAAAAAGAGTTGACCACCACCGCATGCGGATATTTATCGAAAAGAGAAGGCACCGTGCGCCCGCCGTAAACGATGCGGCGGTACGGTTCGTCGCTGATGAGATAAACGGCGCGCCCCGTCTCTTTCTGTTTGCGCAGCAGCATTTGAGAGAGCTTTTCCAGCACCTGCTGCGAATAAATGTGCCCCGACGGATTGTTGGGCGAATTGATAATGAGAGCCGCCGTGCGCGGAGTGATGGCCGCTTCCAGTGCCCCGATATCGGGATCGAAATCGGACGCACACGGAACCGTTTTAAAAACGCCGCCGTGGTTTTCGGTATAAAAGCGGTACTCCATAAAACAGGGCGCCGGCGCCAACACCTCGTCGCCCGGATTGAGAATCGTCTTTAAAACAACGTTCAGTGCGCCCCCGGCGCCGCAGGTCATTACCACACAGCCGGCCGGAACCGTTGTGTTCTGTTCGGCGGACACACGGGCCGCCACCGCCTCGCGCGCTTCCTGATGGCCGGCGTTGGACATGTAGCCGTATTTGTTTTCACCCGGGGTGCGGACCCATTCGACGATTTTTTCCTCGAACACCGCCGGAGGCGCCGCATCGGGATTGCCCAGACTGAAATCGAACACCGCATCGGCACCGTATTTTTGACGCAGCTCGTTGCCGCGCTCGAACATTTTTCTGATAAACGAACCGCCCTCTATCGCGGCCGCCGTTCTTTCCGAGATAGCCATAAATACTCCTGTGTTTCCATTATATACAAAAGAAGAAAAAAAGACCAGACCCCGCCGCAACGGAAGCGTACCTGCCGCCAACGGAAACGATTTGTTATTGAAAAAATGACTTTTTCGATATATAATCAATTGGTAATATACTTTAAAATCCTAATAAAGGAAATTCTAATGGCAGATATCAAGCTTTTCAATATAAAAGGTGGAGTTAAAGAATATCAAAGCGGTACGGTTACACTGGAAAAAGAATTACAAACAATTATCGAGAAAAACATGGAAACCTTTTTCGGTGTCACCTTTTTAGCTACAGAATATCGTACCACCGACGGCGGAAGAATGGATAGCATCGGTATTGACGAAAACCACTGTCCTGTTATCTTTGAATACAAACGGTCAGTGAAAGATAATGTTATCAATCAGGGTTTATTTTATCTGAACTGGCTTCTCGACCATAAAGACAGTTTTAAAGTACTCGTCATTGAAAAACTGGGTTTAAATGCTGCCGAAAATATTGATTGGTCCATGCCCCGTGTTATTTGTATTGCCGGTGATTTTACAAAATATGACGAATCCGCCATTAAACAAATGAACCGAAATATCAGTCTCATTCGCTATAAAAAATTTGATGAAGATTTACTTATGTTTGAGCATCTCAATGAAAATATTGTTCCTTCTTTCGTTGAGGAAACATCCGATGTGACAGTATCGAAACAAAAAAACGGTCAAAGATCATTTGCGGCAAAAAAGAAAGGGGCATCAACAGAAATCGTCGCTCTATATGAAGACCTAAGAAACTATATATTAAGTCTCGGAGACGATATTACGGAAAATCAACTTAAACATTACGTTGCATTTAAAAAAATAAAAAATATTGTCTGCGTCGAAATCCTGCATAATCGCCTTGTTTTGCATCTGAAACTGGAAGTCAATTCCATGAGCTACGAAGACGGATTTACCCGCAACACTTCACAAATCGGTCATTACGCAACCGGCGACGTCGAAGTCATTATTCGCAACAGAATCGATTACGAAAAAGCAAAACCATTATTGGATAGAGCCTATAATGAAAACTAAAAAAATATAGTTTCCCCAAATCACACTATTATCATCCTCTCCCTCGCACAAAAATACGCTCTGAGACTTTCTCCGAAAACTCTGAGAGATTCCTCAAAAACTCTCAGAGTTTTTTAAAAAACATAGGACGTTTTTCGGAAAACGTAGGAGATTTTTTAAAAAACATAGGACGTTTTTTTGAAAAGACCGTATCTTTTTTTGACAAAAAAAAGATTTATTTCGACACAACCCCTGTCATTATTTTTTCCGAATATTATTTTATTCTGTACAAACATGTCAAAATGTGTTAATCTGAAACAGACTGGGAATATGTCTATGGAAAATATGTTTCATAACAATAAGAATACAACGAACGCAGACGCGGATACGAAAAAGAAAATCGAAGATATGACTTCATTTATGGTACGCAGGCACTACTGCGAAAACGATACCAAAGCACTGATCGGTTTTGTTGACAGTACTTTCAGCTGGTTCGGTGCGGGCGAAAACGAATACGCCGTGGGTGCGGAAAATGCCGTTGCCGTTTTCCGGCAGTTTGCGGGAAAGATTCCGTCGTGCCTTGTTTCGGACGAACATTATGACGCCATCCGGATTGCCGACGGTGTGTGGATTTGTACGGGGCGCTATTGGGTGCAGACCGATCCTTCGACGGAGACATTTCTGCGCGTTCACCAGCGCATTACCGCTGTTTTCAAAACAGCCGAAGACGGCTCCTTTCGCTGTTCCCATATTCATATTTCCAATCCGTACAGCGAAATGGAAGAAAGCGATGTCGGCTTTCCGACTCAAATGGCCAACCACTCGCGCCAGTACCTTCGCGAGCAGATTGCGGCGCAAAAAAAACTGATCGACAAACAGACGCAACGGCTGATGCAGCTCAGTTTCCGGGATACGATGACAGGACTTTATAACCGCAACAAATTTAATCAGGAAATGCACAAAGGAACGCGACGGGAAGAAAAATCACTTCCTTTGGGAGTTGCCTATTTCGATCTCAACGGACTGAAAGAAGAAAACGACCGCTTCGGCCACGAAGCCGGCGACAAGCTGATAGTCCGAACCGCCGACCATATTAACCGTTCTTTCGGTGACAAGACATACCGCATCGGAGGAGACGAGTTTGTGGTTATCGACAGGGAATCCGATGAACGGCAGTTCGTCTCGCTGATTGAAACGGTTCGCGAAAACCTGAAGCTGGACGGCATCAGCGTTTCGGTCGGCGTCCGGTGGCGGGCCGGCGGCGGCAACATTACAGAGCAGTTTCATGAAGCCGATCGGCTGATGTATGAAGAGAAACACCGTTTTTACAATAACTGAGACCGGGAAATGGTGATGGGTCAAAAACGAAAACCGTTGTCCGACGGCGGCTTTTGCGTAGGGAAGCTGTCCCGAAAACAGAAAACTGTTTTTTCAGCGGCTCTTTCCGTTCTTGCCTGCGTCGGAGTGATTTCATTTCCGTTCATACGGGGCCTGTACAGCACTGTTCCCGCTACGGTCGAAACGGAGTCCGCTTTGTACACCGTAACCGACTTACTGGGGCGAACGGTGACGGTTCCCCGTCGGATCGAAACAGTAGCTGCCGTCAACAGTGCGGCACGACTGGTTGTTTATGCGGGAGCAACCCTCAAACTGACCGGCGTTACGGAAACCGACCGGCAGGGGTATGCGGGAATGCCCTACTCGTATGTGAATAAGGAATTTTTTTCCGGCCTGACAGTCACCGGTTCGGGCGGCAGCAGCGATGAGATCTACTCCGAAAATCTGGTGATGCTCGACCCCGATGTGATTTTTGCCTTCACCGGCGACAAAGTGAGGCTGGATCGTCTTTCGCAACAAACCGCCCTTCCGGTTATCGGTCTCTACGCATCGGGGATGTTTGCCGACGATTTTCTCGAATCGCTGACGATTGTCGGAACGGTCACCGGCTGCGAAGCCGAAGCGGCACGGGTGGTCGAAGCATTAAAGGGGTGGCAGGCCGATCTGACGGCCCGCACGGAAGGAATTGCCGACGAAACAAAGCCGACGGTTTACATGGGTGGCATGGGTTTTCGCGGTCCGCACGGGTTTGACGGTACCTGCGCCCTCTATCCCCCTTTTACTGTTATCGGCGCCGCCCATATTGCCGATTTACCCGGCCTTTCGGGTCCGTTTTTGATGAATCCCGAAACGGTGGCGGCCGCCGACCCCGATATTATTTTTCTGAACCCCTCCAATCTTCCTCTGATTCGCGAAGATTACAACCGTCACCCCGATTTTTACCGGAGTCTCAAAGCGGTTCGCGAAGGCCGTCTTTACAGTCAGGTTTCTTACAATTACAACTCGACCAATATGGAAATTGCCGTTGCCGACGCCTATTACGCCGGATGTATTCTTTACCCCGAAGCATTTGCCGATATCGACTTCAAAACCAAAGCCGAAGAAATTTTCGAAACAATGCTCGGTTGCCGCTATCTGCCGGTACTGAATGAGGCCGGGATCGGATTTTCGAATCTGACACTCGAGGAGGTTTCTCCGTGAGCTGTTCCGCCTATAAAGGCAGTTATGCCGGATATATCCGTCGCAAAAAGCTGTTTCTGGCGGGACTGCTGCTTCTCACCGTGATAACCGCCTTTGCGGCACTCGCTTTCGGACCGGCCGGGCTGACGCTGCGGGAAACAGCCGCCGCTCTTTTCGGATTCGGGTCGCCGCAGGCACGGACAATTCTTTTTAACATCCGGCTTCCGCGGATTTTAACGGCGATCATTGCCGGTATCGGACTGGCGTCTGCCGGCTGTGTCATGCAGAGCCTTTTAAAGAATCCGCTGGCATCGGCCTCGACACTGGGCGTTTCCCAAGGGGCTGCCTTCGGGGCCGCCTTTGCCATTACCGTTCTGAATGCGGGAATGCAGAATCCGACTCCCGGCACGGTTTCCTTCTCCGATCCGTATCTGATTTTTATCTGTGCATTTACCGGCTCACTGCTGCCGACGATCCTCATTCTGCTGCTTTCCTGTTTCCGCCATATTTCGCCGGAAGGGATGATTTTAACCGGAGCCGCTCTCTCTTCGTTTTTTTCGGGTGCCGTTATGATACTGCAATATTTTGCCGATGACACAAAGATTGCCGCCATTGTTTTCTGGACCTTCGGTAATCTCGGTAATACGGCAGGATCGGAAATAGCGGTAATGACAGCGGTCACGGCAGTTTCATGCCTTTATTTTTATTTCAACCGCTGGAACTGCAACGCTTTGCAGACGGGTGAAAATACGGCCAAAGGTCTCGGCGTGGAGACCGACCGCCTGCGGATAACCGGTATGCTGGTTTCCTCGCTCACCGTCTCCGTCATTGTCTCATATATCGGAATCATTAATTTTATCGGTCTGATTGCCCCCCACCTGATGCGACGGCCGGTCGGCAGCGACTACCGTTATCTGCTGCCGGCCTCGGCACTCTGCGGATCGATTCTGCTGCTTGCCGGCGATACGGTCTCGCGGCTGATTCTGGTCCCGGTCGTTTTGCCCATCGGGGCCGTAACCACCTTTCTCGGAGCGCCTCTCTTTCTGTATCTTATTTTAAAAGGGGGACACCGCCGATGATCCGTGTCGAACATCTTGCTTACGCCTACCACGGTCACCATCCCGCTCTCGACGATATCTCCTTTCATCTGGAAAAGGGAGAACGTCTGGCACTGCTGGGCAACAACGGTGCCGGGAAAAGTACGCTTCTGAAATGTCTCAACCGCATTCTGGAACCTCCGACGGGAACCGTTTTTCTCGACGGCTGCGATATCAGACGAATGCGGCGCAACGACATTGCCAAAAAGTGCGCCTACGTCGACCAGCAGGCGCCGATGCCGAGGCTTTCGGTCTTCGACACGGTTCTGATGGGACGTAAGCCTTATATCCGTTTCGAACCGACAGCATATGACCGTGAACGGACAGAGGAGGTTCTCGAACTGTTGAGACTCTCTTCGTTTGCTCCCCGCTACGCCGACGAACTGTCGGGCGGCGAGCGGCAAAAGGTGGCCTTGGCCCGGGCTATGGTTCAGCAGCCGCAGATTCTGCTTCTCGACGAACCGACGGCGGGACTCGATTTGCGAAACGCCTGCGAAGTACTCGATCTGATATGCGATATTTCCCTCAACGAAAAAATCACGGTTGTTACGGTCATTCACGATTTAAATCTGGCTATCCGTTACTGCGACCGTTTTCTTCTGCTTAAAGACGGCGAACGCGCTTTTTACGGCGACGAGTCGGTGATAAACGACGAATCGCTTTCGTACGTATACGGTTTTCCGGTGGCGGTGCGGATCGTCGGGAAACAGAGAGTGGTCATTCCCGGATTATCCGGAAACGAATAAGGAAATAATGATGGACGAGAACGACGAACTTTGGAACAAATGTGCCGATTTTCACGGTCATGTCTGCGGCGGACTGGCAATCGGTTACAAAGCAGCTTTGTACGCGGCCGAAAAGCTGGAGCTGACCTTTTCGAAAGACGAAGAAACGGTCTGTATTGCCGAAAACGATGCGTGCGGTGTGGATGCGATTCAGGTGATGCTCGGCTGCAGTATCGGCAAAGGAAACCTGCTGTTTCATATCACGGGCAAACAGGCTTTTTCGTTTTACAACCGCAAAACGGGACAGTCGCTGCGTCTGGTGCTCAATCCGCGGCCGGAAGGGCTGACCCGCGAAGCCTCTTTGGCTTATTACCGCGGTTTGGAACCGCGGCAGATGTTTACCGTTAAGGAAACAGTCATTCCCCTTCCCGAAACGGCACGCTGTTTCGATTCGTTTGTCTGCGAAGAATGCGGCGAAACGACCGGCATGCGGTGGCTGCGTTCCGACGGCCGGCGCCGTTTATGCCCCGACTGCTGCCGTTTAACCGACCGGTTTCGGGTGTAGACGGCGGCTTTTCACTCAGACAAAAAAGGGAACCCGTTCGGGGTTCCCTTTCTGTTTGCCGACGGCCGGTTGCGGCGGCTTTATTTTTCGAAATCGGCAAGCGGTTTCAGAATGTTGCCCAACGCATAGCGGCTGACGGCATATTCTTTGCCGCTTCCGGCAACCGTCACGGCAAAACGCTCTTCGCCGGCAGCGGTTGCCGAAACGCAAACCGTCTGCTTTGTCCCGTCGCGGAATCCGAGAACCAGGGTGACCGCCGCGTTTTCGGAGGTCATGCCCGTGGCGGGAATTACCAGATCGGCTCCTTTCAGTTCCGTAATCTGGCGCACAAACGAGTCGACTTTCATACCGTCGACAGCCTTGTCGGATCCTTCCGCCTTCCAAACCAGCTCTTTATCGTTTTCGCTTCCGACAGTACGAATCAGGGTATAATCAAACGTTCCGCCCTCTTCCAACGGCGAGGTGCCTTTCACGCTCACCGACTGTACTTCGGCACTTTTGGAGACATCGGCAAACAGATTAAGGCTGACCCAGTTGGAGCGGCGGCAGTAAACCGTCATTCCCGGATCGGCTGTTTCGTAAACCTGTTTGTCGCCTTCGGCACGCACGTAGCGGAATCCGGGGCGGTCGGCAACGGCGTTACCGAACAGAAGCAGAATTTCGCTTCCGTTGTCGGCCGTCATCTTAATGAAAGAAGCGGCGGCATCGGAAGCGACACCGAACTGCGCGTATTTTTCTTCGTTGGCGGTAATTTTCTTGCCGCGCGGCAGTTCGCCCACGGTTTTCAGAAACGATTTCACCTCATCGGCATCGGCCGGTGCCGCCGTTCCGTCGTAATCGACCGACCACAGATCGTCGGTTTTGCTCAGAACAACGGAGGTTTCTTCGGAAAACAGCTCGATACGGTTGACTTTCTGAGCCGAAAAAGAACTCAGTAACGGTTCGTTCAGGGCACGGGCACTGCGGCGGTTGCCGGAAAAGACCGTACCGAGAATCAGAGTCAGCGTCAGAACGGCGCACAGCGACGCCAAAACAGTTATTTTTTTCCGGTCACTCATCGCACACCTCCTTTACCGGCTTTCCGTTTACGCATAACAATACGGACGGCACCGAATATGATGATTCCCAGCGGCAGCAGCCCGATTGTAAACACCTGCACAAAAATAAAGTAAGCACGGCGGGCTTCGGGATCCTGAATCCGGTCCAGTTGCGTATTGCGCTGAACACGGGTACGAAGCTGCAGCAGATCTTCGTCGGCAGTCAGCCATTCGACCGCATTCTGAATAAAGGTAAAATTCTGTTCCAGATTAATGCTGAACATATTGTAAATCTGAACAGTCATCTGATTCTGCTGATCGACAACCGCAAAGTCGGTATCGCCGACAGCCAGAATCCGTCCGACCGCCGCCGATTCGTCGAGAATGTCCGCAAACTCATCGGTTTCGCCCGGACGTTTGGGAATCGTTTTGCCTTTAAAGAAGCTGTCAAAATGACCGGAGAGTGCGGCAGCCACGGTATAGCGTGCCCGCGCCTGATCCTGCGCCGTAACGGCCATGATTCCGGCCTGCTGAAAATCGATTCCGCTGTCCAAACCTGTTGTCCAGGCACTGCGGGCGGTTTCGGCCAGTGTGACCGTTTCGATTTTATCGTTTTGCAGCACCGCATCGGTAAAGGTCAGCGGCGATGCCCACAGCAGGTTTAAACCGTTAAACGAGGCGGTAATCGGATGACTCTTGTTGCCGCCGGTACCCGGAACTTTGACAAAATACGGGTACTGGACAATCGAAAAGGCGCTTCCGGTCGGCATCAGCGCCGCGTTGCAGGAAGTATCGGCCAGAAGCTGCTCTTCGATGCGGATACCGCACGCTTCGAGCCAGTCGGCAACGGCTGTTTCGGTTAAAGGCGAACCGCTCATGCCGTACGGCGACAGTTGCGTTTGGTGGCGGTCGGTGAGCATTAACAGCGAACCGCCCTGCAGCAGATACTGGTCGAGCACCAACTGCTGATATTCGCTGCCGCTTTCACCGATGACGATGACCGCTTTATACGAAGAATCGATCTTCGTTTCGGGAGCGACGGTTTCCACGGTATAGAGTGCGCCGAGCACCTGATGCAGAAAAGCCAGGTGATTATCGTCGGTCAGACCGGGCGTTAAAGGCAGCAGGCCGATTTTGCGGGTTTCTTTGTAAACCAGCTCTTTGATTTGGCGGTTGAGGTCGTACTCAAGCGTTTCGGTTTGCGTGACCGCGGGAATGACGCTCTGTTCGCCGAGATAGGATAAAATCAGCCCCGAATAAGCGACCGAACGGGAAAACTCGGTCACGTTGTTTTCGCTGATTTGCAGCGGAGCCAGACCTTTGCGGGCCGGTTCGCCGGAAGCGCCCGATTTATCGGAATCGATGATTTCGACCGAAATTTTTCCTTTCGAAACGGAAGCGTATTCCGAAATTGTGTCTTCGATTTCTTTAAACACGAGAACGCGGTCTTTCAGTTTCGACGACAAATAAAAGGTGATATTGAGATGTTCGGGAATCTCTCTGACAATCTTTTTGGTCACGGGCGAGAGCGAATATTTTCGCGAGAAAGTCAAATCCCAACGGAAGGCATAAACCAGACTGTTCAGTCCGATAAGAAAAAGCAGCAGAACGGAAAGTGCCGTTATTAAAATTTGGGTTCGTTTCATTTTCATCGGTCAGTCTCCTATTTCCACTTTTTCAGAATCAGAATACGGATATTCAGATACAGAAAGAGAACGGTCATTCCGACAAAATAGATAAAATCACGTGAATCGAAAAGACCTTTCTTGAAGCTGTCGAAATGATGCGTCGCAAAGAGCGTATTGATGATGCGTGCCAGCGCGTTGGGCATTTCCACCATCATCGGAAAATAACCGCTGAGCACCAGGAACGCCAGAGCCAGAACCGAAACCAGAAAGGCACTGATCTGATTGGAACAGAGCGAAGAAAAAAACATCCCGACGGCAATGCACAGAGCACCGAACAGCGCGGTTCCCAGATACTGACCGATCATTTCACCCGGTTCGAAAGAGCCGGTAAAGGCGGTCAGAAACGGTACGGCCAGCGTCAGCGCAATCATAATCAGAAACAGAACAAAAGCACCAAAAAACTTTCCGAGCACCAGCTGCGTTTCGGTAAACGGCAGCGTTAAAAGGATTTCGTCCGACTTCATTTTGCGTTCTTCCGCCCACAGCCGCATGGTCATAGCCGGAATCACGATGATGAACAGAAACGGAAATGATGAAAAATAGCCGCGCAGCGAGGCGTAATTGCCGGCAAAAAAGCCGTTAAACAGAAAAAACCAGACCGAGGCGGCCGTCAGAAAAACAACGAACACGATATAGGCAATCGGCGAATTGAAATAGGTTTTCAATTCTTTTTTGACAATCGGTTGAACGGTACTTTTCATCCTCAAACTCCTTCGTGGGTCAGGCGGATAAAGATGTCTTCCAACCCGATTTTTTCGATATACATTTCGGCTATCCGGTAACGGTTTTTCACCGCCCAATCGAACAGTTCCGGCGAACGCGATTCGGATGCCAGCTGCACGACGGCGTGAACGCGGCCGTTTTTGGTTTCGACCGAACGGACGGCGGTCACCGCTTCGCACGTTTTCAGCTGTTCGGCAGCGGCTTCGCTGTCGGCCGCTTCAAACGCGAGATGCAGCACCGGTTCGCCTTTGAGGCTTTGTCCGATTTCCTCTGTGGTTCCTTCGGCCACAATCAGTCCGTCATTGACAATCAGAACCCGGTCACATACCGCCTCGACTTCCTGCAAAATATGGGTCGACAGCAGAACCGTTTTCTCTTTTCCGATTTTCTTAATCAGATTCCGGATTTCGATAATCTGATTCGGGTCGAGTCCCGTTGTCGGTTCGTCGAGAATGAGAATCTCCGGTTCGTGAATAATGGCCTGCGCCAGTCCGACACGCTGGCGGTAACCTTTCGATAGGTTGCCGATTTCTTTATACAGCACCGAGGTTAAGCCGCACTCGGCAGCCGTTTTTTCGATACGTTGCGCCTTTTCGCTGTCGGCGATACCGCGGGCTTCGGCAATAAAGTTCAGATATTCGTAAACGTTCAGGTCGGTGTAAACCGGCGCCATTTCCGGCAAATAGCCGATCTGGTGCTTCACCTGAAGCGGTTCGCGAACCGCATCGTAGCCGTTTAAAACGGCCGATCCGCCGTCGGGGTAATGGTAGCAGGTCAGAACTTTCATAATGGTCGTCTTTCCGGCTCCGTTGGGACCGAGCAGCCCCACAATCTCCCCTTTTCCGATGGAGAAAGAGACTCCTTTTACGGCGGGAAACGTTCCGTAATTTTTTACCAAATCTTTGACTTCAATCATGAGACGATACCTTTCCCTTTTACTCGATTTTCTTTTTAAAACAACGATGTGAACAAATCGTTACAATATTAATCCTGATTTTTTACAGAAAGCGACATGCCGTCTTTCGTCAGAAAAGTCCGCGGAAAGACTTCTTTGGCTTCCGTCAGCAGCTGCTGCAAATCGCGGTGCGTGTACCGCGGAGAATAGTGTATTAACCCCATTTGTCCGATGTCTCCCGCCTCGGCGGCAATGCGGGCGGCCTGCACGGAAGTCAGGTGTTTCTTTTCCGCAGCGCTGTCGGCCAGGTCGGCGGTAAACATCCCTTCACAGATAAAGAGATCGGAACCGGACACTTCCGACGCAATCGACGGCAGATAGGCGGTATCGGTTACAAACGAAAAACGGCAGCCGCGGCGCGGCGGTCCCATCACGGCCGAAGGTTCGACCGGTTCGCCGCGGCTGTTGGTCACTGTTTCGCCCTGCTGCAGGCGCGCCCAAAGCGGTCCGCGGGGAACGGCGGCGGCTTCGGCAGCGACGGGATCGAAAATTCCCGGGCGAGGATCTTCGACCAGTTTATACCCGACACACACCTTCGAATGGTTAAGCGGAAACGAACAGACGGAAAAATCGTCGCCGCGGAACACTTCGCCCGGCACCGACGGATTTTCGATTTCCTTAACAATGATTTCGTAGTTGATGTACATATCCAGTACGCGGCGGCTGGTTTCGATGTATTCTTTGATTTTCGGCGGACCGATGATGTACAGCGGTTCGTCGCGGTCGACCTGTGCCGACAGCATCAGCAGTCCCGGAATGCCGGTAATGTGGTCGGCGTGGGTATGCGAAACAAAAACCGCCGAGATTTTTTTCCATTTCAGATTGAGATTGCGCAACGAAATTTGGGTTCCTTCGCCGCAGTCGAAGAGAAAGAGGTATCCTTCCCTTCTCATTAAAACGCTGGTCAGGTAACGGTTCGGCAGAGGCATCATCCCCCCGGTTCCCAGAACAAATGTTTCAAAGCTCATGAACAGACTGCTCCTTTGCGGTTTCTTCCGGCGTTTGCAAATCATCCGGTTTCGGTTGTCCGTCTTCCGTTTCCGGCAGGAAGGCGGCCGTTCCGTTTTTTGTCTCTCTGTCCGACGAAAGACGGAAAACGATTTCGCCTTTTTGCAGACGGCATTCGATTTTATCGGCCTCGGGATGCATCAGACATTCCAATGCCAGCGGATCTTCGATGCGGGTGCGGATGGCCCGGCGCATCGTTCGGGCGCCGTAAACGGGATCGAAACCGGTTTTGACAAGTTCGTCACGAACGGCAGGGGCAATTTTTAAGGTTATGCCGGTTTTGGCCAGCCGTTCGATTGTTTCGCGGCACAGAATATCGGCAATGCGGCGCACCTGCGGTTCTTTAAGGCTGTCAAAGACGATGATTTCGTCCAGACGGTTGATAAACTCGGGCGCCAGAAAACGTTTGGCTTCCGCCATCGCCGACTGTCTGATTTCGGCATAACTTTTCCATCCCTTTTCCTGAGAAAATCCGAGCTGTCCCGACCGGTTTAAGTCTTTCGAACCGAGGTTGCTGGTCATGATAATGACTGCATTGCGGAACGACACTTTGTGCCCGAGACTGTCAATCAGTTCCCCCTCTTCCAATACCTGCAGTAAGAGATTGAAAACATCGGGATGCGCTTTTTCGATTTCGTCCAAAAGGACGACACAGTACGGGCGGCGGCGCACCATTCCGGAAAGCATGCCGCCTTCTTCAAAACCGACATACCCGGGAGGCGCTCCGACCAGTTTGGACACATTGTGTTTTTCCATATAATCGGACATATCGACGCGAATCAGGGCATCGGAGCTGCCGAAAAGGGTTTCGGCCAGCGTTTTGGCCAGGTAGGTTTTTCCGACTCCGGTCGGTCCCAAAAACAGGAACGACCCCGACGGCCGCTGCGGAGAGGCGAACCCGATACGCGAACGGCGGATGGCCGACGCGATAGCCGCAACCGCTTTTTCCTGACCGATCACGACACGGTTCAGTTCGTCTTCCAAATGCAGCAGCCGGTGGGCTTCGCTTTCGGCCAGTTTCTCGGCCGGAATCCCCGTCGCCGTCGACACAACGCGCAGAATATCATCCGCGGTAACGGGCGTACGCTCCTCACTGCGTTCGCGATGCCAGACAGCGACGGCGGCCGCCAGTTCCCCTTCCAGTTTCTTAATGCGGTTGCGTTCCGCGGCCGCCTGTTCGTAGCGCTGTTCTTCGACATAGCTGTTTTTTTTCAGTTTCCGCTGCCGGATCTTTTCTTCCAGGCGGAGTATCTCTTTCGGTTTTTCGCTTTGACGAATCCGTTTTTCGGCACCGGCTTCGTCCAAAAGGTCGATGGCCTTATCCGGCTGAAAACGTTCGGTGATGTAGCGTTGCGAGGCGCTTACCGCGGTATCGACCGCCTCTTTGGTATAAATGACGTGGTGATGTTCTCCGTAGCGTCCGATAATGCCGTAAAGAATCTTTTTTGTGGCCTCTTCGTCCGGCTCGTCGACGTAAACATTCTGAAAACGGCGTTCCAAAGCCGAATCTTTTTCGATACGGCGGCGGTATTCCTTGATCGTCGTTGCACCGATACACTGCAGTTCGCCGCGACTGAGAGGCGGTTTGAGAATATTGGCCGCGTCGATAGCGCCTTCCGAACCGCCCGCTCCGACAATGGTGTGAATCTCGTCAATAAAAAGGATGATATTCCCCTTTTCCATGACCACCTGAAGCAGTTTTTTCAGACGATCCTCGAACTCGCCGCGGTACTTGGTTCCGGCAACAATGGCCCCCATATCGAGATAAAGAATGCGACGGTTCAGCAATCCTTCGGGAACGTTTCCGGAGGCGATGCGCTGCGCAAGACCTTCCACCAGTGCGGTTTTACCGACACCCGGTTCTCCCAGCAGAATCGGATTGTTTTTGCGGCGGCGGCTGAGTATTTTCATCACCCGCTCGATCTCTTTCTCGCGTCCGATAATCGGATCTCCCTCGCCCCGCAACGCTTCGGCAACCATATCGCGTGAGAAATGGGAAAGGAACTCCTCTTTTTTACGGTCTTCTTCACTTTCTTTCGGGGAAACACGGGCGGAATGACCGGTTTCGTTTTCATTGCGAAAAATCAGATGACCGCTTTCAATCAGACTGCGACACAGCGAGTCCGGAGCTTCGGCCGCCGTTCGAAAAAGAAAGAGCACATCGGCTTTAACACCTTCCGGCAATACGGCAATTTTCCCGGATAGCGTATCGAGATAATCGCGGTAGCGCTGCGAAAAATGCGGATTGAGAACCGATTCGTCTTCTATCGATTCAAAAAAAGATTTCAGAGAGGTCATCAGTTTGCCGCGTGTTCTGTCGGAATCGAAACAGTCGTCCAGTTTTTCTTTTTCCAAGGCGGCATAAATCACATGTTCGGGTTCGATACGGGACGAACGGAATTTCAAAGCCTGTTCGCGCACATCGTTGAGCAGCAGCTGCTCGGCGTCGTAATTTAATCTTTGATGCACAGAACCTCCGCTTTCCCGCAAAAAATATCTTTCAGAAGATGAGCCCGTAAACTGTCGTACATCATCGGTTCCGAAGAGCCGGCAAAACGGTTGCGGAATCGTATCAGATAACTTTCTTTCAGAAAATCGAAAAGCCAGTTAACGGTCGAACACGGATGATCGGCTACTCCGGCGAGAACGGCGGCCCGAACGGTATCGAGAATGTCGTAAGCTTCCCGCAACGTAATTTTCATCGACAGATTAATCCGGTCAAGAGCCTCGAGATAGCGGGTTCTGATTTCTTCGATTTTACCTGACTGCCAGTCCCTGCGTTTCAGACGTTCCATTTTAACGATGGTGCCGAGGTTGGCGGCAAAGCGGGCCGTCATTTCTTCCTCTGTTTCGCCGTTCAAAGCGGTTGTCGAAACGGAAAGAATGCCGTCTATCTGCGTTTTGAGAACGGGACAGACGTACGGTTCGATGTGCAGGTTTTCGGCAGCCGCGATTTTCAGCAGGCGGTTACCCTCTTCCGTGCGGTTAAGTGCCGGCAACGAGAGCAGCACTTCCGCTTCGAGTCCGGCGCCGGTTCGGTCCAAACGACTGTTAAGATAGCCGTGGCGTAACGATACCGCGTAGGGAAAAACCGTTTCCAGCTGCCGGTCCGATTCAATCAGATTGGTCAGAGAATGAAACGGGTCGAATTCGGAAGAGACAGTACTCAATTCGATTCCTTCGCGGTTAAGAAAAAAAAGCGAAGCGCCGTTTTTGTCGGTATAAAAGAAAACAGGAATCGACAAGCGTCCGAAATCGGTCGGCAAAAGCCCCCGGTCGCGGTAATAAAAAAAATCGTCATCGCTCATCTTTTCGAGGCGGTGCAGAGTCCAATCCCCTTCCGGCAGCCGCTCCATCCGTTTCGAAACCATATTCAGAAAACGGTGACTGTCGGCTGTCTGCATCCGCGTCGGAAAAGGATAACCGGCACAGTTGCGGAACATCGACATCCGCAACCGGATTACGCAGTCGCTGTATGAAATAAAATTACGGTCCTGATTCGTATCCATGAAATTATTCCCGGTGAAGAGCTTCCTTCGTATGTTCAATCTCGTTTTTCAGACGGTGTGCCTCGGCATAGTTTTCGCTTTCGACAGCCGCTTTCAGACGAATCTCCAAATCGGGGATCTCCTGCAAAGCGATGCGGCAAATCTCCATCGTCTGCGGTATCCGACCTTTGTAAATTTTATCATGAAAATGAGAATCGTTCAACTCTTTTTCGAAGGTGATATAACATTGGGGACAACCGGCTGTCTCTTTTTTCATCAGCTGCCCCAACGAGGTCCCGCACTTCGGGCAGTAAACAGCCTGTTCGGGAACGGCTCCCGGACGTTCTTTGACCGAACCGACCGCACGGAAAATGGTATCAAGCACTTTCTCCAGCTGCGGGTTTTTCTGATCGATTCCCCGCTCGGCCGCACACTCGGCACAGAGATTGAGATCCGAAGTCTGATTGCCCCGCGTCTGTTTAATGTGAATCACAGCTTCGTTCTTTTTGCAAATATCGCATTTCATCCTATAAATCCTTCATGACGTCCAAAGGTTTCCGCCCGGCAGCGGCAACAGCCGGCACAAGTGCGGCGGCTCCCGAACTGAAAACGGTCAGAGCCGCAATCAAAAATATATGGCGACGGCTGATGACCAGAGGTATATTTTCAAGATAATACTCTTTATTCAGAATTTCAATCTTATTTTGAAAAAATCCGTCGCCGTTCAAACCGGACAGCAGCCCGTAAAGAAACGAGACGACCGTATCGGCGATTTCCGTCAGCAGATTGAGATTCACGGCGGCCAGCAGACCGAGACTCAGACCGATAACGGTACCGCAGATACCGATCAGAAGGCCGGCCGACAAAAAAGCCAGAAATACGGTTTGCGGAGGCACACCGAGACTGCGCAAAACCGCCACCGCGGTGCGTTTTTCCAACTCGAATGCCACCATAATCGAAAAAATATTGACGGCTGCCAAAAGAATAATCAGAACCGCAATCGACAAAATCAGAGCAAAGGTGTTGTCGAGATTTTCCACAAGCGAGCGGTTTTTCTCTTTCCAGGTGCGAAAGGTAATACCGTCCGAAGCAAAACGGCGGTTAAGCTCGCCGGCAATCCGGGCCGCATTTTTTTCACCCGGATCGGAGAGCTTGATTCCCAATGAGGTACGTCCCTGCTTTCCGAACAGCTGCAGTGCGCGGTCATGGGAAATATATGCGGTCATGTGATCCAACTCGTAATAACCGGTCGAAAAAATTCCGGAAACGGTAAAGGTGACCGCCTGCAAAAAAGAACGCCCCCCGGCTTCGCGGTTCAGAAGCATACGAACCGGATCTCCCGGCTTCAGCTTCAGCGTTTCGGCTATACCGTCGCTGACCAGAATCCGGTCGGGTGCACTCAAATCGAAGCGGCCGTCCGGTATTTGAAAATATTTGCGGAAGCCGGCATCATTTTCGTATAAAGTCGGCGGCACGCCTTTTAAGGCTGCCGCACTGCGTCCGTACACGGAAGAAAGCAGCACATGACTTTCCAAAACCGGCAACGCGGCAACAACCCCCTCCGCGCCGGCGACTTCGGCCGCCAGTGCTGAAGCACGGTGATTGAAATCATTATGATATGACTGTCCCGCAATATGAAAAGAATCGATTTCCAGATACCGCTCGATAATGCCGCTGATCATTCCCGAAGCGGTTTGAATCGCAACCACAACCGGAATCAGTGAAAGAACAATTCCGAAAACGGCGCCGCGTACTTTTCCGCTGTCGCGGCGGCCGCCGAGAGGAACAAAGAGCATGCGATACGCATAAAAAAACGAAGCACCGTTCATCTCTGCTGTAATTTCCCCTGGGACAGAATATAATGAACATCTCCCTTTTCGGCCAGACGGGAATCATGCGTCACCAGAATCAGACTCTTTCCCTCTTTTTCGACCACATCAAAAAGCAGTTCTTCAACCCGCTCCGAATGAGATTCGTCAAGATTTCCCGTCGGTTCGTCAGCCAGAATCAGCGGCGGGTTATTAATGAGAGCCCGCGCCACGGCAATACGCTGACATTCTCCCCCGGAAAGCTGAGCAGGGAAATGGTCGGCACGGGAAGACAGTCCGACTCTTTCAATCAGAAATCGGGCTCTCTCTTTTGCCGCTTTTTTCGGCTCGCCTGCCAGATAGGCCGGAAGCCAGATATTTTCCGATGCGGTAAAATCTTCCAGAAGATGATGAAACTGGAAAACAAAGCCGATACATTTGCGCCGGTAAGCGGTCAGCTGAGCTTCTCCCAAACGGGACAGTTCGTAACCGCCCATTTTGATCTCTCCGGCAGTCGGTGTGTCCAACCCGGAAATCAGATTCAAAAAGGTCGTCTTACCGCAGCCGCTGGATCCGGTAACGGTCACCTTCTCTCTTTTTTTCAGCGTAAAATCGATTCCGTTTAAAATCGCAATTTTCTCGCTGCCCATTTCGTACGTTTTGGAGAGATTTTCAACCTGCAGCAAAATCTCTTCCCGATTTTCATTCATAACGCATGACCTCACACGGCTTGATGGCGACAACACGCACGGTTGCCGCATAAGCGGCCGCAGCCGAAGCGGCCAGACTGAAACATGCTATCGCAATCACTTCTTTAAAATCAATCCGAATCGGTAAATCGTAAAAAAAACGCAAATCGGGCATCAGGTAAACGCTTCCGGGAAACGAATAAAGAAGCATCTCCAAAAAAGAAATCAGTTCGGAAAAATGAATCGTCACCAGAAGCCCGGCAGTAACGCCCCAGAAAACGGCACGGATGCCCATTAAAATACCGACATAGAGAAACGAGAGTTGAATATCGCGCGGCGAAACTCCGATTGTTTTGAATACGGCAATTTCCTTCTGCTTTTCGAAAATGAGACGCTTAATCATAAAATAAAGATTGAGAATGACCACTGCCGAAACCAGTCCGAGCAGAAACGACATGGCGAATTTTTCCAGCTTCAACGCACTGAAAAAAGAACGGTGGGAATCACGCCAGCTTTTAATAACCGCTCCTTCGGGCAGCAGAGGCCGTAATGCGGCTGCCGTGCGGTCGTCGGCAAACCGGTCTTTCAGTTTAATGCCGTAAACAAGCGGATTTACGGAAAATGCGGGATCCCAACTGCCGGTTCCGGTCAGAATCAGCAGTTCGTCGATTTCACGAAAAGCGGTTTCGTAAATGCCGCCTACGGTAAACGTGCGGACCGGAGGTGCGGTCAGAGAAAATTCGGGTGCACTTAATGAAATCAGTTTCATTTCGTCGCCGACCAGAAGTCCCATTCTCAACGCGGTTGCCCTGCTGACAGCCACCGTATCCGGTTTTCCGAAATCGAAACGCCCCCGGACTTCCCGAATCTGACGGGCCATTCCCGGATCGGAGTCCTTCCAGTCGGACGGCACGGCTCTCAGCAGATAGCCGTAAAAACGTCCGTTACGTCCGGACATCACTGTCTGCGTTTCGTAAAACGGAATAACCGAAACCACGTTGCTTTCTTCCCGAATGAGCTCCACCTCTTCGGGAGAAAGAACCGCTCCTTCGACACGCAGATGATATGAGGAAACTTCGACTATGGCATTGATATAATCGGACTGAAGTCCGTTCATAATACTTAAAATCAGAATCAGGGAAAAAATACCGCAGGCAAGCATTCCCGTCAAAAGAAAACTCAACAGCCGTTTTCCGCGCGACCGGGAACGAAAGAGCATGCGGTAGGAAATATATACGGGGCGAAATGTTTCGGAAAACTTCATCGGCGCTTTCTCCGTTTCGACGGCTTTTCCGTTTCGGCAGCGGCTGTTTCCGTTTCGGCAGCGGCTGTTTCCGTTTCGGCAGCGGCTGTTTCCGTTTCGGCAGCAACCGTTTCCGTTTCGGCAGCAACCGTTTCCGTTTCGGCAGCAACCGTTTCCGTTTCGGCAGCAACCGTTTCCGTTTCGGCAGCAACCGTTTCCGTTTCGGCAGCGGCTGTTTCCTCAGGTTTATCGAAAAGAAGTTCGTTTTCGACTTCGATATTATCGCGAAAAACGACACGAATGAAAGGTTTGCCTTCGCGGTAAACAATTTCGGTGTAGTCCTGCGCCGAGTCTTCGTAAATCAGTTCCCGGGTAAGAACATCATTGACATAAACCAGACTGTCGGTCACATTTCCTTCTTTGTCATATTCATATGTCACCCGCTCGCGGCGTGCATCGGAACTGATATATTTTTCGGTCACGCGGTTGTCTTTATCATAGGTATAATCGATGACAATTTTGGCGGAACCGATATAAGTCACTTCACGTATCACCCGATTCTCTTCGTCAAAATCCCGAATAATCTTTTTATTGTTCGAAAAATCCTCTTCAATCGCCTGACGGTTTTCATCCTGTTCGATTTTGCGGTAAACCAGATCGGTTCCGATCCATTCTTCGGAAGAAACCAGTTTTCCTTTAAAATAATTATATTGAAACGAGTAGCCGCTGTAAGTGTGAATCTGATTTCGCAGGTCAAAATCGAGAAAGCCGTAAACGGAATATGTCATTTCACCGTTTTCGTAGGTATTGGTGGCCCGCAGCAATCGTCCGTTGGAACCGCGTGTGTACGTCGTCGTGTAAATGACTTTTTCGTCGGGAGTTTTAACCACTGTGGCACTGAGACTGCTTCCCGAATACTGATATTCCCGGACTTCGGAAATCCGGTTTTCGAAATAAATTTCCTCCTTCTGAAGACGGTAATTATTGAAGTAGGAAGTGAGCAGTTTGCGTGCGCCGGTAAATTCCGTTTCCTGGTAACGGCCGGGATACATACGACGGTTATCGTATGTCCGTTCCCAGCGGCGGATTTCCTTCTGCTTCTCGAATAACTGACGGATGACCGCATTATCCAGATCTTCGACGGTGATCACGTAATCGAACTCTTCGAAGCGCGAGGCACCTATCTGATTATAGACGGCACCCGATTTATCGGCCCGGTAATAGGTCATTTGTGCGGATAACGGGAAAGCGGCTAAAACAATCAGAACGGAAAAAAAGTGTTTCATTCTCCCAGAAAACGATCCAGAAACTGTTCGGCATCAAACGGTCTGAAATCGTCGTACCCTTCTCCCACGCCGGTAAACGCAATCGGCAGCCCGAAACGACGGCAGACCGCAAACAGATTGCCGCCTTTGGACAGCGAATCGTATTTGGTCAAAATAACCGAATCGATACCGACCGCTTCGTGAAATACTTCTGCCTGGGAAACGCTGTTCTGTCCCGTCGTGGCATCCAACACAAGGATTTTTCTCAGACGGCATTCGCCGGCACGGGTTTCGATAATTTTGCCGATTTTTTTTAACTCTTCAACCAGATGCGACTTGGTGTGCATACGCCCCGCCGTATCGGCCAGAATCAGAGACGCGTTTTTGGCTTTCGCGCTGGTGATGGCATCGTAAATTACCGCACCGGGATCGGCTCCCGGTTCGTGGCGAACGACCCGGATGCCCAGCCGTTCGCCGTGTACAACCAGCTGGTCGATGGCTGCCGCCCGAAACGTATCTCCGGCTGCCAGAATAATTTTATCCTTTCCCAGTCTGTCCGCATAAAGATGAGCCATTTTGGCAATCGAGGTGGTTTTTCCGACACCGTTGACACCGAGAATCAGATCAATGTTCAGCCGGTTCGGATCGGGTTGCGAAGTGTCCTCGATTAACGACTCCTTTAAAATCGAACGGAGCAGCCGACGGGCGGTCGCTTCGTCACGTGTTTTTTCGTTTTTCAGACGGTTTTTCAATTCATCCGTAATTTCGACGGCCAGACGGACACCCATATCCCCTTCCACCATCAGATCTTCCAGTTCTTCATAGAACGCATCGGAAAGCGATGGAGAAGATAAAAGCGAAAAAAGCCGGAATCCTTTCGATTCCGATTTGACCGCCGCTTCTTTCTTATTTCTGCCGAACAGTTTCATAACACCTCACTTACTGTCATAAACTTTTACGTAATCGATCATATCGACAATCAGTCCCGTTGCCATAATCGCATTCAGAACAATACTGACCGATAAAACCGTTGTCATTGCTTTGTAACCGAATATAATCTGCTGACGTTGAACGGCATTATCCTCGGTCGCTTCGGGAATCGAGTTCAGAAAACGGGTTTGATAGCCGGAAGAAAGAATAGCCATCGGAATCGACAGCGCCAGACCGGCAATATTAAAATAAAAATCTTTCCGTTTACTCTTCATGTAGCTGTCGATATCGTAGGCCGTCGACTTCAAAACGAAATCCATTTTATTACCCGATTCGGGATTTAACGAAGAGACCAGATCGAGGTAACCCTCCTTTTTCAGCATCAGCGGCTCGTCAATACCGCCGTTTTCAATCAGAAACGGAGTCGCCCCTACCCACAGCGAAGAAAGATAGACATCGGCTCCCGGAGGAAAAGTATTCACGACAACAGGCGGTACCGGATTGCGGATTAAAGCAACCGACAGCGTTTTGGTTTCTTTCGGATTGAGCACCAGCTCGATTTCTTCACCGACATAACCGGGCGCCTCAACGGTCATAATATAAGTTCCCGGTTTCATACTGTTATTGCGGTAGACACCCGAACCGCTGTATTCGGTACCGATTTGAATCGATGCGGTTACCGGCATGACCGAAACGGTAAAATCGGTCCACGGATGGCCGATGACAACGGTAATCAGATCCCGGATATGAAGATCAACCTGGCTTTCGATTTTATCGGGAGACCCGCCTCCTTCGGCTTCAAAGACCATTTTTTCCAGAACCGCCGAATAAGCGGCAATCCGGTAGTAAATATAGCCTGCCATTTCTTCGAGACGGCCGAAAATCAGAAGATCGGCTTTTTTTTCCGTGGCAAACTGTTTCCATTTATCTTTTACGGGAGCACACAATTCCTGACTGTCGCTCTCACGCAAAACAACTATGTTTCGTTCTTCCGCAATGTTCATTTCAGCCGGAGAAAACTCCTTCAGATACAGGAACTTTTTATCCAGTGTTTCCCGTTTTTGCAAAAGCTCCCACTGCTTAGTCTGCCGTGTCTGCAGCGCAACCGAATCAACCGTTTCGAAATCAAATTCGTCGAAAGATTTGCGAAGATCCGAGGCTTCTTTCAAAAGTGTCTGACGCGCATTGTCGATAATTTCGGCGGCATAGCCGGCACGTTCTTCGGCCGACAGTGTATGCGTCTGATAATTTAAAATCGTCGTATAAATTTTTAACGGCAGACTGGAGGCCAGATATTGGTTTTCGAGAGAAATATTTTGTGTCGAAAAATAAGAAACGGCAACATTCCAGTCGGTTGCACTGTCTTTAAGATTGAGCGTTTCGATATAATTTTCTTCCGCAGCAAACAGAGAAGCGGAAAAGACAAGAGATAAAAACAGACAACAGACCGAAAGCCCGTATTTCACTCTGCCGGTTCCTCTTTGGCATTCCATTTCAGATACGCTTCCATGAATTCCGTAATATTGCCGTCCATGACCGCCAGAATGTTTCCTTTTTCGAATTTGGTCCGATGATCCTTGACCATCGTATACGGCTGAAAAACATACGAGCGAATCTGATTTCCCCAGGAAATATCTTTTTTCTCTCCGCTCTGTTTTTCTTTTTCTTCGTCCTGTTCTTTTTTGTACAAATCGTAAAGCCGGGATCGGAGCATGCTCATCGCCGTCGCCCGGTTTTTGATCTGACTGCGTTCGTTCTGGCACTGCACAACGGTTCCCGTCGGCAGGTGGGTAATCCGGACAGCCGAATCGGTTGTGTTAACGT
>JAXEIF010000011.1:0-76881 GCA_034120015.1 Spirochaetia bacterium | reverse complement strand
GGAAAAAATATTGCCGCCATGACCAAAGAGGATCTTTTTCGTGTTGTCGAGCTGCACTGCGAAGACGGTATCGATTTTCTGACGATTCATGCCGGACTGAACCTGACGGCGGCCGAACGGGTCGACCGCAATCCGCGCCAGACTGGTATTGTCAGCCGCGGCGGTTCCATTTTGTACGAGTGGATGAAGCGGAACGGAAAAGAAAATCCGTTTTACGAAGATTTCGACCGCCTGCTGGATATTTGCGGGCGTTACGATGTGACGCTGAGTCTCGGCGATGGCTTGCGCCCGGGGTCGTTGAAGGATGCAACCGATGCTCCGCAGGTGACCGAACTGGTGATTTTGGGTGAACTGACGAAACGGGCGTGGGAACGGAATGTTCAGGTGATGATTGAGGGACCCGGCCACATGGCTATGAACGAGATTGCCGCCAATATGATGATCGAAAAGAAACTGTGTCATGGAGCGCCGTTTTACGTTCTCGGGCCGCTGGTAACCGATGTGGCACCCGGCTATGACCACATCACCTCGGCCATCGGCGGCGCCATCGCCGCGGCCGCGGGCGCCGACTTTCTGTGTTATGTCACTCCGGCCGAGCATTTACGGCTCCCCGACGAGGCAGACGTCAAAGAAGGCATCATGGCGTCGAAAATCGCGGCACATGCAGCCGATATTGCCAAAGGCGTTCCGGGAGCGGTTGACTGGGACCATCGGATGGGAACGGCGCGCGGCAATCTGAACTGGTCCGAAATGCTCGACTGTGCAATGGACCGTGACAAGGCAATCGAATACCGCAAATCGTCGATGCCGCACGAAGAGCATGTGTGTACTATGTGCGGCGACCTTTGTCCGATGAAACGGAGCCGGGAGTTTTTATGAAAAGAATGAGCTGTTTTTTTCTGATGATTCTTACAGCCTCCTTCCTTCATGCCCAGGAGGTTCCTTTTACAGAAAACGAAGAGGTCGGAATGACATCTTCGGAAAACGATGAAATCGCGGTGTCCGGCAGCGATACGGCGGTGCCGGCGCCGGCCGGAGATTTGCCGGTTTTATCCGTAACGGCAACTGCCGAAACAGATGAGAGCCGGACCGCTTCCGAACCGGCGGGGGAGGCCGTCGAATCCGACGATGCCCTGGTTTGGGGCGGGGCAGATAACGACGGTGAGGAATCTCTGGCCGATGCGGCCGCTTCGACAGCGGAAATCCCGATCCGGCTGCGGGCGGAAGCGGCTGCCAGTAAAGAGTGGGAAGAAGTTGCTGCCGCCGTTCGGGCTACAGATGCGGAAACAAAACTGGTTCTGGCTGTTCTGACCGATATCCATGTTAAAGCAATCCGTATTACCGAAGATACGGAGACCGGCCGTATTCGAAAAAAAATGCTCCTCGATTCATTGGAATTTGAGAAAAAGAACCGGATCCGATCGGTTCTCGACAAAGACAGATATAAAATTTACCGCAATCTGAAAAAGAAACGGTAATATAGACGGAATGCTTCCGGAATAAATTTTCTTGACTTCCCCGGAAATCGACGTTAAAATAAAAGACGGATATGCGGAAGTTTGTCTTTATTTCCACATTGTTTTTTCTCTTGTTTGACGGTGCTGTTTTTTCTTTTGCCGGTGATAAAAAAAACGAATGGCTCGAAAAGTCAAAAATCGGGCTAAAAATCGAAATGGGAGCGCATATTCTTTTTCAGCGTGATTTTGAAGGCTTTATTGCGAATGAAAACGGTCTCTTTCTTTACGCCGCATCGCTTCAGCCGGAAATATACGAAGAACTGATTCGCCCTCTGAAACTGGTTACGGATAAGAAAAAAATCGATTCGGTCGTCGGAATTCTGAAAAAAACATCGAATTTACCGTATGTGATTCTGCCTGCCAAAAATTATGACGGTTTTTGTTTTTGGGATTCGGCTGTCTGCGATTACAATATAAAAGATCATACCGATACAAAAGCGGATTGGCTGCGTCTGGCTGTCGACAGTCTGAAAGAGCAGAATATTCGGGTCGGATTTTCTTACTCGATTATCGACTGGCATCATCCTTCGCAAATTCAATATAAAAAAGACGGAAGCCGTTATGCCGTCAAAATGAATACCGTTATGAACGAAGGAGCCAAAGAATCGTATATCGGATATATGACCGAACAGTTGAAAGAACTGGTAACCGGTTACGGGGCCGATATGATTTATTTTGACGGAGACTGGGCTCCGTGGTGGACCCCGGAGGATGCCGAAGCTCTCCTGAAAAAGCTTTACGAATGGAATCCCGATTTGATCGTTAATAATTATCTCGGCGACCGGAAAAAACACCGCTGGGGTGATTTCGATGTTTATAAAACTGTGATTCCGTCAAAATCCGCTGTTCAAAAAAGAAACCGGCCTTGGGTTTTTTCCATGAATACATTTACCGGGGTTGATCAGATCAATAATAATGTTCTGTATAAACAGATCGGGGATTTTATCGGAAAAATCATATCGGTTTGGGAAGAGGGCGGTTCGATTCTGATTTCGCTGGATGTGATGAATGATGCGATTGTTTCCGAGGAATCGATGAAGCTGGCCGCCGGTATCGGAGAGTGGTTTCGGATTAACGGAGAAATTTTTAAGGATACGCAGATTGTCTCGGACGGTAAAATCGCCTATCCCGATACTGTATCGTTTTACGCTCAAGACCGTGTCTACTGTCTGCAAAAACAAAACGGATTATGGATTGCCGAAGATAAACCGTACAGGTTGAAACTGCCGTCTTCATTTCCGGATACGGTCGTTAAAGAGGCGTGGCTTCTGACCGGTGAAGGAAAAATTCCTCTGATACCGGTAAGCGGAAAAGACGGGAATACGACCTGTTTGGAACTGAATCCCCGCTACAGAGATGTTTATTTATCATTAATGATGCCCGTTTACGGGTTTGAATACTAAAATGCAGAGGTTTTTATGTTGAAGGAAAAATTTTTCGAAATTTATCAAAAGCTGATTTTCGGAGAGGCAAAATCACCTCGCGAGTCTTTTCTGCAGGATGTTACAGTTGACAGTTTTACGGATAAAAGCGATTCGCCTGCAGAAAAGGCACGGAAAATTTTAAACCGGCTGACATTGGAAGAAAAAATCGATTTTATCGGCGGATATAAATGGTTTGCCGTTCGTGCCGTTCCCCGTCTCGGAATGGATGCCATGTGGATGGCCGATGCATCCTCCGGAATTCGCGGAGTCGGTGAGTCGACTGTTTTCCCGTGTCTGGTTTCAATGACCGCTTCATGGAATCGTAATCTGATTCACCGTTCCGCCACTGTGATGGCAGAGGAATGTCGGGCAAAGGGTATCTCCAATCTGCTGGGACCCGGTGTCAATATTGCCCGTGTTCCGACATGCGGGCGCAACTTCGAATATATGGGAGAAGATCCCTATCTTGCCTCGGAAATGGCCTGTTCCTACATTACGGGATTGCAGGAAAACGGAATTGTTGCCACAATTAAACATTATGCAGCCAATAACTCGGATTACGACAGAAACAAAACCGGATCCGATTTGGATGACCGGACTTTGCGCGAAATTTATCTTCCCGCGTTCGAGTCAGCCGTTAAGAAAGCAAAGGTTCTTTCGGTGATGAGTTCTTATAATCCCGTAAACGGAGTTTCCGCCAGTGAAAACAGACGTCTTCTTACAGATATACTGAAAAATGAATGGGGTTTTGAAGGTTTTGTTGTGTCCGATTGGCTTTCCTGTTATGACGCCGAAAAACCGTTCAATGCCGGTCTTGATCTGGAGATGCCGAATGCAAAATACATGAACCGTAAAAATCTGATAAAGCTCTTGGACAAAGGACGGATTACCGAGGCTGATCTGGATGATAAAGTGATGCGTATACTGACATCATTTTTTACGGTCGGTGCCTACGAAAGGCCGATTGCCGATCCGAAAGCCAAAGAAAACGGCCCGGAACATCAGCAGGCCGCGTACGATGCCGCTGCGGAGGGAATTGTGCTGCTGAAAAACGATAATCAGACATTGCCTCTTGATTTGTCTTTGCAGCAAATGAACATTTTGGTAACCGGAAGCCGGGCGAAAGATACCGAAACCGGCGGCGGCGGTTCCAGCCGGCCGGTGGCATACCGCAAAATTTCGTTGGCGGAAGCTTTGACCGAACGTGTCGGACAAAGCGGCAAAGTGATTTATAAGGCCTCTCCGTCGGCTTCGCAGATGAAAAAAGCCGATGCGGTGGTTGTTTGTGTCGGATTTTCCTACTGTACCGAGGGGGAATTTCATGACAGACCGTGGCGGCTCTCAAAAAAAGACCGCAGTCTGATTCTGAAAGCAGCCGAAAATCAGAAACGGACGATTGTTGTTTTGAATACGGGAGGGGCCGTCGAAACCGAAGAATGGTCGGGTAAGGTACCGGCGATTATCGATGCTTTTTATCCAGGAGATCCCTCGGGGCGTATCATTGCCGATGTGTTATTGGGTAAGGTGAATCCGTCCGGTAAACTGCCGTTTACGTTCGGAAAGAAGTGGACCGATTATTCGTCGGTATCCAATTATGTCGATAAACCCGAAAAATTCGGTCTGTTTCGGATTACGGGACCGGCGGGAAGCCGGCTGTTGCGTCGTCTGAAAAAACCGTTTGTTTACGAAGAGGGAATTTTTGTCGGATACCGCCATTTCGATACCGCAAAAATCGAGCCGGCGTTTGCGTTCGGTCACGGGCTTTCCTATACCGAATTCGAGATTTCCGATTTGAAGCTTTCCGATGTTAAAATGAAAAAAGGCGGCGTTATCGAAGTTTCCGTTAAAGTGAAAAACACGGGAAGTGTAGACGGCGGTGAAGTTGTTCAGGTTTATCTTTCCGATATCAAAGCCGCTTTACCCCGTCCGGATAAAGAGCTGAAAGGATTTGAGAAGGTATTTCTGAAGGCCGGAGAATCCCGAACGGTTTCCGTAACGTTATCGGAGGAAAGTCTGCGTTTTTATCATCCGGCAAAGCAGGGATGGTGTGTCGAACCGGGTGAGTTTATTGTTTCCGTCGGCAACAGCTCGCGTAATATTATCGCGACAGCCTCGTTTATATTTGAGAATTAATCTGATTTCGGAGATACGGGTTCGATTGTTGACAGAATCCTTTTCGTATCCCGAATCAGCATTTTTTTTAGCCGGTGCAGGTTCCCTTTAAACCGGAAACCTGCTGCCAGCTTATGACCTCCGCCACCGTAGGATAAAGCCAGTCTGCCGACATCAGGTTCTCGTGATCTCAGGCTGACAGTGTAGGTACGGAATCCGTTGTGTTTGATAAGCGCGATAATTTTACACTCCCTGATTGCCATTACCTGTTCAAAAAAAACCGATGTATCCTTTTCTTCTCCGTATTTTTTTTCGGCTCTGCGGGAGACTGTCGCCAGAAAAAAACGGTTTTCGTGAAAGACTTTCATACGCTGAATCATTTCCGCGACAAACTGTCTGGACAGCAATGATTTTCCGTATGTCATGAATGCGTATGTTTCGGACGGTACGGCACCGGCAGTCACCAAATCGGCAATATCATGAAAATAGGGGGCACTGTAGCTTTGCAGAAAGCGAAAATAACCGCTGTCCGTACAGAAACCCCAAAATAGAATTTTTGCCGTTAACGGAAGCAGAGTGGCATCCCATGCGCAGATAATCTGTTTGACCAGAATTGTTGTTGACGGAGCCTGCGGATCGATAAATCGAAGATGACCGAAATTTTCGTCTCCGTTGGCATGGTGATCGATTACAATCGTGTAAAAATCTTTGGTTTCCGGTTCAAGGCTTCCGAGACGGTCAGAGCTGGAGCAGTCGGTGACAATCATAACTGTTTTTTCGCTTTTTAACTGCGGTAAAATCGGCATGACTGTTTCGTGAAATCTGTCCCTGTAAGGTTCGAAATCTTTTTCGCCCATGGGACCGGCATTGGCCAGAGTGACCTTTTTTCCTTTTTCCTTCAGAAAACGGGCGAGGCCCCATTGCGAAGAGATACAGTCGGGATCGGGTTGCAGATGACCGACAATCAAAAATGAATCGTTTTTCTTTAAAGTCTCAAGGATTTCTTCGATTGTATCGGTTTTCATTTTTAATCCTTCAATCAGGTCAGTGTTGCCACCATGACTGCTTTGATGGTATGTTTTCTGTTTTCGGCCTCATCCCATACATAACTGCGTGGACCTTCGATAACCGATTCCGTCACTTCCTGACCCTTAACAGCCGGCAGACAGTGAAGGAATATCGATTCGGTTTTACCGGTTTTTTCCATCAATGAGTCGTTGACCTGGTATGGAGACAATATTTCGGAACGTTCTCTGCTCATGGATTCTTCGCCCATGGATGCCCAGACATCGGTATAAATAACGTCGGCGTTATTGACCGCTTCGTCGATATTGTCCGTTACGGAAATAATACTGCCGCTTTGGTCAGCTATTTCCCGGCACTTTGAAACCATTTGTTCGTCGGGTGCCAGTGATTTCGGACCGAGAGCGGTAAAATGAATTCCCATTTTTGCACAGCCGACCATCATGGAAACAGCGACATTATTACGGGTGTCGCCGACGAAGACAACTTTCAGTCCTTTTAACCGGCCGAATACTTCTTCCATTGTCATGAAATCGGCCAGAATCTGTGTCGGGTGAAATTCATCCGTCAGTCCGTTATAAACGGGAATCCCGGAACCGGAAGCAAGCATTTCCACATGTTCCTGTTTAAATCCGCGGAATTGGATGGCATTAAACATCCGTCCCAAAACGCGGGCTGTATCTTCAACCGATTCTTTTTCTCCGAGCTGAATATCATCCGTTGAAAGAAAAACCGGGTGTCCGCCTTCTTCTGCAAAAGCAGTTTCAAATGCGCAACGGGTGCGGGTTGATCTTTTTTCGAAAATCATTGCCAGCGATTTACCTTTAAAACGGTTTTTTAATTTGTTGCGGCGTTTTTCGTCTTTTAACCGGTGGGCCAAATCAAGCAGATATCTGATTTCTTCCGGAGTGAAATCCATTAATTTTAAAAAAGAGCGGTTGGTTAATCTGATTTTCATGACTTTTCCTTGAGTAGGGTATCATTATGTACGATTACGGAAAAAATGTCAACGGCGTATCAGTCTGTCCGAATTTCCGGATCGATGTTCTCCGTTATGCATTCTTTGGTAACGATAACAGTCTTTTTTCCTGGAATATCGGGGAGCTTGAACATGACTTCATTCATCAGTTTTTCCAGAATGGATCGGATGCCGCGGGCTCCTGTTTTGCGTTTCAGGGCTGTTTCGGCAACGGCCTCAACTGCTTCCGGGCGAAAATCCAGATCGGCGTTGTCAAGTTTGAGCATTTCCGTGAACTGTTTTAAAATAGAGTTGTCGGGTTCGGTGATAATCCGAATCAACGCCTCTTTGTCCAGTTCATCCAGTCCGACGATGACGGGAAGACGTCCGATTAATTCGGGAATCAGTCCGAATTTCACAAGGTCGTCCGGATGGATATTGGCGTACAGTTCCGAAAGAGACGGCTTTTGACTGCTGTTTTCCTCACCGAAACCGATCGTTTTACGGGATGTGCGTTCGGCAATCAGTTTATCCAATCCGACAAAAGCACCGCCGCAGATAAACAGAATATTGGTCGTGTCGATTTTCAGCATTTCCTGATACGGGTGTTTGCGTCCGCCTCCGGGCGGAACATCGGAAACCGTTCCTTCGATAATTTTCAGCAGAGCCTGTTGAACGCCCTCTCCGGAAACGTCTCGGGTAATCGAGCGGTTTTCCGATTTGCGGGCAATTTTGTCGATTTCGTCAATGAAAATAATGCCTTTTTGTGCCCTATCGATATCACCGTCGGCGTTTTGAATCAGTCTCAGCAGAATGTTTTCGACATCATCTCCGACGTAGCCGGCTTCCGTAACGGTGGTCGCGTCGGCAATAGCAAACGGAACATTTAATTTTTTGGCCAGAGTCCGTGCCAACAGTGTTTTTCCCGACCCGGACGGACCAAGCAGCAGGATATTCGATTTATCGATTTCAACCTGAGGGTCAACGGCATTTTTTTTGAAAATTCGTTTGTAATGATTGTAGACGGAAACACTGAGAACCCGTTTTGCTTTGTCCTGACCGATAATGTATCGGTCAAGGTGGGCTTTCAGCTCGGAAGGGGTCGGAATTTCGACAGGATTTGTGCCGTTGAAATCGGAATCCGAATCGGGCTTTGCCTTTTGTGGTGTTTTTTCGGTGTTTTCCTGCAATACTTCAAACGCGGTTGAAATGCAGTTTTCGCAGACATAAACTCCCGGTTTGATTCCTTCGAAAGAAATCAGCCAGTCGGGAATCGGTTCGCCGCAAAGGATACAGGTTCTTTTTCCGTCGCCGCTCATTGATTTTTTACCAGAACCTTATCGATTAACCCGTAGGAGAGAGCTTCCTGAGGCGTCAGATAAAAATCGCGTTCCAGATCGGCTGTCAGTCTGTCGACCGGTTGTTCGCATGCATCGGCAAGATATCCGGTTAAAAGCTGTTTCAGACGGATAATTTCTTTAGCCTGGATACCGATATCGGAAGCCTGTCCTCCCGCTCCGCCCCACGGTTGGTGAATCATGATGCGGGAAGAGGGCAGTGCACACCGTTTTCCTTTGGTTCCGGCCGCCAGCAGAACGGCAGCCATTGAGCAGGCCTGACCGAGACAAATGGTGCGAACTTCCGATTTCAGGTACTGCATCGTATCGTAAATCGCCAGTCCGGCGGTTACCGATCCGCCCGGAGAGTTGATGTAGAGATTGATCTCGCGTTCGTTATCCTCGGATTCGAGAAACAGCATCTGGGCTACCGCCAAGTCCGCCGTCGCATCATTGATTTCTCCGTCAATGAAAATGATACGGTCTTTCAGCAGGCGCGAAAAAATATCGTAAGAACGTTCTCCCGAACCCGTTCTTTCGACAACAATCGGAACCAGTGTGTTGTTTTGCTCGTTCACGCGCTTCTCCTTGTTCTATGTCTGTTACATGGAAAGGAAGTCGGTTACTGTTGTCTTTTTACCGGTTTTGATTTTTGCCGCACCGATAAGAAAATCGACAGCTTTTCCGTTCAAAATTTCTTCCGCCAGATACGGCTTAAAAGAGGGGTTGTCGTAAACCTTTTTGATTTCGTCAACCGTTTTTCCGGCTGCCTTGGCAATTTCTCCGTAGCGGGCTTCGTAGTCCGCATCCTCGGCTTTCAGGTTTTCGGCCTTGATAACGGCTTTCAGAACCAGTTTGTCTTTGAGGTTTTTGACAGCTGCTTCTTTGAAATCACTGATAATGTCTTCCTTTGTCTTGCCCTGATATTTCAGAATCTGCACAGCCTGGTCTTCCTGCAGGTTATTTTGTGCCAGGAAGTTTTGCCATGCATTGTCCTGTTCGGCAGCAATCATTGACTGAGGCAGTTCGAAAGTCGTTTCCGATGTAATTTTATTCAGGATAGCTTCGATTTTGCTGCCTTTCAGTTTGGTTTCGACTGCTTTTGTCAGCCTGTCTTTAATGTCGGCTTTTAAATCGTCAAGCGTTTTGAATTTTTCGTTAATGTCCTGAGCGAGATCGTCGTCGATAGCGGGCAGTTCTTTAACTTTGATTTCTTTGATTTTAACTTTGATGTTGAAAGACTGACCTTTCAGAGCCGGTGCGTTTTCATCCTCGCCGAACGATTTTTTTACAACTTTTTCTTCGTCTTTTTTCATTCCGATAATATCGTCGTCCAGTTTGTAAAGATTGTATCCGCTTCCGACCGTAAAGACAAAATCCTGCCGTTCGGATTTCGGCATCACATTGCCTTCGTCATCCAGGAGAGAGTAGTCGATGGTAACGATGTCGTTTTTCTCGACCGCACCCGATTTTTTGGGAACGACCATTGCATTCTGATCCTGCAGTTTTTCCAGTTCTTTCTGAATATCGGAATCTTCGACCGTGACTTTGGGAACTTCCGTTTCGATATTTTTGTATTCGGCAACCGTAATTTCCGGTTCGACATCATAGGAAACGCTGAAAATGAAATCGTTTTCCCAATCGGGTTTCAAGCTGTCTTCGTCAGCCAGTTTCGGTTCCGCATACGGCAGAGGTTTCACATCGCCCGCATCAACCAGTTCTTTCCATGTTTCGTCGATCGCTTTCATCACGGCTTCGCCTTTAATGATTTCGCCAAACCGGTTTTCGATCACATTGACCGGTGTTTTGCCTTTACGAAAGCCTTTAACGGTTGCTTCTTTTGCGTAGTGATTGAGAAGGTCGGAGTAGGCTTTGTGTAATTCGTTTTTGTCGATGGTGACGGTTAATTTTTCCGCCGAGTTTTCCAGTTTTTCCGTTTTTTTGCTGACGATTTTCATTTCAACCTCTTTTTTCAGTGTTAAAAAAAAGCGACTCGCCGACGAGCCGCTTCGGATAAGCGAAAGACGGGACTTGAACCCGCGACATCCACCTTGGCAAGGTGGAGCTCTACCACTGAGCTACTTTCGCATTGCTTTTTCCTTTTACAACATTTTCGGCTTTTTGTCAACCGTGTTGCAGAAAAAATTAAATCCGGAAGGGGATTGGAAACTTGCGGGAAAAGGGACTTGAACCCTTACACCTCGCGGTACCGGATCCTAAGTCCGGCGTGTCTGCCAATTTCACCATTCCCGCGAATGAGCCGCAAAGGGATCGAACCTTTGACCCACAGATTAAGAGTCTGTTGCTCTACCAGCTGAGCTAGCGGCCCAAATCATTACGCCCGGCAGGATTCGAACCTGCGACCTACGGATTCGAAGTCCGGCGCTCTATCCGGCTGAGCTACGGACGCAAAAGGGTGGGAGACGGGGCTCGAACCCGCAACAATCAGAACCACAATCTGACGCTCTGCCATTGAACTACTCCCACCGTTTGATTAGGAATCCTGTATACTATGCAGAAAAAGCCCTTTTTTGTCAAGGGCTTTCGGTGATAATTTCGGCGATAAAGACTCAGAGCACGGCACTTTCGAATCTGGTATCATTGTCGCAGGCTGATTTTTTTTCATCCGTTTCCCTGATGCTGTCGTAAAAAACGGCGTGTGATGCGGCCATGTACGGAGAAATCCAGATAGCGGCAATTCCGAACGTGATCACACAAAGCAGAATCCAGCCGATAAAACTGAAATACAGACAAAAAAGTTTCCATTTATAACCTTTCATAAGTCTGGCGCTTTCTTTCAGAATATCGATAGCCGAAAGATTCTGTTTTGTATCGTCGGCAATGATGAACGGAACCAGTGAAAACATGTACGCAAAAATAATCCCGGGAATGACAAAAAGAAAACAGCCGGCGATAATGATAATTCCCTGAAGAACAATGGCGACCAGTGCATTCAGGTAGTTTTTGTAGGTGCCGAAAAGATCGCCGATGTCGGGTTTGTTCTGTCTGATGACTTTTAAAGTAAACAAAGCGGCTCCGGGAAGCAGAATCGGTGCGATTAAAATATAAACGGAACCGAGTGCTGCCGAAAGAACAGTAACAAGAATCGTCATGCCGATCATGGCAATCCAGTTTCCTTCCAGTCTGATCAGAGCTTCGTGTCTGACTTCTTTTGCTTTCATAATATGACTCCTCTCAATTTTGTGCATATTTTAAAATGCTTTCATTAAAAACGCAACAATTTTTTTTTGCCAGGGATGATTTTTGCCCGCTATCTGATTCAGACAGATCTGTTTCAGTGCGGCGGCCGTCTCCGGTTCAAGGCGGCTGCCGTAAATGCCGTCGGAGGCAAACCAGGCTTCGATACGTTCTTTGGGAATAAATCGGAATCCGGCGGTCGGGTATTCATCGCGGTGTGTGATTTGCCAGCCGTTTTCGGCAAACATTGCCTTCAGTGGCTCTTCCGAGAGTGTCAGCAGCGGATTGGAAGTGTCGCTGTAAATTGCGTTTTCGGCTTCCTTCATGCCGGTCAGCAGTTCGGGTGGTGTCAGCCGCGGTGAGAGCAGCTCCGACAGCCGCGTCGATGCGTGCGGCAGTGTTTGCGTTAACAGCAGCTGTGCGCCGTCAACGGCTTTCTGTCTCAGCAGAACAGCGGTTTCCGCCGTTCGGTTTTCTCTCAAAAACAGATCGCGCACCAGAATGATTTCAAAGCGCAGTGATGCGGGAATCGTTTTTATGCGGTCGGTAAAAGCGGCTGCTGTTGCGGTAAACGGGCGCCGTTCTTCGGCCAGTTCCCGCGCATGAAAATCGATAAACTCCTTTTCGCCGGCCGTCGCCGTTAACGCATACACGCATCCTTCCGGAGTGCGTCGTAACGCTTCCCATACGAAAAAGCCGCCGCCGGCGTTGACATCCAAAACGTTGTAAAACCGCTGCCATTTGATCAGATCCAATAAAATACTGCGCAGGCGGCCGTCGGCTTTCGGATCGCTGTTCATCCGCATCAGCCACTTCATTTCGTCCTTATCAAATGAAAAGGTGAGAACATCCGAATCGTCTGTTTCGGCCGAACGGGAGAGCTGCAGTTCTCTCCGTTCACGAACTCCACCCGCGATTTCGGCTTCATATCCGAGTGTGCCGGGCTGGTAGAAGATCCGCCCCTGCAATGTTTTCGGCAGATACTGCTGTGCCACCCAGTGGTCGCGGTATGCGTGAGGATATAAATAGCCTTTTCCGTGGCCGAAATCTTCGGCGTCGCGGGAGGGATCTTTCAAATGGTTCGGAACTTCTCCGTTGGATTCTTTGCGGACTGCTTCCATTGCATCGAAAAAGGAGAGTGTCGTGTTGCTTTTCGGGCAGGTTGACAGGTAGAGTGCTGCCAGAGAAAGCATGAAGTTACCTTCCGGCATGCCGATGCGGTCAAAGGCGGATGCACACGCTTCGACTGTACGAATCGCATTCGGATCGGCCATTCCCACATCTTCGCAGGCGAGAATCAGCATGCGGCGGAAGAGAAAACGGGGGCTTTCTCCCGCTTCGGTCATGCGCGCCATCCAGTAAAGAGCGGCATCGGGATCGGAGCCGCGCAGGGACTTGATAAACGCGCTGATGATGTCGTAGTGGTAATCGCCTTCTTTATCGTAGAGAACCGCTTTCTGCTGGATGCTCTCTTCCGCGGTACCCAGTGTAATTCGGATTTCGCTTCCTTCTTCCGGCGGAAACGATTCCGGCGTTGTTTCGACTGCCAGCTCCAATGCGTTCAGCAGGTTGCGGGCATCGCCTTCGGCGGTGTGCACCAGATGTTCCAAAGCTCCTTCTTCGAAAACAACCTGCCATTTCCCGTAGCCCCGTTCCCGGTCGCCGATCGCCTGCATTGCAACCTGCCGCAGCTCTTCTTCGGTGAGAGAGGTTAACCGGAAAATGCGGCTGCGGCTGACAAGAGCCTTGTTGACTTCGAAATACGGATTTTCTGTCGTGGCGCCGATGAGGACGACCGTTCCGTTTTCGACCCACGGCAGCAGTGCATCCTGCTGCGCTTTGTTCCACCGGTGAACCTCGTCAACAAACAGAATGGTTTTTTTGTCGTAAAGCGACTTGCGTTCTTTGGCTGCTTCGATTTCCTCTCTTAATTCTTTAATGCCCGAAAGAACGGCGTTCAGAGAGGCAAACGCACTTTTGGTGGTATTGGCGATCACGCGGGCCAGAGTGGTTTTTCCCGTTCCCGGCGGACCGTAAAAAATCAGAGAACTGAGCCGGTCGGCCTGAATGACGCGGCGCAGCAGGCGGCCTTCGCCGAGGATTGCATTCTGTCCGATATATTCCGACAGATTCCGCGGCCGCATCCGGGCTGCCAGCGGTTCTCTGTTCTGTCCGTCAAAAAGATTCATGGGGTTATTGTAGTTTAAAATCGGCCGAATGTCAAATTGAAAGATGTCAGAGTCGGAAAAGAAATGGTCTCATAAAATAAAAAAGACGGTTGTCAAAACAAAATCGATCGGGTAAAATAAAAACAGAGGACAGTTATGAGTCGGAATTTCCGTTTTCCTTTTCTGTTTGCCTCCTTTCTCTTCGTTTTTGCCGGTTGTCCCGACTGGGAATTCGTGCTTGACGGTTTGGATGGAATTACAATTGACGGGTCTTCGTCCGGCGGTGAAGGCGAAAACCCGCCGCCCGAACCGGAAATTCCCTTGCCCGAAAAAGTGTATATACAGGTTCGCTTCGACCTGCATGACGACAGCGGAGGATTGTATAAAAGTGCTCAGCACCGGGAAATGCGTCAGTTGGATTACCAGTATGATGCCCTCGGTACATCAGGGACTCTCATCGACGGACGGGTTACTTATCCGCCTTCCTATTATTTCCCGTATGGTTTCATTGTTAAGTACGGAGGCGGTCCGGGAGCTTCGAATGAAAGAATTGCCAGGTACGATTCCGGAATCGATCACTATGTCGGACATGAAGGTCTTTGGGTTAAACCCCAACGCACCGGTAGCGCGAGCGCAAGTGTGTATTTGGTTTTTTCGTTCGGGGATCAGATTGTGTATGACAGAAGTACGCAGCAGTTTGTCATTCCCTGGGATCGCTACGATCCGTCCGTTCATACCGATAAAGCGTTGTTTTATATTTCCGTCGTTAACGGGAGCTGGAGCGCTACCTTTGACGGGTTTGCGGAAAAGAACCCGTCGGATCTGCCGTAAAGAAGAGGTTCGGACTCTCTGTTATTGCGAATCTCCGCTCCGAACCGTCTGATTAAGAGGAAAATCGCTTTCGGCAGTCTTCGGGAAAACAGGGTAGCCGGTTTTCGATCCGTCGGGAAGCACACCTTCTTCGTGAGTCGGAACCGATCCGTCGGCTTTGAGAAAATAGTCGTAGCGGCAGGTCGGGCTGTTCCAGACAAGAGAATCGTCATGAGTGGGGTCGACCAGATACCAGTTTTCGTCAATGCAGACCTTATTCCAGGCATGAGATCCTTTCGTATTCGGATCTCCCGGAGTCGAAAGTGCCGTTCCGGTGACGGTGATGGCGGGAATGCCGCAACGCATCAGCAGGTACTGAAACGAAACGGCGTATCCCTGACAGACCACATAACGGACTTCGGTTTCGGGATTGTTAAGAGGATTCAGAAATGCTCCTCTCAGGTTGCCGTCACCGCGGGAATTGGCGGTGCCGTAAGTCACGGTTGCCAAAAAAGCATCATGAAGAGCTCTGACTTTCTGTGCTTCGGTCATATTTTTGTTGACGGTATCCAGAATCGGTTGAATGCGGGTTTCCATTTCGGCAGTTTGCGATTTGTGGAACGTTTCCCAAAAAGTGCCGAGAGTCATTCCTTTGAAAGCATTGTCAAACCGGGCTTCGTCGGCAATAGCGGTTCCCGAAGGGTTGTAAGTGTCTCCGATGTTGTTTGAACGACGCGGAAGAACACTCGAAGTCAGCAGTGCCGTTCGCGGGTCGTCTTTGGAAATAAAATCAAAAATTTTAACGACCTGAGCTTCGGTCAGCGGGAAGCCGTTTTCTTTTAATCTGACAATGATTTGTGTTGTCGATTTCCGTTCATCGGTGACCGGTTCGGTCAGAAATGATTTTAAAATGAAGTCGTAGGCATTTTGTTCCTCCGGAGTCAGAAGCGTTCGGCCGTAGTAAAGTCCGGCGGGAAACATCTCTGTCAGCGGATCGAATGTTACCGGCGCCGGCGGTTGTAACGGGCTTTCTTCACCGCTGCCGACGGTTTTGCGAAGATCACAGGCGGTCAGTTCCAAAAATAATATCAGTATAAAAAGTATTCTTCTGTTTTTCATAAGGAAATCCCCGTGAACGGTTGTTATTTCTTTCTGTTTTCTGTATACTGAATCATTATAATATAAATAAATAGGAAAAGTAAAGTATGGATATTTTCAGTAAAGTTGTTTCTTTTTTCTGCGGGAAACGGATACCTGTCGGTGATTTTCCGAAAATGATTCGCAGTCATTCGCAATCGGTCATTTTGGACGTTCGCAGCACGGATGAGTTTAATGAAGGGCATGTGCACGGAGCGGTTCATATTCCCGATTATAAAATTGCGGAAGAAATCGAATCGAGAGTTCCCGACAGAAAGACTCCTGTGTATATTTACTGTTACAGCGGAGCCCGTGCCGGATCCGCCGTCCGCCAAATGAAGCGTCTCGGATATGAAGAGGTTTACAACATGGGCGGTCTTATGTATTCCGGTTTTACAGAGGCTTTTCCGTTGGAAAAATAATTTCTGTCGGGAGGAATGATTGATGTCGTTTATTCGCTCTCCGCAGTCGGGAGAGTCCCGGCTGTATCTTTGCATCCAATGCGGTCGGACGTTTGAAGCGAAAGTTCCCCGTAGCATGTTTTTTGTCAAACCGGCTTCGCCGGCATGCCCCCAATGCAGCAGCCGCAAAACCGTACCGCATCCTGCCGTCCGGTACTGATTTTTTTCAATCCTGATCCGAACCGACCGTGCTTTCCTCTCTCTGAATGTTACGGACGGCTGTTCATTCCGTTCATGAACGGAATATCGATTTTGAAATTTTCTGCGGCTTTTACCGTAATTTGCGGAACCGAACTTCCCGGGGAAACGGACGCCTGCGGACAGGCCCGTTTTTTCAGATAACGGTAAAGAAAGCGTGTCCCGTCCGGAGTTTTCCCTCTCAGAACGATGCAGCCGGAAGCGTATCCCGGTTCGGAAAAATAGAAAACACGCCCGCTGCCGCTGCCGAAACGTGTCACAATAATCGAATCGGCATCAAAATTGGCGGTATCGCAGAATCCGCCTTCTCCTTTGAGACCGATATACGGGAATCGCCCCGAATCGCTTCTCATTCCCGGATTCCACGGACGAACCGTGATGTCGGCTAAATCTTTCAATTTTAACATTCCGTTTTTCTGTTTCATCGCTTTTCTCCTTTTTTAAAACAAAAAAGAGCGTATCATAACGATAACGCTCGGAAGAGTGTTTGTATCACCTTTAACCGGAAAAGTCAACAGTCTTTGGAAAAATGTATTCGGCAAGAACGGACGGTCAGCGGCTTCCTGTTTCCGCTCCGTCTTGAAAAAAGCGCGGTTTTCGGCTATAATCGAAAAAATTCCACGCAAGGAGTCTGTCATGCTGACTGTGACCGATTTATCGCTTTCGTTCGGAGAGCGTGTTCTGTTTAAAGATGTCAATCTCAAATTCACACCGGGCAACTGTTACGGCATTATCGGAGCCAACGGTGCCGGGAAATCGACTTTTTTGAAGATTTTGTCCGGAGAAATCGATTCCGATAAAGGTGAAATTTTTGTGACACCGGGGGAACGTCTGGCGGTTTTAAAACAGGATCACTTTGCATACGATAAAGAAACGGTTCTCGACACGGTGATTATGGGATATGAGCGGCTTTACAGTGTGATGAAGGAAAAAGATGCAATCTATATGAAAGAGGATTTTTCCGATGAAGACGGTTTGAGGGCTGCCGATCTGGAAACGGAGTTTGCCGAAATGGGCGGATGGGAAGCGGAAAGCAATGCTGCCGTTCTGCTCTCCGGTTTGGGAATCCCGGAAAGTTTTCACGCAAAAAAGATGGCGGAACTGGAAGGCGGTCAGAAAGTGCGTGTTTTGCTGGCGCAGGCTCTGTTCGGTAATCCCGATATTCTGCTGCTTGACGAGCCGACCAACCACCTCGATCTCGAGTCGATTGCGTGGCTGGAAGATTTTCTCATGCATTTTGACAACACCGTCATTGTTGTCTCTCACGACCGGCACTTTCTCAATACGGTCTGTACCCATATCGTCGATATCGATTTCGGTAAAATGAAGCTCTTTGTCGGAAACTATGATTTCTGGTATGAGTGCAGCCGGATTATCCAAAAACAGATGAAAGATTTGAAGCGCAAAAACGACGAAAAGATTGCCGAACTCAAACAGTTCATTCAGCGGTTCTCTTCCAATGCCGCCAAGTCGAAACAGGCTACCAGCCGCAAAAAGCTGATCGAAAAACTGACAGTCGAAGATTTGCAGGCTTCGTCGAGAAAATTTCCGTATATCAATTTTAAAGCCGACCGCGAATGCGGAAAAGAAATTTTAAAGGCGGAAAAATTGTGCAAAACGGTCGAAGGGGAGAAACTGCTCGACAACTTTACTCTGACGGTCAACAACGGCGATAAGATTGCGTTTATCGGAACCAATCACGCTGCCAAAACCGAATTTTTTAAAATTATCACAGGAGAAGAGAAAGCCGATGCCGGCAGTTACACATGGGGTGTCACCATTAAAACTGCCTACTTTCCGAAAGATAATACCTCTTACTTTGACTGCGATTTGTCGATTACCGACTGGCTGCGGCAGTATTCGCCCGAAAATCAGGATGATGCTTACATCCGCAGTTTCCTGGGACGGATGCTTTTTTCCGGTGAAGAATCGCTTAAAAAAGTTAAAGTGCTCAGCGGAGGAGAGAAGGTGCGCTGTATGCTGTCCAAAATGATGCTTTCCGGTGCCAATGTATTGATATTCGACGAACCGACCAACCACCTCGATCTCGAATCGATTACGGCACTGAACAACGCACTCAGAGATTTTCCCGAAGTCATTATCTTCAATTCACACGATCATCAGTTTGTCAATACCGTTGCCAACCGGATTATCGAACTGACTCCGACAGGCATCATTGACAGAATGATGAGTCTCGATGATTATCTGGCCAGCGAAGAGATTCGGGCTCTGCGCGATAAAATGTACAAAAATACCCACAATGCACTTTCGATTTAAAAAAGGGTGTCGAGTACCGATTTCCCTTTAAAAGCGGAGATTCCGTTTTCCAGCAGCGTATCGGCGATATTCCCGGAAATAATTTCCGGTACTTCGCCGAAAACCGTGCGGATAAATTCTTCCATTGAAATGTCGTCAATCATGCGGCCGGGAATATAGCCCCATTTCAGGCTGTCGCCGCGAATCAGAAAACGGTGGTTTTCCAACAGAGTCACGATGCGCGAAACATCGCGGTCGGGAACCTGTAGGCGCAGGCAGATTTCGTTAAAATAACAGATGCCGTTACCTTCCTTAAATTTACGGCAGACTGTCTGCATCACGGCGGCCGCCAGGGAGACAGTATAGGCCGGTGAATCCAGTTTCCGTCTTCGGGTACGGTAAACCCCGTACTGATGCACGTAGGCAATCTCAACCGACAGCAGAATCCCGACCCATAGAAAATAAATCCAGAGCAGAAAAATAAAAAGGAAGGCAAAAGAACCGTAAATCGTGGTATTTTTTGTCAGAAAAACCGACGTATTCTGAAAGACAGCGTTGATGATTTGCCAAAAAAGCGTTCCGAACAGGGCGCCGAAGGCTGCCGACGAATAATAGACTTTGGTGGCGGGAATCGTTTTGAGCAGCAGAAAAAGGACCAGAAAGATAATCAGGATCGGAATCAGAAAGAAGAGGAGTCCGTGTACCTGCTGAATATCGGAAAAGCGGGGCAGAAAGGTTTTCATCAGTGTCGAAATACTGATCGAAAGGCTGATGAGAATGGTACCGAGAACAAGGTTGGTTAGATAGCTGGCAAACTGTTTAAATTGAGATCTTTGCGATGTACTTCGGAAAATCGAATTGAAGACAGCCCAGATTTTATTCATCAGAAAAACCGATGTAACAAGAAAAGAAATAATACCGACGACGCCGAGAGAGCGGGAGTTGCTGACAAATCCGTTTATCAGACCGATAATTTTCTGCTGCATCGGCGGATCGAACAGACGGAACCAGTCGGCGTAATTGGCTTTCAGAATATCGATTCCGCCGAAAGCGGCGAACAGTGCTGTCAGAACGGCCAGAAAAGGGACCAGCGACATCAGGGTTGAGTAGACCAGACTCGAAGAGGCAATAAAGCCGTTGTCTTTATAAAATTCGATAATAACCGATTTGATAAATTCGTACAGACTGCTCAGCCGGGGATGTTCATTGGTCCATTTGCGGGTTTCATTTTCCATAGCTTCATTTTAGCATGAATCGGGAAGGAAAGGAAAGCTGTTTTTCTCTTTTGTTTCAGAGTTGAAAAAGGCAGTAAAAAAAGATAAAATAGTGTCATGGGTGCTCTTTCTTTAAAAGGAAAAAAAATTTTTTTCATCGGCATAAAGGGAACCGGGATGACGGCCTTGGCCGAATTGTACCGGAAAGCGGGTGCGGTTGTCGGCGGTGTCGACGGTACCGAACGTTTTTATACGGACGGAATTTTATCGGAACTCGGGATTCCTTTTTTTGAAGGAATGGATCGGATTCATATCGACGAAACTTTTGACGAAGCGGTTTATTCTGCGGCATATACTCCTCAGACTGCGGCCGATTTGGCCGAAGCGCACCGTTTGGGGATTCCGTGCCTGACTTATCCGGAAGCGTTGGGGCGCCTTTCGAAACTGCAGCCGTCGGCTGCTGTGGCCGGTGTTCACGGCAAAACAACGACATCGGCTTTATGCGCCTCTCTGGTTAAAGCCATGGGACTTGACGGATCGGTGCTGATCGGATCCGGTGCAGCCGATTTGAAGAACCGATGCACATGGACCGGGGGGAACCGTTTTTTTATCGCGGAGACGTGCGAATACCGCCGCCATTTTCTGGCTTTCGATCCGACATTTATGATCCTGACCAGTGTCGAGGAAGACCATCCCGACTATTTTAAAGATTACAGCGATATTCGCTCGGCTTTTATCGAACTGGCGGAGAAACTGCCCGACAACGGTGCGGTTGTTTTCTGCGCCGACGATCCGGGTGCGACGGAAACGGCAGCAATGATTGCTGCCGCCCGTCCGGCGCTTCGGCTTGTGCCTTACGGATTGAAAGCCGACGGTCCGTTTCGGATTTCCGATAACGAAGAAGGGTGCGGCATCAACCGCTTCCGTTTGGCCTTTTCGGGAGACAGGGAGTGGCGGCTGCGGCTGCCGGGACATCATTTTATTTTGAATGCAACGGCTGCTTTGGCGCTGATTTCCCTGTTTCTCGAACGTGAAGGCTGTTCTTTCGATGATGTCATGCAGGAAAAAGCGGCTTCCGGTCTGGAGTCTTTTTCCGGCTGCCGGCGGCGGACCGAGCGGATCGGGGAGGCAGGAGGAATTCTGTTTATGGATGACTACGCCCACCATCCCACCGCGATTCGTACTACATTGGAAGGGTATAAGGCTTTTTACCGACCGAAACGGCTGATTGTCGATTTTATGTCACACACCTATTCCCGAACGGAGCGGCTGTTGGATGAGTTTGCTTCCGCATTCGGAGCGGCCGATATGGTTGTTTTGAACAAAATTTACGCTTCCGCACGGGAGACGGCGGGACACATTACCGGCAAAACACTTTACGAAGAAACCGCCAAACGTCATCCGTGTGTGTATTACAAGGCTGAATTCGTCGAAGCAACGGCTTTTTTGAAGACCGTTTTGCAGCCGGGGGATTTGTTTGTGACGATGGGAGCAGGCAACAACAACGGCATCGGAACGGATTTGCTGGCTTACTTTCGGCAAAAGGGGGATTTATGATCGGAATGACAGGCTTCGGTTCGGCGGAAGAGACGGAAGGCGATGTTTCCGTTTCCGTACGTATCAAATCTTACAATAACCGCTATCTCGATTTGAAACTGACGTTGCCGCCGGAGCTGGCGGACGCGGAGTCAGAGCTGCGCCGCGCGGTTCAGGAGCGGGTTGCCCGCGGTCGCGTGGAACTGTTTTTCGCCGTCGCGAAAAACAGCGCAGTCGAACGCCCGGTCCTGAACGAAGATCAGGCCCGGGCTTACGCCGCCCTTTTCGGCGAACTGAAGCGTTTTTTTCCGGATGTCGAGCCTCCGCAGCCGGAAAAACTGGTGCTGTTGCCCGGAATGATTGATGCCGGCAGCGGTGAAACCGACAAAGAATTACCGGTTTGTTTGGCGGCCCGGGCTCTGCAACGCGCGCTGACGGCGTTCGAAGCGGAGCGGTGCCGCGAAGGCGAGGAGACCGCACGCTTTTTGGCGTCCCGTCTCGACATTATCGAAAACCGTCTTGCCGTACTCTGTTCTTATCAGGCAAAAAATGAAGAGAAACTGAAAAATGTGCTGAGCGGTCGTTTTCGCGAAATTTTGGGAGATGCGGCCGAATGCGATCGTTTCTATCAGGAACTGGCGGCTTCTCTGGTGCGGTTTTCCGTCAGTGAGGAAACGGAGCGTCTGTCCGTCCATTTGCGTGAATGCCGCCGTCTGCTGTCTGCTGACGGTCCGGTCGGAAAAAAACTTGATTTTCTGGCGCAGGAAATCAACCGGGAAGCCAATACGACCGCCTCGAAGGCGCTTTTTGTCGAAATGACACAGGCGGTTGTCGATATCAAAGATGCATTGGAAGATTTTCGCGAACAGCTGCGGAATGTCGAATAGGGGAGAGTCTTTATGAAAGATTTGTCGAAAATAAAAATTGCCGTTTCGGGGAAAAGCGGATGCGGCAATTCGACCGTCAGTCGGCTTTTGGCCGAAAAGCTGGGACTGAAACTGATCAACTATACGTTTCACAATATGGCGGAAGAGGCGGGAATTCCGTTTGAGGAATTTTGCCGCAAGGCCGAAAACGATCCGTCGTATGATTACGCTCTCGATAAAAAGCAGATTGATTTGGCCTCTGCCGGCGGTGTGGTTCTCGGTTCCCGGCTGGCTGTCTGGCTTTTGAAAGATGCCGATTTAAAAGTTTATCTGTATGCGCCGGCCGAAATCCGCGCGACCCGTGTGCACAACAGAGAAGGCGGTTGTGCGGAAGAACGTGCCGCGGAAACGGAAGCACGCGATGCACGCGATACCAACCGTTACCGTCGTCTGTATAATATCGATAACAACGATTACGCTTTTTGTGATCTGATTATCGATACCTCCGATAAAAATCCGGAACAAATTGTTACGGAAATCATCGAAGCCGTTTACAAAGCGGATTGAATCGTGTATAATAAGAAAAGGAGTATCGAATGACCGGACCTGTGATTCCTTTAAATAAAATGGTTGATTTTGACGGAAACTTTTATGAAATGACGAATGCAATGATTAAACGTGCCGATTTGTTAACAAAGCATCCCGAGAGAGTCAAAGAAGACGTCAAAATCTGTTCGGAAGCGATTCGCGAAGTTCTTGACGGCGAGGTTGAATTCTCTCTCGGTGACGAATAAACCGACCGTTGTTTTTCTTTTCGGTCCGACTGCCGTCGGTAAGACGGAGTGTCTGGCCGATCTGATTTCCCGAAATATTGAAATTATCAGTGCCGACTCGATGCAGGTGTACCGCGGAATGGATATCGGTACGGCAAAGCCCGATGCTGCTTTCCGGAAACAGGTTCCGCATCATCTGATAGATATCCGTAATCCCGATGAGCAGTTTCATGCCGGTGATTTCGTTGCGGAAGCCGAGCGGCTGATTCCCGAAATTACGGCACGGGGACATCTGCCTGTTATTTCGGGCGGTACCGCTTTTTATTTTTTAAATTTTCTTTACGGACTCCCGGAGGCTCCTCCGACAAACAGGGAAGCGGCGGAGACTATCCGGACCGAAATTTTGGACGGCGGACGGGAGCGTCTTTATGAGGAGCTGCGCCGTTGCGATCCGGTTTCGGCCGCCCGCATTCCCATCGGTGATACTTATCGTCTGACACGGGCTTTGGAAGTTTACCGCAGCAGCGGCCGGCCGCTTTCTTCTTTCTTAACGGGACAGAGTCCCCGAACCGACTTCGACATCAGGATTATCGAACTGACGCGTCCGCGCGACGAGCTTTACACCCGTATCAACGAGCGTGTCGGGGTTATGTTTCGTGAAGGGCTGCCCGATGAGTGGCGCCGTCTTCGCGATCTCGGATACACGGCCGAAATGCCGGGGATGAAGGCGATCGGTTATTCCGAATTTTTTCTTTCGGACAATCCCGAAGAGGTCAAAGACCAGATCCGGCTTCATTCCCGACGGTATGCCAAGAGGCAGATCACTTTTTTTCAAAAAATTCCCGGCCGCCGGCTGATCTCTCCTCAAGACCGTGAGGCCGTCTGTCGGGCGATTTTTTCGTAAATGCGGTTTACAATTTTTCCGAGAATCGCTATATTACAGTTATAAACACAGACGGAGGTTTAATTATGGAAGATATGATTCCCGAAATCGAAATCCGTGAAGTCAGTATTGTCGATCAGTTTTCCCGAAAAGGATATATTGCCGCAGGTATTCTTTTCCTTGTTGCGGGTATTTTGACGGCTGTCTTTGCGTCGCAGCTGCCGCAGATTGTGATTGTTTTTTTCGGTATACTGTCGATGATGCTGGGGGCGTTTACGATTATTTACGGAGCCGTAAAAAGAACGATTTACGGACTTTTCTTTCCTGTAGCAGCCGGACTCTTTTTTCTGATTCTCGGAATTGTCTGTACGTTTTTTTCGGCTGATATTTTGCGCGGGCTGACCTGGATTATTTCGTTCTGTATTTTCGCCGCTTCGGTGTTCAGCCTTTATTTCTGGTATCTGACTAAAGCCTATAGGGGGGCGGTCGGATTTCTGGTAGACGGTGTCGTCATGCTGGCGATTGCCGTTGTGATGTGGGTAATCGGCGGTGTTAATCCGGATTTGTTTGAGAAACTGATCGGTTATTTTTTCGCTCTGATTTGGTTCAGCTGCTCGCTGTTTATTTTTAACGGTCTGCTTGTTAACTGGCTGAAGCGGAAATCTCTGAACTGATTTTCCTGTTGACTGTGCGGGTATAAAATAGGAAAAGCTGCCGAAAGGCAGCTTTTTTCAGTTAACGGTAATTGTGTAGGAGCATTTAAAAGTTTTTCCGGGTTTCAGACAATGGATTTTCCACTTTGACTCGAGGCAGTGGTTGCATTCGGCCCTGTCATCGATCCCGCACCACGGTTCGAAGCAGATAAAATCGGCTCCTTCTTTGGCTTTTGACCAAAAGGCCATCATATCAAAATTTTTAATTTTCATTTCGATTTGCCGGCTGTCTTTTGTACTGCGCAGTCGGAATTTTTTCGATGCAGGAGAATCAAAAATCAGTGCATCCTGACTAAACAGAGAATTCATCAGCGGGATTTTTTTATTCCGAATCGGAAAATATCGCGTGCCGTCGACTACATCATTGACAATCAGAGGCATTTCTCCCGATTCGGTTTTTTCGAATTCAATAAAATAGTCGGTGTACTTTAAAGTCCGGTCGATCGGACAGGCAAAAGCGGGATGTCCTCCGACTGAAAAATAAATTTTTCGTGTATCGGTGTTTTTAACCCTGTATGATACTTTCAGTCTGTTGTCTTTTAGCGAATAGGTAACCGTGAAGCGGTATCGAAACGGATAGTTGGACTTTTCTTCTTCCAAAGTAAAAACGGCTTTTTTCAGCGACGGATATTTGACTTCGAAACGGCTGTCGCGGGCAAATCCGTGGTTGCTCATTTCATACTTTTGAGTATCGTAAAGAAAATAGCCGTCTTTCAGTCCGCCGATAATCGGAAAGAGATGAGGGGCTCTTCTTCTCCAAAAATCGGGATTCCCCTGCCACAGGTATTCCGTTGCATTTTTTTTTCCGTAAAGCGACTGCAGTTCGGCACCCTGTGCGGAGATAACCGCCTTCAGGTTGTTATTTTCCAAAGTTACGTAAGGCATTTTTGTATGTCTCCCAATCGTTTCTGAGTTCGTTTAAATATTTTTTGACGGCAGAAGCGTCCCGGTTATCAACCCATATCCTTAATTTCCCGAGTGTTTTTTCAATTTCCGTAATTTGGGCGGCACTGTATTTGTTAAGGAGAATTTCGGTCAGTAATTCGTCATCTTCGGAAAGAAGTCCGTCGGCAATTTCCATATGTTTTTTGAAAGTGGTACCCGGCGCCTGTATCGGTTTCAGGCAGGATACGAAAGCCAGAGTTGCCGCAAACGGGGTCGAAAGGGAATAGGCTGTCAGTCGGTCGTGTTCGTTGAAACCGGCCTCAAAAACGCGAACATTCAGTTTTTCGTAAAATGTTTTAAAAAAAGCACGGCCTTCGGGACACGATTCTTTAATAATAATCGCCGTTTGTGTACGGAGATCTCCGATATTGGCAAAAGTCGGACCGAACATCGGGTGCGAAGAAACAAAGCGGAATCCTGATGTTTTGTAGTATTCTTCCAAATTGTTTTTTACGGAGGCAATATCCGAAAGGATACAGTCGGATGAAAGAAAAGGAACGGCAAACCGAAATGCATTTTCCGTTTGAGACAAACCGGCTGCATTTATGACCAGTTCGGGATTAAATTCGCGGATTTCGTTTCCGTCGGTCAGCCGCCGGACATTAAACAGATATTTCAGTTTGGTTTTATCGGTATCAAAAACAGCCGTTTCTTCGTCAAGGCAAAGCGAATCGGAGAGCCATCGCCCCATTTTTCCGGCGCCGAGGATTAAAATTCGCACAATCTTCCTCATATTTTATGATAATCACTTGATTTTAACCTCTGAAATGATTATAGTCAATTATAATTTTTAAAAATAATTTTATTTTTGCGGAAGCTGCAGTTTATACAATTCCGTAATCAATGGTAACCGTTTTCCGTTGCGATGATAAGGGTCTGAATGTAACGCCTGCTTCGGTCAGCATACGTTTCGAGGCTTTGACACCATCCGTATCTGCGTACTTATCCGAAATAAAAATGATTTCCGTTATGCCCGACTGAATAATTGCTTTTGCGCATTCGTTGCAGGGAAAAAGTCCGACGTAAATCCGGCAGCCTTTCAGAGTTCGGGATGCCGAGTTTAAAATGGCGTTTAATTCGGCGTGACAGACATACGGATATTTGGTTTCCAGAAAGTTTCCGGTTCGTTCCCAGGGAAACAGTTCGTCGCTGCACCCCTTCGGGAAACCGTTGTAACCGGTTCCGACAATCACATTGTCGGTATTGACAATACAGGCTCCGACCTGGGTCGACGGATCTTTGCTGCGTTTTGCTGACAGTAGGGCCACTCCCATAAAATATTCGTCCCAGTTTAAATAGTCGGTGCGTTTCATTCGGTTTCCTCCGTTTTTTTATCGGAAGAAAATCGGATAAAATTGAGAAAGGAGAATTCGGTGAATAAAAAAGGATTCACGCTTTTGGTTTTATCTCTCTTTTTGCCGATCGGCTGTCTGACCCGTCCGGAAACAGACAAATCGGCGCTGGGCGGACGCCGGGTGGTCGGCTATTTCCCCGCAGCGGCTATTATGCTCGATCAGTACAATCCCGGTCTGGAATATCTGACGCATATAAACCTCTGGTTTTTCAATTACGACCGCAACGGAAAAATTTCCGCGCCGCGCGTTTCTTCTCTTGAATTGAAAAAATTTATTGCCAAAGCGCATGCAAAGCAGACGCGTGTTTTTATTTCAATCGGCGGCGGACATGTAACTTCCAAAACGGAAGCGGGACAGCGTTATCTGAAACTGTTCCGTTCCGGACAGTTTGATACAATTATAGATGCTTTAATCCGTTTTGTCGAATCCAACGGAATTGACGGAATCGACCTCGATTTCGAAGGGGATATGATGATTCCCGAGTATAATGACTTTATTGTCGCTTTGGCGAAAGTCGTGTCCGACAAACCGTATCAGCTTTCCGGCGCATTCGGTTATTGGGGTGCGCGAAAAATGAAGGATGCGGCTGTTACATCATTCGATTTCTTAAATTTGATGATTTACAACGAATCGGGTCTGTTTGACAAAGAACTGAAAGATCATTCGTCGTTTGCTCACGTGGAAAAGACAATTGATTACTGGCAGAATCGTCGCGGAATCGACCGCTCCAAACTGGTTATCGGTGTACCGTTTTACGGCTGGCAGAGAACTTTCGGTGCGGACGGGAAAGTTGTCAGTCAGGGGTCGGTTACTTTTCGCGATGTTTTCGGATTGTATCCGGATAAATCCGTTAAAGAGGATTTTCTGACAATCGATACACCCGACGGAGGCCGACAGACTATCACATATAACAGTCTTAAACTGATTCGAGAGAAAAGTCATTATGCCCGAGCCTACGGCGGAATTATGATCTGGCATATTGCCCAGGATACTCCGGATTTACGTCTGCTCAGGGCTGTTTACAGTGAGCTGATCGAATAATTAACGCACTGATAATTTTTCCGATTTAATTTTGCGTAACGGTGCGGTCGCTTTAACCAGTAGCCATTCCAGACTTAATCTGTAGTTTTGTTTTTCCCAAAGCTTCAGAATTCCGACCCAGAGAAGAATTATAAATGCGGCATAAGCAATCCAAATCAGAGGATGGGTCATAAAAAAATCGGGTTGAATCCGATTCATATCGGGTACGGGAATGCCGGAAAGCGCGTGCAGTCCTTTTGCAAAAACAGTATGAACAGGGGTTTCGAAAACGCAGATAGTCAGAGAGAGTGTTCCGAATCGCAGAACCGGGCGGATTCGGGATATACGTTTTTCTCTTTTATCTTCTTCGTCATAGTCAAACTGCTTCATCAGGAGCGGAAATCCCCAAAAAATCAGGGCGATTCCGAAAAATTGAAATTCGACCGGTAACGATTTATAATCCAAAAACGCATTTCCGATGTTTCCCGTTAAAATGCCGGGAGTATTTTCGGCAAGAAGTGACAACAGTCCGATTCGCGACAGAAACCCAACCGTATGAGTCTCGTTTCCCAGAATCAAAAATAATTTGACTCCGACGAAAAAACAGAAAAGAACGGTTGAGGCGACAGCAATCGGGAATGTTTTCTTTTTGACTTCCCGGTATGTCGGTCGGGAATGGAGAAAAAATCCGAACCAGACTCCGAAAATAATAAAAGGCAGAATTCCGGGGAGACAATGCATTCTTGCCGCAAAAAAAGATAACGGAATCGATAATAATCTGAGCGGGTATGCACTGAAATAAAAAAACCGAAACGGTTTCCAGAATAAATACCACAGGAAAGGGGACAGTAAAGCGGCAATGAAACCGATTGCCGTTAAAGCCGTCAGTTTATGCGTCGAGAACGGTTTTTTCAAAAGAAAGGCCAGTACGGCTGCAGATGTCAGTCCGCTGATTCCGATCATTGATAAGGCATCCATATATAATAAGTTTTCAAATTGAGGCAGAATCAATTGACTCTGTCGGATAGAGGCAGGAACAATTGTGTTAATGGTGACTCCCGGCGTAAACATCGATCCGCTGCTGCATTTAAAAAGCGTCGAAAAGATAAAATGAAGCAGAATCAGGACAAGGGATGTTAAAACAATGGGCTGAATAACGCTTGCGGAGGAATGTCCGTTGTCTTTTCGCCGTAATGCGGTAAACGTATTGGCCACAACGCTTATAAAAGCAAACAGTCCGGCCATGGGTGAAATCAGAACAATCGGAGAGAAAACCGCAAGGAGTCCCGGCGGTACGGTTGATAGGGCGTTGTCAATTGTATAGAATACACCGTAAATTAAACAGTGTGTCAGAACGACTCCGAGGATGGCAAGTCCCCGGAAAAAATCAATGGCAATGATTCGGTTGCCGGTTAAAGAAATATCTGTCATTTTTGTATTTTTCATGATTTTGTATTCCGTTACGGTTGTTTGACGAAGAAAAAAGGACCGGTTCCCCGGTCCTTTTTCCGTATACGGGATTAAGCCTGTCCGGCCGACCCCAAAACGTTGATGTTTTTCTTTTTGTACAACTCGCGCAGAGAATCACGTGCGGGTCCCAAATATTTGCGAGGGTCGAATTCTGCGGGGTTGTCATTGAAAACTTTGCGGATAGCGGCAGTCATTGCCAGACGTCCGTCGGAATCGATATTGATTTTGCAGACAGCCGATTTGGCGGCTTTGCGCAGTTCTTCTTCGGGGATACCGATGGCGTCCTTCAGTTTACCGCCGTTGGCATTGATAATCGCAACCTGATCCTGCGGAACGGAAGAAGATCCGTGAAGGACAATCGGGAATCCGGGGATTCTCTTTTCGATTTCTTCCAGAATATCGAAACGGAGAGGAGGCGGAATCAGAATTCCGTCGGCGTTGCGTGTGCACTGTTCCGGTTTGAACTTATTGGCGCCGTGCGAAGTTCCGATGGAAATGGCGAGAGAATCGACCCCTGTTTTTTTGACGAAATCTTCGACTTCGTCGGGGCTGGTATAGTTCGAATGTTCGTGGGAGACTTCGTCTTCGACTCCGGCAAGAACTCCGAGCTCACCTTCAACTGTCACATAATCTTTCTGAGAGTGTGCATATTCGCAAACTTTTTTTGTCAGAGCGACGTTTTCTTCGTAAGGCAGGTGGGAACCGTCGATCATAACGGAAGAAAATCCGCTGTCGATACAGTCTTTGCACAGTTCGAACGAATCGCCGTGATCCAGATGGAGAACAATCGGAATGGCATAGCCCAATTCGGCTGCATATTCGACGGCCCCTTTAGCCATGTTTTTCAGCAGTGTTGCATTGGCGTATTTGCGGGCGCCGGAAGAAACCTGCAGGATAACAGGCGACTTGGTTTCCACACAGGCCTGGATAATGGCCTGCATCTGCTCCATATTGTTAAAATTGTAAGCGGGAATGGCGTATTTACCGGCCATCGCTTTCCTGAACAACTCTTTCGTGTTGACAAGACCCAATTCCTTGTAACTAGGCATTTGACTGCTCCTTGTATAGTTGATTTAAACTGATTATATTCCGATTTTACCAATTAATCAAGAAATAATTGACGCGCGGTAAAGATAATGGTAAATTATTTTACAATATGAAACAGTTTTTGACGGGAGCTGTCCTGCTTTTATTTATGGCATCGTGCGGCGGGGAAAAGGCTCTGTTTATTTGCGATCAGGTTTATGCTGAGACAACTGTCGGCCCGTGCCGGATTGCCGGCAGTCTGCGTCAGTCGGTTAAAAAAGCCGGTTACGGATACGGTTATATAGAGACTCCGGTCAATGTTGTGCTTTCCGATGTGATTCCGGAATCGGCGGACGTTATTATTCTGTCTCCTTTTTTGGCAAAACAGGCGGAAGCGTGTGCCGCAGACCGTCCCGAAACTCTTTTTATCATATTGGAGCAAAAGTTACAGACACGGCTTCCGAATTTAAAGGGATTGCCCCGAAGCGGAGAAAAAGCTTACGGGGAATTGGGGACTCTTTTCGGTCGGTTAAGCCGTGAAGCGATTCCCGATCCTTTTACCGATGCGGACGGCAAGAACGAATCCGGTCAGGCTGATGAGTCCGGAAATGATGTATCGATACGGGAACCTGAGGGATCGCTTTCGCATGAGACTTCCGCCGGTGATGACGAAGATGCATTCAGAGAGGCTTTTCCCCGGGACTGGAGTCCGTCCGACGGAACAGAAAATCCTTTAACGGTGAAACTGAAACCGGCGGTCGTCTATGCCAATCTTTCGACGGAGAAAGAAAAAAATTATCTGGCTTTTATCAATGCTTTTTCCGCTGTCAATCCTCAGGCCTCTTCGGATTTGATCTCGCTTGAAGTTCCTTCGTCCCGCGATACGACTTCCCTGAACCGTCTGTCGGATGAATTGAGTTCACGCCACTGTAATCTGATTTTTCTCGATGCCGCGTCCATGACACTGCAGCTGATTGAAGCGCTTTCCGGAGAGCAGATGCTGCTCGTTGTTTTTCCGGGACCTCCGACGGAAAATCCGCTGTGGAAAAATATCGATATGGTTTTGGAGTGGGATTACGCTTCAGCATTCGATTCTTTTTTTTCCGTTTTGAAGAGCGGGGAAGAAAAAGAAATTTTTCTGGAATTAAAAATAAAAAAATATAAAAAGGACTCAATTTTATATCCGTATTATGCCGAAAAGATAATTGACAAGTAGTGAAAAACTATTTGACTTAAAAAAGGATTTGAAATATAATTTTCAAAGAGAGGAAGGAGACACTCATGGTAAAAAGGATGTTCTGTTTATTGATGGTGATGCTGATCTGCACCGTGTCGGGAATTTCGCTGTTTGCTCAAACAAAAAGCAATTACGAAATTACGTATTTGGTAGAAAGTTTCGACCCGGATGACAAGACGAAAGAATGGTCGGCTCGGGGTAGCGAATTCACAGTCGAAGAGTTTCCCAAAGTGGCGTATGTCGAAGAACGGCCGAAACAGCTGGCTTTGACGGCTGTCGAAGGTAAAACTTATAACGCACTCGGTGTCCGCGCCCAGTTTAAGAAAAAAGGCTACAATACGATTGAGGTTTATCCCGGAAATGCCGACGGATTTGATCCGATCGTTGTAAACGGTGTCTGCACCAAGATTGATGTTTGGGTATGGGGATCCGGCTATAATTATGATTTGGCTGTCTGTGTTCGCGATTTTAACGGGATTTCTTATACGTTGCCGATGGGAAAACTGAACTTTATCGGATGGAAAAATCTGAAAGTCAAAGTTCCGACTTATATCCGTCAGGAAGCCGCTCAGCTTCCCGCAAACCGCTATCTTGAAATTGTAAAATTTGTCATTACGACAACTCCCAAAGAAAGAGTCGATGATTTCTTCATTTATTTTGATGAAATTAACGTTTCTACGGATCTTAAATATGTTTCTTTCGACGGAGATAATCTGGTTGAGCCGGCAGTTGTGAATAAAGCCTGGGGCGCCGGAACCATTAAAAAGGTTCAGCACGGAAATTTGGTTGATCCGACAGCAAATGAAGACAATGCTTCGGCTAACGAAGACAATGCTTCGGCAAATGAAGGAGCTTAATGATGAAAAAATTCGCTTTATTGCTTTTGACTTTTATGACATTCGGTTTGTTTGCGCAGGAAGCGGCTCCGGTTGAAACCGAAGAAACAGCTGCAACGCAAACGACAGCCCAGAACGAAAACACAGAACAGAAAGAGTATGTCGATCGTTCCGCAAGTGTTGATGTGTCCAACGTCGGTACGGATCAGCGTGCTTCGGAAGTGAAAACGTTCCTTTTGGATCAGTTTAATATCGAAACGGCCTGGGAAGCGGTTATTTTCCCGGATACGGCCGTGGCTTCGCTGAAATATATGGACAGACCGGATAAACCGGCTTCCGAAGGCGAAAAACTGGATCTTTCCGGAGAAGCTGCCGAAGCCGAAGGCCGCTCCGTTGTTTTGGGTGCGAAAATCCATTTTACAAGACGTGCTTACGGAGAAGAATTCTTTTTGAAAAGAAGATCGCCGATTCGCATGGACGGTATTACCAAAGCGTTTTCGCTGTGGGTTTGCGGTCGCGGAATGAATCACGAACTGTATATTCGTGTTAAGTCGGCGACAGGTGTCATTGCCGATATTCCGTTCGAGAATCCGAAACTGAATTTCATCGGATGGAAGCAGCTGATTGCCTACGTTCCTCCGACGGTCACGCAGGAAGATATGATGGCTCCCGATAAACCCGGATTTTCCGTACTGGGGCTGGTTATCAAGTTTAATGCGATGGAAATGCTTCGTGATTATTATGTTTATTTCGATGATTTGGAAGCTTATACCGATGTGATTCATCTGTCACAGTACAGCGGAATTGAAAATATGTCGGATGAGTGGTAGAATCGGTCTGATTATCGAAAAAGGGATCCGCTGACAGGGTCCCTTTTTTGTTGACAAAAGAGTTTTGCTGTGCTACTGTAATCGAAAGGAGAGTTTTTGTGACAGAATCATCTGTTTTGCTTATTCTTTATCAGTGTCTGCTGGTTTTTCAACTTGTGTCTGCAATTTTTGTTGTTCTTTTTCTTTTCTATAAAACAGCTCCTTATGGTAAATACGGTACAGCCGGTTTCGGTCCGGTGGTTCAGGCCCGTCCCGGTTGGGTCATTATGGAATTTCCCGCTTTCGCCGTCATTCTTCTGATGTTTTATCTGGCCCGCGGATGGGAAAATCCCGTTATGATTGTGTTTATCTGTATTTGGGAATTTCATTATATTTACCGTACCTTTATTTATCCCTTTCGTCTTTCAAAGGGAAGCCGTCCGATGGCGGCTCTGATTCCGCTTTTCGGGGCATTTTTCAATTCGATTAACGGTTATATTAATGGTTACGAGATTTTTCTTTCTCCCGATGCGGCCGATAAATACAATCCCGGATGGTTTCTGACTCCCAATTTTTTAATCGGTGTCGGTCTGTTTTTGGCCGGCTGGGTGATTAATCAGCATTCGGATGCGGTTCTCCGCTCTCTGAGAAAGCCGGGCGAAACAGGGTATAAAATTCCGAATCGCGGCCTTCATAAATGGGTGGCTTCGCCCAATTATTTCGGGGAATTTATGGAATGGCTCGGGTGGGCGGTTTTAACCGGATCATGGGCCGGTCTGGCGTTTGCCGTTTTCACTTTTGCCAATTTGGGACCCCGTGCGTACAAAAATCTGCAATGGTATCGTGAAAAATTCGGTGACGAATATCCCTCATCCCGTAAAGCCATGATTCCGTTTGTGTTTTAATGTTGTAAAAACCGACCGTCAGGTCGGTTTTTTTGAAAGGAAAAAGCCGGTGCGTTCGTCGAAACAGTTTACAGTGTTTTCCGGACGCGGCACGGATTGCCGTAGGCCACCGTGTTTGCGGGAATGTCTTTTGTAACGACACTCCCTGCACCGATAACGGTATTATCTCCGATTGTAACTCCCGGTTGAATAACCGTATTTCCGCCAATCCAGACGTTGTTTCCGATAGTAATAGGAGCTCCGCATTCTTCTCCCGTTAAACGAATTTCGGGAGAAATCGGATGGGTAGCCGCATACAGCTGTACATGCGGTCCGAGCATAACGTGACTGCCGATTGTAATCGGCGTGACATCGAGAAACACACACCCCGTATTGGCATAAAAAGAATCTCCGACAGTAATATTGAATCCGTAATCACAGTGAAAGGGAGGTTCGATATAAGCATTGTGTCCGCATTTGCCGAACAGCTTTTTCAGATAATATTTTTTCAGGGGATAAAAAGGCATGGTCGAAAACCGGTTGATTTTACGGCAGAGACGTTGTGCCCTCCATCTCAGAAAAATCAGCTCCCGATCGAGAGCGGAGTACAATTCTCCGCCGATCATTTTTTCCCGATTGCTCTTTTCCGTTTGTTTCGGTCTTCTTTCGAAATTTTTTTGCAAAAGAGATTTCTTTCCGGTTGCCGCATTCTGTCCGGTTCGATTTGTTTTATTCATTCCGACCGGTTCTCAGATTAAATCGAGTTCCTTCAGAACGGCGTCAAGAATGGCCTTGCAGTTATCGTTCATCGGACACAAAGGAAGGCGGTAAACTTCTTCCATCCATCCCATACGGGCAAGCGCGTATTTTACGGGAACAGGGTTGGTGTCAATAAACAGTTTTTGAAAAAGAGAGGCATATTTTTTGTTGTACCTGCGGGCCGTTTCCCAATCACCCGTCAGTGCTGCGGAGGTAAATTCAGTCATTGCCTGGGGAATTACATTGGATGCAACCGAAATGATTCCGTCGCCTCCGACGGCAACCGTCGGCAGGGTTAAACTGTCATCACCGGAAAAGACCATAAAGTCTTCGGGAACGGAATGGATGACATCCATAGCCTGGGCTATCGATCCGGAGGCTTCTTTGACGCCGACAATATTCGGATGTTCGGCAAGACGGGCCACTGTTTCTGTTTCAATGTTACGTCCCGTCCGTCCGGCAATATTATAAAGGATAATCGGAATGGGGGAGGCATCGGCTATAGCCGTAAAATGGCGGTAGATTCCTTCCTGTCCCGGTTTGTTGTAATACGGTGTGACCTGAAGCGAATAGTCGGCTCCGTCGGCAGCAGCCTGTTTTGTCATGGACACAGCCTCGGCAGTCGAGTTGGATCCGGTACCGCAAATAACAGGTACACGACCTGCGGTCTGTTCGATGACAAGACGAATCACTTCGGCATGTTCTTCATGTGTTAATGTAGGGCTTTCGCCGGTCGTGCCTACGGGCAGCAACGCCGTGATGCCGTTTTCGATTTGAAAATCGACAAATTTTTTAAGTGCATTTTTATCCAGAGAGCCGTCTTGACAGAACGGAGTCGGCAATGCCGTAATGACGCCCTGTAATTTTTTCATTTTTTTCTCCTATTTGAACAGATCGTTGATAAAATCTTCGACCCGAAAAAAGCCTTTTTTATTTATCAGCCATTCGGCAGCCATAACCGAGCCGACAGCAAATCCGCAGCGGTTGCGTGCAGTGTGAGTCAGTTCGATGGTATCGTGAGGGCCGTCGACAGTGACCGTATGAACACCCGGAACCGAACCGCCCCGAATTCCGACAACGTGAAGTTCTTCGGGAAGAATCATGCGGTCCAATGTTCCGGTTTGAATGACCGATTTTCGTCTGTTATTTTGAAGAATTTTTTCGGCAAGAGTCAGCGCCGTTCCCGAAGGGGAATCTTTCTTCATTTTATGATGAATTTCGTGCACCATAATATCGTAGTCGGTCAGGTTTTCAATTAATTGGGCGGCTTCTTCCGTCAGTCTGAATAAAAGATGGGCACCGACGGAAAAATTATTCCCCCACAAAACGGAACCGTTTTTTTCCTTGACCAGAGAGGCCACCGAGTCTCTTTTGTTTTCCCACCCTGTGGTGCCGATAACAGCCGGGATTGCGTATTCCGCATAAAGACGTGTGTTGGTTTCGATGCCCTGAGGAAGGGCAAATTCGATGACGGCATCTGACTGTTTGAGAATTTCCGGTGTCAGTTCCCGAAATGTCAAAGGTCCGTCGGTCAGCGGATCGACTTTGGCTGTAACGGTATGTCCTCTTTGAACGGCGGCTTCCTCAACCGCTTTTCCCATTCGGCCATATCCGACCAAAACAATGTTCATGGTTCTTCCTCTCCGTTTATATTAACCGATTCGGAAACGAAAATCAATCGGGTAAATTTTTTTCCCGGTCGATTTCCTGTTCCCGAAAAAAATCGTCGAAAACGGCTTCGTATTCAGCCAGGGTTGTGCAACGTACGAGGCTGTTGCGTAGCGTTGTGCCGTTTCGAACACCTTTTGAGTAAGCGCAAAGATGTTTGCGGATTTCCCTGCAGGCTCTCCGTTCTCCGAATTCGGCAACCGATTCGCGTAAATGGCGGCGCGCCAGTTTGAGTTTGGCCGTATCGTCGAATTCGGTGACCGGGTCGGCGTTTAAAAATTCTTTTGTCTGTAAAAAAATTTGCGGGTTTCCGATAGCTCCACGGGCAATCATGACGGCGTCGACTCCCGTTTCGTTAAACATACGGGCAACGTCTCGTGGTGAAAAAAGATCGCCCGAGCCGATTACAGGGACGTTAACGGATTCTTTAACGCGGCGGATAATGCTGTAGTCAGCGACACCGCTGTACCCCTGAGCCCGGGTCCGGCCGTGAATGCCGATTAAATCGATGCCGGCTTCGATTGCCGCCGCGGCCGTTTCCGTTGCATTAATCTCATCGGCTGTCCATCCGGAACGGATCTTGATCGAAACCGGAATGTTTTTGCCCGCCGCGGCGATGCCGGCTTTGAGAGCGCCGATGAGCTCCGTTAACAGCGGCAGATTGCGCATTAGGGCAGATCCGGCGCCGGTTTTTACGACTTTCGGTACCGGGCAGCCGCAGTTGAAATCGATAACAGCCGGGTTGAGGGTGGCTGCGTTTTTGGCCGCTTCAAAACAGGAATCGGGGTTGACTCCGAAAAGCTGGATGCCGCTCTGTTTTTCGACCGGTTTGGTTTTCATCAATTCGGCCGTTTTTTTATTCAGTCGGGACAAACCTTCGCAGCTGACCATTTCCGTATAGCAGAGATCGGCTCCGTATTCGGCGCACAATCCGCGGAAAACGGAATCGGTGTAACCGGCCATCGGCGCAAGAAAAATATGACCGGTAATCGATGTTCCCGGTAAAACGGTCTTTATCTGCCAATTCATCTTATTCCGAAATATTGAAAAAGTGCAGAGAATTTTTGTAAATGATATCCGCCAGTTCTTCGGGATCCCGGTTTAAAAAACCGGCCAGAAATTTCAGAGTTTCTTTCAGATAAGCCGGTTTGTTTCGTTTTCCCCGGTATACGGCGGGAATCATAAACGGGGCCTCGGTTTCGAGAAGAATCCTGTCTTCCGGAAGATTGCGGACGGTTTCGTGAAGATTTCTGGCATTTTTGTATGTCAGATTTCCGGCAAACGAAAACATGACGTTTAAGTCAAGAATTTTTTTTGCATAGTTCCAGTCTTCCGAATAGCAGTGTAAAACCGCACCTTTTGAAGGGATATTTGTTTTTAAGATATTGTAAATATCCTCTCCGGCTTCACGGTTGTGGACGATAACCGGTTTGTTCAGTTTTTCCGCTAAAGTCAGCTGTCTGCGAAACAGTTCGATTTGTGCGTTTTTGTTTCCGAACTTACGGTAATAGTCGAGCCCGGTTTCACCGATAGCGACAACTTTCGCTTTGGCAGCATTGGCGATAATCTGTTCTTCCCAGTTTGATGGCAGATTGTCGACTTCGGCAGGGGAAAGTCCGACTGCATAGAGAACGTTGTCTGCCAGTGTCAGATTATCGTAAATAGCGCCGAAATCCTTAATATTGTTGCAGATGCTGATAATGTATTTGACATCTGCCTGTTTAGCTTCCTTTGTCACGATAAGCTGTTCAATAGGGTCATCATGAATCAGACCGATGTGAGCATGAGTATCAAACAAATTCATAATATATCCTGTAAAATTAAGATGGAAGGAAACCCTTCTTGTAAAATGGTATCATATTCGCGGGAAGAGGTCAAGATTTTTTCTTCCGGTGACGGAAGTTCGGATTGACTATTTCCCGTATTCATGCTTTCATTTGTTTCATGAAGAAAGCGGTTTTGATTTTGGCGGCGGTATTTTTGCCGGCCGGCTGTATGGTTTGGAATGTTCGGGATGAGGGAAAACCTGCGGGAACGGTATTGTTTTTTTCGGATGCGGCCCGACATTCCTTATTTGATGTGAAAGCGTTGCCGGAGTCTTCGGGGCTGTCGGAAGTCGACGGCGAACCCGGTTTGTTTCTGACTCACGGAGACAGTTTCTCTCCGTCGAAAATTTATCTTTTTCGGTATAACGACGGTCAAATCGGTGATTACCGGAGTATTCCCGTGAAAGGAGCTGTTCAGTCGGATTGGGAAGATCTGGCCCGGGGCAAAGACGGTCAAATCTATCTGGCCGATATCGGAGATAATTTGAGACTTCGGACGGAAAAGCGGATTTACCGGATTGACGGGAAAAAAACGGTTTCATCGGGAACGGCGCTTGTCGAAGAAAAATGGGTTATCCGTTGCCGAATGGACGGTAAAACCGTTTACGCCGATACGGAAGCTCTGTTCATTTATAAAGAAAAATTTTACCTGATTACGAAAAATCGGGGAGAGGCATTGATATTCGAAGCCGATCCGAAATCGGGACGGCGGATTGATGCTCATGCGGTCGGCTCTTTTTCTGCATTCAGTGAAATTACGTCTGCCGATATCGACGCGGAAGAGCAGCGGCTGGCGGTTCTTTCTTATAATTACCTGTATCTTGTCGATGTTTCGGACGGGCTGACCGGTTTATCCGATAAGATACTTAAAATTTTTTCTCTCGACTGCGGTCAGTGTGAAGGGGTTTGTTTTACTTCCGACGGAGGATTGGCTGTCAGCAACGAGGACGGTGATTTTTATAAGCTGCCGGCATCGGCACTCGGAAGTCTTACGGCCGGCCGGTGATTGTTTGACAAAATTTTTAATCCGTGATATTCTTAAAAAGAATATTGCGAAACAGAGAGGCTTTCGTGTCTTTAACTCATAACTATAAGAAAATCGAGAACCGTTTTTTTGACAGGATAGTGGCTTCCGTATCGCGCGGCACAAAGAAATTCCGGACCCGAATGACAAAATTCTTTCGGCTGCTCGGACGCCGTTATACGGTTATGATTATCCCTCATACGGAGAAGAAAGCGGTCAATTTTAAAATATCGTTTGCAACTATTTTTACTTTGTGCGCGTTTGTTGCGGTTTTGTCGGCCGTAACGGTCGTATTGGGAATTTTATTTGCATCCGGCGGTCAGAATGTCCTGTCTGCCGAATCCAGAATGGCAGCTGTCGAGACGGAAAACGAAGAACTGAAAGACAGCGTGACCGAATTGAGGAGAACGGCAAGAGATTTTGAAAATGTACTATCCGATACGCTTGATTCGTTCGGATTATCCTCCCAATTGAATAAAACAACACAGTCGTCCGGTGATTATGCTTCCTTTATTAACGTGGAAGCTCACGACGGACAAACAATGAGGGAGTTACAGGATGTCAAAAATATTTCCCGTTTTCTCGAATCATCTATGTCGGAGCTGTCCCGTATTTCCGGGCTTTTAAATTCAAAAGGCAACCTTTTGGAGGAAATTCCGACGGGATGGCCGGTCGAGCGGGGGCGCGGTTATATATCCGCTCCGTTCGGACCGGCACAGCATCCGATTCGCGGTTACTGGTATCTTCACAATGCACTCGATATTGCTTATACCCGCGGTACGGGAATTGTGGCGACAGCCAACGGAAAAGTTGTCGAAGTGACCTGGCATGAGGATTACGGTAATTATCTGACAATTCAGCATAAGTACGGGTTTTATACCCGGTATGCCCACTGCGATGCCATTTATGTCAATGAGGGCGACACAGTGGCTCAGGGGCAGCGGATTGCGGCTTTGGGAAATACCGGTCTGACAACCGGACCTCATGTGCATTACGAAATCAGAATCGGTTCTCAGAATATCGATCCGATTCGCTTCCTTTCGATGGAGTAGACAGGAGTCGGGAATGAAAAACGATTTTTTTACGGGAAGTCATTATATTAATTCCATCGTCGGCGAAGGAACATTTGTGACGGGAACCATTGTTTCCAACGAATTGCTGCGTATCGACGGTTCGTTTCGCGGTCCGATAGAGTCGACAGGAAAGGTTCTTATCGGGAAAGACGGTCGTGTCGAGAGTTTTATTTCGGCGGAAACGGTTGTTGTCGGCGGCATTGTCAAGGGCAATATTAAAGCGACCGAACGGATTGTTATTTTGACAAACGGGGTGGTTATCGGCAATATCAAAGCTCCGCGTCTGATTATAGAAGAAAATGTCCTGTTTCGCGGCCGGTGTACCGTCAGCCGCGGCGGTTTGGATAATACAGATGAAGCGGAGACCGTTGAAAAAAAATTCACCGAAGAGAATAATCACGAGCGGTTTAATCCGATGAGAAAAAAATCCGGAAATGGCTAAAATCAATACGTTTGCTCCTTCTTTTATGGGAGGAGGGACTCAAGTCGAAAATTATGCCGGATCGGAAAAAACGGAAAAAAGCGAGCCGGCAGAAGAATCCCGGGAAAGTTTTTTTTCCCGCATTAAAAGAAACGGATTTTCCGATACCGGAAGCAGACAGGATCGGAATTTTTCGGGAAGCCCCGAAGAATGGGAGCGGATGCGCGGTAAAATCACCGCTTTGGGAAAAGAGGTGGTCAATACCCGCAGTCCGGAAGTGATTCGTGAGTATAAAAGTCAGATAAAGAAACTGATGGAAGCGGTGATTGCCGCTTCGCTTCACGAACGCGAAGTCCGGTTTACCCGACGGGTTCGCGGCTCAATGCCCCGGCAGGAAGTGTTGAGACTTGTGGAAGTGATTGATTCCAAACTGAATCAGTTAACGGTTGATTTAATGGATGAACAGTCCCGTCCGATTCGTATCCTCGGTCGGATTAATGAAATAGAAGGGCTGATTGTGGATTTGTTGAGTTAAGGAGTGTAAACGTTTTGGGAAAAGAAATTATCGCCGAAGAAGACGGTCTGATTATCGAAGATGATTTCGAGGAAACAGCCGAAAACCGGCAGCATCATAATCGTTATCATTTGAAAGACAGCGAAGTGCTTCTCTCCGTTAAGCTGGTTCATTCGTGCGAGACCGATTATCTGACGGTGTCCCAAACGGAAGCAGACCGTCTGATTAAGGCCAAGTATATCATTGCCGATGCCCGTTACGGAAAAGATTTATGTCAGATTTTGGGGAAAACGGGGCTGCGCGAAGTTTCTCTGAAAAATACGGTCAAACTGATCCGTATTGCAACGGAAAAAGATTTGGAGAAATATGAAAAGAATCGTCAGCCGGAGCAGGAAGCTTACGCTTTTTGCCGAAAAAAGATTTCCGATTTAAAACTGGATATGAAACTGATTTCCGCGCATTATCTGACAGACGAGTCGAAACTGATGTTTTTTTATTCGGCCGAAAACCGCGTCGATTTTCGGGGATTGCTGAAAGAACTGGTTTCCGCTTTTCGGGAGAGGATTGAATTGCGTCAGGTCGGAGTCCGTGACGAATCGCGTATCATCGGCGGTCTGGCGGTTTGCGGCAGACCTTTTTGCTGTGCTTCGGTCAGTGACAAGCCGAATGCGGTTTCGATTAAAATGGCAAAAGAACAGAATATGTCGCTTAATGCGATGAAAATATCGGGACCGTGCGGACGTCTGCTTTGCTGTCTGGCCTACGAAAATGATTTCTACAAGACAGAAAAAAAACTGTTTCCCAAAAAAGATACACCGGTGAGGGCGGGGGATTCTGTTTACAAGGTCGGCGAAATCAGTCTGCTGAAACATCAGGTCCAGCTGATCGGCGAAGGAGGCGAAACGTTGTGGGTTTCGCTGAAAAAACTGAAGTACAATGAATTTAAAAAACGCTGGAAGGCGGATTTGGAATAGGAGAGGAGTGAATATGGGATTTTCTTATAAGGATGCGGGTGTTGATATCGAGAAGGGCGATCGCTTCGCTTCATTTATCGGAAATATAAAATCAAAGGCTGTTTCGTCATCAATCGGCGGATTCGCCGGCGGGTTGCCTGTCGATCTGAACCGGTATAAGAAACCGCTTCTGTTTTCCTGTACCGACGGTGTCGGTACCAAGCTGATGGTGGCCATGAGACTGAAAAAGCATGATACCGTCGGTATCGACCTCGTGGCAATGAGCGTCAACGATTTGATTGTCTGCGGTATCGAACCGATTTCCTTTCTTGATTATATTGCCTGCGGGCATTTAAACGAAACCGTACTGAAAGAGGTTATTAAGGGAATTGTCGACGGTTGCGAGCAGGCGGAATGTGTTTTGACCGGCGGAGAAACTGCCGAGATGCCCGATCTTTACAAAGCCGATGATTTCGATTTGGCCGGTTTTTGTGTAGGAATCGGGGATGAAGAAAAAATTCTTCCCTTTAAAAACAAAATGAAAGCCGGTGACATTTTGCTGGGAATGCCCTCGACCGGAGTTCATTCGAACGGACTGTCTCTTGCCCGTAAAGCATTGGCGGGCTGTGATGATTCGGTTTGGGAAAAACTGCTGACACCGACCAAAATCTATGTCAAAGAAATGAAAACACTGCTGTCGACGGGTTCTGTTTTGGGTGCGGCCCACATTACAGGCGGAGGATTGGAGGGAAATACGGTAAGAGCACTTCCATCCGATTTGAAGCCCCGTTTTACATGGGACTGGCCCGTTCCCGAGATTTTCGGGCGGATTCAGAAAGAAGGCGGAATCGAAACAGCCGAAATGCGAAAAGTATTCAACATGGGATTGGGGATTGTTCTGGTTGTGTCCGCGGAAGATGCCTCTGCTGTGTTAAAAAAAGCGGCCGACAGCGGTATCGCTCTGCTGAGAGTCGGAGAACTGGTCGATGGCTGATGCCGTAATTCTGACGTCCGGAAACGGAAGTAATTTTCAGGCCATCTGCGAAGCGGTTGCCGCGACAAATCATAAAATTGCCGCAATGATCTGCAATAAAAAAGAGGCCTACTCGTTCGTGCGCGCCGAAAAATTGGGGATTCCGGCTTACCATGTCTCTTATCTCGGACGGGATCGGAAAGAAGCCGAAAAGGAAATCGACGAATTACTGACAAGGCTTCATCCCGATTTGATTGTTTTGGCCGGTTTTATGAAGCTGCTCTCGCCGGAAATGACGAAAAAATACGACGGGAAAATTATCAATATTCATCCCGCACTGTTGCCGAAATATCCCGGCACACACGGAATCGAAGAAAGTTTTGCCTCTTCCGATACCGAGTTGGGGGTAACGGTGCATTATGTCGATTCCGGAATGGATACCGGAAAAGTGATTCGGCAAAAATCGTTCGTCCGAAGCGGTTCCGAATCGTTGGAAGAAATCGAAACACGGATTCACGACTGCGAGCATGAAATTTATCCGCAGGTGGTTATTGAGCTGCTTGATCGTGCAGAGGAGGGGAAATGAAGGTATTGGTTTTGGGATCGGGTGCCCGCGAGCATGCGATTGTATGGAAATTTTCCCAGACGTTGGGAAAGGATTCGCTTTTTGCGGCTCCGGGAAATGCCGGGATGACCGATTTGGCCACTTCGATCGATATCAATCCCGATAAAGATAACGATGCCGTTGTCGGGGCATGCCGGCAAAACGGTATCGACTTCGTTTTTGTCGGTCCCGAAATTCCTCTAGCCAACGGCGTGGTCGATGCCCTTTCCGAAGCCGGTATCGCCGCTTTCGGACCGCATCGCGAAGCGGCTCAGCTGGAATCGAGTAAAGTCTTTTCGAAAAACTTTATGAACCGCCATCGGATTCCGACCGCCGAAGCGCGGGAGTTCGATAACGAAGCGGACTACAGGGCTTATATTGAAACCGTTACCGGAAAAGTCGTTGTCAAGAAAAGCGGTCTGGCTGCCGGCAAAGGCGTTTTCGAGTCGGACGACCGCGGTGCGCTGCTTGATTTCGGAACGGAAATCCTGAAAACCGATAAACTCCTCGTTGAGGAGTTTTTAACCGGGTACGAAGTGTCGGTTTTTGTGCTGATGGACGGCAAACACTATGTGATGCTGCCGCCGTGTGCCGACTTCAAAAAGGCGGGCGAAGGCGATACGGGATTGAATACGGGCGGTATGGGAGCTGTATGTCCCGTTCCGTGCGTTACGCCGGAACTGAAAAGCGAAATCGATTTGACGATTGTCAAACCGGTGATGGCCGGATTGAAGGCAGACGGGCTTTCGTATAAAGGTCTGATTTACATCGGTCTGATGATGACTGCCTCGGGTCCGAAAGTGCTCGAATTTAATGTCCGTTTCGGCGATCCCGAAACGCAGCCGCTTCTGATGGGGATGCCGTGTCATTTCGAATTTTTGGCGAATGCTCTCAAAGATCAGAAACTGGACGAGCTGGAGACCGAGGGCGCTTTTGATTTTACCGGTCGTGCGGCCGTCGGCGTCGTGGTGGCGTCCGAAGGCTATCCCGGAGCGTATCAAAAGAATTGCGAAGTGGTATCGTTGCCCGAAAACCGTTCCGATCTGATGGTTTTTCATGCGGGTACCGTTCGTGATGAAAACGGTATTCTGCGAACAACCGGCGGTCGCTGCTTTACGGTGACAGGACTCGGTGAAACGTTGCAGGAAGCAGCGGATAAGGCTTACGCTGCCGTACGGGAACTGCAATTCCCGGGCTGCTGGTGCCGGAAAGATATCGGAAAAAAATTTTTCGGATAAAACGGGGCGGTTGCCGGAGACCGCCGAAAGGAGAGAAATATGAAACAACTGCTTTTTATCGTCGGATCCGAATCGGATCGCGAACAGATTGCTCCCGCGTTGCAGCTGGCCGACGAAAAGGGACTGACCTATGATTTTAAAGTTTATTCCGCTCACCGCAACCTGGAAGAGCTGAAAGACTTTCTGGCGGAACACGAAAATGATTATCGGGTTATTATCACTGCTGCCGGTCTTTCCGCAGCTCTGCCCGGCGTTGTGGCGGCGCTTGTCAAAAAACCGGTGATTGGGATTCCGCTGGTTGCGGGAGCTTTGTCGGGCATCGATGCTCTGCTCTCGATTTTGCAGCTGCCGAAAGGAATTCCCTGTGCGACGATGGGAATCGGCAAACAGGGCGCTTTGAATGCCGTTCATCTGGCGGAGCGGATGCTGAACTGCTGAACGGGAAAGGGTCAAAAAAGACAGAGCCTGCGCTCTGTCTTTTTTGATATTTGACGGGCAGATTCGGATTATTCCGTTGCCGTATCCTTCAGCAGCCCAGCAAAGTCATCGACCGAGTGCAGCTGTTTTTCCTTCATGTAAGCGACAATGCCGTCGTAAACGGTATCGCACAGTCCCGGTCTGATGAAATTCCCGGTTCCGATTTGGACGGCTTTGGCTCCGGCAAGAAGATATTCGACGGCATCGTCGGCACTCATGATACCGCCCATCCCGATAACGGGAATCGAAACGCGGCGCGAGACGTTGTAAACGGCCGCCACTCCGACCGGTTTGACGGCCGGTCCCGACAGCCCGCCGGTGCGGTTGGTTAACTTAAACCGGGCGGTTTTGACGTCGATGGCCATTCCGAGCAGAGTGTTGATCAGACTGACGGCATCCGCACCGCCGTCTTCCGCCGCTTCGGCAATTGCTCCGATATCGGTTACATTGGGAGTCAGTTTGATAATCAAAGGTTTATCGGTTTCCTTTCTTAAGAGAGCAGTCAGATCCTTCACGTTTCGCGGATCGGTGCCGAATGCCAGACATCCCTGCCTGACATTGGGACAGGAGAGGTTGATTTCGAATCCCCAGATACCGGTTTCGTTCAGGCGACGGACAACCCGAATGTATTCATCGGGAGAGGATCCGGCCACGTTGACAACGGCGGCAGCCGGCTGGCTGAGCAGAAAATCGAGTTTTTTCGCAATAAACGCCTCGACTCCGACATTTGCCAAACCGATGGCGTTTAAAATTCCGGACGCTGTTTCGACAAGTCTCGGCGGCGGATTGCCTTCACGCGGTAAAAGCGAAACCGCTTTTGTGTAAACGGCCCCCAGTTTTTCGGGGGTATAAAGCCCGGCGTATTCTTCTCCGTAGCCGAAAGTTCCCGAGGCCGTTCCGACAGGATTCGGTAAACAACGGCTGCCGATCCTGACTTTTAAATCGATGTCCATAAAATCTCCCCGGCGTCAAAAACAGGCCCTTCTTTGCAAACCCGTCTGTAGCCTCCCGATTTAACGGGGACAACGCATCCCATGCAGGCGCCCAGTGAGCATCCCATCATGGCTTCAAGCGAAACAAAAGAATCGAAAGAAGATTCTTCGGCAAATGCGGATACAGCTTTCATCATCGGTGTCGGTCCGCAGCTGAAAAGAACCGCTTTGCTGTTTACGGTTTGTTTTCGTAAAGCTTCCGCCGTATTTCCGTGAAATCCGAACGATCCGTCATCGGTGCAGATGACCGCTTCGGCAGGCAAAACCGAATGCGGAATCAGATCTGCCGTTCGAAAGCCGGTAATCAGCAGAGGATTTTTACCGGCCGCTTTCAGTGTGCGGTAAAGAAACAGAACCGGACCGAGTCCGACACCGCCGGCAATCAAAACCGGTACACGATCGCCGATAACCGCCGTCGGAAAGCCGTTGCCGCACGGCAGCAGTACCGAAACCCGGTCGCCCGGCTGCCGCCGGCTCAGAGTATGAGTGGTTTGCCCCCGTGTCTGATAAATCATTTCTCCGAATCCGTTGCCGGCATCGGAGAACGCAAACGGTCGTCTTAAAAGCGTGCCGGTCGGTTTTTCGTCTTTCAGAGAAAGAAACTGTCCCGGTTGAGGCACGGTGTTTTCGGATATTGTAAAGCGCATCCGGTAAAAATCCCGGGTAATCTGTTCGTTAAGGAGAATTTCGGATAAAAAATCGGTCATGTTCAGCTGTTCCTGATGGCGGTTATCCGATCCGAAAATGCGGAATCTTTTTCGCAGTAATCACGGATTAACCCGGATAAGTTTTCGATTTTCGAGGCGGTTTTTCCGGCAATATAATGCTCGACGGCGCAGGCCAGAACTCTTGATTCTTCCTCTCCGGCATTCAGTATTCCCGAGAAAAAATCCTCACACACTTCGTGTTTGTGTGTGATTTTTTTTGCCAGTTTTTCTCCGGCTTCGGTAAGGGTGATAAATGAATTTTTTTCGTATTCTATTAAATCCCTTGCTTTAAGCACTTTGAGAGCATTGGTCACGGACGGCATTTTGACATTGAGACGGGCAGCGATGTCTTTCACCCGGGCCACTTTAAATTCTTCCTGCAGATGAAAAATCGCTTCCAGATAATCTTCCAGACTTTCGGATAATTCCTGTAACACATTTCAGTATAACACGAAAAATCAAAAGTGACAATCTTTTTTTTACCCCTAGATTCGAAACGGATAAAACACGGAAGAACACTTGCCGAAATCGGTTTCGGAGGTTATACTGACGGTATGACAGCAACGGAAGAAATCCGGAAACGGATGGAAGCGGAAGAAATTGACCTGCTGATTCTCTTCTCAGCCGATCCTCACTTATGCGAAAATGTTCCCGATTTTTTTAATGAAAGAAAGCGTCTGCTCGGATTTCGGGGATCAGCCGGTATTGTTATCCTGACAAGAAACCGTGTCTTTTTTCGGACAGACAGCCGCTATTATCTCGAGTGCGAGCGTCTTTTCGAAAACAGTGATACTGTTCTGATTCGTGACGGTGCGCCCGGTGTGCCTTCTTTGGAGGAGTGGCTGCTTGACGAAGCGCAGAAAGGATATACGGTTGCTGTTAATAAAAGCGGTATTGCCCATCCGCTTTACACCTGCCTGGAAACGGTGTGCCGGCAAAAAGGAGCGGTTCTGACTGATTTTGATCCCGAACCCGGCCGGCATTTTTCACCCGGGGCCGATCCGCTGACAGTTGTCGAAAAAAATTTTTCCGTCACATTTCAAAAAAAACTGGACATGGTGCGTCGGGGAACGGAGTGCGATGCCGTTTTGCTGACGGCGCCCGATACAATCGCCTGGCTGAGCGGATTGCGCCTGTTTCGGGAGGTGAGGGAAGATGTCTTTTTTTATGCGTGGTGTCTGATTACATCCGATGAGTGTCTTTTATTTACCGATCATTCTCTGCCGAGGCCTTTGCCGGGAGTGTCGGTTTTGCCTTACCGCGAGTTTCTGCCCCGAATCGATACTGTTTCCGGAATGAAAATCGAATGTTCATTTTCGGATCTGAATGAAAAATTGCGCGAGCTGCTGGTCTCTCACCGCAATGTGCTGTCGGACGGAGGTCTCCGAATCCGGCTGCTTCAGACTGTTAAAACCCGTTTTCAAATTGCGGGTATCAAACGGGCGGCGACGGTGGAAAAGCGTGCGGTGGCCCGTCTGCGCGGCCGGCTGTTGCGGGCGGCCGCGGACGGAGTTTGTTTTACGGAAGCCGATGTTGCGCAATGGCTTGAGGAGCTGCGCTGTGAAGAAGCCTCCTATCGCGGTGCGTCGTTTGAAACGATTGCGGCGTTCGGCGAAAACGGGGCGGTTGTGCATTATAAACCGGAGGCGGCAACGGCGGCACCGGTGACAGGCGGCGGTCTGCTGCTGCTCGATTGCGGTATTCACACGACAGACGGAACCACCGATATGACCCGCGTTTTTTGGACGGGGGGCGGGCGGCCGCCGGCGGAAGCGGTGCGCGATTATACAACGGTGCTGAAAGCGCATATCGCGTTGGCGCGGGCTGTTTTTCCGCCGGGAACACCGGGTGCGGAGCTTGATGCGATAGCCCGCAGCGAGGCCGAACGGGGCGGTGTGAAGTACGGACACGGAACCGGTCACGGGGTCGGTTGGATTAACTGTGTTCATGAACCGCCTTTTTCGATTTCGCCTTCGTGCCGGGTCGGGGCGCAGCCCGGAATGGTTGTTTCCGTGGAACCCGGTTGTTACCGTAAAGGATCTTACGGAATCCGTTTGGAAAATCTGTATGCGATTGTATCCGACCGGGCTTCGGGAATGCTTTGTTTCGAGAAAATTACAGATTTCCCGTTTGAAAAAGAGCTGATTGACGGTTCGCGGCTGACGGAAGAAGAAAAAAAATGGCTCGACAGTTGCGGAACCGTCGGGCCGTTGTCGGAATCTTTCTGATGTCTTATTTTTCGACACCGAATTTGTAAATAATCTGATTGTGGTACAGTTCTCCCGGTTTGAGAATGATATTCGGGAACCACGATTTGTTCGGAGAATCGGGGAAGGCGCCCGGTTCGAGGCAGAATCCGGATCGGCGCGGGTAGGTTTTGCCGTCTTTCGCTTTGAATGTCCCTTTTAAAAAGTTCCCCGTGTAAAAGATAACCGCTTTCTGGTTGGTGAAAACATCCAGTCTTCGTCCGCTTTTGTCATCGATGACGGTTGCGACATGAACCGTACTGTTGCCTTTTCCGTTGACAACAAATGCGAGATCATATCCGGAGCCGAATTTCGTCGAAGGATGGTCGGCATCGATTTCTTTCCCGATCATTTTGAATTCGCGAAAATCGAGCGGAGTTCCGTCGACAGGAGCCACTTCTCCCGTCGGGATGAGGCCTTCGTCGCCCGGCAGAAAAAAATCGCAGTCCAGCTTCATCCGATGATCCAGGATCGACGGATTGCCGGCTCCCGACAGATTGAAGTAGGCGTGGTTCGTCAGATTGACGGGAGTCGCTTTGTCGGTAACGGCGTACAGGTCGATAATGATTTCATCGTTATCGGTCAGTGTGTAAACAGCCGAAACAGTGAGATTTCCCGGGAAATGCTCTTCGCCGTCGGGACTCATATAGGAAAAACTGACGGCTTTTCCGTTCTTTTTGGTGATTTCCTGCGCATTCCAAAAAACTTTATCAAAGCCTTTAATGCCGCCGTGCAGGTGGTTCGGGCCGTTGTTCACCGCCAGCTGGTGAACCGTACCGTCGATTTCGAACTGTCCGCCGCCGATGCGTCCGGCGTGCCGACCGACCGTTGCACCGAAATAGTCGTTGAAATTTTTGTAACCTTCCAGATCGTCGAATCCGAAAGCCACATCATCAAAATGTCCGTTTCGGTCGGGAACGGTGATGCCGGCCAACGTCGCACCGTAATCAAAAAGTTTAATCTGCATCCCGTTTTTGTTTTTTAAGGTATAAAAACGTCCCTGACTCATAAAGAATATCTCCTCTATGACTGCATTGTAAAACGGACCGGAGGAATATGCAACTCTTTTTTGTTCTTTCGCCGTTTGGGAAGAAGGACGTATGGTGCCGTGTTTTTCGTCTTCGGGAAAAATCGGACGGATTACAGAGTTTCTTATTGACAACGGTTTGTATTTGGAATATATTTTAAAAAAGGTAATACCCTGATTTTCAGGTTACAAGGAGATAGAACATGAAGGTAGCTATTAACGGTTTTGGAAGAATCGGAAGAATGGTTCTTCAGGCAATGGTAGAGCAGGGGCTGCTCGGTAACGGTATTGACGTTGTTGCTGTTGTCGACGTTTCCACAAACGCCGATTACTTCGCCTATCAGCTGAAGTACGACACGGTTCACGGCCGTATGAAAGCGGATATTTCTTCGAAGAAAAGCGATGCTTCTCTTGCCGAAGATGATATTCTGGTTGTTAACGGCAACGAAATCAAGTGTCTGGGCGTTGTGAAAGAATTGAAAGATCTGCCCTGGAAGAAGCTGGGTGTCGAATATGTCATCGAATCGACAGGTCTTTTTACAGCTTCCGAAAAAGCTCAGGGTCACCTGGAAGCCGGTGCCAAGAAAGTTATTATTTCCGCTCCGGGTAAAGGCGATGTCAAAACCATCGTTATGGGTGTTAACGAAAAAGAATACGACTCCGCGAAACATAACATTGTTTCCAATGCCAGCTGCACGACAAACTGTCTGGCTCCGGTCGTAAAAGCCCTGATGGACGGCGGTATCGAAATCGAAACCGGTTTGATGACCACTATTCACAGCTATACGGCAACTCAGAAAACGGTTGACGGACCCTCCAAAAAAGACTGGAGAGGCGGTCGTGCCGCTGCCTGCAACATCATTCCGTCCACAACGGGTGCTGCCAAAGCAGTCGGTGAAGTTCTTCCTTCCACAAAAGGTAAGCTGACAGGTATGTCTTTCCGTGTTCCGACTCCGGACGTTTCCGTTGTCGACCTGACTTTCCGCGCTGCCAAAGATACATCCATTGAAGAAATCGATGCTATTCTGAAAAAAGCAACGGAAGGTTCGATGAAAGGTATTCTGGGATACTCGGACGAAGAAATTGTTTCTTCCGACCTGATCCACGATAACCGTTCTTCCATTTACGATTCTCTGGCCACTTTGCAGAACAACCTGAAAGGCGAAAAACGTTTCTTCAAGGTTGTTTCCTGGTACGATAACGAGTGGGGTTACTCCAACCGTGTTGTCAACCTGTTGAGCTACATGGCCAAAAACGACAAATAATTTTGATTTGAAAACCGCAGCCCCTCGTTGCAGGGGCTGTCTTTTCTTTTTTTATTTCGGAGGAAAAGTCTTATGTTGAGAACCGTTCGTGATATTGATTTGGATAATAAACGCGTTTTACTGCGTGTCGATTTTAATGTTCCGATTAAAGACGGAGTGATTACGGATGAAACCAGAATTGTCGAAGCTTTGCCGACAATTGAATATATTTTGGCCAAACCCGGTACTTCTTTGGTTGTGATGTGCCATCTGGGACGGCCGGCAGGTGACGGAACGCGGGAACCCCAGTTTTCCGTAAAACCGATTGCCAAAAGACTGAGTGAAAAACTGGACAGACCCGTTCAGTATATTGACGATACAATCGGCGAAAAAGTCGAAGCGGCTGCGAAAGCGCTGAAACCGGGTGAAATTCTCTTTTTGGAGAATGTCCGTTATTATAAAGCCGAAAAGAAAAACGATCCCGAATTTGCCAAACAGCTGGCTGCTCTCGGTGATGTTTATGTTAACGATGCTTTCGGTACGGCTCACCGTGCGGAAGCTTCTACCGAAGGTGTGGCTCACTTTCTGCCTTCAGCAGCCGGATTCCTGATCGAAAAAGAAGTGAAATTTTTTGCTCCGATTCTGACCAATCCCGATAAACCGCTTGTTGCCATTATCGGCGGTGCCAAAGTTTCTTCCAAGATTGCCGTTTTGGAATCGCTGCTGAAGACAGCCGATACATTTATTATCGGCGGCGGTATGGCTTATACCTTCCTGAAGGCTAAAGGATATGAAGTCGGAAAATCTCTGCTGGAAGCCGATTTTCTGGATACCGCAAAGAATTTTCTGGCGGCAGCCGAAAAAGCGGGTGTTCAGGTTCTTCTTCCCGTCGATAATGTTGTTGCATCCGAATTTAACGAAAATGCCGAAGCAACCGTTATTGATTCCGACAACATTCCTGCCGATAAAATGGGAATGGATATCGGTCCCAAAACAATCGAACTGTTTTCGAAAGCGATTATTCCGGCCAAAACCGTTGTGTGGAACGGCCCGATGGGAGTTTTTGAATTTGATAAATTTGCCAACGGTACCAAGCAGGTGGCAATGGCGGTTGCCGAATGTCAGGGAACAACTGTTGTCGGCGGCGGCGATTCCGTTGCGGCAGCCAATAAATTCGGTCTTTCCAAGAAACTGAGCCATGTTTCGACGGGAGGCGGCGCTTCTCTGGAATTCCTTGAAGGCAAAAAACTGCCCGGTATTGTCGCTCTGGAACAGTAAGGGAGGAAATGAAAATGAGAAAGAGTTTTATTGCCGGAAACTGGAAAATGAATCTGACGGTTACCCAGGCTGTCGATCTGGCCAAATCTTTGGTTAAATCCGTAAAAGATTGTCCGCATCGGGTGCTGATCGCTCCGAATTTTACCTGTCTGGATGCCGTTTCCAAAGTTCTTGCCGGCAGTCCCATTCTGCTCGGCGCCCAAAATATGGCATTTGCCGAAGCCGGAGCTTATACCGGAGAGACTTCCGTGCTGATGCTGAAAGATGTCGGTGTTCAGGTTGTTATTCTCGGTCATTCCGAAAGACGGTCGATCTATAAAGAAAGCGATGAAGTCATCAATAAAAAACTTAAGCTCGCTTTGGCTCACGGTTTGGAAGTGATCTTGTGTGTCGGTGAGACGCTCGATGAACGCGAAGCGGGAAAAGCAATCGAAGTGGTCAATGCGCAAATCGAAGCCGGATTAAAAGATGTTTCTGCCGAAGAGCTGGCCCGGGTTACTATTGCCTATGAACCGGTTTGGGCTATCGGAACGGGAAAAACAGCGACTCCTCACGATGCACAGGAAGTTCATGTTGCGGCCCGTGCCAAAATCGCAGCCTTGTACTGTCCGAAGTGTGCCGAAAATATGATTATTCAATACGGCGGCTCGATGAATGCCGGTAATGCAAAAGAACTGATGGCGATGCCGGATATCGACGGCGGTCTGATCGGAGGAGCTTCGCTGAAGGCCGAAACATTCCTTCCGATTGTTAATTACGATAAATGATGGAGTTTTAAATGGCTGTATTGAGTGTCATTTTACTGATTTTATTTTGTATTGTATCCGTTTTGCTGATGGGCGTGATTTTGCTTCAGGATGATCAGGGCGACGGTCTCGGAGGTATTTTCGGGGGAAGCAACAATTCGTCCGTCGGCCTTCAGTCCGGAAATATCCTGACCCGTTTTACGGGAATTCTGGCAGTTCTGTTTTTTGTTCTGTCTTTGAGCCTGATGATGGTTTATACCAAGAGTTACAGCGATGCTCAGGCATCGGACGGTGTCGAAGCGGAAATCAATGCCCGCAGCGGTGCGGAAAAAACCTGGATAGACGAAATTCAGGAGTTGAATGCGGAGAATAATGCCGCATCGACGGTAACGGCAGAGTAAACGGTAGCGGAGGCTTTGGTATGAAAAAATATTTCTTTACATTTTTGTTTGCGGGATTGACTGCTTTGGGCGGTTTTCCGGCAGATCGTATTGACAATATTGTGGCGACAGTCGAATTAATCCGACGGGAACCGATTACCAAAGCCTCCGTTGATGCCCGTTACGATGAAATCAAAAAGGCGATGAATGCAACGGATGCTCCCGGAGATATCACAAAAAAAGAAGTTCTCGAGCAGCTGATCGATGTGGCATTGCTGGTGCAGGGCGCCGACAGGGACGGAATTCGTGTCAGCGATTCATCGTATAACAATTTTAAGAAGCAGAAGCTTGCCGAATTGTCGACGTTGCTGAAGCGGTCGGCAACCGAAAAGGATTTGGAAATTTACGGCGGTATGACTCTCGATCGTATTAAAGAGGCATACACAAATCAGGAAAAAATTAAACAGTTTGTAGCCAAAAAAAAACCGAATGCGATGATCCCGCCCGAGATATCGGATGCGGAAGCACGTGCCGAATTTCAAAAGCAGGTCAATGCGGGAACATTAAATCTTCCGGCCCGAATCCGTGTCAGTCAGATTTATATCGATACAACCGGATTGGCGGCTGCGGATAAAAAAAATGCCAAAAAAGTGATAGATGAAGCCGCTTCGAAGGTTGCTTCGGGGAAAATGAGTTTTGAGGATGCGGCGAGAACTTATTCCGAAGATCGGGGATCAAAGTATAACGGCGGAGCCATGGGGTGGCTCCTGTACAGTGAGGCCTTTCGTCTTCTGGATGCCAAAATTGTGGAAACATTATTCGCACTTCCGGTCGGAGGAGTAACTTCCGTATTGGAGACCGAACGCGGATATCATATTTTCAAAATTACGGCAAAGGAAGAGGCCGGTATTCCGAAATACGACGATAAAATAGATCCGGAACATTCCGGAACTTTCGGAGACAGCATTAAGGAAAGAATGCAGGCTATCAAAATGTACGAACAGTATAATACCGCTTTACAGGAATTGAGCAAAGAATTGCGTGAGGAAGCGGATATCAAATATTTTCAAAAGGATTTGGATTAGTGGGTGCGCGTCATTCCGGTCGTGTTGTTGCGGTTCAGGCTCTCTATAATTACGAGATGAGTCGGGATAAACGTGCTCTTTCGGATTTCAGGTGGACATCCGGGGATCTTCATGAAGAAAGTCTTCTGTTCGCACGTATGTTGGCGGAAGGAACTTTCGAGCATCTTGCGGCAATCGATAAAATGATTTTCAATGCTTCCGAGAAAAGAGACTTTGACAGAATCGCCCGGGTCGATCTGGCCGTTTTGCGGGTCTCGATTTACGAAATGTGTTTTCAGGCGCAGCCGCTACCTTCCCGGATTGTAATTGACGAAGCAATCGAAATTTCAAAATCGCTTTCTGCCGATGAATCATATAAATTTGTCAACGGTATTCTCGACAAACTGTCCCGGGAGGCTGACCGATGAACGGAAAAGGGAAAGGCTTTATTGTCGCATTTGTTTCCGTCTGTGTTCTGGTATTGTTCGGATGCGGAGTCGGATTCGCCGTAAAGACTGCTTTAAGACATAAGGCGTTATCCCAGGTCTCATATCAGCTCTCTGTGATCGACCGTCATATTTCGGAAGGACATTATGCGCAGGCAGAGCGTCTGTTGGAAGATTTAAAACTGTTTTCCGGCGAATTTTCCGTTTCGAAAGAGGTATTGAATCGCGTTTTAAAAATTGCCGGCGAAACGAAAAATTATAACCGGTTTGCCGATTTTGCGGAAAATGCGGTGCGGAGCTATCCGAAAGAAAGGGATGCACGGTCTTTGTGTGTTTATGCTCTGCTGAAAACCGGACAATACGATAAAGCATGGCAGGTAGCTTCGGAGGCATTCGAAACATGCGGGATTCAGCCGACGCTGTTAAGCGAGGCGGCTTTGCGGTCGGGTAATGCCGAATTGCTTAAGACGGCCGCACTGGATTCTTTAAGCCGGGCAGCTGTTTCGATAGCGATGTCCGATGACCCGAACGGCTATGTTTATCTGACGGAACGTTTTGACGATTCCCGTCTGATCAAAAATTATGTACTGGCCCTGGCTGCGGAGGGAAACACGGTTGAAGCCTTCTCTCTATTCGATGAACGGATCGGAAAGAGTCATCCCGTGCTGGGCAGTTATCTGGCTTACGATGCCGGCGAAACGGAAACGGCTTATTCGTATGCGCAGATGCTGGATCGCGATTTTTTTCTGGAGCATAACCGCGACTGGTTTCTCTTTCTGGCCGATTTGTCGATGGAATTGGGCATAGAAAACGAAGCGGCTGCTTTATATTCCGATTTTACGGAAATGTATCCCGATTACAGTTACGTTCCTTATTATAATCTGGCTTATCTTTATCGCGACAGTGCCGAGGGAATTGCTTCTATGGAGCGCGGTGTCCGTGCTTTTCCCGGAATTGCCGTACTGAATTTGAAGCTGGCAGAGGATTACGTCAAAGTCAATGAAACCGAAAAGGCCAAATCGGTTTTGGAAAACTTCCTGAAACTTGAAGTCGACAACCCCGATGCGGTTCTGGCGTATCAGTTTCTAATCTCCGATGTTTCGCCCGAGCGGTTTATCGGCTCATTGTGGAATCTTTACAATCAAAACAGAGGAATTAATGAAAAAATTCCGCGTGTATTTCTGTGGTACCTGACCGGATTGGCCGATTCGTCGGAAATTGACACTCTGCTTGAGCATTGTCGGCGTGATTACGGCGTTCGTTCCTGGATTGATTTTTATACCGGAGTTTCCGCTGTTTTGAAAGAGGACTTTGAATCTGCCTATAATGCGTTTCTCGAGTGTACGCATAAAGCCGTGCGGGAAACCGGACATTATCAGATGGGGTATCAGCCGTATTATAACTGTGCTCTCCTGTCTCTTTATTTCGGTTATCCGGATCGGGCTTTGAATGAAGTCGATGCGGCCCGTTCGTATGTTGATTGGGAAGATGCCCCTCTTGCGGCTTCTCTTCATGTTTTGTACGGACGAATCTATTTGATGAAAAAAGATTACGAAAAGGCGATGCGTTCCTTTTTGTTGGCACACGATTTGGATCCCGCAAATATTGAAGTGATTTCCTATATCGATTATTTGAATTCGGGAATAGAAAAATGATCATCATCAAAACCAAAGAGGAAATTGACGGAATACGAAAGTCCTGTCATTTGCTGGCCCGACTTATGGGGGAAGTAGGGGAGAAAATTCGCCCCGGGATGACAACAAAACAAATCGATCAGTGGGTTTACCGGTTTATTACGGATCACGGCGGTAAACCCGCCTTTCTGCATTACGGAGGATTTCCCGCTTCCGCCTGTATTTCCGTGAACGATGAAGTGATTCACGGTATACCGGGAAACCGTCGTCTCGAAGAAGGGGATATTGTCGGTATGGATTTGGGTATTAACCTTAACGGTTTTTTCAGTGATATGGCGCGTACCTTTCCGGTCGGGAAGGTCTGTGCCGATGCCGAGAAGCTGATGAAGGTTACTTTCGAATGTCTGGATAAAGGGATTGCGGCGGCCCGTTTCGGAAATCGGATAAAAGATATATCGCGTGCGGTTTCGGCGCATGCACGGGCGTACGGTTACGGCGTGGTTCGGGATTATTGCGGTCACGGTGTCGGATTAAAGGTTCATGAAGAACCGGAAGTGCCCAATTACTGCGAATTTGCGGGTAAAAACCCCCGTCTGCAGGCCGGTATGGTGATTGCTATCGAACCGATGATTAATGCCGGCACATACGATGTCGATGTGTTGGATGATGACTGGACGGTAGTCACCTGCGACGGGTCGCTTTCGGCTCATTTTGAAGATACCGTTGCGATTTTTCCCGATCATACCGAGATTCTGACACGGCTGTGATGGGTCGTTTCGGAACTCTTTTTTTCCTTTTATGTCTGATTTTTTCTTTTTTTTCCTGTACGGTTGGGGAAACGGAATTTAAACGCCGTCTGACTGTGGTTGCCTGCGGAGATGTTCTTTTTTACGACGGTAATTACCGCCATTTTGCCGAAAACGGCAGTGTCGAAGATTTTTACCGCGTTACGGAACCGGTTGCCGATTCGGTTAGGAGTGCCGATGTCGCGATTGTCAATCAGGAGGCGATGACGGCCGGCCGGGAATTCGGTGTCAGCGGATATCCTTTTTTCAATGCACCGTTTGAATTAACGGAGGCGTTGCGCAAAACCGGATTTGATATCTTTGCGACCGCCAATAATCATTCTTTGGATCGCGGCAGGGCCGGTATCGACGCGGCAGTCGGGTATTACCGTAAAACAGGAGCTTTGCATGTCGGTACCGCTGCCGGAAATGATGACCCTCTGAATCCCCTTGTTCTTCTTGTGAACGATATCACGATTGCTCTGTTTTCTCTTACCGATATTACCAATATACGCTATCCGAATCCATCTCCCGTGGCCGACACCCGAAACCGTCCGCTTATTCGGGAGCGTATTTCAAAAGCGGCGGCCGAATGCGATTTTGTCCTGGTCATGCTTCATTACGGCGACGAATATACGCTGGCACCCCGTGAGAATGACCGCGATTTGGTTCGTTTTCTGATTGATGTCGGTGCCGATGTCGTTTTCGGAAATCATGCGCACGTTATCCGTGCTTTTGAAGTTTTCCCTTCACCGAAAGGGGGCGAGGCATTTGTTTTTTGGGGATTGGGAAATTTTGTCGGGTGGATGGGGCATCGTCCCGAATGCAGCGTCGGCGGAATTTTTCGTGTTGATTTGAATGTTGCCGAAACGCAAAAGGGAGACCGCCTGAGATTTCTTGATGCACCTTCCGTAGAACTGACTTATTCGGTTAATGAAGGACGTCAGCATATGACCGTTTTTCTGCGTGATGCGCAACCGTATTCTTCCGACGCCTCTTCCCTTTTTCGGAAAGTTTCCGCACTGTTAAAAAGTTTTGATTCCCGGGTGACTGTCTTTTAAATTTTTTTGTTGATTTAATCGGCTTTTTCGGTATAATTAGGGGAGAATGGTTGTTTTTATTGCTTTGTTTCTTTCGCTCTTTCTCTCTTGTCAGTCCGGAGTTAATGACGTTTCTTTCTTACAAAAGGTTTTGGATCAGAATCTTACGGCAGATGAAAAAGCGAATCTGATTTTGGAGGAAATGACGACCGAAGAAAAAATGATGTTCATCAGGGGTGAAGGGTGGAAAAATCACGGAACTGTAGAGAGGTTGGGATTGCCGACTGTTTCCGTCGAGGATTCCAGTTCGGGAATTTTTCTCAAAGGTACCAGCTTCCCTGCGCCGCTGGTGGCTGCCTGTTCATGGAACCGTTCTCTTTTGACAGAAATGGGAGCTGCCATTGCCGAAGAAGGCCGGGCGTACGGAAAATCGGTGATTTTGGCTCCCGGAGTCAATATTTACCGTATGCCGACATGCGGCCGGAATTTCGAATATTTCGGAGAAGATCCGTACCTGGCATCGGAAATGGCTGTTGCCTATATCGGCGGTATGCAGCAAAACGGTACCGTAGCGGTTATCAAACATCTTGCGGCCAATAATCAGGATTACGACAGACATACAATCAGCAGTGATATCGATGAACGCACTTTACGCGAAATTTATTTGCCGGCTTTTGAAAAAGCGGTTAAAGCCGGTGTCGGAGCGGTCATGACCGGTTACAATCCGGTTAACGGATTTCCGATGGCCGAAAACAAAAGACTGATAACGGATATTTTAAAGGAAGAATGGGGTTTTCGCGGTTTTGTGATGTCCGACTTTTATTCCGTTTACAGTACGGAAGGCTCATTTGTTGCCGGATTGGATTTGGAAATGCCGGAAAAAAGCGGATTTTACTCGCTGTCCCGACTGAAATCTCTGAAAGTGGAAAATAAGGAAACGTTGCTGGATGATAAGGTTTTCCGTATTTTGCGGACATATATTTCTTTCGGAGTTTACGATTATCTGCTGAACCGGAACGCGGGTGTTCCGGCTGATTTTGAGAAAAACAACCTTTTGGCCAGACGTATTGCGGAAGAGGGAATTGTTCTGCTAAAAAATGAGGATTCTCTTCTTCCTTTTACGCCCGATAAGAAACAGACAATCCTGATTACCGGCTATAACGGTTATCATTTGAATACAACGGCAGTCGGAGCCTGTACCGTTTTTAACGGACGTCCCGGCAGACTGATGACTCTGAATCTGGCAAACGGATTTAAATCATATCAGACAAAAAATACAAAAATCAGAATGGCCGGAGTAAGCGATATTGCTTCTATCAGAAAAGCCGATGCGGTCATCTATGTGACGGGACTTTGGATTTTCGGGGAAGGCGAAGTCAATGACCGTTCGTGGGATTTAAAAGAAAAACAGATTAAAGATATAAAAAAACTGAAAGAGTTGAATCCCAATGTTATTGTTGTCAGTAATTACGGATCCGGAATTGAAACGGAGAGTTGGATTGACGATGTCAAATGTTTTCTTCATGTAGGAATTGCGGGTAAATGGGCGGATGTCGCTCTGGCCCGTATTCTTTTTGGCGATGTTAATCCTTCGGGTAAGCTTCCGTACACAATGGTTAAATATTGGGAAGATTTCGCTCCTGTTGCCGCGCAAAATGCCCATCCCGATCAATTTGTTGTTATGCCTCGTGAGACACGTTATAACGAATTTCCGATGATGGGGGTCGGTCCCGGGAAAGGATACGGCGGGGATCCCCGAATCCTGAAATCACGGAATACGGATATTTTCGAATACAGTCCGGATGCTTATGATAAAATGAAGCATATGGAATATGCCGAAGGAAGATATTTGGGCTACAGGTTTTTGGATAAGGTGAATCGTCGGGCTCAGTTTCCTTTCGGATTCGGACTTTCTTATACGCAGTTTCAAATCAGTGACTGTCACGTATCCGGGAATGTCTCGGCTTCTGCTTTCGGAAAGGAAAAAAATGAGTCTTTTACGGTTTCGGTTTCCGTAACAAATAGCGGAAGCAGGGCCGGTGCCGAAATTGTTCAATTTTATGTTCATGCATTAAATCCCAAAGCAGATCGTGTTTACAAGGAACTGAAAGGATTCGAAAAAGTCTTCCTTCAGCCCGGAGAAACAAAAAGAGTGTCGGTTTGCTTGGGGGAAGAGGCTTTCCGGCGGTATGATCCGAATGTCAAAAAATGGGTTGTCGATGCGGGAGAATATCTTGTTATGATCGGAAACAGTGCTGAAAATCTACCCGTCAGCGGAAAAGTTACAATAGGGTTATGAGGAGAAATATGATACGTTTTTTATTCCTGCTTTTTTTGATTCTTTCGTGCAAAACCCCCTCAGAAAGTTCTTCTTTTTTGGGTGATTTGCTTAAAACCGATTTGTCACCCGAAGAGAAGGCCGAGGTTCTTTTAAATGAAATGACTTTTCGCGAAAAGGTTGAATTTATAAGAGGGCAGGCGTGGAAAAATCAGGGATGTATTCCCCGTTTGGGTTTGCCTCCGATTAAATATCAGGATGCGACGATGGGGATTTCTTTCTGGGGGACCAGTTTTCCGTCGACATTAATTACGACGGCAACATGGGATCGGAACCGGATGCGGGATTTGTCGCGGGCTGTGGCCCGCGAGGGAATAGCGCGCGGAGAGAAAGTGATATTGGGCCCCGGAGTCAACATTTACCGTATGCCGACAGGCGGGCGGAACTGTGAATATATGGGAGAAGATCCTTTTCTGACATCGGAAATGACCAGGGTTTATGTGACGGAAATGCAGAATCAGGGCGCGATTGCGGTCGTAAAGCATTTCGCCGCCAATAACCAGGATTTCGACCGTCACGGTACCAGCAGTGATATTGACGAACGTACTTTGCGGGAAATTTATTTGCCTCCTTTCGAGGCGGCGGTCAAAGCCGGTGTCGGAGCCGTAATGACAGGCTATAATCCCGTAAACGGTTTCCCTATGTCCGAAAATAAACGTCTTGTCACCGATATACTGAAAACAGAGTGGGGATTTGACGGTTTTGTCGTTTCCGACTGGATGTCCCTTTATTCGACCGAAGGTGCTTTTACGGCCGGTGTCGATCTGGAAATGCCGTCGGACAGTTCTTATTTCGCATATCATAAAATTAATAACTTAAATTTACCTGAAAAGGAATCTTTGCTAAACGATAAAGTGAGACGTATTTTAACAACATATTTCCGTTTTCACGTTTATGAAGATTTTCAATGGCATTACCGCTTGCAGCAGAATCCGGAGGAACATGATGTACTGGCCCGGGAAATTGCCGAGGAAGGAATTGTCCTTTTAAAAAATGAGGATTCTATTTTACCTATTCCTCAAAATGAAAAGAAGTCGATTGCCGTTGTCGGTTACAACAGTCGTTTTCTGAATACGACAACGGTCGGAGCCTGTACCGTTTTCTGCCGTCGGCCGGGGCGGATGCTCACAGTTAATTTGACGGATGGATTCCGTCCGTATCGGGATGACGACACGCGTATTTCTCATGTTACTATGGCCGATACGGTAGCCCTCAAAAAGGCCGATGCAGTTATTTATGTAGCGGGTCTGTGGGTTTTCGGAGAAGGTGAAGCCAATGACCGTCATTGGGATATGAAGCCGAAAAACAGATCCGATATCGAAAAATTAAAACGATTAAATTCCAACATTATTGTTGTCAGCAATTACGGAAGCGGAATCGAAACAGAAAGCTGGATCAACGGAGTGAAGGGTTTAATCTATCTGGGATATGCCGGGAAATGGGCTGATGCGGCGTTGGCACGGGTTATTTTCGGTGATGTCAATCCGTCAGGAAAACTTCCCTTTACAATGGTAAAACAGTGGGATGATTTCGGACCTGTGGCCGCACAAATTGAAAATCCCGATAAGCTGGTTATCTGGCCGAGAGATGCGGACTATCCCGTAACGCCGATGTTGGGGACCGGACGTTTTAAAGTTTTCGGCGGCAATCCCAAAATGCTTAAATCCAAAAATCGGGATATCTTCGAAAACGACCCGCAGGCTTACGATCGGATGGAACATATGGTATATGCCGAAGGCCGTTATTTGGGTTACCGTTATCTCGATAAGACGGGCAAGGCTGCTCAGTTTCCGTTCGGATTCGGTCTTTCCTATACTTCGTTCGCATTTGACGATCTGACTGTTTCAAAAAAAACATTTTCGGTTGAAGAGGGAACGGAGGTATCGCTGACCGTATCCAATACCGGCGAAAGAGCCGGTGCCGAGGTTGTTCAGGTTTATGTTCACGATCCTGTTTCCCGTTTGGATCGTGTTTACAAAGAACTGAAAGGTTTCGAAAAGATTTTCCTTCAGCCGGGAGAAACCCGGAACGTTACAATTCCGCTGACCGAAGAAGCTTTCCGTTATTATGATGATACCTTGGGAAAATGGGTTACGGAACCGGGACAGTTCGATATTTTGGTCGGTAACAGTTCCGAGAATATTCTGTTGCGGACTTCTGTAACATTACGATAACTGTTTATGATATACCGATACGGAACCGATTCGGGAGGCCGCCGCGTTCGTGTGGCGACTGTTTATGCAAAAGATGAACATTCTCTTCGGAAAAAAATGATTTCTCCGCAGGCGTTGCAGGTTGTCAGGACTTTGCATAAAGCCGGTTATCAGGCTTATATTGTCGGCGGGGCTGTCAGGGATTTACTGCTGAATTGTGTTCCGAAAGATTTTGATGTCGCTACCGATGCGACTCCCAATCGGATTAAAAAAATTTTTTCCAATGCATGGATTATCGGGAAACGGTTTAAACTGGCGCATGTGATTTTCCCGGGACGCTATATTGTCGAGGTAACAACATTCCGTTCGGCTTCTTCGGATAATTTTAATGCTGTTTACGGAACGATCGAAGAGGATGTCAGACGACGTGATTTTTCCGTCAATGCCCTTTTTTTTGATCCCGAAAAAGAACAGTTAATCGATTATGTCGGCGGATTTCGTGATTTGAAAGCCCGTCGTTTGTCCAATGTCATTCCTTTAAATACAATATTTGACTCCGATCCGGTTCGAATGTTGCGGGCCGCAAAATATGCTGCAAAATGCGATTTAAGAATTCCCATAAGACTCAGGCTTGCTATCCGAAAAAAATCATCTTTGCTTGCCTCCGTTTCGGTTTCCCGTATGACGGAGGAATTCTTTAAAATACTCTCATCCGGGAAAGCGGAATTGATTTTCCGTCATATTGATAAGCTAAATCTTATGCCTTACTTTCTGCCTCGCGTAGCGGCAGCGACAAAGAATGAGAAAACGGCATTTTTTGACGGGATGAGGGAGCTGGATTTGAAAACCAATACGGCTCAGGAAGCCTGTATCGATCGTGAAATCATGCTGTTTCATTTTTTTAAGCCGTTCCTTCCGCCATATAATTCTCCGGTCGGTTACTTCGAAAATTTTACAAACGCCAAGGCTTTCTGTAAATCTTTTCAGCAACCTTTGCAGCTGCCTGTAGCACTGATTGAGGCAGCCGTAAAACTGATTTTCGAGATTCGGGACGACATCAGGAATACGGGGCGGCAGAACGGGCGTAAAAAAGTACGCCGCCGCTCCGGAAAATCGCGAAAAGACAAAGACGGTGATTCGGTTTCCGGTTCGGATGAGATAAAAAAAAGCGGCGAATAATCGCCGCTTTTTAAGTTACAGCGTCAGTGAATCGGGCTGTATTCACCCGTATCTTTATTTAACCGCAGACGTCCGATTTCGTTTTCATCGGGTTTGACGGGTGTTACTACTGTTTCTGCTGTCGGGATTGCGGTTTCTCCGGTGTCGGCAGTTTCAACCGGAGCGGTTTCTTTTTTCTCCGTTTCTTCGTTATCGGTTTTTACCGGAATCTCTTCGGCTGTTGCCGCAGATTCTTCTGTTTTTTCCGTTTCAATGGTCGTCACGGAAATATTCGGCTGAATGACCGTTTCCTCTTTTTCGGTGACAGCTGTTTCCGGGTAGGGTTGAATCGCATCAATATCGATAGATCTGTTCTGGAGTCTCAGAATTGTACGGATATTGTCAATAATTTTTCCGACTCTTTCTTCGTATTCTCCGGAGTAGCGCAATGCTGTTTTCAGACATTGTATCGATTTTTCGTAATTTTGCTCCGCAAAGGCATTGACTCCCAGCGCATAGTAGCAGATGGCTTTGTCTCCGTTCATTTGAATCGCCGAGTTATAATAAAAATCGGCCATGGCATAGTCTTCCGTGTTATAGTAAATCAGACCGAGGTAGTAATACGGAATATAGTTTTTATCTTCCATGGCAATTGCTTTAATCAGGGCAATTTTCGCGTCGCTGTATTCTTCTTTTTCGTAAAGGGCGATACCGCTGTCTACCAGCTGCGGGAATGTTTTTAAATCCGTAATATATTCATAGAAGTCTTTGGAAAAGCGGGCCGAATCCAGCCAGGCAAAAGCCTGTTTGGCGTTCTGTTCGTTTTCCTCTTTCGCAGCGGAGGATGAAAGTTTGTTAATCGAGTCCCAGATAACGCGGTTGTAAACTGCCTGCTGGTTTTCGATCAGGAATTTGACAAGTCCCCATGACTGGGCATAAAACAAATCGCTGTTTTTGACAACATCTTCGTTATTCATGGCAAACAGAGTGTTCAGGTCGATCAGCGAAGGAGTTTCCGTATCCAAAAAAGATTTCAGTGTATTCAGCCATGTCAGATTTTCTTTATAGACAATCGCATTTTTCGAAGGAGAGTAAAAGGATTTCCCGAAATAAACGGCAAACCCTTTTTCCAGCCACAGCGGCGGATTGGTGATGAAGTTTCTGAAAAACTGTATAAAACTGTAGTGACTCAGTGTGTCTTCGAACTCGGGGTTGTCTTTCCGAAATCCGATCAGTTCGCTTTTGGAGGCATCTTTGTACTGAATGAACAGAAACGAGGAAACCGGTTCGGTAATGGATGTCGCTGTCGAAACATAATCGACATAAGCGGTTTTTGAATTTAAAATTTTGACTTTCAGACGGTTGTTCATTCCGGATGCGTCAAAGTGGAAATAATTGTTGTAAAATTCAAAATAAGCATCCAGTTTTTGGGCAATCAGCGCGGCTTCTTTTTCGTCTTCCTGAAAATAAACCCGGTAGTATTTACTTTCGACGACTTTATCGGAAAACTGTGCGAAAGCTGCGGAAGAAAGGAAGGCGACCGTTAACATAAACAAAAAACGTTTCATTCTCTCTATCCTCTTAATGTGTAAATTATTGAGACATACTCACTATATTAATATCGACCTTTTCGAGAAGAATTCCAGTATATTTTTCGATATTTTTTATAATAAAGTCGCGCAGTTCCGACAGTTTGAACGGCAGAGAGGAGTGAAGCGGAACTTCCAGGCCGAGACGCAGAATATAGGTATTGCCTTTTTCCCGAATAAACAGGCGTTTGATTTTGATTTCTTTATCGAATTCTTCCGCACAGTGTATCAGCATCTGAGTCAGGGCTGCTTTTGAAATCGTGATGGTTCCCGCCGGAGATTCGTAATCCGGCTGAACAATGGTTTTTTCGATAAATCTTTTTTTTCGGGAAAAAATATTTTGGGGAAGGGCAAGGAGCAAAGCGTTGAGAATCGATGACGGATATTTCTTTTCAACCTCGATAATCGGTACCGGGATGACGTGTTTTCCCTTTTTGCGCGCGTTGACGGCCGTTTCGATTTCTTCCTTTGATGCCACATCGCTGATGTTGATTGTCATAAACGGAGAAGGCAGATCCAGCCGTCCGCAAATTCGGGTAATCATTTTATCGCTTGTGCCGAGAATCAGAATCGATTTCGGCTTTTCTGCCTGCAGCGCATTTTTGACTTCGGTGCGGTGAGATTCGTCTTCGAAAATAGCCGTTCTGACCGCTCCCAAATAGGAATCGGCCCGTTTGGCGGAAGTGCCGGCCAGAATTTGTTTTCCTTTAATCAGTAAACCGTCGTCGATAATGACATCAATGTTATGGGATTCCGCCACCAGTTTGGACCGGAAGCTTTTGCCGGTTCCGCTGGGACCGACAAGAGCATAAACCGTTATTTTCTTTTTGCCGAACAAAGCGGGGATATGGAGCTTCATTCAAAAATTATAGTCCCTTTTTGCGAATTTGTGAACTATTTTTCTTTATTTAAAGAGGATTTTTATATATAATGAAATCTATCATGGAGAAGTATCCCGACCTGTCCGACCGTCAAAATGCATACAGACGGGTTATCCTTTTTTTTATTGTCTCTCTGGTGGTTTTATTTGCGACGGCACTGTTGCGGCTGCTGACGGTCGAAGGGGTATCGGGACGAATGTCTGTCGGGGTTCCCGTCGGGAATGCGGTCGAATGGACCCGTTTTTTGGATAAACACGGTATCGGCTTCCGGTCGGCTGAAAAACTCGAAGTCTGTTTGGATCATTATAATCCGGAAATTTTGACCGTTGCCGAGCTGCAGTCCCGTTTTTTGCCCGGCGATGACCGGATGACTCCTTTTTTGGCGGCACTGCCGGGACTTTTCGATATCGAAGAAAACGGGATCACGTATCGGATGTTTTTCCCGGAAGCGCCGCTTCCGCGTGCCGTTACAGATGAATGGGAAAAAAATTATCCCGATGCGGAACTGCTGATTCAAAACGGGAAAACCGTATCGGTTGCCTACCGGGTTTTCTTTTATACGGCATCGGCTGTCTGTTTCGCCCTGACGCTTGTTGTCCGACGGAAAGAACGGAAAAATTGGTGGTTTCCCGTTACTGTTTTTGCTGCGGTGCTGCTGTCGGGCAGTGTTGCCGCATTATGGGCGGCTGTTTTAATCGTTAATACTTTTTTATCGTTATGGCGGAAATGGTCACCGCATCGTGAATATCGGGAGGCAACCGGCATCGATACCGTTTCCCGCCGCGATAAGCTGTTTATTGCCGGAGAAACGGTTGCGGCCGTTACCGGCGCTCTGTTGCCGGCCCTGCTGCTGCCGGGAGAACGCATCGTGGCTGTAACGGCCGTCGCCATGGGAGCCGCGGGACTGTCGGGAAGTGCGGTATTTGCCCGGCGCAGGCAGATCCGTTCGTCGCAACCGCATCTTGTTCTCCGGCCCCTGCTCGGATCCGCCTTTCGGAGACCGTGGAAATCGGCTGTTGCCGAATTGCTTTTGGGAGCGGCGCTGCTGATACTTCCCGGCGGGTATACTGTTTTTTCGCGGCTGCCGGCCGGTTTTTCCGGCGCAGATACCGACGGCTTTCGGATTGCCGGCGCTTCCTATTCCGAAATTTATGCACAGACGCAACGGCAGCCGCGGGGAACAGTGAATGCGGTCGGTTACATCGAAGAGAAGGTTTTTCAGTACTGTTACCGGTATCGGAAACTGCCGCGCCTGCCCGAACCGGGTACGGAAATCTTTATTCCGGAATATTATTATCAGGACGGAGTCATTCGTGCCGAAAAAAAGGTAGCGGGAATATTTACAGAACGCGGTTTCGATAGTATAATAAAAAAATCGGAAAGCGATCCGCTTTCCGTTTACTTTTTATCGGAGCCGGAAATGACCGGAAGAAAGATTTCCCCCGGTATCTGTCTGCTCTGGACAGTCCTGACCGTATTTTATTTTGGATTATTGATGCCGTTCTTCCGTATTCCCTCACGCCGGTTGCGGTTCATCAACATAAAGGAAAAAGTATGAAACATCGATTGAAAACTTTCGGAAGGGGGGGAGTTCATCCCCATGACAAAAAAGCTCCGGCTGCCGACAGTCCGATTCGTAACAGTTATTTCGGACAGACGGCGGTGATTCCGATGGGGCAGCATCTGGGCGCACCGGCGGAATGTCTTGTGAAACCGGGAGATACGGTCAGGGAAGGAGATCTGATCGGAAAAGCTGCCGGTCCGATTTCGGCGCACGTACACTGTCCTTTTCCCGGTGTCGTAGAGAAAATCGAGCCGCTTATTTTGCCGAACGGATCGTCGGGTCCCGCGGTCTATCTGCGGATAGAGGGAACCTTCGAACCGGTTTCGAACGAAAGAGTGAATGACGGTTGGGCTCTGATGTCACGCGAAGAGCTTGTGGAAATGATTCGGGAAGCCGGACTGGTGGGACTCGGCGGTGCTACTTTTCCGGTAAACGTCAAAATTGCGGTTCCGAAAGGAAAAAAAGCCGAATTCCTGATTATAAACGGAGTCGAATGCGAACCGTATCTGTGTGCCGATTACCGGACCATGCTGGAATATACAAATGAAGTTCTCGAAGGTATCGATATCCTCGTTAAAATTACAGATGCCGCCAAAGTGATTATTGCCATCGAAAACAACAAACCGGAAGCCGTTCTTAAAATGCGGGATGCCGTCAACCGTTCGGGGCGGCCGTATACGGTGGAAGTATTGAAAGTGCGTTATCCGCAAGGCGACGAAAAACAGCTGATTCAGGCCGTAACGGGAGTCGAAGTGCCTTCCGGAGCATTGCCCATCGAAGCCGGTTGTGTTGTTTGCAATGTCGGAACAGCCAAATCCGTTTACGATGCCGTCGTTCTGCGGCGGCCGCTGACCGAACGCATTGTTACCGTTTCGGGCGGTGCGGTTGCCCGGCCGTCCAATCTGAAAACGCGGATCGGTGTTCCCGTCAGGGATTTGCTGAACGAATGCGGTGTCGATTTTGCGAAAACGGAAAAAATTGTTATCGGCGGTCCGATGATGGGATTCGCGCTGGCCGATTGGGATACACCGGTAACCAAAGGCACCGGCGGTATTTTGGCGTTGACCGCAAAAGAGATACAGGCCAAGCCCGAGACAGCCTGTCTTCATTGCGGCCGTTGCGTTCGTGTCTGCCCCATGGGACTGGCTCCGGTAACGCTGTATAAACTGATTCAGGCAGGTGAATACGAGAAAGCGGCGGAAGCCGGACTGTCCGACTGCAAAGAATGCGGCTGCTGCTCCTACACCTGTCCGGCCGGTCTCTATCTGGTTCAGGCGTTTAAAAAAGGAAAAGTTCTGAGGAGAAAAATGCAATGAAAAAACAAAATGAGGAATTCCGTTTTTCGGTTGTTTCGTCTCCTCAAATCAGAGGACCTTTGTCGACCGGAAAAATCATGCTGTACGTTATTCTGGCGCTTTTGCCGGCGGCGCTTTGGGGTGTTTTCCAATTCGGCCGGTATGCGCTTTTGGTGCTGGCCGTCAGTATTGCCGCTTCGGTAATCGGCGAAGGCCTGGTTTGTCTGATAAGAAAGAAAAATACGCTGTCCGACGGCTCGGCAGTGCTGACGGGATTACTTGTGGGAATGAATATGCCTCCGTCGGTGCCGATCTACATTCCCGCTGCGGCGTCGCTGGTGGCGATTATCGTTTTTAAAGCCGTCTTCGGCGGTTTGGGATGCAACATCATTAATCCGGCTTTGGGCGGGCGGCTGTTTGCCTTCTTTTCCTGGTCATCAGCCATGTTTACCTTTCAGACGCCGCGTGCGTTTTTATCCGCGGCAGTTGGCACGGCCGATGCCGTTGCTTCCGCCACGCCGCTGACGGTTCTCAAAAGCGCTGCGCCGGAATACGCGGGTGCGGTTGCCAACGAAATGGAACTGCTGCCGTTGAAACAGTACCCTGTGACTGCATGGGATACGGCCGTGACCGACCGGATTAACGAATGGTTCGGCGAATCGTTCTGTTACGGCTACTTTGATGCCTTTTTCGGGTTTAAAGGCGGCTGTATCGGCGAAATCTCCGCGTTTCTGCTGCTTTTGGGCGGACTGTTTCTGCTGGCCAAAAAAATCATCCGCTGGGAGATTCCGGTCGCGTTTATCGGAATGTTTGCACTGCTGGTCTGGATTTTCGGCGGACTGAGGGCGGGAACCGGATTTTTTTCGGGGGATCCGCTTTATCAGGTGCTGACCGGGGGGCTTATGCTCGGAGCCTTTTTTATGGCGACCGATATGGTGACTTCGCCGTTTCGAAGCGGATCAATGCTGCTGTTCGGTGCCGGCTGCGGTCTTCTGACTTTTTTAATCCGGTTTTACGGTTCGTTCCCGGAAGGAGTCTCTCTGGCGATTGTTTTTATGAATCTGACGGTTCCGATGCTTGACCGGCTTTTCATCCCGCGCCGTTTCGGTATCAGACGGAAAAAGAAAGGAGAGAATGCATGAAACTGACAAAAGAAAACCGTATCGAAATTTTCCGTATCGCAGCGATTCTGGCTCTGATTTGCGCGGTAGCGGCTCTTTTGTTGGGGTTCGTTTATAAATTTACGAAACCGCTGATCGACCGGAATACGGCTCAAATGACGGCCGATGCTTTAAACGCATTGGTGAACGGCGGTAACGAAAGTATCGACACCGCATACGGTGCCGGTTTTCATAAAATCGAAACACGTGCCAAAAATCCGAACGGAACGGCCGTCGTGCAAAACGGTCGGGATGTCGAAAACCGTGCCGGGGTAAACCGCATTTACGACGTTTACGACCGCGGTGTGATGCGCGGCTACGTGCTCGAGCTGACCGGTAAAGGGTACGGCGGTGATATGATTCTGCTGGCTTACTACGACGTCAACGGTGCCGTTATCGATGCGCTGGTGGTCAGCGATTCGGAAACCCCCGGAATCGGGAAAAAAGCGGCCCTTCCCGGGTATATGGAAAAGTTTCGGGGAACCGGCGTTGCCGGTAAACCGGTTCCGCAAAGCCGGGACCGTCTGCCGCAGGCCGAATCGGATGCGGTTGCCGGAGCAACGGTGACTTTTAAGGCGGTCGCGGACGCTTTGGCGGCCGGAGCGGCTTTTATCGCCGAAGGGGGAGCCCGATGATTAGAGAATTGACAAAAGGAATTTTTAAAGAAAACCCGGTATTGGTTCTTCTTTTGGGTCTCTGCCCGACATTGGGTGTTTCCGGCAAATTTTTCAATGCCATCGGAATGGGAATGGGGGTTGTTTTCGTTCTCGTCTGTTCCAATGCTGTTATCAGTCTTTTAAAAAAAGTGATTCCGAATCAGGTCCGCATTCCCGGCTATATTGTGGTCATTGCCACTTTTGTCACCATTGTCGAACTGGTTCTCAAAGCCTTTTCTCCCGTGCTTTACAGCGGACTCGGTATCTTCATTCCGCTGATAGTTGTTAACTGCATTGTATTGGGACGTGCGGAAGCGTTTGCGGGAAAGAACCGCCTTCTGCCTTCCGTATTGGACGGACTGGGTATGGGAATCGGTTTTACGTTGTCACTGATGCTGATTGCTTTTATCCGGGAAATTCTGGGAGCCGGAACACTGACTTTGTGGGAATCGGGTTCCGTCGTTTACCGGTTTGTTATTCCGGGACTCAGCGAATCGCCGGTGGCTGTTTTGGGAACACCTGCCGGTGCGTTGTTCGTGATGGGATTTGTCATTGCCGGCATCAATGCGCTCAAAGCGTGCCGGACCCGTCCCGGACGTAAAGAAAAACGGAAAGGAGCGGCCGCATGAATCTGATTGTTATCTTTTTTTCGTTTGTTCTGGTGAATAACTTCATTTTGTCGAAGTTCATGGGCTTGTGTCCTTTTATCGGAGTTTCGCAAAACCGTGAATCGGCAGTCGGAATGGGGTTTGCCGTTATTTTTGTTATGTCGATTTCCTCTTTGCTGACATGGGGGATTTATCACGCGATTCTGGCCCCGCTGGAAATCGAATTTCTGAAAACCATCGTTTTTATTCTGGTAATTGCGTCGCTGGTGCAGCTGGTGGAACTGGTTATACGCAAACTGTCGCCGGGTTTGTACAAAGCGCTCGGAATTTATCTGCCCCTGATTACGACCAACTGTGCCGTTCTCGGTATTGCGATTATTTCCGTCGATTCGAATTTCGGTCCGCTGGAATCGTTTGTTGCCGGTATGTCGGGCGGTATCGGTTTTCTGATGGTTTTGGTTATCATGTCCTTTTTGAGACAGAAGCTTTTGCTGGAGAAGGTTCCCGCACCGTTTCGGGGCGTGCCGATTGCCTTTATTACCGCCGGAGCCATGGCGCTTGCGTTTATGGCGTTTAACAGCTCGATGATTTCCAATCTCTTTCCGGGCGTATAGGAGGACGCATGAGTTTTCTGATTCTTTTCGCATCCGTACTGATTGTTTTTGTTATCGGACTTCTGCTCGGTTTTGTCATTGCGGCCGCTTCTCATTTTCTGGCGGTCAAAAAGGAAGAACGGATCGGACAGATCGAAGCGGTGTTACCGGGGGCCAACTGCGGTGCCTGCGGATATGCCGGCTGTGCCGCCTATGCCGAAGCGATTATTTCGGAAGGAGCGCCCGCCAACAAATGTACTTCTCTGACGGCCGACGGGATGGCGCAAATCGGAAAAATTACGGGTCGTGAGACGGCGGCCGCGGGCGAACCCGAAAAGGCGTTTATTGCCTGCCATGCACAGCCTTTTGCGCCGGAAAGTCAGCGGTTCGACTATAACGGTTTAACGGATTGCAACGCCCGTGCGCTTTTTTACAAAGGCTCCAAAAAGTGCAAATACGGCTGTTTGGGCGGCGGCAGCTGCATGGAAGTGTGTCCCGCGCGGGCCATTTACCGCGATAAAAGCGGACGGGTGATGATCGACCGTCAAAAATGTATTTCCTGCTGTAAGTGCGTGTCCGTCTGTCCGATGAATGTTATTGTTATGATTCCCGAATCGGCCGATTACGCGGTTGCCTGTTCCCATCCGGGAAAAGGCGTGCAGACCAAACAGGATTGTTCCGTCGGTTGTCTCGGCTGTTCGCTCTGTACAAAGAAATCGCCCGAAGGCGGTTTTGTGATGAACGGCTTTCTTGCCCGGATCGATTACAGTCAAAAAGGCAGCCGCAGCGAAGCTGCCGAAAAATGCCCCGCGCATTGTATCGTTAAATTAAAGTAGAAGAAGGTAAAGGTTGAGTCGGGTCAGTCTGGTTCTCGGTTTTCATTTTTCACTGCCTCCCTGTTTTTCCGATGACGAAGCGGAACGATTGTATCATCGTTCGATTGTTCCGCTGATCGGGCTGCTTGCCCGCTATCCGAAGCTTAAAGTGACGATTTATTTCAGCGGAAATTTGCTCGACTGGTTGAAAAAGAAACACAAAGAAAGTCTCTTTCAGCTGAAAAACTTTTACTCCCGACATAAGCAAATCGAGTTTCTTTCCTGCGGTTACTACGAACCGGCTCTGCAGCTGATTTCGCCGCGAAGCCGTACTTATCAGATTGAACAGCATTACATTACCATTCGTGACACCGTGGGAAAGGGGGTGCGTTCGAAAGGCTTCTGGCTGAACGACGGTAACTGGGAATCGTCGTTTCCCTCACTGCTGCAGTCGATGGGATTCTTATACACCTTTGTCGACGATACGGTTGTTTTGTCCTGCGGCTTTTCGGCGAAAGACGCTTTTGATGTTTTTTTAACCGAGGATCAGGGACGGACTCTTTTCCTCTTTCCGATTATCCGTTCGCTTTCTTTTCCCTTTTGCGAAGTCCCGGTTGATGATTATTTTGATAATCTGAAGCAGCTGCAGTCGACACTTCATGACGATGTGGTAACAATTTTTAAAAACGGATTTGCGCTGGATGAATCGTCTTATGAATGGATCGGCACTTTTGCCGGTCGGTGTCTGGATGCTTCTTTTTCATTTGTGAGCCCGGCTCAGGTTCTGACGCCGGGAAAAGAATACAAGCGGGTTTATATACCGTCTTCAATCGGAATTCCCTGTTCCGGGAAAATGTTCTTTAACGAGAAATTTAACTGTTATGATTTGCTGTCCCGTCGGTTTGAGTCGACCGAATACGAAAATCTGTTTGAAAAAGGTCATTTTCGTAATTTTCTGGTTAAATATCAGGAAGCGGGACATCTGTATAACCGTATCCGCTTTGTCGAATCGTATCTGAAAACTTTAAAAACAGCCGAACAAAAGCAGGTGATTGATATTTTTGCCGAAGGACAGGCCGCTTATCCGCTTCGTAAAGGTGATGATGCCGGCGTTTTTGATGCACCTGCCAGACAGAAATCGTATACGGCATTAATTGCGGTCGAAAAAATGCTGCGTCGCAGCGGTGAAGTCCCCGAAATCGATTTTGACGATGACGGTCTTCCCGAGTTTTTTTATTTCGGACAAACACTGACAACACTGATTCACAGAAAAGGGGCCGCTTTGCGTGAGTTGGATTATCTGCCCAGTTCGTTTAATTACATCAATACCTTCTGCGATTACGATCCGAAAGGCGATTTCGGCGTTTTTCTACGCCGGAGGGCGGCCTGTTTTCAGGATTTCTTTCTTCCGGAAAAAGAAACGACGGATTACGGTACCACGCTTCATCCCGGTGAGTTCCGCACCGACTTAAGCGATTTTGTTTACGAACTTGAATCCCAAACCCGGCAGAAGCGGATTTTCCGTTTTGCTCTCTCGTTGCCCGATAATGTCGAAATGCGTAAGGAATATTCACTGAAACGAAACGATGTTTCCGTCGAATATCAGTTCTACAGCACCGGAAACCAGAACCAGGTGCGTTATTTCGGTACCGAACTGAATATTTCGTTCCCCGACTGCCGCCGGACAAACGTACGAAAAGGGCATTGCGATACCGAATATCCTCTGGGCCGGCCGCAGCAGTTCAGACATGTTACGGAGCTGAAACTGTCCGATCCGATTAACGAAACGGTGATTACGCTCGGATTTTCACGCGCCTGTGACATTTTTATCGAGCCTGTTTTTGCCGAAACCGAAGTCGGCGGCGAAACCGTTTCTCTTTATCAGCATGTTTCCGTAAAAATTGTATGGAAAGTCGAGCTTCGTGCCGAATCGTCCTGGGTGGCCGGAGTCTCGTTTAATATCGTCCGCGCACAGGTTCGCGGTTGAATTTTCCTTAAAAATACGATACAATACAATAGTAAAGAGGTAATTACAGTGCTGGACGATCTCAAAATGATGAGCCGTTCTTTAGGATCAAAGATCGATGAGATCAGAGAACATCTCGATTTATCCGTGCTCGAAAAAAAAATAGCCGAAAAAGAAACCGAAACCTGTTCCCCCGATTTTTGGAACGATCGGGAAAAGGCAGAGGCTATTCTCAATGATTTGACGGCAATGAAACGCCGTGTCGAATCCTGGAATAAACTGTTTCGCGATTATGATGACATTCTCGAACTGATTCAGATGGCCGAGAGTGATGATGATCCGTCATGGCAGGAGGAAATCGGCAATTCTCTGGATGAAGCCCAAAAACTGTTCGAACAGTTGCGGCTGATAGAACTTTTGAACGGCGATTTTGATAAGTCCGATGCCTATCTGACCATTCATTCGGGGGCCGGAGGTACCGAAGCGTGCGACTGGGTTTCGATGCTTTACCGGATGTATTTGAGATGGGCCGAAACACGCGGTTATAAAATCGAAGTTCTCGATATTCTTGAGGCCGAAGGCGGTTTAAAATCGGTTACGGTACAGGTTAAAGGTCTTTACGCTTACGGTTATCTAAAAAGCGAAACCGGTATTCACCGTCTGGTCCGCATTTCACCGTTCGATTCCAATGCGCGCCGTCACACTTCGTTTGCATCGGTTTTCGCGTCCCCGGTGATGGATGAAAGCATCGAAGTCGATATTCGTCCCGAGGATTTACGGATAGACACTTACCGTTCTTCCGGAGCGGGCGGACAGCACG
>JAXEIF010000010.1:0-46093 GCA_034120015.1 Spirochaetia bacterium | reverse complement strand
TAATCCCTTTTCCCAGGTCAAAAGTTTCAACTCCCCCGAGGAGATGAAAAATGAGTAAGACTTTACGGATGTCTTAATCCCTTTTCCCAGGTCAAAAGTTTCAACGAGGATAGGAAAAAAATAAGCTTTCACGATGAAAGTCTTAATCCCTTTTCCCAGGTCAAAAGTTTCAACATGAAAGAGGAGAGAAAATATGATGGGTAATTTCAGTCTTAATCCCTTTTCCCAGGTCAAAAGTTTCAACCTCTATGAATGGAAGAATGAAGATGAGAATGAAAAGTCTTAATCCCTTTTCCCAGGTCAAAAGTTTCAACATGATGATCTTAATAATATTTCCGAGCAGAAGCTTTGGTCTTAATCCCTTTTCCCAGGTCAAAAGTTTCAACTTAATAGTTGATTTTAGGAACGGAATTAGAGTTGAATGGTCTTAATCCCTTTTCCCAGGTCAAAAGTTTCAACATTCTGAGGTTTATAAGATCAAAGAAGCTCTTGAGTGTCTTAATCCCTTTTCCCAGGTCAAAAGTTTCAACTAGTGGATATGCTGTAAATTATCGGAATGACTTTTCTTAGTCTTAATCCCTTTTCCCAGGTCAAAAGTTTCAACACGCTTATATTGTTGATGTGACGTTTATTGTGAGTATAGTGTCTTAATCCCTTTTCCCAGGTCAAAAGTTTCAACACTATTTATTGGAAAGACTTTGAAAAGTGGCTTATTGTCTTAATCCCTTTTCCCAGGTCAAAAGTTTCAACAGTACTCCATTCGGGAATACTTTCTGTAGTATACAAACCGTCTTAATCCCTTTTCCCAGGTCAAAAGTTTCAACCGATCATGTCTTTGATAAAGTGTGCTCCGATTCTTCGTCTTAATCCCTTTTCCCAGGTCAAAAGTTTCAACCGGGGGAAGTGTCGAAACAAAAAGAAAAATATTTTCAAGTCTTAATCCCTTTTCCCAGGTCAAAAGTTTCAACACGGGACTTGATTCACAATACAATCAAAGAAATCATGTCTTAATCCCTTTTCCCAGGTCAAAAGTTTCAACTTTAATCACGGCAATAAATAAGCAAATCAAAGAAATCGTCTTAATCCCTTTTCCCAGGTCAAAAGTTTCAACTGTACGGTTCTTAAATCATGATGTCGAAACAAATTAAACGGACTCTTTCGCACACCGGTTCGAAACGGATGTTTTTGCTTTTATAATTGTCCGATTTTCTTCTTTCTGTTTTCGAAAGCCAAACATAATTCTTTATGTCACAGAAAAATAAAAACTTTCGCATACCGCACCTGATCCGAAATGTGTTTACATTCGAAACCGTTTTTATAATATTAACACTTTTTAGGCCCCTGTGTCCAGCAAATTTTACAAAATCAGAAATGTCGTTTCTTCAAACTCTTCCCGTTGTCGTATACCGTAAAATTCGCAATTTTTCCAATCTTTACCGCATAGAGGAACAGTCAGAACCGAATCATCTTCCTGAATAACCCGTCGGCATTTCTGTAACAGTTTCTCAATAATCTCTTCGTTGCCGTTAACGATAAACACCGACTTTTGAATCCGGCAACCGTAACTTCCGGCAATTTCGGCCACCTGCCGAAGCCGGCGGGCATCTCTGATATCATAGACAACCAGTCGGATTTGTTCTCTGCTCATAAAATAAGATAACGGTTATGTAACGGCAAACGGCAGTGACCCGCTTCCCGAATCTTCCTGAAACAGGTTTCGCAAACCGGAAACACAATAAGACAATCCTGTCGGGGATCGATTATTTTAAGGATTTTCCCGATCATAATATTTTTTTGTTTTTCTTCGATTTCACATTCGAAAAAAGAATATTGAATGCGCTCTCCGAAATTTTCGAGTATTTTTGCCGTTTTTTGCAGCCGTTTAACATCGGCAATGTCGTAAGAAACAAAATAAATCATTTAAAATAAAAGGCCTTATATTCCGGTTCTTCTCCCGTTATCACTTTTTTATACAGCAATACCTGTCTGACAATAATTTCCCCGAAAGAGAGTTTGGAGTCAAAATACAAAACCTCCGATTCCATTTTCTCTTCAAACGCTTTAATCACTTTTTTGATACCGTTTTCCGTCAGGAAGATCCCCTTTTGCGAACTCCGACGGCACGGATTTTGTTCCTCCCGTGCATCGGAAGAAAAAGTCTCATCCTCTCCGTCTTCAAACGGTGCCGTGCGGAAATCTTCCTGCGATAAAATATTCAGATTAAACAATGAGCAACAAACCGTATCCGCTATCGGAATCCTGAACTCTTCCATAAGGTCATAAACCAGAGAATTCCGTCCGTAATCACATGTATGCAGCGTCCCGACCATCACATCCAGTCCGGTACTTTCGACTGCCGATTCGACCCGATATGACAAAAGAGTATACAAAAATCCGAGTACGGCATTCACATTGGTTTCGGGCGGATTTCGGCTTCTTTTGGGGAATGATGCCCATGGCGGTATAAGGTTGAACCCTAAAATTTCGTAATACTTTTTGGCGGACAAACCTTCGTATCCCCGTAAAGTCTCCGCATCGGAACACGCGGAAACTTTTCTCAAAATACTTTTTAATGTTTCTATATTTTCTGCCGCAACCCGGCTTCCGGCAATATCGAGAAGATTTTTTCTCTTTATGCGCTGCATAAAACTGATTTGATTCCGTATTTTTCCGATGACAACGGAGCGGGCAATTCCCAAAGATTTTTCGGGACTTTCCGATATCGCATATTGCTTTTGCCGTAAAAAGACATTTTTTGAATCGCCGTAAACCAGTTTTGAAAGAAAACGTCCGTTTCCCGACATAAATACAACCGGGATTTTGTATTTCGAAAAAATTGCAAGCGCCTCTCCGGAAACGGAAATTTTTCCCGTAATAAAGAGAATCCCTATTTTAAAGGGGAACAGAACGGTCGATGTCCCGTCGGAACGGGTAAAAACCAGAGTTTCGGACTTCTTTGAGATTTTTCCGGTTTTCGAAACAATATAAACGGAAATCATTCGATTTTCCGATACTTTCGAAACCGGATATGTTTAAAAACAGATGCACGGTAAACCGCTTCTCCCTCTTTTCGTTCCTCCGCAACCCGTCTTGTTACGGAATGAACGGGAACAAGCCCCTGTTCCAGACAGCGGGAGACAAGAGCAAAAGTAGCACCGAATTCTCCCTGAATAATCACAATATCATTTTGCCATGCACATTTATCCAGCCAATCGAGAACAGGTTTCAGCAAATCCTCTGTTATATCCGACTCCGGAACCTGCGACCAGAAACGGGAAATCTCCTCGGGCGGGTAAATCACACTCCGACAACCCCAATGATTCTTCAATTCTTCTACCTGTAAATCCGTCAACGAATGATTCAGCAGACACAATGCATTCGGCATATTATTACTCCTGTTCCCGTAATTGTGTTCCGTCGACAATCTCGATACCCAAATCGGCGGCTCGGGCAAGCGCCGATTCTTTTTGAATAACACTCATCGTATACAGGTGCGACCGAACGTTTAATCCGAAATCTTTCTTTAATGCCTGCATTTTGTACAAAGTATCGGTCAATAGTTTGGACTGGGATTCTTCATCCAAAAAGCTTTTGCATTCGACAATATGAAAAACCGGATTCATAAGTCCCTCTATATAAACAACATCCAATTCGTTCGGCAATTTCCGGTTTTTTTCTTCCGGTTCCTGGTCGTCTGGATTATTGATATGATTTTTCCTGATGATTAAATTAAGGGCAATAAACTCATCGGATAGTTTTTTTTCTTCTTTGATTTTCTGATAAACAAATTCTTCAAACCACCCGCCGGTCATATATTTGATTTGCTTTCCGGTAATGCGTTCCCGTCCGAAACCGAACTTTTCCGATGCAAGCCGAAGTCTGTCGATTGCAGACTGGGGGTCTTCGACTTCCAAACTGTTTTTCAGTCTTTCCCGATTCATATTCTCGAATTCCAGAGGGCCTTTCTTTAATTTCGGCTTAAAATGATTATCGTTTTGAATTTTCATAAAAAGATTTCTTTCCGATTTGAATTCTTCTATCAACGGAAAAACCTTTCTGTTATATTCCCAATCTTTGACACACCGGCAATCGGTATCAAACGAAACTCCGTAAGCTGCAAAATATTCGCGTAAAGTAATGGGGATTTCTACTTCTTCAACTTCTGACGGTTCAGGATAAATCACCCGAAGCGGCTTTAAAATCGGCTGATAATAGAATACGGCATTGTTCCAATCATTAAAAAATTCGAAACCGGCAATCGACATCGGTTTTGTTCCTCCGGTCGTATTGATATGGATTTCCCGATAAGAAGCCCGGTCGAATCCGGCTTTCTCCAATTCACGGATGATACTTTTTACGTCATTTTCATCCACTGTAATTTTTCTGATTGCGGAAAAAAATTTCCGTGTTCCGGCCAGCGCATTTTCCATTGCCTCCATTTTATGTTTTTTTTCCATCTCGGGACTTGTTATACACACCAAATCGAGATCGGTCTGCGGTTTATTTTTCAGAAACCATTTAATAAACATTACATTCTGAATCAGCTGATCGCTGATGAGTATAATGATGCAAATTTTTCCCATTTTGTTTTCTCCTCTCAAGATTTTTTATTATACCCCGCCGCGGAAGATAAAGCAAAAAAATTTATAATTTTCTTGCTTTATGTGAATTGACCCCGTATACTTAGAGTGTGATATCTCTGTTGTATCAGCAATATTGCTTAAAGTTAACGTTTTCAAAAGACATTTGCTTTACGGCCAATCCCGTCTTTCTGATTCGAAGTGTTTTGGGTTGCCGTCTGAGGGGACTGTCCTGTCCGGAATCCGGTAAAACCGACTGCGACGGCTGTTTGTACAACCGGAATTGCATGTATGCCTGCCTTTTCGAATCGGTCATACCGAAGAATAACGAGATTCTGCATAACCGGAACAAAACTTCTCATCCGTATATTTTATACAGTAACGAAGAGATCAAACCGGGCACAAAATACCGGTCGTTCCGTTTTTTTCTGATCCTCATGGGAGATTCAACAAAATATTTCCCTTATATTTATGCGGCTTTACAAAAAGCCGGAGAATCCGGACTGGACAAAAACAGAACGCCGTTTCAAATCGAATCGGTTACCGCAGACGGATTCGATACCGGACAACGTGAACCGGTTCTACCTAACATCCCCGGAAAAATATGGACGCCACCGGCAGCAGCACCGTTTCGGGGAGAAATTCTTGTTCAATTACTGACGCCGTTGCGGTTCAAATCCGGCGGAAAATATACAACCGGGTTTTCCGCTTTGGATTTTTTTCTGTGTTTATCCCGGCGACTCTCTGTTTTATGCCGTCTCTACGGGAAATATGAAGAAGAAAAGTATCATTTCCCGAATGATAATATTTTTTTAAAAACAAAACACCTTTCGTGGACAGAAGATCCGCATTACTCCGCCAGACAGAAAGAACAGATTAAAATCGGCGGCGTTACCGGAAATTTTACTTTGGAAGGACATTTCTCGGCCGAAGAGCTGACTCTTTTGGAATTTGCCAAAATATTCGGTGCCGGGAAAAATACCAATTTCGGATTGGGACGACTGGATTATTGGTTGCGAAAAACAGATGAGGAGAAAAACAGATGAATCAGGAAAAAAATATTGATGTAAGCCGGTATGTAAACTCCGTTACATGGGATTTTATGATAGAAATTATCACTCCTGCTTTTATGCACGGTGCTGATTCCCGGTACATTCAACTGCGCAGTGCCTCTTTTAAAGATAATTGTGTTAAACGGTATAAAGAGGCCCGGTACATTCAACTGCGCAGTGCCTCTTTTAAAGGTTTACTGCGCTACTGGTGGAGAGTCCTCTACGGGGCAAAATACGGCGATAATATTCGACAGCGGGAATTTGAAATTTTCGGATCGGCAACCGACGAAAAAAAAATCCGGGCAGGAAAATCCAATGTCCAGATACAGATTTCCGCAAATCCGAAAAAACCCATCATCGGTTATGTTCCCTTTCCCCAAAAAGGAAAAACAGTCATTAACTCAAAACCTCAAATCAATCCGCTTGATTATTTAACATACGGCATCAAACCAAAAATCGCATTGCTGCCGGGAACGCGATTTAATCTAAAATTGACAGTCAAAAAAGAATACAGCGAAGAGGTTCTACAGGCATTCTTGTTTTTGTGCCAATACGGAGGCATCGGTGCCAAAAACAGAAACGGATTCGGATCGCTAAAGATTATTACAAGCTTTCCCGTTGCTTCAACTTCCGGCAACAAAATATACACAGCACCACAGGAACAAGGCTATTCGGCTTTATCCCGAAGCTCCCTGTTGTTTTCTACAAAGAAACTTTTTAACACATGGGAAGAAGCTTTACTGGAATTGGCCGACATCTATATTGATGCCCGTAGATCACTGGATACACTTCATCATTTTGAAAATCGGGGACTGTTGGCAAGACCCATTATTTCGAAAAAAGATAAGATCGATCCTTTTATTTGCCGCGGAAGACATCCGAAATTTCTAATAATGTCCGTTACTCAATCGGAAACCGGAAAATATTACGGAACAATACTGACTCTACCTATCCGATTTTCCGAGATCGAAAAAAACAAGTATAATAAAGAACAAAGCGATCATAATTACAGTAATATGGTAAAAGAAATTCACCAATTATTATCTCAACGAATGACAAACAATACCAAAACTTTAATCGGAGAATCAAAATGAAAAATGCAAATGACTATTGGCAAAATAAAATTTCCTTATGGCTTCACGATCCGATTTGCAAAATATTTGATATTCCGAACCACGAAACAATAGCCAAAGAAATTGCGGAACTTCTTTATCAGACAAGTCCGGAAAAAGAAATCTATCAGAGTGCCGACATGACCGCCTCCGGTATGACCAGAACAGTGCTCCCGTCCCATTCGGATGGCGGCAGTATCGACTTCAAATCGACCACGGGAGCGAAAATCACCCATCCGCTGGTTCAAAAAGCCGTAACCGTCGAACTTCCCGAAATCGATATTTCCCGGCTGATTACCGAAATCAGGAATTTACTGACAGACGATTTGGGATTGAACAAAGAATATGCCGACCTTCAGTTTCTGCCGGAAGATCAAAGACCCTTAAACGGGTTCTTTGACCGAAGCAAAACTCCGGAAGACTGGGCTCAGGCACTTTTTCACTATCTGTTTTTTGCCTTTAAAAAACGGCTGAGAATCAAAAACACGGGAGGATTGGGCTGTCTTTGGGATATCCTGCCGGCCGACACCCGAATGCCGGATCATCCGCTCTGGCACCATTTGGGAATGGTCTCCGCCATCGGATCCTGTTTGCGGGAAGATGAAAATATCTCGATTGTGGCCTTTTCGATTACACCTGTTCAGGACTTCATCGGTAAAGCGCGCAAACTGCGGGACTACTGGTCCGGATCCGTTCTGTTGTCCTACCTGGCCTTTACAGGTATTTCCCATGTTATGGAGACTCTGGGACCGGATCACATTCTTTACCCGTCTCTTCACAATCAGACCATGGTCAATACCCGATTGGAAGAAAAATATCATCTGGGAAGATTACTGTCGGAAACCGATAAAACAACGGACACACTGATTAACGATACAAAAGGCATCGCCGCCATGCCCAATAAGTTTGTATTTCTTTGTCCCGAAAAGAAAGTAAAAACGATTTGCCGGGAAATCCCCGATGTCATTATTTCCGAATGGAAAAACCAATCCGATACCGTCAAACGCTTTTTAAAGAAAACAACCGGTTCCGACTCATCTTTCTTCGACCGTTTATGGGATACCCAAATAGAAGACTTCTGGAAACTGTCTTGGGCAGCCGCCAAACTGGCCGATCTGAATGACAAGCAGTCTCTGGAAGCTCTCCTCTCCGAAAGCATTGTAAAAAACGAATACGATATTTTAGATTCATTGTCTTATGATTCTGTCGGGAAATCGGCAAAAATGTATGCCGCCTCTCATTCACTCGTTCAAAGTCTGCTGGCTGCCGGAAAAACAAAACCGACATCTGTCAGAAGAGCCCAATCGGGAGAAAAATGTCCTTTATGCGGCGAAAGAGAGGTTCTGCACAACTTCGAATATTCCGGAACGGCTTCGGCAAACGAATATAAAAAGGCCGTCAACACTTTCTGGGATCAAGTCCGAAGCGGAACAAACAATACCGGTGAAGATGATTCCCGTTCGTATATTCAGACGGGAAAAACGGAACGACTGTGCGCCGTTTGTGCCGTAAAACGGTATCTGCCTGTCGAGTTAAAGAAAAGAAAAGACTCCTCGGTACTGGGTGAAATTTTCTGTTCGTTGGGAAAAACAGGATTTCCGTCAACAACGGAAATTGCCGCAAAAGATTACCTTGATGCGCTGCAAAACAACGGAATCTCTTTTGACCGGGACAGGCTTATCGGAGAAATTCATCGACTCGAAACAGAAACCGAAGATATTTTCGATGAAAGCAGTTTTTCAAAAATCAGACAACAGGGAGAATCACTCGGCATACGTTTTTCGGATAAAGACAAATATTATGCCTTGCTGTTAATGGACGGCGATAAAATGGGCGATCTGATTAATGGAGAGACGCTGACGGCAACTTTCCGGGATATATTACACCCGGAATTGGCGAATAAAATAGAAACAGACCGTATCCGTTCGCCTTTGAAAAAAGTTCTGAACAAAAAGCGCACCGTCAATCCGGCTCTTCATGCAATGATTTCGGATTCGTTAAATAATTTTGCCCGATTCGGAGTTCAGCCTGCGGTAAAAGCGGCCGGAGGCAAACTGATTTATGCCGGCGGCGATGATGTTTGCGCGATCCTGCCCGTCTCAAAGGCATTGGACTGTGCGGACAAAATCCGCTCAAGCTACCGACTCTCTTTTGCGCAATACAATGCGGACGGCGCCCAGGAAACAAACCGAATGGCACCATCCATGAATCTGTTGGGGTACCATTTGGGAGGGGGCGCAGAAAAAATCTCCCTTTCGGGAGCCGTCGTGATAGCCCATCATAAACAGCCGTTAAGAGAAGTGATTAAAGAAGCCCACAGCGTCCTCGACGGTATTGCCAAAGAAAAAACAGGCAGAAATGCCATTGCTGTCAGGCTGCATAAACGCTCGGGCGGTTGTCGGGACTGGAGCTGCCGATGGGACTCCGATGCTTTCAAAGCGTTCAAAACAATCACACAAGCTGTCGGAGAAAGTAAAATCAGCAGTACGCTTTTATACAAAATGCAGGAGCTCGAAACGCTCTTTTCACCGTTTCTGAAAACGGAACAGCCTGAAGAAAAATATATCGACGCATTAATCCGTTATGAGTTGAAACATTCCGGCGTAAAAGTTTCCGATGAAGATTTGTCGATACTTACACACGCATTAAAAAACATTATTTTCACAAGAAAAGAAAATAATTTTACGGAATTTACCCCCGATGCTGCCGTTATTGCATCATTTTTCGGAAAAACAGGAGATAAACAAAAATGAGTATAACCTACGAATTGATTCCTTTGGATACTTTATTTTTCCGCGGCAACACTCCGATGGAAGCCGGACAAAACACGGCAACCTCCCTTTTCCCGCCGCCGTTATCGGTTTTAAAGGGAGCCTTCAGAAGCGAAGCAATCCGACAATCCGGTTATGACGTTAAGACCTATTTATCGGGAAACTGTGACGGCCTCAATGCTCTGATCGGAGCTCCGTCCGACGACAACGGTTTGGAAATCGAACAATTTTTTATAAAAAAACAGAACCGTTCTTTTGTCCCGGCCCCCGCCTCCTGGTATCTGGATTCACCCGCAAAACCGAAAACAAAAAAGGACTATTACAAAAACAAACTGACAGAAGCTTTATACAGGAATAAGGCAATGACAGAACTGCACTGTTTCTCTTCTTCGGAACCGCTCCCTTTTGTTCATGCCGAAACAACGGCACAACCTTTAAACGGGATATGGATCTCCGTTGATTTTTTGCAATCATCCAAACAGCAGCTGAATGATGAAGATTTTCTTTTACCGGGTGAGATTTACGTCACGGAAAACCGAATCGGAGTCGGACTGGATTCCGATAAACATACAATAGAGGGAAAGCTTTGTTCCGCCTCCCATATCAGATTGCGGGAAGATATCTCCTTTTGTGTCACGCTTTCCGAAGATGTTCTTAAAGAAAATACAGGAGCGATTCCTTTGGGCGGTGAACAGCGAATCTGCTTTTATAAAAAAACAGAAGCGATCATATTTCCCCGACAGGACTCTTCTTTGTTTTTATCAACGATTCCCGTTCCGGCAACGGGAACGCTTCTGTCAAAGATTTTTTCATCCGGGAAACTATACGAAACGGCCGGTTGGGATTTGGCAAAAGGATTTCATAAAGCAACAATATCGTGGATTCCGGCCGGTGCCGTGTTTAACGAAAAAATAAATCAATCATGTATCGCATTGCGCAATATTAATTAAGGAGAAAATAATGAACAGATTAAATTCAATTGTCATGATGTACGGCATAACCCCCTGCCATGCGGGAAGCGGTTCCTCAATGGGCGTTGTCGATTTGCCGATTCAAAGAGAACGGCATACAAACTGGCCGATGATTCAGTCAAGCGGTGTCAAAGGAGCTTTCAGAGCCAACTTCGACAAATATAAAAACTCTCTTTCGGAAACACAAAAACAGGAAATCCGGCAATTTGATAAACTCACGGATTCTATTTTCGGAACCGACAAAGGCGGAGAATCCGATAGCGGATATGCCGGTTCTTTTTCGGTTTCCGATGCAAAAATTCTGGCATATCCGATGAGATCCAACGTGGCTCCTTTTGTTTGGATGACGGCTCCTGCTGTTCTGAAAAGATTTTTTAAAGATTTGGTGCTGACCGAAAAAATCCGAGATTCGATTTTCGATAATTCTTTTTTTAATCTTGAAGAAGATTCTTACATCTGCGTAACCGGCAACATCACCGGCAGTCTTCTTTTGGAGGAGTATGAATTAAAACCAAGCGACAAAACAATTTCCGACGAAATAAAAACCGTTCTCAATCAATACCTGCCGGAAGCAAATCGTCTTGTAATTGTTACAGATGAGGTATTCAATTACGGTGTGACGGACTGCACCCAAATTACAGCTCAAATAAAAATCGATTCCAAAACAGGAACAACGCAGGACGGTTCTCTGCGGTATCAGGAAGAACTTCCTGCCGATACAATCATGTATTCGGTTGTCTTATGGGGCGACAGCAAAAACAGAGCCGAAGAAAATTTAAAGGCCGAAACGATTAAAGATTTTATCAGCAATACAGTTATTAAAAAATACATTCAAATTGCCGGCGACGAAACCTGCGGACGCGGTATTTTCGAGTTAACTTGGAAATAGGAGAGATACATGACAAATGATTCAATAACAAACACACAACCGAAACAAACACTGCAGCAAAAAAGGGCGGCCTTCGCTCTGGAAGAAATCAGTAAAATTGCAAATAACGCGGGAGGAAAAATTACCAAAGATTTATCCGGCTTTATTGTGGGAATGCCGACTATGATTTTAACAAACGGTATCGGACAAACTTTCGCTTTTTTGCTTTCAAAAGTAAAAGATAAACATGAAGCAGAGAGAGACAAACATGCAATCACATTTAAAATCATGATGCAATGGATTATTAAAAAGAAGCCGGATATTTTCGGGACAATCGATATCAATAATATCAAATTTGAATTTCTGAAAAAATTTAATTCTCTTACCCAACAGCAATATTTGGAGATTCAACATGAAGAACTGCGGCTTCTGGAATGGCTGAAACGCTATGCACGGGCAATGGAAGATAAATCGGAAAACAAAAAGGATTAATATATGGGAATCAATAATCGAAATCACGACAATGCCAAAAATGAAAATATTGTTTATCCTATCCGTAAAAACTATTTTCGTCTGTTAGAATCAGAACAGAACCGGTCTAATTTTTCTCTATGTTTCAGCAAACTTGTAAAATGGAAAAGAAATGATGATCCCAAACAACCCGATTTAGTTACAAAATGTTGCGAAAATAATATCAATGATTTGGCTGATATGGCAGAATCGCGTATTTGCCATTCCCAATACATCTCCGACAGCCTGAAAAAAATACAGGAACGGCAAAAAAATTATATCAAAGAAATGGAATCCGCTAACCTGCAAACCATTGAAATATATGCAGAAACAGCATCGCCCTTTATTACCGGACTCGGATCGGGACATCCGACCGAAACAGGTATGATCTTGGATCGGAATACAGGCGTGCCGTATTTACCGGCAAGCAGTATCAAAGGGGTTTTAAGATTAGCCCATGCCGTCAACATAGCAAACGGAAGGAGTGCAATTCCCAACAATGAACTGGATATATATTTCGGCAGTACCGATGATTCATCGCCCCAAAAAGGACAGGTAATCTTTTTGGACGCTTATCCGACAGAACCTCCGGTTATAAAATGCGACATTATGAATCCTCATTTTCCAAAATATTACAGCTCCAAACAGGACAAAAGGGATTCCGAACACAATCTTCCTCTGGAAAATGAGCAGCCGATTCCGATATCGTTTCTTTCCGTTACAGTAAAAACAAGATACTGCTTCAGGTGTGTCCTCTCTCCGCTCCCTTCCCTGGAAAAATCTCTGTCACAGAAAGACAGACAGATTATCTCCGAGGCGTTTAAAACAGCCTTTTCCGTAATCGGATTCGGCGGAAAAACATCAATCGGATACGGGCGGTTCAAAATTATCTCCGGTAATTGAATTAGAAAAAATGAAAGATAACACACATTTCTTAATAAACAACATAACAGTAAAATAATAGAGGTGAATTATGAACGAATACACATTAATTACGTCAATCGGAACAGGAATGTATAAAAAAGAGGGAGGATACAGAGAAACGACTTATTCTTTTGGTGAAAATCAAACATATAAGTCAAAGCTTTTTTTTGAAGCCATACTAAAAACAAATTTAAAACCTGTTAAGAAAATTATTTTTATTGGTACGTATACTTCCTCTTGGGATATTCTTATAGATGATAAAATAAATCCGGATTTATGGTTGCAGGTATATGAAGAAATCAATCAAAAGGGATTACATCCGGATTCGGAACTGATTCCTCGTATTCAAGAACATTTAAGGGTACGATATTCTGTAGAAATCAAAATCCTTATTCATACCAATATAATTGATTCAGATACAACGGAAGAAATTTTTAACATATACCGATCTGTAGTTCCTTACATAAAAGAAGACAGTAATATACTTTTTGATATTACTCATGGATTCCGTTCAATGCCTATTCTTATGTATCAGGCATTACAATTTGCTTCTAACAGTAATACAAAATTACAAAATGTCGAACTGGTTTATGGGGAATATATTGAAAATGAGAAAATTTCTTACGTTCGGGATTTAAGCAGCTATTGGCATTATGCCCGCATAACGGATGCAATTTCTGTTTTCAAAGCAAAACTTGACGGATTTGCTTTGGCAAACCTGTTGGAAAAAGAGTTCAACAGTTATTCAAAAGTGATAAATAAAATTTCCAACATAGTTCAAACCAATTTTTGTCTTCAGATAATCGAAGTGCTAAAACAGTTAAAAAATACTTTGTCCGAAAATTATGAAAAGACACCCTTTTGGTTTAACGATATAAAATCATTTCTCACAGAGTTCTATAACGAGATCTTCAGCTCCAAAAGTGATGCAGAAACAATTTATAATTTTGCAAAATATCTTCGGAAGAAGAATCTGAATACGCAGGCTATTATTTCTCTGCAACTTGCGGTAGAAACAGCCTGTGCCGAAAAATCCGATAATCCGGAAAAAAATAAAGGAAATTATGATTTCTGGAAAGAAGAAGGGAAAAAAATCAGAGACAGTGTTACAGAACACGATAAAAAAATCAAAGACAAATTAAAGATTTTGGAAAATTTCAGAAATCAGATTGCTCACGGCGGAGCCAGAAATAAAGCCAGAAATAAAGAAATCGGGTCTTTTCCTATGGCGGAAAATTTTCCGAACATTTTCGACAGTGCTTCCGACGGTGTTCGAAAATTTCTGGATGAACTGAAAAAAGCCAAGCCTTAATTTCTTTTCTCTGTTATTTTCCCGAAACTTCTTGCACTCTGCCATTATATGTCTTATAGTAGAGTGTACCGTACGGAGGGTGAAGATGAAAACGGGAAAAGAGGACGGAACACCGAAAAGCAACGAGCTGGTGCAGACATTGCGCATTCACGAGATGGACGATATGATCCGCAGCGGACGGTATCCCAACGCGGGCGATTTTGCGCGCCATTTCGAAGTGTCGGTGAGAACGGTCAGCCGCGACCTCGATATTTTGCGCGACCGCTACCGCGCTCCGTTGGAATTCGACAAAAAGAAAAACGGCTGGTATTACACCGAACCCAATTTCTTCATTAAATACATTCCGATTTCGGAAGGAGAACTCTTCGCGATTGCGCTGTTCGAGCCGCTGATGAAGCAGTACGCCAATACGCCGATTGAAGAGCCGCTGCGCAACGTTTTCCGCAAAATAGCCGCCTCGATGCCGAAACAGATTTCCGTCGACTCGGTCTTTGCCGGCAACCGCTTTACTTTTATCCCCGACCGGCTGCCCGATATCGCCATCGACACCTTCCGCACCGTCACCGAAGCCGCCGCCCTCACCCGTACTCTGGAGTTTGAATACCGGCCGCTGCAGAAAACCACCTACATGAAACGCCGTTTCGACCCTTACCACATTCTCTGCCAGAAAGGCGGCTGGTACGCCGTCGGCTGCTGTCACCATGCCGGAGAAATCCGCACCTTCGCTTTTTCGCGCATGCGCAAATGCCGCATCACCGACAGCCGTTTTACTCTGCCGCAGGACTTCGACCCGGAACGCTACATCGACAGCAGCGTCGGGATTTGGGCCAAAGAGCGCGAACCGGAAACGTACCGGATGATTTTCACCGCCGATATCGGCACCTTTGCCGCCGAGCAGTTTGCTGCCGCCGGCAACGGGGCCGCCGCCGAAACGCTTGAAGACGGCAGCGTCGCGGTGACGGTCACCACCAACCAGCGCGAGGAGATGAAACGGTTTGTGCTGGGACAGGGGGCGACCGTACGGGTTCTCGAACCGGCTTCGTTTGTCGAAGAACTGAAAGCCGAGCTCGCAGCGATGAAAAAGTTATACTGAAAACCCCATTTTTCTTTTGACTTTCCTCCTTTCGGTGTTACAATAAAGAAAGGAGGCCGAATATGTCGGACAAATACAATCCTTACACCAATTTTCTGTCGGTTCTGGACCGGGCGGCGAAAGCGGTCGGTCTGAAAGAAGACGATTACATTCTTCTTCGTTATCCGGAAAGAGAACTGAAAGTTTCCGTACCCGTCCGCATGGATGACGGTTCGGTACGTGTTTTCGAAGGTTACCGTGTTCAGCACAGCACCTCCCGCGGACCGGCGAAAGGCGGCATCCGCTTCCATCCCGATGTCAGTATCGATGAAGTGAAGGCTCTGGCGGCGTGGATGAGTCTCAAATGCGCCGTTGTCAATATTCCTTACGGCGGAGCCAAAGGCGGCGTCTGTGTCGATCCGTCGACGTTATCGGCGGCCGAACGCGAGCGGCTGACGCGCCGTTATACCGCCATGATTCTGCCGATCATCGGTCCCGAAAAAGATATTCCGGCTCCCGATGTGGGAACCAACGCTCAGGTCATGGACTGGATTATGGACACCTACTCGATGATGAACGGCTACACGATTCACAGTGTCGTGACCGGAAAAGACCCGGAAGTGGGCGGTTCGGTCGGACGGACGGAAGCCACAGGCCGCGGTGTGATGATTGTCACGCTGGAAGTGCTGCGGCAAACCGGGCAGGATCCGAAAAAGGTGACGGTGGCCGTTCAGGGAATGGGCAATGTCGGCTGTACCGCCGCGGTTTTGCTGCATGAAAAAGGGTGCCGCATCGTGGCCGTTTCCGATGTCTCCGGCGGTCTGCGCTGCGACAGCGGGATCGATATTCCCGCCGTGGCCGCCTATGTGAAAAAGGGCGGTCTGCTGAAAGATTACGGCGCCCCCGGTGTGCGGCACATTTCCAACGACGAACTGCTGACCGGCGCCTGCGACATTCTGATTCCGGCCGCACTCGAAAATCAGATTACCGCTTCCGTTGCCGAACGGCTGCAGGCAAAACTGATTGTCGAAGCCGCCAACGGACCGACCGCTGCCGACGCCGATGCGGTTCTGGAACGGCGCGGCATTCCGGTTTACCCCGACATTCTGGTCAACGCCGGCGGTGTCGTCGTCTCCTATTTCGAATGGGTGCAGAACCTCCAGGAGCTGACCTGGGAAATCACCGATGTCAATGAAATGCTGGAGAAAGTGATGAAACGGGCTTTCGGTGAAGTGACCGCCAAAGCGGCTGCCTTCGGCATTAACTACCGTCTGGCCGCCTACGCCGTCGCCGTCGACCGTATCTGCACCGCCAAGAAAAAACGGGGCATTTTCCCGTAAGCACCGGCAGGCTCCGGAATCCGTTTGCGGAAACCCTTTAACGCCGGCGCGGTCCGGCTGTTTCATACGGACGAAACACTTTGTTTCAGACTGTGAAACACTTTGTTTCAGACTGTGAAACACTTTGTTTCAGACTGCGAAACTGCCCCGTTTCTGACTGTAAAAATTCAAAAAGCTGCGGTCGGATTGCCCGTTCCGCAGCTTCGGCTTTTCGTAAAAAATCATGATTGACGGTTAAAAATACCGGCAACCGCCGTTACCGCCTTTTATTTTAAACGGAGCGTTGAAGCTCTTCCAGCCGTGTTTTGGACAGTCCGGTGAAAGCCGCCACCGTTTCAAGCGGCACTCCCTGTTTTAAAGCAGCCGCCGCGGTTTGCAGAACCCCCTTATCACACCCCTCTTTGATGCCTTCTTCCCGACCTTTTTGCAAACCTTCCGACAAACCTTCTTTACGACCTACCTGCATGCCTTCTCTACGACCTTCTTTGATTCCCTCTTCTTTTCCTTCGCACCATTTGTCGTATAAATCCAATTCGTATTTCATGTGAGGCCTCCCGTCGGGAAACTGTCGTTTGAAGGCGGCTACCTTTTCGGCAAGAGTACGGGCTTCACCGGTAACGGTTTCGGTCGAAAGATATTGCAGCAGTGCTTTGAGTTTCGGATTGTCCGCTTTTTCAAACGCACCGATATTATACACTATTTTGACCTGTTCGTCACCTGTTTCTTTTCCGTTCTGCCCGCCGCCTCCCGCCATCCGTGGCTACGGCGGCACTAGGCCGTCCGTGGCCGTCGCATAAGCATTTCAAGAAAAAGCTTACAGAAATCTTCCTCCCGCATAATCTGACTGAACAGGTAGTCGTCGGTCAGTTTTAAGTCCTGCCACGATTTCATCGGAATACCTCCGCTGTTATTAATGGCGAAACGGTGTTTTTTCCGACAAATTTTTTAAAATTCAGCGGCGATTCGCAAAAAACAGCCCCCGCACAAACCGTACGGGGGCTGTCAGTGTCCGCGAAAACGGAGATTATTTAACCTTTACTTCGACATATTTATTGTCTTCAGAAGTACTCCACTCGCTGTCCCATTTTGTCTTTTGTTCTGCCGTCAGCGTCAGTGTCAACATCTGCGGTGTTGTGCCGTCGGAAGTCTGATTCCCGCACATCAACATTGTCAAATTCGGGCAGCCGGTAATGTCCAATTCGCTCAGACGGGTGCTCATCATCATCAATGCCATAAGATTCGGCACTTGGGGAACCGCAAATGACTCCAAAGGAGATTCTGCACAGAAAATTGTTTTTAAACTTGTACTATCCGGCAAAATAAGAGATGTCAAGTAATCACCCGCTAGCATAACTGTTTCCAATGATGTATTTGCAGTTAAATCGAAAGCGGTTACGGAAAGACAACTGACATTCAAATAATTCAAACGGGTCAGAGACGATAAATCCACCTCTTTTACAGGAGAATTATTACTGGTTTTACCTCCCAAAACCAACTGCTCCAATCCGGTAAACCATTGCAAACCATCAAGAGAATCAGCTTTAGGAAACGACTCTGGCAGCAACACCAGCGAAGTCAATGCCTCTATCTTTTCCAGATTGGCTGCCGTCAGAGGTACGGTTCCGTCTCCGTTTTTCTCCCAGCCGATGGAAACAGGTTTAGTGTCACTTCCCATTATATCTCCCGTTTCTCCGTTTTCCACCAATTCAATAAAGTTTAAATCATCAATGGAAATTCCGGAAGTCACCGTGCAGACGGCTTTCACCGCGCCGGCCGTCGCCGTCACCGTTGCCGTGCCGTTTTTGACCGGTGTGACCGTACAGCTGTTTCCGTCGGCTTTCAGTGTCACCACGCCTTCCGGTTCGACACTCCACGTGACCGTCTGCACCGTGGCATTTGCCGGCTCCACCGTTGCCTTCAAGACGGCTGTTTTGCCGGCTGTCAGCGTCAGCGTTGTCCGGTCGAGTTTTACGCCGGTCACCGGCACCTCTTCTTTGCAGGCAAAGAAAACCGTTGCCAGCATCACGGCCATTCCCATACCCAAAATCCTTTTCTTTCTGTTCATTCAATCCTCCCTACGGCGGTTGCCGCTTTTTTCGTTATGACTTCCCCTGCGGGGAAAAATCCCTTATTCTGCTGTTCGGTGTCCGACGGCTGCCCGAAACGCAAACCCCCGGTACCCGTTTTTCAACGAACTGTTGTGATTTTTCTCTGCATTACCCGAAATTGTGATTATGTAAAGAATGTGCTGTGAGACGGTTACAGGTTATTTCTGTTTTTGCGGGTTTTGTGTTTCCCATCCGATTTTATTATAAATCCTGTTATCGAAAAAAGCAAGCAGTTGTTGCTGCTGTCGTTCAATTATTCCGTCCGATACCCGATGCCGCAGCTCCACGAACGGGGTACGACCGATGTGTAGTTGTGATAACGCAACTCGAGATCCAGCATGTTTTTGACTCCCAGCTCGAGAAAAAACCCTTTATAGCCGCCTTTCAACCCGGCGCTTAAATCGGTAAACGGTTTAATATCGGCAAAACCGGAATAGACATCGGTGCGGACATAAGCGGAAAACCATTCTCCGTAACGGTAGGAGACCAGCGAACGGAAAATATGGCGGTGGTTGAGATCAAACGGCGTTCCGTCGGTATAAAAGCCGTAGTTGAGCTCGTACTGTAAATTCAGATCGACCGACGATTCCTTTCCGAAAAGAAAGGCACCGAGAAACGACACTTCGGCTCCGTTGAAGTCGGCTGCCGGCAAATTGCGGAATGTATTGTTGTCGAAATAGACCGTATCGGTTTCGTGACGGTAAAACCAGCCGGCGGACAGTTCCATCGAGTCGAGAATCCGGAAAAAGAACGAAGCATCCAGATGCGCCGCTTTCTCCGCCTTGAGATCGGGGGCCGCCGTAACACTGCCGTAAGAATAATACAGCTCGCTCATCGTCGGGGCACGGAATCCGTTGCCGGCCGATGTTTTCAGCCCGTACCGCTTTTCGCTGTCGAAAAAAAACGAAAAGCCGCCCCACACCGACGGAAACACCAGCGTACGGTCGCCGGCCATCACATCGAGGCGGCTGCCCGCATCGAAAACACCGACAGGCCGGCCGCGGCGGTCGGCAAAAGTCACCGAAACGGCGGCGGTCGGCGAAACGGTGGTGCGGTGCAGAAAGCCGGCAAAATAGGCGTTCATCAGTTCGGTTTTGAGGTCGCCGCCGACGGAAGCATTCAGTTCCCACTGTTTTCCGGAAGCGGCAAACGAAGCACTGTTTTTCAGCAGCAGAACCGAAGAAAAATTCTCGTCGGTGAAGCCGGCTCCGGCAGGTGTCCACTGAAGATTGTAAAAATTGAGCGCGAACTGCCCGGTGTAATCGCGGCACTTTTCCCCCGGATTTCGAATTGACCACGAAAGCATGTTGCTCTGACTTAACGAAGAAAGGCGGTTGCCGATTTGTTCGAGATTGTACGTTTCGTTGAAAAACGACCGGTAGCGGATTTCGTAACGGCCGGTGATACGGGAAACTCCCCACTGCGCATAACCGAGAACCGCATCGGTAATCGTATCGCCGCCGACAATCTTTAAATCGTAAGGATTGTAAAGAATCGAAGCGGAAAAATGCCCCGACAGTCCGGGAACGCTTTTCGACCCGAGAGAAAAGCCGCCGGTCACCTCGTGCCCTTCCTGCGAATTGAAAAAATAGCGGACGTGACCGCTGCGGCCGGATTCTCCGCTTTTGGTGATGATATTAATGGCGCCGGCATAAGCCCCGTCGCCGTAAAGGGCGCTGCCGCCGCCTTTCACCGCTTCGATGCGCTCGATGGTGTCGGCCGGGATTTTGGACAAATCGTAACCGCCGCTGCCGGCCGGATCGAGCATCGGCACACCGTCGATTAAAATCAGAACCTGATTCGACCGCGACCCGCGCAGCGACACCGAACCGATGGAGCTGCGGGTGCCGTTGGTATTCAGATGCACTCCCGGCAGCAGTTTCAGGGCGTCCGCCGCACTTTCGGCGCCCGAAGCCTCAATCATGTCGGCATCGACCCAAGCGGTCGCCGCCGATGCACCCGCTTTCAGGCTTTCGGCAGCCGCGGTGATGACAATCGTCTCCGTTGCGCCGCCTTCAGCCGCGGTGTTCTCTTCTTTTCCGGATTCCGGCAGCGCACCGCCTCTGTCCGCCGTTTGCGCCGGCAGAAGCGGCGGCCGAACGCAAAGAAACAGTGCCGCTGCGACAGCCGGTAAAAAGCCGCGCTTCACGGATTCAAGTCCGGATTGTATTTCGTAAACATCAGAATAATGACGCTGTTGTCTTTCAGCGGATAAGAGCCGAGTCCGACCGTCGAAAAGACCGGTTCCTCTTTCTCATTCAGATAATAAAATGCCCAAAACGAATCATTCCAGCCCGATTTGCACAAATTTCCGTTGGTACAGTCGGTGTAATCCTCCACCGAAGCCGCCGACCAGTCGTGATTCGGTTTGTCCGTTTCGGTCAGGCAGACCGCCCTCAGAACCGCACCCGTTCCCGTCGCTTCGAATTTCATCTGCAACCGTTCGTTCTGTTCCGCAGCCGCCAGACAAAGATGATAAGCCGACGGGTTCTCCGCTTCGATACGCAGTCCCTCGGCCACGCATTCTCCTTTTGTCCGCACCGCCTCCATCGTCAGAGGCGAAACCTCTTCAAAAAGGATATACAGTTTTCCGTCGCGGGCAATTCCGCCCTGTGTCTTTGTTTCGTCGCAGCCTGTCAAAAACAGTGCGGTCATTGTCAGAAAAAAAAGAATCGACCGTTTCATAGCCCGATTATACCAGTCACCGCCGGCTTTGTCCACATTTGTGCCAAAGGAGTTCGACGAAATTCTGTTTTCGTCTTGCGGCAACAGACAATGCCTGATATACTGAAAAAAAATCCTATTGTCTTATTTTCTCAAGGAGTTGCTATGTCGCTCGAACTGATCGGAAATGCAGCCGCGTTTGTGTTGTACCTGTCGATGATGATTTTTATCGGATGGCGCTACATGAAAAACAACGAAAGTTCCGGAGATTTTTTCCTCGGCGGCCGGAAGGTCGGGCCCTGGATGACGGCACTGAGTGCGGAGGCTTCGGATATGTCCGGCTGGCTGCTGATGGGATTGCCGGGACTTGCCTATCTCGGCGGGATGAAAGAAGCGTTCTGGACAGCTCTCGGCCTCATCATCGGAACCTATCTCAACTGGCTGATTGTGGCCAAACCGTTGCGCCGTTTTACCGTTGCCTACCGCGATTCGATCACCATTCCCGAATTTCTGACGCACCGCTTTCGTGACCGTTCCCGCATTATTTCTTCCGTTTCGGTAGTGCTGATTCTGATTTTCTTTACGATTTACGTTGCTTCCGGTTTTGTGGCGTGCGCAAAACTCTTTTCCTCGGTTTTCGGGCTCTCCTATCACACCGGACTGATTATCGGAACCGCTGTCATTCTGACCTATACTATTTTGGGCGGTTATCTGGCTGTCTGCGCCACCGATTTTGTTCAGGGAATGCTGATGTTTACGGCCCTTGTGATTACCGTTGTTATCATGACGGTTGCTCTGGGCGGTCCTTTCGCGGCTTTTGTAAAAATCGAAGATTTCAGCGATGCGGCAATGGCCGGCACTTTCGGCGAAGCCATGAAAGCAAAATTTACGGCTAACCGGAACTACGGAATTTTACAGATTGTTTCGGCTCTTTCGTGGGGTCTGGGTTACTTCGGAATGCCGCACATTCTGGTCCGGTTTATGGGTATCCGCTCAGACCGCGACATTCCGCTGTCCCGCCGCATTGCCATGGTGTGGGTCATTATCGCTTTTGTCTGTTCGCTGCTGGTCGGTATGCTCGGTACGGTTTTTCTGCCGGAGATTCTGGCACCGGCCGCGGCCGAAACAGTTTTCAGTGTTTCGATACACCGGGTTTTTCCCGCTTTTATTGCCGGTATTTTTTCGTGCGCCATTCTGGCCGCCGCAATGAGTACGGCCGATTCGCAGCTGCTGGTGGCCGCTTCGGCGTTCAGCCGCGATCTTTTCAAAGGACTTTTGAAGAAAAATGCTTCGGAAAAACAGGTGCTGTATGTGAGCCGGGCAACGGTCTGTGCGGTGGCGGCTGTCGGCTTTATGATGGCGTTGGACGAAAACAGTTCCGTTTTCGGGTTGGTCAGCTATGCGTGGGCCGGATTCGGTGCCGCTTTCGGCCCTCTGATTCTTCTGGCTCTTTTCTGGAGAGGGGCGACCGCCAAAGGGGCGATTGCCGGTCTGATTAGCGGCGGCATTACCGTCATTGTCTGGCATAACCTGAGCGGCGGCATTTTTGCCGTTTACGAAATTCTGCCGGCGTTTTCGGTCTGTCTTCTCATCGCAATTGCCGTCAGTCTCCTCGATAAAAAGAAAGACCCGCAAATGCTGGCCGAATTCGATGCGTGTCGAAAAGAAAATAATTAATTTTTCGCCGATTTCTCACAATCTCGCCTATAAAATATAAAGAGGGATTTTTATGGAATGGATTTTATTTGCCGCGTTAATGTTTTTTTTCGTGACAACAATTCTGTTCGGAGTGATGTGGATTGTTTCCCGCAAACCGAAAGAAAATGACCGGATTCTGAGCGAGTCGGTCGAAATGCTGAAAGCGGAAATGGTCCGCAGGCAGGAAGAACTTTCCCGGCTTCAGCAGGAAAAGGCCCAAACCGAAGCGGCCGCCTTCGAGCTGCGTGCCCAGGTGGCCGCCGAACGCAGCCGCAACGAAGCCCTTTCGCTGCAGACAGCCGAACTCAACAAACAGGTTTCGGCATACCGGGCCGACGAACAGGCGCGCGACGCCCAAACCGATGCTCAAATCACGGAACTGAAAACCGCCACCCGTGTCCTTCACGATGAAAAAGAGCGGCTTCAGGCCGAAGAACGGGAACGGCTGCGCCTTGCCGAAGAAAACCGCAGCCGCTTATGGAAAGAACACGAAAACATCGTACAGGCACGTCTGCGGGAAATCTGCAAAAACCCTGCCTATGCCTATCCTGTCTGGAGCAACGATGATCTTCCCGAAGCTTTTATCAAATTCAAACCCGACTTTCTTGTCGAATTCCGCGACCAATATATTCTTTTCGATGCCAAAAAAAGCGACGGCAAAAATCTGTCCAATTATATCAAAGGGCAGGTCGAAAAGACGGCCGAAAAAATTAAAGAGAACGGTCTCGAAAATCTGATTTTCCGCATCATTGTTCTGGTCGTCCCCCGTCCTTCCGTCTCCGAAATCAAACAGCTCGTTCACTATCAGGACGGATTTACTTTTTTCGTTGTTTCGGAAGAGAGTCTCGAACCGCTGATTGCTTCCTTTAAAGAGATCGAAAAATATACCGTTGCCGAACAGTACGATCCCGCCGACCGCGAAAAAATTATCAATCTGATTGCGCTGTTCGACACTCACATCCGCAAGCAGAATGCCGTCAATCTGCTCGCCGCGGCCCAGGGTCTGACCGTCCTGAGCGAAAAAAACCGGCTTCCCGGCGATATTTACGATGACGTGGAAAACCGGCGCCGCCAGATCCGCTACAAAGGCTTCGGCGAAAGCGATATGAAAAAACTGATGAGTGACCCGATCCACGAAATCGAAGCACTCCGCCAACTGGTCCAGCGGCACTCTCCGGAAGAACCGGTAAAAGACAACTGAAAACCGGCCGTAGGCGGCGGCTTTCCGGCTAATGCAGCGGCATTGCCTGCTGCCGCCGGTGCGGCTAACCGCCGTTACGGAGTTGCCGCCGGAGCGGTTACGGAAAACCGGTTATTTTCCGTAATCTTCGTATAACCGAAATAGTTGACATCGGGATACTCTTTGTCCCCGATATTCGGATAAAGGACATAACCGGCCAGGTAATATTCTCCCGGTTCAATTTGCCAGGGACCATCGGGCCAGTCATAAAAAAGAATTTCTTCCGTCTCGGAACGCCATGCTTCCGGATCGGCCTTTTGTTCTTCGGTCGCATTATTCCATGTTTCGGCGGAGATATAATAATAGATCACATCCGGAAGAGCCCCGGTAAAATTGGTGACAGACGGCGGTGCAGGCGGCGTTTCGTCCTGTGCCCAGGTTTTTTTCGACAGCCCCCCCAGAGTGTAAAACGGCTTCGGGGACGCTTCTATATAAAAAGAAATCGTCATTTCCCATTCCGGCATATCTTTGGGAATGTATTTGATTTGATAACTCCCCCAATCGGGAATCGGAATTTTAATGGCATCAATTTTTTTTAAATTGGAACCGCTGCTGCAGTCCCGGTAATATTCGATAAAAAACTGATCCTCTCCGACCTCCCGGCGTTCCGCAAGCGCATTGGATGACACCAGCTTGAAACTCATCTCCGGGCGGGCAAAAATCGCCTCCAGACTCTCTCCGTACTCCGCAATGACCGATGCGCTTCCAAACGGCAGCAGAGTACTTATTTCTCCGTTATTCATCTGAAAATAATAACCGTTTACTTCTTTCTTCCAACAGGAAACAAACATCAGCCCCGACAAAACCGCAAGTCCCGTCGCTATACGAATTGTTTTTATCATACAGACTCCTCCGTTTCTTCCGTTTTCTTAATAGTAACACAATTCTTTCAAAACAGCAAATTAATTTTATTGATTAAAAATTAATTTTATTCGGTTTTCGGGAATCCCGTAAGCTGTTTCGATCTCCGATCGCGGATAAACTTTTTCTTCTCCGACCGTCCCCGCAGACGGCTGAAACTGACAGGCTGCCGGAAAAACGACAGCCGCAAAAGCAAATCTCTTCATACCCGGATTATAAAACAGCGGTTTCGTTTTGTCCATGACATTTTCCGAAAACGGAATCTCCCGGTCAAAAAAGGTGGATTTTTTCGAAGAAATCGATATAATGAAAATATGAGTGAAATGAGAGAAGAAAAAGATTCGATGGGCGTCATGTACGTCCCCTCCGAAAAATATTACGGTGCCCAGACAGCCCGTGCCTTGGAAAATTTTGTCATTTCCGACAGACGCATCCCGCGACCGTTTCTGAAAGCGATGGCACAAATCAAAAAAGCGGCGGCTCTTGTTCACGGGAAACTGGGCATTCTGCCGGCGGAAACGGTCTCTGCCGTTGCCGCTGCCTGCGACGAAATTATTGACGGAAAACTCGACGGGAATTTTCCGCTCGATGTCTACCAGACCGGTTCCGGAACCAGCTGGAATATGAATGTGAACGAAGTCATCGCCAACCGGGCCAACGAAATGCTCGGTGCCGGGAAAGGGGCCAAATCGCCGGTGCACCCGAACGACACCGTCAACCGCGGACAGTCGTCGAACGACGTTATTCCGGCGGCCATGAACGTTGCCGCCGCCTGCGAAACGCTCAAACTCATCGATGCCCTTCAAACCCTTTCGGCAGCCTTCCGTTCCAAATCGGAAGAGTTTGCCGATGTGTACAAAATCGGCCGCACTCATTTGCAGGATGCCGTGCCGATGACACTCGGGCAGGAGTTCTCCGCGTTTGCCTGCCAGACAGCCGAAGGCGTCGAAGCGCTGAAAGCGGTTCTGCCCCGCGTAACCAAACTGGCGCTCGGCGGAACGGCCATCGGAACCGGGATGAACTGCGACCCGCGCATGCCGAAAGCCGCGGCCGGCCGCCTTGCCGAATGGACGGGACTGCCGTTCGAACCGGCTCCCAACTATTTCGAAGCGATTTCCGCACGCGATTCGATTGTCGCTCTGTCGGGTGTTTTGAACGGAATCGCCGTTTCGCTGATGAAAATCGCCAACGATCTGCGGCTGCTGGCTTCCGGTCCGCGCTGCGGTCTGGCCGAAATCGAACTGCCGTCGCTGCAGCCGGGAAGCTCCATTATGCCCGGAAAAGTGAATCCTGTCATTCCCGAATGCGTGATTCAGGTGTGCGCCGCAGTCATGGGAAAACATCTGACAGTCACCATCGGCGGACAGAACGGGCCGCTCCAGCTGAACATGATGATGCCGCTGATGGCTCACGAAATTCTGGAATCGCTCTCGCTGCTGACAAACGCGTCTCTCGGAATGGCCGAAAAATGTGTCAAGGGCATCAAAGCCGATCGGGAACAGTGCCGCAATCAAATCGAATGGTCGCTGGCCATGGTTACGCCGCTGGCGCTGAAGGTCGGTTACGATAAAGCGGCTCAGATTGCCTACGCCGCTTACCGCGAACGGATCACCGTGCGCGAAGCCGCCCGCAGAATGACCGACATTCCGGAAGAAGAACTGGATCGTCTCCTCAGCCCGGAACAGAAATAGGAAACCGATAAAACATGGCCTCGTCCAATCTCTTTTTCCACAATCCGCTCGACTCCGCTCTTTTAAAATCGCGCCGCTCGGTCAAACCGGGAGGAGAAAGCGATCCCCGAGGCAATTATTTCCGCGATGTAACCGCCATTATTCACTCTTATCCGTTTCGCCGTCTCAAACACAAGACACAGGTCTTTTACGCCCCGAAAAACGACCACATCTGCACCCGCATCGAACATGTGATGCACGTGGCTTCGATTGCCTCCACAATCTGCCGGGCACTCGATCTGAACAGCGATCTGGCGTGGGCCATCGGTTTGGGACACGATTTGGGACACACACCGTTCGGTCATCTGGGCGAGCGGATTCTCTCTTCTCTTTCGGGGAAGAAATTTTCCCATGAACTTTACTCTTTAAAAACAGTCGACTGCCTGACAATGTACGGAAAAGGGCTCAATCTGACTTATGCCGTGCGAGACGGGATTGTCAACCACTGCGGAGAACGGTTCGAACAGTCGCTGATACCCGATTTTACGATCCGTAAATTGGAAGAGATTACCGACCGCGGCTGTCTGCCGGCTACATGGGAAGGTATTGCCGTGCGGTTCTCCGATAAAATCGCCTATCTGGGACGGGATTTCGAAGACGCCTGCCATCTGCAGTTAACGACCCCCGACAGCCTGCCGCCGGCGGCCGCGCGCGTTTTGGGAACTACCAACGCCCAAATGATCAATACAATGGTTTGCGACATTATCGAAACATCTCTTCAAACAGGAGAAATCGGCTTTTCCGATCCGGTCTACGAAGCCATGCAGCTTCTGGTTCGGTTTAACTACGAAGAAATTTACCGTAATCCGAAAATGACGGCCTATCATGATAATTTTGAGCGGATTCTGACAACGGTTTACGATTATCTGCTGAATCTGATGAAAAAATACGGCCGCGAATCCGACCGTTATGCCGAAGAACCCAATTTACTGGCTGCTCATTTTGCCGATTATCTTCAAAAAATGGCGGAGTATTACACCGGAAAGCCGGATGAGGAGGCGGTTTTCGATTATCTGGCCGGTATGACCGACGATTATGCCATCGACTGCGTTTCCGAAATCATGCTGCCGAAAAGTTTTCAGATTAAATTCTGACAATCGCAACATAAAATTCCGAAAGATTAAATTTTCATTAAAATTTTGAAAATAAGTGTGAAAAATATTGATATTTTTCCGACCCGGGACTATAATCCCAATAATTACGCAGGAATTTCTCTTTGCGTTACGGAGGTAAATAAGATGAAAAAAACCGGTATTTTGTTCATTACCGCTCTGCTGTTTGTTTCCATGGCTTTCGTCGGATGCAAAAAATCCGAAGCTGCCGCAACGGAAGAAACCGTTATTCAGGAAGAAACAGTTGTCGAACCGGCTGTTGAAGATGCAGCTGTTGCCGACGAAGCTGCTGCCGTTGTCGACGAAGCTGCTGCCGATGCTGTTGCTGCCGACGAAGAAGTTGCCGTTGTCGAAGAAGCTGCCGTTGTTGCCGAATAATTTTCCGGCACACGACAAAAAAAGGACGCTTTCGGGCGTCCTTTTTTTATGCCCTAACGGACTGTGTTTACGGATAGAGCGCATACTTTAAAAACAGAGACTGTATACCGATTTCCGCAGACAGCAACAGCTCTCTGTCCGATTTTATATAAGAAAATTTTCCGGCAGATTCGGTCTTATAATAAAACATGTTATCTTTGACAAAATAGACCGAACGTAAATAATCAATGCCGTCTTCAATCCAGAGAATCAGATATTCATTGAATTTCCGGATCGAAACAGCTCCCGGATCACTGTACGGATCTTCCGGCTCTTTCTGCGACCCGCATTGCCGGTAAAAGAATACGGAAGAAAAATCGGTTACCGATACCTCCCGACCCGTATAGTCGTATTCAACCAGATCGCCGGCATAAGGATGCTCGGTCGAATACGGCGCCGAAATCGCCGTGATTCCGACATTCAGCGGGCCGCTTTGCCTTTCGGTCTCGAGACCGGCCAACCGGTAAACATAGACGCTTTCTTCATCGGCACAAAACAAATCTTCGGGATCCAAATCGGTGATAATCCGCGACTCCCGTGTCGATAAATCCGCGGAAATCAGTTTCCCGCCGGAAGCGTAAAAAATTCGGGCGTTGATGTAAATTATTTTATCGTCCCAACCGATACCGCCGCCTTCCTGTTCGGAAATCGACGAATAAGTCACCCGGCCGTCTCTTTTGTAGACAAAAACCAGCCGGCTTTCTTCCTCATCCGCAGCGGCTTCTTTGTAAACGAGAACCGTCCCTTTCCCGTCACTGTCAAAATAGAGTTTGACAATTTTCGACGTCAGAAAACGGGCATCCACACCGGCTGTCATCTCCGCCGTTTCGTCGGCAAGGCGGTTATCTTCGGTAATAGCGTAAACGGTCGACCCCGAAAGAACATAACTTTTTCCCGTATACGGATTGCCGGTAAGGGCGAAATCGTTTTCATCCAAAACCGCACCGTCAAGGTCGACAGTGACTTCTCTGACGGGAAGATCTCCGCCGGGCTCTCTCAACGAATCGTTGCAGGCAGCAGCCGCCAGCAGCAAAAACAGTAATGCCGACCGGACAATCAGACGCCTTTTCATTCCGTTCTCCCCGTCCCTTTATAGGCACCGATATTCTCTTCGGGATTTCCGGAATTCAGAAGCGGCGATCCCGGTTTCGGTTCAAAGGCGTACGCGGACGGATCGAAAAAGAGCGGCGCCTTTCCGCCGTCGGGCGTATCGGTATCGTTGCTGCGGCTCAGCAGCACTGCCGCATCTTCTCCCGCAAACAGGTTCTCCGAAAGGGCGCAGTTTTTCAGAGAAACACCGACAGGCAGAACCGCCGCACCGGAGCCGGCCGGATTTTCCGTAAAGAGAACCGTATCGGTAAACGTGCCTTTTGCTCTGTTTCCGATAATCAGTGCTTTCCCGGCCGGTACATAAACCGTGCAGCTGTCAAAACTGTATTTCACTTCGGACACCGAATCCAAATCCAATCCGCCGAAAAAGACAACCCGGCTTGCCGAAAAACCGGCAGCCGATTCTATTGTTTTGGTTGCCGAAAAATCGCCTTTAAACACGGTAAGCCCTTTGCTGCTGCCGGCAATTTTAATCACACTCCAGCCGTAAGCCGCTCTCGGCATTTCGTATACTCCGGGCGCACACTCAATCCGACACGACAGATACCGGCTCCGGTTTCCGGCCATAAACACATCTTCGAGATCGTTAAACGGCTTCTCGGGGGAAAGACCCGCTCCTTCTCCTGCCGGATCGGAAGCCGCCGCATTGGCATAAAAAACCGTATCGGCCGAGAATGAGAGGGCCTCCATTGTATATTCGTAAAAATCTTTGTTGTCTTCGGGATAAAACGGATCTTTAAAACGGATGAAATTGTAACCTGCCGGCCATTTCCCGGATGCGGGAATCAGTGCAATTCTGCGTCCGTCTTCCGAGAAGGTAACCGTAAAAAGAGTTCCCGTCTCTTTCGATTTTTCGGGTGTCACATCCCGACTGCTGTTATACGCCCTGTAGGACCAGACCGCTTTCCGGATATTTCTTTCGGCCTTCTTCCGGTCGACGGGCAGAGAAGCCGTCAGAATCAGTTTTTCCGTCGGCCCGACGGAAAAGAACCCGACGGAAGCCGCATTTTCGGCCGATTCCGGCATTGCTGTCAGAGAAAAGATTTCGGGCCGTTCTTCACACGAAAAAATCCAAAAAACAGTCAAAAAAATCAGCATCACTTTTTTCATAAAACACTCTCCCTGTTCCCGATTTTCAAATCCCACCGGTATCCGGCCGAAAGAGTTGCGATAACGTTTTACGGAGCAGGAACCGCAATTCCTTCACCCTGCCAGCCGCCGTAATTTTTACCGTCTTTTCCGGTTTTCAGCAGACACGAATCGGAACGCAGCCGAAAATCATTGTTGTCGGGATCGACAAAACGGGGAGGTTTGCCTGTATAATCGCCCCCTACAATAAAAGGTATGTCATCATCGGTATCTTTGCCTCTCCATGATAAAAATATATCAGCTTCCCTAACGGGGGTTGTTGCTGCAACAAAATCTGTCGAAATATACGGTAATTTCCATATAGCGTAAGGAGAGCTTTGACTACCGTAAAATATTGAATTCTCTGCAAGGAGAGAAGTGTAATTGCCATTGACATCTGTTAATCCCATTATGCTGGCTTCGACTTCGTAAATGAGTGTTGAATCTATGATACTGGTATAATCAAAAGTAAAAATTCCTTTCAGAATAAGATTATTGAGAATTTGCTGTCCCTCTCTTATCTGCCAATCCTGTCCTAACGATAAATTAACATTCTCATCAAAAATAATAGTTGTGTACCCCTCTTTTTCTTCGATCGAAGTTGCATTTTTTTTGATGCCTCCGTAAATTTTACAAAATTCCATAGATATTTTCTCAATCGAGTTATCGGGCGTTATTGTCCACCGACCATCTGTTATCCAAATGGAAAAACCTTTTCCGTCTCTCCAGGCAACATATCGGCCTTTCTCTATCTTGCTTATTTTCTCAAAAGTTTCTGTCAAATATTTAAACAAGCCTCCCAAGTCTGAAGTTGCCGTTTCCCATGAAGTTGCCGTTTCCGGTTTTCCTGTACCGTCGGAAGAAACATAATAACTGTTCATCGGCACAAAACACATATCTACACCCTGTGCGTAACAATGAAGCAAATCTGCAGACCAAACATACGGACTTTTAAAGGTGATAGTATAAAATTTACCGAATTCCCATTTTTTTTCTCCCGAAGGGGAAATACTGATTTTCTTTCCATCTTCGGAAAATTCAATCTTATACCAGTCCGAATTTTCCTCATTTGAAATTTTACCTGTTTCCACCGACCCTCTTTTCATTTCGAATATATCCAAAAACCGATCCTGATGAATCGGATGAGTACTTTGAAAAACGACCGGTTCTTCCGGTTTTGTCCCGATACAGGCTTCCCTATATGAGAGCCGCAAAGGCATCAGGGAACATGTCATATCCATTTCTCCTTTTATACATCCGACCAAAAGAAACAACACCGCAAAAAGTGTCAATAAAATGTGTTCTGTTCTGTTCTGTTCTGTTTTTTCATATACCAACTCCTTCTTCCATGAAAAAAGTCTAGCATAGAATTTCCGGATGTCAATATTCTTTTTGTAAAATTTTTATAAATTATTATATTTTATTTACTTTTAAATAAGACCAATCTCACAAAAAATGAATTATTATTCATTTTTTGTGACGGCAAGACCGGAATTTCAACCTTCCGCACTGACGGGATCGGTCAGCGGCTGCGAATAGTCCGACTCCTGAACCCGCAGATTATTTTCTTCTCCGGCCAGAAACGGGTTTTGAAAATTCGAATGATTTTTAACCGTAACATACCAGTTCAGATTCTCAAGAGGAGGCATATAAAAGACCGTAACCGTAAAACGGGCCGCATCGCCGGAATCCGGCGTATATGTATAGTAATATTTTGAGTTGGTGTAATCATCCTCTTCATTCTCGACCCGAACCGGACTAAAGAAAGTGTCATCCGGACTCTGCCGGAAAACATTCAGGAAACGGTCCGGTAATTCTCCGCTGCCGGATTTTTGCGTTCCGGGAAGCATTCCGTTTTCCGTCGTTTGAAAATAAGCGGCGGCGTTTTCGTCGACCGTTACGGTAAACCGGAATGCCGGCCATGACTGCGCTCCTCCTTCGGGAAGCATTTCGACTGTTTCGCCGATAACCGGTGCCGACGGATAAGGTCGGACGCTCTTTTCAAACCGGACAAGAGAGACTTCGGCATCATTCCACTTTTCATCTTCGCTCTTCGGCTCCCTGTCGAGAGCATCGACAACTTCGATACCGAAATCGAGAGTCTCTCCCCGAAAAGGTTCTTTCAGAGAAATTCTCGTTTCTGTCGAGCCGGTCCCGATGCGGTGGATTTCCCCGTTCCCGAGATGCAGGCGGTAATCGCTTCCCGAATCGATCCGTTTGCCGCTTTTGACAACCAGACCCGCATTATCGGGCGTAAAATAAACGTCCGTAATAAAAACCGCGGCGGGCGTCCAAATCCGTATGCGGTCGGAAAAATGACGCAAAGAAGGAAAGGTGACCGTTCCGCTTAAAAATCCGAAACCGTCTTCACCGTTCGAATCCGGTTCGCCGTCCTTTCTCTCTCTCAAAAGGCCCGATTCCGGATAAAACCGGAGGTCTTCTTTCGGCGATCCGAGAAAAATATAATAGCAGGCAGCCGGTTTCAGATTGCGCAGAGTCACAATATCGCCCTCGGAAGAAATTTGATCCGCATAAAGAGAGCCGCCCGCGGCAACAGGACTTCCTCCTCTAAGCGACGCCCCGTTTTTTTTGACTGTCAGTTCCATGGGGCGGGGTACGGGAGGAGCAATCATTAAATCGGGATTATCCTCTACCAGAAACAGAAAGAAACGGTTGACACGGTCTGTATGTCTTTCGCCCGTCTGCCACCGGATTCGGAAACGGCTTTCGGTGTAAATATCTGTTTCCGACGGGCGGGAAAAATCGGCCGCCGACAGGGTATCGGGGTCCCATTCGGAAAGATTTTCCGCTGTCAGCGCATTCACCTCAAACGATTCCAACTCCAGTCCGTTTAAGCGGGGCTGATACAGGTTGGGTTCGCTGTCTTCTGAAGAAAGCAGGGTTTTTCCTTCACAGGACAAAACCGCTAAAACCGTCAGGAGAAAAATACCGCCTATACTTTTTTTCATTTACAGGACCTCCGTCTGAAAAAATCATACCACGAAACAGCGAAAAGTCAACAGCGGTTTTTTCCGGCAAAATAAAACCCCTCTTCCGCGGAAGAGGGGTTTTTGATTATCTGTCTGCTTTATTCGGACAAAACATCGATCACGTCCTGCGGCGTATCGGCTTTTTTCAGCATTTTCATCACAATCGGTGCCTGCATCATTTTGGCAATTTCGGAAAGTGCCTCGATATGCTGTCCCGGCTGGCTTTTGGGAGCAATCATCAGAAAAACGACATAAACCGGTTCGCCGTCATGCGCCTGAAAATCGATTCCTTCTTTCGAAATTCCGATTGCCAGAACGGGTGTCTGAACCGATTCGGTTTTGGCATGCGGAACGGCAATCCCGTCGCCCAATCCGGTCGAAGAAAGAGCTTCCCGCTCGAAAACGGCATCGGTAACGGCTTTCACATCGTGAATCAGACCGTTTTTGTTTAAAAGTCCGATCATTTCGCAGACGGCTTCCGTTTTTGTTTTTGCCGTCAGAGGTACCTGAATGTTTTCCTGCTTAATTAAGTTTGCCAAAGCCATGATTTTCTCCCTCCTCTTCCGTTTCGAAACAGCGTTCCATCCGTTCTTCGTTTTTGATACACAGAACATCGCAGGTGACCTGCTTCATCGCCATATCTTTGTCACTGTGAAGTTCTTCGCGCAGACTTTTGGTCCGGTTGCTCTCGACGCCGACAACCAGCAGATCGATTCCTTTCTCCTCGACCGCTTTGCGGATTTCGCTGTGGGGTGTCCCCTGCACTTTTTCCGCCTCGATGGCCACTTTTTTGGAATCGGCCAGCCGGCGGGCCAGTCTCAGATAGCGTTCGGCATCTTCTTCCAGTTCGCGGGCGTACTCTTCCCGTTCGCTTTCGACAAAAATCCGGGCTTTGACCAGATCGCCCAACGCTTTCGTATTGATGACGTAAAGTCCGTACAGCTCGGCTTCAAACTGTTTTGCCAACAGAATCGAAGCCTGTATGGCCGCAATGGCGGCATCGGAATCGTCAATGTAAACCAGAATTTTGTTTACAAGTTTCATTCTTCTTCCTCTCCTGCTTTTTCAAGCCGTTCTTTGATGGTTTTCATCAGAATCAGATTTTCCCGTTCCGCCTCTTCGAGACGGTTGGCGATATGGCGAACCGTTTCTTCCAAATCGGGAATGGCGATTTTTTCCAGAGCGTTGACTTTACGAATTGTTTTTTTCACTTCCCTGGCCAGTCTCATAATCGAAATTTTAATTTCGGCAAACTGCCCCATCGATTCGACGGCTGTTTTAAACCGTGAAACCGCCTCGTCGATATAATACGGGGTATCGGTCATGCTGAAATAGGGTGCCTTCTCGTGAAAATCGGTATCGACAATCGGCAACCCGACGCCCATCACTTTGCGCGACGAAAGACGGATTTCCGATTCGATGTGAACGGCAGCCGACAGCGAATGAATTTTGAGTTTTCCCATCCGCAGAACGGCGTTTTCGAGGCTTTTATACGCTTCGGCCAGTGTCGTTTCCAGCGACCGCTGCTGCGTTTCGGCCCGCTCCGTCAGGTTGACCAGTTCCGAGACGAGAATACTTCTTTTTTGGTCGAGAAGATCGAATCCGAGTTTCGCGAATTTCAGTTCGTCGCGGGTTTTCATCAGATTCGATTTCGTCGGTGCAATTTTTTTCATCGGTTCAGTCTCCGATTCCCTCTCTGCTGTCGTAATACTCGACCAGCTCTTCTTCCGTCACACGGTGCAGTTCTTCGCGCGGCAGCAGGCGCAGACAGTCCCAGCCCAAATCGAGTGTTTCTTCGATGGTGCGGTTGGAAGTCATTCCCTGATTGACGAATTCCCGCTCGAACTTTTCGCCGAATTCCATATAGCGTTTATCCAGCGGTGTCAGCTCTTCTTCGCCGATAACCGACGCCAGATTGCGGACGTCCTTCACATAACTGTATGAAGCAAACAGCTGGCTGGAAAGGTGCGGGTGGTCTTTGCGGGTCATTCCTTCACCGATACCGTCTTTCATCAGACGGGAAAGCGACGGCAGACCGGCCACCGGCGGATAGAGCGATTTTCCGTGCATTTCGCGGTCGAAAACGATCTGTCCTTCGGTAATGTAACCGGAAAGGTCGGGAATCGGGTGGGTAATATCGTCGTTGGGCATGGTGAGAATCGGCAGCTGGGTAATCGATCCTTTGCAGCCTTCAATCATTCCGGACCGTTCGTAAATCTCGGCCAGGTTGGAATAAAGATAACCGGGATATCCTTTTCGGGACGGAATCTCACCGCGCTGTGTGGAGATTTCGCGAAGCGATTCGCAGTAGTTGGCCATATCGGTCATAATGACCAGAACGTGCATGCCTTTGTCGTACGCCAGATACTCGGCCAGCGTCAACGCCGTTCGCGGCGTAATCATTCTTTCGATTGACGGTTCGTCGGCCAACGAGAGGAAAAGAGCAACGTTGGAAAGAACGCCGGATTCTTCGAACGACTTGATGAAGAAGCGGGCTACGTCGTTTTTGACACCCATGGCGGCAAATACAACGGCAAAGTTGGTTTCCTCACCGAGAATCCGGGCCTGCCGGGCGATTTGTGCCGCCAGCTCGTTATGCGGCATGCCGTTGCCGGAGAAGATCGGCAGCTTCTGGCCGCGGATGAGGGTGTTCATGCCGTCGATCACGCTGATACCGGTTTGAATAAAGTCGCGGGGATAGATGCGCGAGGTCGGGTTAATCGGCCGGCCGTTGACGTCTTCCTCTTTTTCGGCAACCGGCACCGGTCCGCCGTCTTTCGGAATGCCGAGACCGTTGAAAACGCGGCCGAGCATTTTTTCCGAAACGCCCAGTTTCAGCGGTTCGCCCATAAACCGTACTTTCGTATGCGGCATATCGAGACCGGTGGTTCCTTCGAAAATCTGAACGGTCACAGCCGTATCGGAGGTGTCCAGAACAATTCCGCGGCGGATATTGCCGTTGCGGTCGAGAACTTCGACCAGTTCCTGATAACCGACCGGGTGCGTTTTCTTCACGACAACCAGAGATCCTTCGATACGGTTGACTCCGACATATTCCCGGCCGCTGATATATTTTTTATCCGCAAAAGATGCTTCGTTATTCTGCATAAAGAGCCTCCAGTTTCGAAATGCCTTTTTCCAGAGCGAGAGCCAGCTTATCGAAGCTGTCGGCATCGCCGTTGGCAATCGTCAGTTTCATCTTCACCAGTTCGGATGCAACCGGCATTTTCCGGATTTTGGACAGCGGAATACCTTTTTTAATCGCATCCGCGCCTCTTTTGTAATATTGGAGAATCAGATTGAGCATCGCTTTCTGTTTGTCCATCGTCGAAAATTTATCGATGTCATCGAATGCGTTCTGCTGAAGGAATCCGTTTTTGAACAGCGAGCAGATTTCGATAATGAACCGCTGGCTGTCGGGAAGGGCGTCGGGTCCGACCAGTTTGACGACCTGCTGCAGACGAACCTCTTTCTGAAGAAGCTCCATCATCTCTTCGCGGTCACTGATAAAATCTTCTCCCGCGACACGGGCAAAATATCCGCTTAAATCGGAAACGTATTCGCTGTAGCTGTCCAGCCACGAAATAGCCGGATAGTGGCGGGCGTTGGCCAGCTGCTTGTCGAGTCCCCAGAAACAGCGGACAAACCGTTTCGTGTGCTGGGTGACCGGCTCGGAAAAGTCGCCGCCCGGAGGGGAGACCGCCCCGATAATGGAAACCGATCCTTCCTGACCGCAAAGCGTCTCCATATAACCGGCTCTTTCGTAAAACTCCGCGATACGGGTCGGCAGATAGGCGGGGAAGCCTTCTTCCGCCGGCATCTCTTCCATACGGCCGGAAAGCTCGCGCAACGCTTCCGCCCACCGCGACGTCGAATCGGCCATAATCGCCACATGAAGTCCCATGTCGCGGAAATATTCGGCGATCGTAACTCCGGTGTAAATACTGGCTTCGCGGGCGGAAACCGGCATGTTGGAGGTGTTGGCAATCAGCACCGTCCGTTCCATCAGACTTTTTCCCGTTCGCGGGTCGATCAGTTCGGGAAACTCGGTCAGAACGTCGGTCATCTCGTTACCGCGTTCGCCGCAGCCGACATAAACGATAATATCGGCGTCGCACCACTTGGCAATCGCGTGTTGCGTCATCGTTTTCCCGGTTCCGAAACCGCCGGGAATGGCGACCGTACCGCCTTTAGCCAGCGGAAACAGCGTATCGATAACACGCTGTCCGGTAATCAGCGGAATATTCAGCGGCAACCGCTGTCCGACCGGCCGGGGAACCCGAATCGGCCACTTCTGATAAAATGCAATTTCTTTTTCGACGCCGTCACAGTCGACAACGGCAGCCGCTTCGTCAACGGTGTAATCCCCTTCGGGTGAAAGTGATTTCAAAACTCCCTTGACATCGGGCGGCACCATAATTTTGTGACAAATGGAGGAGGTTTCCTGTACCGTACCGAGTACCTGACCGCCTTTTACTTCGGCTCCGGCCGTAAGGCCTTCGGTCGGGACAAAATGCCATTTTTTATCACGGGAAAGCGACGGGGCATTGATTCCCTTTTCGATGTAGCTGCCGGACATATCGCGCAGCACATCAAGCGGACGCTGAATACCGTCGTAAATCGTCCCGATCAAGCCGGGACCCAACTCAACGGAAAGCGGACCGCCGCTTCCGTACACATTATCTTCGGGGGCCAGCCCGGTCGCATCTTCGTAAACCTGAATCACCGCACGATCATCGTGCAGCTTGATGACCTCCCCGATCAGTTTCGCCTCACCGACATGAATCAGCTCCATGTTCAGTGCATCCGAAACATTTTTGACTTCAATAACAGGTCCGTTGACCCGTTTGATTTGTCCGATAATTCGTTCTGCCATATTCCTTAACTCCCGACGACAGCCTGCGATACCGCTTTCCGGATCGCCGACTGATAACGGATCAGTCTTGTCTCGAACCGGTTATCATACACGACACGTCCCTCTCGGTCGGAAACGGAAATTCCCTGACTCCGCAGCCGCAAAGGCGACAGTTCCAATTTCAATGTAACACCGATTTCTTCGGAAAGTCCGGCAGCCCAACGGTTCAATACTTCCTGAGTGACAACGGGAGCTTCCGCCGCACTGACTGAAACAATCAGATCCGTTTTTCCGATGCCGTAAACGGCCTCCGTCAGCAAATGGCGCAAAACATCGGCGTATTCGGGAGACGAGGCAAAGTCTCTGACTTTATCCATCGCCGCCTGTATCGATTCGGAAATAATCTGTTCTCTTAAAGAGAGTTCGATTTTCCGTTTTTCCATTTCGATATTGTTTTGACTGTTCTTTTGAATACGCTGCTTTTCCTGTTCCGTCTTTTCGGCAAAAAAAGCTTCCCATTTCGCCATTTCCTCACGCGCCGAATTTCTTTTTGCTTCCGCCGCCTGTTCGGCATCCCTGCGAATGCGTTTTGCGGTCTCTTCGGCATCGGAGACAATCACATCCAGAAAATCAATCGAGCCTAAACTTTCCTTTTCTTCCACAAGCGTCCGCCTATATTTTGATTCCGATAGCTGCATTAATCGTCTGCTTCAACGTCGGTCGACCGGGATCCGGTCCGCTCCGATCGGGAATCTCCACAATAAGGGGAAAATCTTTTGTAAAAAGATAATTCTCGAGCCGCTCGCGAATCCAGCCGGCGCACTTTTCGGTAATGACGACAATAGCTATATCGGATTTATTAATCACTTCGGAAAATGCGGTTTCGGTTTCTTCCCGACAGGAAACCGCTTTTCCTTCGACTCCTGCCAGGCTGAAACCGAGAACCGTATCCTGATCGCCGATCACAAAATAGTTCATGCGTCAGACTTTGCCCAAAATCATCAGAGCGGTAATAAACCCGAAAACGACGATACCTTCGGCCAAAGCCACGAAAATCAAAGCCTGCCCCGCAAGATTGGGTTTTTCGGCAATCGCACCCATCGCGGCAGAACCTACCTGACCGATTGCCAAACCGGCACCGATTGCGCCCAATCCGAATGCCACTGCGGCACCGAACAGACCGGCCAGCATTTTCATGGAAATTCCGCTTTCTTCTGCCGTTACTTCCGTTTCCGTCTCCGCTGCTTCCGCTTCCTGGGCAAACAGACTGCCGGCACTCAAAAACAGGCTCAACAGAACAAACAATACCATCATCAGTTTTTTAGCCTTCACTCTCAGCCTCCTATTATTTTAAAGGGTTAATCGTCCCCTTTTTCTGCCAAATTAATCGGACGGAAAGCGATTCCGCCGCCCATCAGAAATTTATTAAAAAATTCATAGTAGTGCAAACGAACCGTCTGAATCCAGGCGGAAAGTCCTTCCAACGCAATGACCAGAACGTTTCCGAGCACAATCAGAAATGCCGAAGCAACCGCCTTCACCATCGAATCGCTGCCGACCATTTCGGCCAGGGTAAAAAATGCCTGCATCAGACTGACATGGGCGATTCCCAATCCGGCCACCCGCAAAAACGACAGCGTATTGGCCAAATATCCGGAAAAGACTTCCAGAATTTCAATCAGTAGTTCCATGATCAGCATCGGAACAGCCGTTATCTTAAAACGCCCCTCTTCCTTCACCGAATGAACAGTCAGACGAACCAGAAAGGCAACGGTCGGCAACCCGAAGCAGAGTGCCAAAGCCCAGCCCGGCATCCGAGCAAACGATCCGTCCGTCATAAAGAAATAGGCACACGCCACACCGCCCCAGTAAAAAACGGCACCGGCCAATCCCGACTTATCGGTAAACAGTTCCAGCCACTTTTTGCAGCAGATGCAGTTATAAAAAAAGAAAAAGATTCCGAGAGAAATCATGCCGACACCGAGCCACGCCGAAAGTGCCAGTATCTGCATCAGAGACTGAACCATTCCCGTTGCATTATGCCCGACAACGGCGCCGTGATAATTGAACCAGACCGCCGGCAGCCACGAGTAGCCGAAGTAAGAACCAAACATCACTCCGAAGAAAACGGCCGAAAGTCCGCAGTAACACATCAGATTGTAAATATAATCGGGTTTCCGTTTTTTGCGTGCGAAAACGGTACCGACGATTCCGAGCAAAAGCACAACCGCACCATGTCCGACATCACCGAACATCAGTCCGAACATCAGCATAAAGGTTAAAGCCACAATGTAGGACGGATTAATGGTTCCGTAAGCGGGAACGGCAAAATTGGTAATGACCGTTTCGAACGGCTTCAGCAGTTTCGGCGTTTCCAGCAGAACCGGCGGTACCAACCCCTCTTCCTCGACCGCCTCCGCAGCCGAAGTCAGCTCGATGTAACAGTCGCCGTCGCACGCTTTAAAAATGCCGTCGGAAACTTTTTTCTTCATTTTTTCGGCTATCCAGCCGGAAAAAACAAAAGTCCGTTCCGTTTTGCTGAACCGTTGCTGAATGGCACTGTAGGTTTCGGCTACGCGCAGCTGTGTCCACAAATCTTTAATATGCTGTTTCTCGTTTCCGATAACCGTTTCGACGTCGTATTTCAGTTCGTCCTGACGGACCTGTACTTCTTCCAGTCTTTTTTTCAGCCGCTCCTCGATTTCGGCATTAACGGCCGCATCGCCGACAACAGGCTCTTCGCCCTTCCAGGCCGTTTCCGCCAATGCGGATTCGATTTTCAGAATATCTTTTTTCAAATGAATTAAAACATATTCGTTTAAAGAGGTATCGGAAACAGGCAGTAATGCGCACGGCACACCGCGAAGGGCATTAATCAGATCTTCTTTATCGCCCGTAAAAGTCCCGTACCGGGTCACCAGAAAAGCCGCATACGGATTTTCACGTCCCGGAGCCTTGTGACGAAGTGCTGTGCTCACCTGTTTGCGGATTTCTTCGAGCCGTAAAACATCCGCCTGTGTATTCTGCTGCCGCACCCGCAAACGGTTCATTTCGGATTCGACGGAATTGACTTCGGCTGCGAGTGACGAAAGACCCTCTTCTGTCAGCGGTTTGATTTCCGCATGTTTAAGTGAAGGAAATTCGATCCGGCCGACCGACATAAGGCTCTCCACCTTCTTTCTCAATTCTTTCAGATCGGAAGAAGGAACAACCCCTTTAACGTCGCGTAAAGAACGGGCCAAAGAGGGAGATACTTCTTTAACGGAAATAAAATCCATCTGCCCCAAATCGAGGAGTTCTTTTGTGACACGATCAAAATATTTTTCCAGCACAACCGCGGAAAGCTGGATCATTTTCGCCGTTCTGATCATAACAGTTCCTTAATCCTCTCTTTTCCCAAATGATAATATTTTGCATTCAGCAGGGTAATCATCCGCTGAATTTCCAGCCGTTTCCGGATAAAGAAGGCAATAATCATTCCGATGGAAAACGGATTTCCGCAAAGGGCTTTCTGCGCCTGTTTCTCCCTCATTTCCGCCGAAACCGTCTCCGCCAGCATCAGCCGGTCAAACGATGTTGCTTCGGAAGGCATCTTTCCCGAAACCAGATCGGAAAAGTATTTTTCAACCAGAGCGCCGAAATTGTTCTCGAATCCGTCGCCGAGAACCGATCCCCGTATCGGCAACCGTCGGCCGCCGGGCAGAAGCTGCGCCCGAATCTGTTCGGAATCAAAGTCAAAATACTGTTTCAGCCGGACAATCCGGTTCAGGTTTTCGATATCGACAAGCAGAGCCACGTAATCGGCGGCAATCTCCCGGTCGGGTTTCGGCAACCCGTCGGCCGCCTCTTTCAGCTGACGAAACACCCATGTATCCACCGCCGTTTCGGCCGCATAAACGGTTTGCTGCTCGACAACCGCGTTTAAAACCGGCGCCAGCACTTTACCGTACGGTGTTGCGGACAAAAGCGACAGTACCGTTTCGGGCGTTTCGGCATTCAGAATCGGATCGACCGGCAGCAGGTGAACAATCTGTTCGCGGTGAATGTACGGGGTGTACTCGTCGATACTGCGGCGGCGCACCGTGCGGTCGAACCAGAGCCGCAAAACGTCTTTTAAAATATCCGCTTCGTAACGGACAGCCAGCGCTTCGCAAAAACGACGCACAGCCCCTTTGGTATGTTTGAAAAGATAACTGTTATAGGCAATTTCGTTATCAAGAATTTCTTTCTCGCAGGTTTTAATGTCTGCGGTTTTGTGATAGACTTCCTGTAAAAAGGCAAAATCGGTATCTTTAAAAGCTGTCAGAAGGGTTTCCAAATCCTGAGCTTCGGCACATTTCAACAAAAATTCGGGTTCAAGAATTCGGCTGATTTTTGCACGTAAATTGGCACTGATGTACGCATACTCGGAAACACGCCCCATTGCTTTACTCCGTCTGTTTTCCGGTCAGGATTTCGAAAACCTTTTCGGCGCAGGAAGCCACGGTTCCGCTTTTTCGTTTCAGTTCTTCGGCTGTCCGCTCCTCGGTTTCCCGTCGGATCCGCTCTTCTTCCCGTTTCACCTGTTCGGTAAAGGCCTGAATGTCTTCATTCGATTTCGTCTGGCAATCTTCCCGGTATCGTTTTATTTTTTCGCGGTTTTCCGCTTCGACATTCATCAGCAGGGCAGATGCCCGCTCTTTGGCATCCCGTATTTTGGCATCGGCATCTTTCTCTTTTTCAACAACCTGACTGAAAATTTCTTTCATATATATACTCTATACCGTTATCAAAAAAATGAAAAGGGCTTTCTTTAAAAAAGCCCTTTTCATTCAGAAAAAAATTCGACTCTCACGAAAACCGTAATTTCAGAAAATCTTCAATCAGACTGACCGTCGCGTCGACTCCGATGCGGCAGTCGATGCACAGATCGTAATTTTTGTAATTTCCCCAGATATTGGTAGAAAAATAATTGTAATACGACGAACGCTCTTTATCTTTACGGGCGATGTACGCCTCGGCCTGATTTCTGTCGATCTCTTTGTACTCTTCGCAAACCCGTCTGATACGCGTCTCGAGAGGAGCATACAGAAAAAGATTCACGCAGTTTCCGAAATCTTTCAGAATGTAATCGGCGCATCGGCCGACAAAGACGCATGACTCTTTTTCCGCTGCCGAGCGGATCACTTCGGCCTGCGCGATGAAAACCTGATCCGGTAATGTCAGCGTCTGACCGGGAAGGAAGAGACTGTAAAGAAAGTTGCTCACCTTTTTCTGTTCGATCTCCTTGACATACGATTCCGTCATGCCGGTTTTTTCCGCTGCCAGAGAAATCAAATCGGTATCGTAGTAAGCAAAACCGAGTTTTTCGGCCAGTTTTTTGGCAACCAGACGTCCGCCGCAGCCGTACTCACGGCCGATAGTTATAATTTTGTTGCTCATCATAAACTCCTTCCGGAAACTTTCCGTTCCGGTTATCGGGTTCGTTCCTGTTCTTTTTTTACCGCCTTAATCTGCTGCTGACGCTTTAATTCGTAAAAGCGCTGCGCTTCGGGGTCGTTTTTAAAATATTTTCGGAAATCGTGCGACAGAGCGAGAAAAAAAACGCCGACTGCAACCCATACCGCCATAATCAGCAGCAGTGACCAGTCTGTCTGGTAGAGCGACCATAAAAGTGTCACTCCGCAAAGACAGCAGCAAATCAGATAAATAATCACCAAAATCTGCAGTGTCGACAATCCGAGATTCAGCAGCTTGTGGTGCGTATGTTCTTTATCCGGTGTAAAAAAGGAAACGCGGTAAAATACCATACGACGAATCATGGACGACAGAGTGTCAAAAATCGGAATAATACACACCGTTATCGCCAGATAAAGCGTTACCGAATTATACTGCGGATTGTTGGCCAACGGAACGACCGCCAGTGTCAGTCCGATAACGTAACTGCCGGCATCACCCATGAAGATTTTTGCCGGCGGAAAATTGAAGACCAAAAACGCCAGAAGCGCTCCGGCCAAAGTAAACGCCAAAACGGACAAACCCGTATCGTTCAGAATCAACGAATAAAGACCGACACTGATCAATCCCAAACAGGAAAGCCCCCCGGCAAGACCGTCCATTCCGTCAATCAGATTAATCGCATTACTGACGCCGACAATCCAGATAAAAGTCAGCGGATACGAAAACAAGCCCAACGGCAGCGTATACTGTACAAACGGAATATAAAGCTCTTTAAACCGGAATCCCGACACAATCAGCAAAACCGTCAGCAGCGCCTGAATCCCGAATTTAAATTTTGCACTCAAATTGAGATAGTCGTCGAAAATTCCGACCGTAAAAATTCCGGCTATCGCAATCAGCAAAGCTGCAAACTTAAATCCGTCCATCCCCATTTCGATGCCGTACGATTGCGAAAGTCCGAAAAAAACCGATATCCCGATAATGAAAGAAATAAAAACACCGACCCCGCCGATACGCGGTGTCGGACTGATATGAATTTTACGTTCGTTCGTAGAATCATACCACTGATATTTTTTGGCCAATGCAATCAAAACAGGCGTAATAATGATATTCGAAAAAAAAGCGGATCCGACCGAAATTAAAAACAATCTGATATATATTTCCATGACAATGTTATCCGAAAAATCCCTATAAATTCATTGTATATCAAAATAAAACTCTGGTCAAACCTTTATTTTTTGTTTATTATATATCAGAGAGATCACAGTCAAAAGGAGGCTTGTATGACCATGAAAGAGAAATATCTGTTTACTTCGGAATCCGTCAGTGAAGGACATCCCGATAAAGTGGCCGACTTTATTTCGGATTCGATTTTGGACGCCTGTCTGGAAGCCGATCCTCAATGCCGGACCGCCTGCGAGACATTTACGACAACCGATTTCGTCCTGACCGGCGGCGAAATCAGTCTCGACCCGGAAAAATTCGCAGCTCTTCCTGTCGAGAAAATTGTCCGCGAAGCGGTTTCTTCCATAGGATACAACAAAGAGGAATATAAATTCAATGCGGCAACCTTCAAATGGGACAACCGTATCCACAGCCAATCGCCCGATATTGCCCAAGGCGTGACCGGAACCGGTTTGTTTCAGGCACAGGGCGCAGGCGATCAGGGAATGATGTTCGGTTTTGCCTGCAACGAAACACCCGAACTGATGCCTGCACCGCTTCAGTTTTCCCATAATATTTTAAAACGGGCATCCGCACTGCGCAAACAGGGAGCCATCCGCTGGCTGCGTCCCGATTCGAAAAGCCAGGTTTCCATTGCTTACGAAGGACACAAACCGGTCGCCGTCGATACGGTTATTGTTTCCCATCAGCACGACGACGATGTTTCCTATGCGGAAATCGAACGGACAATTATCAACGAAATCATTAAACCGGTACTGGAACCGACCGGCCTGCTGACAAAAGAAACCAGGTACCTGATTAACCCGACCGGAAAATTCGTTATCGGCGGACCGCACGGCGATTCCGGACTGACCGGCCGTAAAATCATTGTCGATACCTACGGAGGAATGGGGCGTCACGGCGGCGGTGCGTTTTCGGGAAAGGATCCGAGCAAAGTCGACCGTTCGGCGGCGTATATGGCCCGTTATATCGCCAAAAATATCGTCGCTTCCGGCGTTTGCGAGCGGTGCGAACTGCAGCTGGCCTACGCCATCGGTTACCCGC
>JAXEIF010000009.1:0-68969 GCA_034120015.1 Spirochaetia bacterium | reverse complement strand
TCAGTTGACGGAACTGAATTTGGGTAGTTTGAATAACAAATTGAAGCAACTCTTTTGTCATTTAAACCACTTGACGGCATTAGATGTGTCAATGCACAGTAAGCTGGAGATGCTGCAGTGCGGCAATCAGACCTCCGACGGTTCGACCCCGCAGACGCTGACACTGACCCTGACGGCCGATCAGAAGACGAAGTGGGACAGTGAGTGGAGTAAAGATTCTCAAAATGGCGAAGTAAAGGTTCAATAGTCTCCGTTTTCGTGGACACAACAGCCCCTGTACGGCAAGGTGCGGGGGCTGTTTTTTTGTACGCGGATGGCCGGATTTTTTCGCCGTCCGAAACAAAGTATTTTAACAGTCTGAAACAAAGTGTTTCAACAGTCTGAAACAGAGTGTTTCGCAGTCCGAAACAAAGTGTTTCGCAGTCTGAAACAGAGTGTTTCAACAGTCTGAAACAAAGTGTTTCACAGTACGAAACAAAGTGTTTCGCAGTACGAAACAAAGTGTTTCGCAGTCTGAAACAGAGTGTTTCAACAGTCTGAAACAAAGTGTTTCACAGTACGAAACAAAGTGTTAACCGGCTTCGGCGCGATGTCTGTTCGCGAAAGTGTTTTCAGTCGTTTTTTGCTTGATTTTTCCTGCCGGCGGGAGTATACTGTAACTATCTGAGAGAAGGTTTTCTGACTCAAGGAGGTCTTATGAACGAATCGGCAAAACGCTACGGCTTTGTCGGCATCATTATCAGCGACCGCGGACAGGCGCCGGCGGTACAGCAGATTTTATCCGAATATCATACCCTCATACAGGGACGCATGGGACTTCCTCACCTCGAAAACGACACTCTGTCGGTTATCACGCTTATTGTGCGTGCCGATACCGACGAGTTGGGCGCTTTGACCGGCCGTCTGGGACGGCTGCCCGGGGTGACGGTCAAATCGGCTCTCGGAAAGTGAGGAAAAATGGAAGCGGTCAAAGTGAAAAGCTGGATGGATCGGGTGATTCGTCCCGAAGAGTATGAAAAGTACCTCGACAAAGAGGGGCGTGATTTTATACACGAGGACGAGATTGAATCGCTGCTGGCGACGGTGAAGCCGGATGCGGCACGGGTACGTGATATTATTGCCAAATCGGAGTCGATTCAGATTCTGACACTCGAAGAATGTGCTGCTCTGCTCAATGTCGAAGACCCCGATTTATGGGAAGAGATTTTTGCCGCCGGATTGCGGGTCAAGCAGAAGGTGTACGGTCCGCGGATTGTCACCTTTGCGCCGCTTTACACATCCAATTACTGTGTCAACAACTGTCTCTACTGCGGTTTCCGTTCGGGCAACGACGGCGAACACCGTCTTCAGCTGACCGAGGAGCAGCTGGTCGAAGAGGTGAAACGATTAACCGCTATCGGACACAAACGGCTGGTTCTGTCGGTCGGCGAACATCCGCTGTCGGGAGTCGATTACCTGGTCAAAACGCTTAAAACGATTTACGGGGTGAAAAACGGCAACGGCGAAATCCGCCGCGTCAATGTCAACTGTGCACCGATGTGCGTCGAAGATCTGAAAAAACTCAAAGAGGTGGGCATCGGTACGTTACAGGTTTTCCAGGAAACGTATCACCGGCAGACGTATGCCAAAATGCATCCGAGCGGACTGAAGTCCGATTTCCGCTGGCGGCTTTATGTGATGCACCGTGCGATGGAAGCGGGGATCGACGATATGGGCATCGGTGCGCTTTTTGGGCTTTATAACTGGAAATTCGATGTAATGGGGCTGCTGGCTCACGCACGCGAGCTGGAAGCGCGGTTTAACGGCGTCGGCCCGCATACGATCAGTTTCCCGCGGCTGCGGTCGGCCGACGGGACGGGAATGTCGGAAACTTCGCGGTATCTGGTGAACGACCGCGATTTCAAGCGGCTGGTGGCGGTGCTGCGTCTGGCCGTACCGTACACCGGTATGATTATCACGGCTCGGGAACCGGCGGCGGTGCGCGACGAGGTGGTTCAGGTCGGCTGCACGCAGATCGATGCCGACTCCCGCATCGGAATCGGGGCTTACACGGCGGAAGCCTCCAACGCGGATCAGAATCTTAAACAGCAGCAGTTTGAGCTGGGCGATACCCGGACGCTCGACCAGGCCATCCGCGATATGGCCAAACTGGGTTATATTTCCGGGTTCTGTACCGCCTGTTACCGCAGCTGCCGCACCGGTTCCCATTTTATGGGATTTGCCAAAGACAGTAAAATCAGTCACTTCTGCATGCCCAATGCGATTCTGACGTTTAAAGAATATCTGCTTGATTACGGTTCGGACGAAACGAAACAGGTCGGCGAAAAGCTGATTCGCGACGAGTTTGAAAAACTCGATCCGGTTTTCAAACCGGTTGTTTCCGAATATCTGAAGCGGCTGGAAAACGGCGAGAGGGATTTGAAGGTTTGAACCGGGATACGGTTTCCGAAGCGGAAAACGATCCGCGTAACGGCAGTGCGGCACCGGGCGGTCTTTCGGCTTTGACCGGTGCCGCCGACCGCCTTTGCCGGCAGCAGTTCGGTGACGGGGTCTTTATCCGCGGTATTGTGGAGTTTTCCAACGTGTGCGCCCGCGACTGTCTTTATTGCGGGATTCGCGGCAGCCGCCGCGATGTCGACCGGTATGTGATGAAGCCGGAAGAGGTGCTGGCGGCGGTCTCGGCCGGTTATGCGGCGGGACTGCGCAGTTTCGTCTTGCAGTCGGGGGAGGCGCCGGTCTATTCGGTCGACGATTTTTGCCGGCTGGTCGAGGCGATTCATACGATGTGCGCCGATCCGGTGGCGGTCACCCTTTCCGTCGGCGAGCGCAGCCGCAGCGAGTACCGGCAGCTTTTCGATGCCGGTGCCGACCGTTTTCTGATGCGGTTTGAAAGCGCCAATCCGCGTGTTTACGAAAAAAATCATCCCGGATGCCGTCTGGAAGAGCGTTTCGAGGCGCTGGCAACGTTGAAGGAGATCGGTTTCGAAACCGGTACCGGCTTTTTAATCGGTATTCCGTACGAGGAGCCGGACGATTTCGAACGCAATCTGGAAACACTCATCACTTTCCGTCCCCACATGGCTGGACTGGGACCGTTTATACCGGCTGCGGGTACACCGGCGGCCGCTTTTGTTCCCGGTTCTTACAGCAAGGTTCTCGAAGCGTACAGCCGCATTCGCCTGGCACTGCCGAAAATCAATCTGGCGGCCGCAACCGCTCTCGATTCGCTGGTTCCGGAGGGACGTTACCGGGCGCTTCATGCGGGAGCCAATGTCTACATGCCGAACCTGACGCCGGCACTGTTTCGCAACCGTTACCGGCTTTATACACGCAAAACGACGGCCGACGCTTTCGACGGCTGGCGGCAGCAGCTGGAAACGGAATTATCCGCGTACGGACGGCGGCCGCTGTGGAACGAAATCGGAACATCTTTGATGTTAAAAGACGAAAACGACGGCCGCTGCCGTCAATCGGACAACAGCGTATGATAAGGATGAGCGCCGGCGTATCGCCGGCAGCGTTGTCCGTCAGGCGTTCTGATATTTGCCGCGCAGCGACGGGTTGGACGCAATCACTTTATAAGCGTAGAGTCGGATAAATTCGTTCAGTTTTTCCTGATAGACAGCCAGATGAGGCGCCTGACGGACAATGCGGTTGCTGTTTCGTTCGACAATGACCTGTAAACCCGGCGGCAGAACGCGGTCGCGGTTTTTGAAATATTCGATTAGGTCGGTTTTAATGTTGTTTTCCAACGCTTTTCGCGGCACCTGGTCGGCTCCCAGTTCGGACCAAAGCGCATTGCATTTTTCATCGATTTCATTGGCACTTTTGACACCGATCGCCGAGAAAATGATGCCGGTGTCTTCCGCATCTTTGAGTGTTTCGCCGCCGCGCTTTTTTTCCCGGGACTCGATGCTGTTTTTGTAGGCGCGCAGGTAGTACCAGCTGAGAAATCCGAAAATCAGTCTTCCCAAAAATGATTTTTCTTTTTTGATTTCGGCAACCAGCTGGGTGTAGATTTTATCGGGGTACAGTTTCAGTGTTTCCGCAATATTGTCGGTTCCGTTCAAAATCAGTTTACTTGCATACTGGTTAACCGTCTTCAGTTTTGTCAGATAAAAGAGACATTTATTTTGCCTCAGAATCTGATATAGTATGGAATCTTTCCGTTTAATCATTCCGTAAATGAGTCCGTTAAAGTCATAAACAGAAAACATTTCGGAAACAAACTTATATTTTTTCAGTTTCTGTTTCCAGTCGACACGAATCTGCTTTTCCATCGGTTCGGAAACTTCGCCCAGCGTTTTATTGAGATAACGGTTAAAGTTGGAAGCGTGTATATAAATGGTTTCCCGGTTGCCGAAGAAATCAACGGAAAAAAAGAGAATTGTAAACTGATCCTGTGTTTTTTCCTGCGAAACGGCCAGATCATGGAAATCGGCAAAAACTTTTTCGCGGTATTCCATGCTGACATCCGGCATGCTCAGAAGGATCTGTTCTTTAAGTTCCGATTCGGTCATATAGAGACGCAGGCAGGCAAGCAGTTTTTCTTCCAGTTTTTTGATATTTTTTCGTTTGTTTTCCGTTTGCGGCAGTGTCAGCTCTCTGTAAAGGAGGTATGATTGGATAAAATCGTAATTTTCCTTTTTGGAAGGAGAAAAGAGAACGCCCAATTCGGAATACTGCTCGAAATTGACGGCATTGATATATTCGGTCGCACTTTCCGGTTTTGCAAAGACTTTATCGAGAAAAATCAGAGTATAACCGTACTGATAATCCTGTCCCTTTTTGCTTTTAATCGGCAGCAGATCGTTTTCGGTGAGAACGGGAAAACGTTTTTTGATGGAAAATCCGTCGAATTTGATATATCGGGAAAAAAAATCTCCGTTTTCGGAGGCAGTCTGAGCCAGCTTTCGGATGATTTTTTCTTTTGCGGCTTGAATCAGTTCGGAAACCGACTCGGGGGTCGCCAAAACAGGCGGAATGTGAAATCGCGGAAAAACAATTTCAATCAGTTTGCCGCTGAAAGATTCGCTGTCGAAAGTCTGCCATCCGAGGTCGTGAATCGGAATTGTTTTGCAGACTTCGTTTTCGATTAAATAGAAGTAGCTCGACGGATAAGGATAAAATTCGGGGTGATCGGAATGGATGATTTTGTGATAATAATCCGTTATTTTTGTTAAATAGTCTTTGGAATTTTTACGGTCGATTACGGGAAAGAGCGGTGTGATTTCTTTCTCGTTTGTTTCGGCCAGATTTTCCCTGATCATACTTTGCAGAATTCGCGACTGATTAAGACCGGATCCCCATTCGTTGAGAGACGTCAGTAGAACGCTTCCCGAGGTACTTTTTCTGACAAGTGTCAGAAATTGGGTCAGGTCTCTGACATCGTTATCGTTTTGCGCATTCAGCCGCCAGAGAAACCAGTTGATATCCGGATTTCTTCTCAATTCTTCCCGGGAAATTTCATAAGAACGTGTATCGGATGTGTTATCAAAAATCATATTATTATAGTCATCGGAAATTTTACCGAAAAAATTGATTGTTATCTTCAATATTTCCTGTTATAATTAATAAAAAGGTCGGATATGAAAGCAGAATATATTAACCCGTTTATCAAGTCGACATGGGATATTATGACCTCTATGTTTAACATTAATCCGGAACCGGGGAAATACTATCTGTATGAACAGGAAAAATCGCACCGATGGGAGATATCCGGCGGCATTGTGATTCAGGGAAGTGTAACCGGATTTGCCGCTTTGCGTATGTCGAAACTTCTGACCAAAAAACTGATTGAAAAAACCGGTTTGTCGTTTTTTGACGAACAGGAAAAAGATATGCTGGCTGTCGATATGCTGAAAGAGATTATCAATATTATCGCCAGTAATTTTCTGACTCAATTGGAAGCGGCTTCCGCAACGGTTTCTCCTCCCTTTATTTCGCAGGGCAAGGATCATGTTTTAAAATTGCCGTCGATTCCTGTCATTGCGATTCCTTATGTTACCGACTTCGGACCGTTTCTGATTCTGACCGGAATTGTCGATACACCGCAACAGACATGAATCAGGATCGTATTAAAGAACTCCTTATCAAAGTCAGAGAGCCTCGGGAAGAATTTTCCGTTATTATGACGGGAAAAGCCAGTAAAAAGGTTAACGGATTTTACCGTTATGACGAGCGGACTATTTATCTTCACAATAAGAATTTCAAAAGCGACAGTGATATGATTTACACGGCGATTCACGAATATACGCATCATTTGCAGATTTGCGAAAATCCGCAGCTTTCCGCTTCGGGCGCACGTTGTCATTCCCGTTCGTTTTGGGCACTTTTTCATACATTACTGGATGAAGCGGAGTCGAAAGGCGTTTATACTCCGCTGTATCGGACCGATTCCGAGCTGACGGCCATGGCTGAGCGATTAAAAAATAAATATCTGAAAGACAATGCGGCGTTCATGCTGGAGTTCGGCCGTGAACTGACAAAAGCGTATACGTTGTGTACGGAAAAAGGGGTTCGTTTCGAAGATTTTGCCGACCGGTGTCTGGGATTGCCGCGAACGGAAGCCAAAACGCTGATAGCGGTTTCTTCGGTTCCGGGTACCGATCCTTCTTTGGGATGGGAAAATCTGAAAACACTGACGCGGATTCGTGATGAGGAAATGCTTCATCAGGCAGAGGCGGCGTTTCGCGAAGGGAAATCATCCGATTTTGTTAAAGAGGAATTTCTGACCAAACCCGCGCGGAAAGTGCAGACCGAAGAAGAACGGCTCCTGGAAGAAAAAAAACGGCTGGAAAGAACGATTTCCAGTCTCGAAAAACGGCTCGAAGAAATCAACCGTCGTCTGGAGAACTGATATTGAGAGAATTTGAGACTTATCTGTTTGATTTGGACGGGACATTGATTGATACCCGTAAAATGATTATCACCTGCTTTCGCGATACATTCGAAAAATTCGGAGGACCGCTTTCGGTTTCCGATGAAGAAATCAACCGGCTGATCGGGATTCCGTACCGTCGGCAGATTGATCATTTTTTCGGTACGGTTGACGATGATTTGTACGGTAAAATCCGGCGTCAGCATATGAAGCATCAGATGGAAATTTTCCGGAATGAATTGAGTTTGTGTCCGGGAGTTCGGGAGACTGTAACTGAACTGGCCCGACGCGGAAAAAAATTGGGGATTGTGACATCGAGAACTTTGGAGTCGGGCGGTCCGTTTCTCGAATGGTTCGGGTTGAGCCCGCTGTTTCCGGTGGTGGTAACGCCCGAGCATACCGTAAAGCATAAACCGAATCCGGAGCCGGTTCGGGAGGCGCTTCGTCTGTTGAACAGTTGCCCTGAAGAGACGCTCTTTATCGGCGATGCCGTTTTCGATATGGAAGCGGGGCGCGCGGCCGGAACGGCGGTCTGTTTTACGGAATGGAGTCCGGCCGACCCGGGCACTCCGGAACCCGATTTTTCGGTTTCGGATATGCGTCGGCTTCTCGATTTCAGTTAAGCGGTATGCCTTCGTAGGCCGCCGTCAGAACCCGTAACGAATCTTCGCGAGACAATTCTTCGGGGTTGTAGAAGACCGAACCGTCGTTGACCGCTTCGTAAGCGATTTTCGACAGCAACTCTTTCGTGACGGGTGCGTTGCCGTTTTTGTCGCGGTATTCTTTGAAACTGACGGCGTGAGCACCGCCGGTCAGTTTTTTCAGTTCCGCATTCAGATGACGGACCGCTTCAGCCGCGGCGCGGGGGCGTTCCGCTTCCGGCGTTTCCAGAAAGACTTTTTCGTTTTCCAGTGCCTGCAGCAGGTAACCGATACGTTCCGGTTCTTTTTTTGCATTGTATTCCATCGCATACGGCAGCAGAATGGCCATGCAGGCTCCGTGGGGAACTCCGGCAATTGCACCGACGGTATGTCCGATGGTGTGAACCATGCCGACCATCGAGTTGGAGAAGGCAATCCCCGCCAGGTTGGAGGCTATTGCCATTTCCAGTCGTGCTTTCTTATCGTCGGGAGCGGCGACAGCACGTGGCAGGTATTCGGTAATTTTGCGGATGGCTTCCAAAGCAAACGAGTCGCTGAGAGGGTTGTGAGCCAGACAGAAAAAAGCTTCGCAGGCATGGGTCAGGGCATCCATTCCGGTTTGTGCCGTCAGCAGAGGCGGAAGGGAGAGTGTAACCCGTGGATCGAGAACGGCAATGTCCGGCAGCAGAAACGGTGATGTGAAAATCAGTTTTTTCGACTGTTTGTGGTCGGCGATAACGGCAACAATGGTAGCTTCCGAACCGGATCCGGATGTGGTCGGTACGACAATTAACGGTTTCAGTTTTCGCTTCACCATACCGGCACCGGCGTAAGGGGTAATATCATTGTCGGGACAGTCGAGAGAAACCGCGATATTGACACCTTTGGCTGTATCGATAACGGAACCGCCGCCGATAGCCAGAACGGCGTCACAGCCTTTTTCTCTGTAAAGCACAGCCAGCTTTTTAACCGTTTCCAAATCGGAATCGGCCGAGATATCGGTATAGAGAACACCGGTGGTCATTCCCGGTTTGTAACCGCTGTAGATGATTTCGGGAAGACCGCTGCGGGCAATGGTTCGGCTGGAAAGAATCATCGGGCAACGGGATCCCAGTTTTTCAAGTTCTTCGCCGATTTTTTCGAGACGGTCGTCTCCCACAAGTATTTTCACTTTGGATTGAAATTCAAAATAGGGTAACGTTTTCATCATCATTCTCCGATTTGGGATTGCAGAAAGGCAAGGCATTCGTTTTTGAGTTCCGTGTCGTTCAGATAGGATGCGGAAACAGCTTTTGCGGTTTGCGTCCATATTTCCGCATTGACAGATGTGTTCCCGGGTAAAAGAATTTCCAAAAGATCCGAAACAGCTGTTATAAAGAGTTTTATGACGGTTTCCGGGGACGAATCGTCGAAATCCGCGGTTTCGCAAAGTGTCAGAACAGCCTGTACCAGATCGGCGTGTCCGAACGAAAAATCGGGCAGTGCTTTTTCAAAAACGGACTTCAGAATCCCGATACGGGTTTCATCGGATACAGGTATCAGCGGCAAAATTTCGACGGCGGCAAACGGACGGGAGTTCAGTAATGCTGTTTTTGAAAAAATCTGAGCATTGCAGATCAGTCGCGTCTGTTCCGCGGAAGAGCGGGTTGTGACTGCTTCGCCGATTTGTCCGATAGCGGACAATGCGCAGGCTTTGGCTGCGGGGTGTGACAGTGTATCCGAGAGCGCCCAGACCGAAATCATCAGTGAGGCGGCGGCCGATAGACGCCATTGTTTGCGGGCGGAGCTCCTTTTTGTAATCCTCGGATCGATAAAAACAGTATCGGCAAAGAGAACGGGGGAAAGAATGCGTTTTTTCCCCAAGCTCAATTTGTTCGGGAAATAAGTAGCTTCGACGGACGGAACGGAAACCGCGAATAGAGGAATACCCTTCTTCGGAGGCATTTCGGTGATTTCGGTATCGGTCGCCGTTTTTCCGATTTCGTCGGCAGTTTTTCCGACGGACAGTTTCAGCCATGCACTTTTCACGGCACGCATCAGCTGCGCTTCTGCAACGACAATCAGAGAATCACAGGCACATTTGCGGTAAGTTTCCGCGATTTTTTCCGGCAGGTCAGCCTCGTCATGGCGGCAGACCCGAACAGCGCCGATAACGGTTACGGTCGACTTTAACGCTTTTCGGATTGTCTTGGCGGCGGTTTTTTCCGATTCCGGAATCAGACAAAGCGGTCGTTTGGCATCCTGCTGCAACAGTTCAAAGCTCAGCGTTTCCAGGGCTCTACGGCCGGATATAATTTTACTTCCGACGTAAAAATTACGGTAAACGGTTTCCTTCATAAATGACTCCTTATTCATTCCCGAGTACTGACGGCTTCCCGGGCGAAACTGAATCTTTTTAAATACCCAGGAGGGTTCTTGCATACAGGCGAATCCGGTTCCGATGTTTATGTGGGGGAGCGTCATAGCGTCGGACGGCACAAAGGGCAATCGGTTTGGGAAGCAGATAAATTTCGGTTCTGTTCAGAATTCTGACAAAGGTACAGGCAATGTTCAGCATTCCGTCGGCAGTAAAACGGGCGTAAGCCTGGGCTTCGGTGGTTTTTTCGCGGAAAGTGAAAACCAGCATAGCCGTTTCGATATTTTTAAATGTGATCAGCAGATCGGGTTTGTCGGCAGGAGCTTTTCCGCCTTCGAACCGGAAACGGCCGGTCTCCGTTTTGCGTATGAACATGGCGGGAGCTTTATATTCCGGTTCTCCGAACGGATAAACTGCCATACCGATCAGACAGTTTTCCGGCAAACCGGCGATTTCTTTTCGCACTTCCGGATCGATTTTCGAAACGGCTTGGAGAGCACGTCCCACAAACCGGAGCATCACGGAGACATAGAAATTTTTGAATCGTTTTTTTCCGGGACGAATTTCTTTTTCCGAAGTTTTCATCAGCTTCCTCATGTATCGATAATGTAATGTAGAATCTGCTGTTATTTTACTTCGAAAACGGTCTTTTGGCAATTAAAAAAAAGTTTCGAATTCGTCAAGCAGCTGTCCGAAACAGGCGACGGCTTCCCGAACCGGCTGCGGTTGTGTCATATCGATGCCGGCCTGTTTCAGCGATTCGATGGGGAAGAGCGAGCCGCCTGTTTTCAGGAATGTGAAATAGCTTTCCCGTTTGGCGCTGTTTCCCGAAAGAACGCCTTTGGCCAATGCGACGGCCGCCGAAATGCCGGTCGCATACTGAAAGACATAATAGGCTCTGTAAAAGTGGGGGATTCGCAGACACTCCAGATCACTCTCTTCTTCAAAAATCATCTCGGGTCCGAAATATTTTTCCAGAAGGCCTCTGTAAGTCGATCGGAAGAAATCGAGCGTCAGGGCGCCTCCCTGTTCGGCTGTTTCGTGACAGATCAGTTCGAATTCGGCAAACATGGTCTGACGGAACAGTGTCGCAATCATATCGTCGATCTGTTTTCCGATAACAAAGGCTTTGACTTTCGGGTCGGTTTCCGTTTTCTTGAGATATTCGGCCAGAAGCTGTTCGTTGAAGGTCGAGGCGGTTTCCGCTTCGAAAATCGTGTAGTCGTAATGCTGAAACGGATTGGAGCGGGAGCAGTAGTAGGAGTGCATCGAATGACCGCTTTCGTGAATCAGCGTGAAAACATCGCGCAGGACATCCTCTTTATAGTTCATCAGAATATACGGGTCCGATGTAAATGTACCGGCGGAGAAAGCTCCGGAACGTTTGCCTTTGTTTTCGTAGCGGTCGACCCAGCCGTTGAGAAGCCCGTTTTTGAGAGTCGAAACATATTCGTCACCGAGCGGCTGCAGTGCTTTGCAGACCAGTTCGACCGCTTCTTCGTAGGTGTGCTTTATCCTGACTTCGCCTACAAGCGGCACGTAAACGTCGTAATGACGCAACTCGTCGACTCCCAGCAGTTTTTTTCTCAGGCGGTAGTAGCGGTGCAGAACCGGCAGACCGCGGTGGACTTCTTCAATCAGATTGCGGTAAACGGAAACGGGGACATCTTTCCCGAAAAGGGCCGCTTCCAGAGAGCTGTTGTAGTGACGGGCCCGGGCCGAAAAAATATCACGGGAAACGGATCCCGCGTAAAGCGCGGCCAGTGTGTTTTTGTGTTTTTCGAACTCCGCATAAAAGCGGCGGTAGGCGTTTTCGCGGGTGGTACGGTCGGGACTGTTTAAGAAGACCGAAAAGGTTGACTGACTCAGTTCCGTTTCGATGCCTTCGTACGGAAGGGTGCCGAACCGGAAGTCGCCGTCGGTCAGCGCCTCAAAAGCGTCGTGGGCGGTTTGTCCCGATTGGGCGGAAAGCGCCAGAATGCGTTCTTCATTTTGCGACAGAGAGTGAGGGCGGGTGCGGCGGATTTTTCCGATGGAGACGGAAAAGGGTTTCAGCCGGCTGTTTTCCAGCCACTGAGGCCAGAGTTCTTCGGGAACAGTCAGAATCTCTTCACGGATAAAACTCAGCTGTGCGGCGGCCTGTGTCGCAAACGACATCAGCATAAAATGGTATTTTTGCGCCTCCTGATTTTCGAGGTCTTCGCTGATGCGCAGCATGCAGTAGGAGGCCAGTCTTTCTTCTTCCGTATCCCATTGGACTTCGGTTTCGAGAAAATCGGCCAAAGTGTCGGCGCTTTCGCCCAGTCTGCCGTGAAACCCTGTCATGACGGGCAGCATCTGCTTCCATTTTTCGAATGCGGCGTTCCATTCTTCGAATGAAGAATAAAGTTTTGAAAGATTCCACCGGTATTCGGGTTTGATTTCGCTGCGTGCGGGAACGGTTTTTGTATTCATTACAGGACTCCTTTGTCGGCGGCGGTCAGCAGACGGCGCAAAGCGGCCGCGGCTTTGCCTCTGTGGGATATGGCGGCTTTTTCTTCGGGGGTGTAGCAGGCCAGCGTGCGGCTGCTGCCGTCGGGAAGGAAGATCGGATCGTAACCGAAACCGCCGCTGCCGTTTTTTTTACGGGCAATCGAACCGGTCAGCGTTTCCTGAACGGTAAAAAAGCGTAACGGTCCCGTTATCAGGGTGAGGCAGCAGACAAACGCGGCTTTCCGGTCATCCGCCTGTTCCATGGATTTTAAAAGGCGGTCCATCTGTTCTGCCGGTGACGGAGACAGTCCGGCTTCGAAACCGTAGCGTGCGGAATAAATTCCGGGGGCACCGTCGAGAGCGTCGACCGAAAGTCCCGAGTCGTCGGCCAGAACCGGAGCGCGGACAATGTTATACAGCGTTTCGGCTTTTCCGTAGCTGTTTTCGAAATAGGTTTTTCCCGTTTCCTCAAAAGAAAAAGCAATTCCTTCATCCCCGGGGAGCATAATCTCATGTTCCGGAAACATCAGTCTGAATTCTTCGAGTTTATGTCTGTTTCCCGTTGCCAGATAAATTTTCATAACAACAGCATAACAGAAAGAGAATCGAATTTCAATCGGAGGCACCGATTCTTTTTTGATCTCTTTTTACTTTTTGAAAAAGACGGTCAATAAACGCGCAGTCGATGTGAAGCAGCGCTGCTATTCTGCTGTTACGGGGTGCTTTTTTTACGGTACTCAGTTTTTTGTTCCACCGCTCGAGTCTTTCGCAGATGATATTGTAATTCATACGGCGGGATGCTTCGGAGAGGTTCGGTTCGTATGCAAACGAAGCGTACCGGTTTCTCCGTATTTCGCACAGGCGGATGGTGTTGCGGGCATTTTCCGTCGAAAGATAGAGTTCGCTCAGCCATCGGTCGACTGTCTCGCGATTGAATTCTCCCCATTCGCAGATTTTTTCTTTTTCGCCTTCGGTCAGATAGTAACCCGATTTCAGAAGGATAATGAGAAGAGAAAGTCGGTAAAAGTAATCCGACGGTCTGTATTTTTTCAGAATACGGCTCAATGTTCCTTTTAACAGCCGGACAAAGTCTTTTTCCGCTTCTTCGAAACCGAAAGAAGGTTCTTCGACGGTGAAATAACGGTTTTCGTTTCCGAAATACTCTCCCAGTATTGTTTTTGTTTCCGCAGTCCGCCTCGACCGTCGTGAGGCCAGTACGGAGAGTTTACATGTTTTAAACAGATAGACTTCGAACGGGACATTTGTCACCGTATAACGGGACAGTATCGATGGGAGATTTTCCATCAGAGAACAGAGTGCATCCGCAATTTCGTCTTCGGTAAAACAGTACCGGCTTTTTTGCAGGAACCGGTAAGCGCTCATGACGATTTCGTCCCGCAACGGAATGAAAGGAATTTCTCCTTTTTTGTAAAGTACGATTTTTTCGTTTATATTCATCCGATAGCTCCTTCCCTCCCGTCGTTGTCTGATGCAATCATTGTTCCTGATGTAAAAGACCCGTATCGGAAAAAAGTGTTTATTTTAATAATATAAAAAATAAGTATTTGCTCATTTAAAATGAGTAAATTCGTATAAAAAATTTTTTGCTTTTTTTCCGTTTCGGGGTTAAAATATCTATAATAATATAAAGGAGAAACAAATGATGAGACACGGTTTTCGATATCCGCTTTTGGCTTTACTGTCAGTTGTTTTGGCCGGATGTTCGACAGCGGCCGCCCGGGAAGGCTTTTATTCGGGAGATGACACATTTCAAATGAATAAAGAGGCGTCGGGACAACAGACACGGATTACGCAGGATCTTTTTACGGCAGGAGTCGGAAAATACGATATTACCGGAGATTTGTGGGGTCAGACGATGGGCGGTTATGCCGTTTCCAAACAGAAAACAAAAGGAATTCTCGACCGTCTTTATTCGAGAGCGTTTTATTTCGAAGATCCGAAAACCGGTAATGCATTGGTTTACGTTTCTGTCGATAACTGGTCGGTTTCACTGGCAGTGAGGGAAGCGGTGATTGCCGTTTTGCAGAGGGGCAGTTACCGGCTTCATGACGGACGGCTTGTCGTATTTAAGGGTAAAAACGGGGTTTCGATTTTTAATCAGGCCAATGTCATGATTGCGGCGACTCATACGCACGCCGGATTTGCCGGATTCGACGATCACACGATGTACAATATTTCCGCAGGAGGACAGAACCGGCGTGTTTTCGATCTCTTCGTGGAGGGAATCGTTCATTCCGTTGCTCTGGCATACGCCAATCGGGAGAGTGCCGTTCTTTCGATGGTGAAAGGCGATTTGGCCGGTTCTTATAATGTTTCCCATAACCGGTCTATGGGAGCTCATCTGAACAACCGTTCCGATTTGCGGTCCGACCTGACATTGGCGGAATGGGAAAAAATGGATGACTACGAACAGTTTGCCGAGAAGTTTAAGGCGGCCTATACGGATAAGGAAATGACGTTGTTGAAACTGACGGCGGCCGATGACGGTCACGATATCGGCTGTATTGCCTGGTTCGGTGTTCATCCGTGCGGTATCAGTGCTTCCAACCGTCTGGTTTCGGGAGATACCAAAGGACGTGCTTCACTGCTGGTTGAGAATTTTATGAACAGTGAAAATGAGAACAGCGATGATTTTGTGTGCGCGCAGCCTCAGACCAATCTCGGCGATGTCGGAGAAATCAGAGTCGGTTATAAAAAAGACCTTTTCGGTTATAAAACGGAAGAGGAATATACCAATGTTATGCTGACGGCTTCTCTTCTGGCAGCCCGTACGCTGGAGCTCTATGCCGAAGAAGGAACGGTTATAAAAAACGATGGTGTCGGATCGGCTGTCAACTACATTAATTTTGCCCATGTCGATATCGATGAAGCGTATCAGTATTGTCCGGAAATCTACGCGACGCGGACGGCACCGGCAGCTGTCGGCTATTCGGCCGCTATCGGTTCGGAGGTGCATCAGACCGGTCTGCCTCTGAAAGAAGGAATGACCCTCGATACACCGCCTTCGTGCCTGATTCGGTTTGCGCAGGGACTGATGAAACCGCTGAAAGATACGGATACAAAATTCGATTTGGCGAGGATTCTCTATGTGACGGATGAATTGCAGGAACTGCAGAAACCGAAACGGATTGTCATGGTTCCGTCCCGTGCCCTGCCGGGCTGGGTTCCTCAGATTTTACCGGTTCAGCTGTATAAAATCGGCGGTTTTTATCTGGCAGCCGCTCCGTTTGAAACGACGACGGTCAGCGGCAGACGTATCCGCCGCAATCTGGAATCGGTTTTGGATAAGGTCGGAATGCCGTATCAGGCGGTCGTCTATAACGGAAATACCAATGCGTATGCCAGTTATATGACCACACCGGAAGAGTACGAAAAACAGCATTACGAAGGCGGTTTTACATTGTTCGGAATCAATCAGCAGCCTGCCGTGATGCAGGAAACGGCCCGTTTGGTGACTTTGATTCGCAAAGAAAGCAGCGGCCGGCAGTACGGCGATCCCGAGTGGATTATGGATGCACCGAAAACGGTCGATCCCGTTGATGTCATTCGGAAACAAATCGAAGAACCGCCGGTGTCTTATGTGCCTGCCGGAACCTGTTTCGGTCAGTTGAGAGGAAAAATGCCGCAGACGGTTCGGGCCGGCAGTGATCTGGAGCTCTCGTTTCGTGTTTCCGGTCTGAACCAGCCGAAAATGCTGAACCGCAGTTATTTTTACATTCAGCGTTATCTGCCCGAAATCGAAAAATGGGTGACGGTCGCCGATGATTCAAGTCTGTCGACCTGGTTTTCGGCCCGCGGAAACAAATCGGGAATGACCATCGATACAATGTGGAAAATTCCTTCCTCGGCCGTTCCGGGTGTTTACCGCTATGTGGTACAATGTGTTATAGTGAAAAAGAAGGGGGTCTCTTTGCCCGCGTATGCATACAGTCCCGAATTCGAAATCATCGCCTCCGATGAAGAACCGGTTTTGCGTGTGACCGAATTCCCGATGCTCGAGGGGGCAAAACCGGACAGCCGCAAGACAATCGTTTTGTGGGAGAGTGAAAATCCGGTGGAAGCAAGTGCCTTTCTGATTCGTCTTGCCTGTGACTATAACAGCTCGATTCTTAAAGGAAAGATTCTTTTCGATGACGGTACCGCTTATCCTCTTCGGAATCTGAGTCCGGTCGGTGAAGCATCCGAAATTTCCTTTCCGAAAAAACCCGTTTCTTCCGTTTCTCTGATTGTCGAAACCACCAACCGAATCGATAATACGATTCCAGAAATTGCCGAAATCGCTTTTTATGACAGACCTCTTCCCGAAACACCGAAGAAAGTGTATGTTGAAAGGGGAAAAATTTTGGAAATCGACAATTATTATGAAACAGTTTTTCCCGATGAGGATGAATGAGTGTCGAATTGATTTTTGACGGCGGCATGGGAACCATGCTGCAGGATATACCTCGGGATGCTTCCGATCTCCGCTGGGGGTGTAACGAGTATCTTAATCTGGTACGGCCGGATGCCGTTGCCGCCGTTCACCGTGCTTTTCTGCAGGCCGGTTCAAACGTTATCGAAACCAATACCTTCGGCGCCAATCCGACGGTTCTTTCCGAATACGGCTTGAAAGATTTAACGGAAGAGTTAAATGCAGCCGGTGTCCGCCTGGCAAAAGAAGCAGCGGCCGCTTTCCCGGGGGCGCGGGTGGCCGCATCCGTCGGTCCCGGTTCCAAACTGCCTTCTTTGGGGCACATTTCCGTTGACGAATCGGCTGCCGCGTACCGGCGTCAGCTGTCGGCGTTATTCGAAGCCGACCCCGATTTTCTTCTTGTGGAAACATGTCAGGATTTACTGCAGATTAAAGTGATTCTTTCCGTGGTCGCCGAATGCGAAGAACGTTTCGGGAGGCGGATTCCGGTGATGGTTTCCGTGACGGTTGAAGAAAACGGTACAATGCTGACCGGATCTTCCGTCGGGGCGGTGATTGCGGCCCTGGAACCGTATCCGCTTTATTCGTTGGGATTGAACTGCGCAACGGGACCCGACAAAATGGAAGAAGCACTTCGGATTCTGGCGGAAGAGTCACCGTTTCGGATTTCCTGTCAGCCGAATCAGGGATTGCCCGAAATCCGCGACGGAAAGGCTTTTTATCCGCTGTCAGCCTCCGAATTTGCGGATCGTATGGCGGCGCTGGCCGACCGCTACGGCATATCGATTGCCGGCGGCTGCTGCGGAACGAGACCGGAACATATTGCCGCAATGGCGTCCGTTTTTCGCAAAAGAGGGCTGCTGCCGTGAAGCCCGCTCTTTCTTCTCTTTTTCAGGCTGTTGTTCTCGACAAAGAAATTCCCCCTCTGCTTATCGGCGAACGGGCCAACGCTACCGGATCGAAAAAATTCCGCGAATGTCTGTTGACCGGCGACGACGAAGGCTGTCTGTCGATTTTAAAGGCCCAGGAGAGGGGCGGCGCCGATATTCTCGATCTGTCGGTTGCGTATGCCGGCCGCAACGAAAAAGAGGATATGGTCCGGCTGTTGAAGAAAGCGGTGCTCCGGCTTTCCGCGCCGTTGATGATCGACTCGACCCAGCCCGATGTCATCGAAGAAGCTCTGAAAAACTATCCCGGCCGTCCCGTTGTCAATTCGGTGAATCTCGAAAGGGGGGAAGCGCCGTTAAAGGCGGTCTGTCGCCCGGTCCGCCGTTACGGGGCTGCCGTTGTCGGTCTGACAATTGACGAAGAGGGGATGGCGCTGACCGCTGCCCGCAAGCTGGCGGTTGCCGAACGGATTGCCGCCGCCGCGTTTGAATGCGGTTTACGGGAAGAGGATCTTTTTTTCGATCCGTTGACATTTACCCTGGCCTCGGGGGATCCTTCCTATGCGGACAGTGCCCGCGAAACGCTGGCAGCTGTCGAAATGATACGGAATCAGTTTCCGAAGGCCCATACGGTGCTCGGAGTCAGCAATGTCAGTTTCGGTCTGCCGCCGCAGGCGCGACGGGTACTGAATTCGGTTTTTTTGGCCGAGGCTGTCTCCCGCGGTCTTTCCGCAGCCATCATCGACCCGTCGAAAGTGGTTCCGCTGGCGGCTATCGAAGAACCGGTACGCCGTGCGGCTCTCGATCTGATAGAAAACCGCCGTCCCGATGCACTGGCTGCTTTTACCGCTTACTTTCTGACATCGGACGAAAACAACAATCAGACGGTATCGGTTTCCGTGTCTCCCGAAGAACGGTTGAGCCGTGCGGTGATGGACGGAGATAAAGGAGCGCTCGAAGAGGCGTTGCCTGCCGTGCTCGAGCGGAATCGTCCCGAAGAGATTCTGAACAGACTGCTGATCGGCTCCATGAAGAAGGTCGGTGAACTGTTCGGCAAGGGAGAAATGCTTCTGCCTTTTGTTTTGCAGTCGGCCGAAACACTGCGTCTCGGTGTCGATCTGCTTAAGCCGCATCTGACGGCAGCCGGAAGTTCTTCCGGAAAACAGGTGACTGTTCTTCTGGCAACCGTGGCCGGCGACGTTCACGATATCGGAAAAAATCTGGTCGGTATGATTCTCGAAAATAACGGGTTTTCTGTTCGCGATATCGGAGTGAAAGCCGATGTTTCTCTCATTATGGACAAAGCGGAAGAATACAGAGCCGATATCATCGGACTGAGCGGTCTTTTGGTAAAATCGGCTCTGATTATGAAAGAAAATCTGCGTCTTTTCGAACAGGCGGGAATGAGACAGCCGGTTTTGCTCGGCGGAGCCGCTCTTTCGGAAGATTTTGTCAGAAATGAATGTGCGCCGGAGTACGGCGGTGCTGTTTTGTACTGTGATGATGCTTTTGCGACGCTGCAGGCGGCGATGGCATGGCGCGAGAACGGCTTTTTACCGCGTACAGTCGCTGTTTCCGTCGGTCCGAAGTCGGCCGAATCGGGATTGTCGCCTGCCGATGAAGGCGGTAAAGACAACGTTTCGCAAAGAAAAGATCGTCCCTTTTCCGTACACGAAAAACCTTCACCGCCGTTTACCGGTATCCGTACGGTCGGATTTGATTTCGAAACGCTTGAAAAGCGTCTGGCCCGCCGTGCATTGTTTGATTCCCGATGGAAACTGGGGAAAGCTCCCGCCGAGGCGGAGGCTGTGTACGACCGTCTGCGTTCCCGGTACAGATCCGCTCTTGCGGCACGTGCCGTTTACGGCTATTTTCCGTGTGCGGCAGACGGCGACCGTCTGCGGGTTTTCGAACCGATTCCATGCGTTTTCGGTTTTCCGCGGACAGGCCGTCAACAGTATGCGTTGAGCGACTTCTTCAATACCGAATCCGAAGGAGGCGATATTCTGCCTGCCGCGGTTGTGACGCTCGGTGACGGCTGGAGCAGGGAGCTGGAAAAGCTGCGGACAGACGGAAAGCTGACCGAATCATTTTATCTCTACGGGTTACTGGCGGAGGCGGCGGAAGCGGCCGTCGAAGAAGTCCACTGCCGTATATTGTCCGAGACCGGATATGACGGGCGACGGAGAATCCGGTTCAGTTTCGGATATCCGGCCTGTCCCGATTTGTCGCTTCAAAAACCGCTTTTTTCGCTGCTTCATCCCGAGAAGATCGGAGTGACTCTTACCGATTCGTTCATGATGAATCCGGAATTTTCCGTTTCGGCTCTGATGCCGCTGTCTCCCGACGTCTGTTATTATTGAGGAGATTCCGGTGAGACGCAAAGAGAGGGAAATCATCGATTTTGAGAAAATGGTTCATTTCCCGGACAGGTGCGACTGTTGCCGTCTCGGACTTACGGATGGCGAAACACCTTATATTGTTCCGCTCAATTTCGGACGGATTATCGAAAACGGTTTACTGACGCTTTATTTTCATTGTGCCGCTTTGTTTTGTATCGTTTACGAGAATCCGTTTTCCAGAAGACGCCGGGCCCCGGTACGGGCGGCCGCATCGACGGCGGTCACTTCGTTTAAAGTTTGCGGTGCCGGTGGCAACGGCAAATCAAGAACGGCCTCCGTCAGTCGGGCAATTCCGAAAAAAGAAAGTTTGTGACGGAAAAAGGCATCGACGGCGACCTCGTTAACGGCGTTGTAAGTAATCGTCGCACTTAAACCGGCGGCAGCGGCTCTGTAGGCAAGCGGCAGCATCGGATATTTGCGTAAATCGGGCTTGCGGAACGATAAATCGGCAGCGGTCAGGTCGGTGGACGGGCAGCTGCCGAACCGCTTTTCGGGATAGGTCAGTGCATTCTGAATCGGGATGCGCATATCGGGTGCCGAAATTTGCGCAAAGAAAGATCCCTCCGTTGTCCGAATCAGAGCATGAACCCGGCTTTGAGGGTGGATCAGAACGGATATTTGATCCGGTCGGCGGTCGAAAAGGTAGACAGCCTCAATGACTTCCAGCCCCTTGTTGGCCATTGTCGCCGAATCGACGGTGATTTTCGGTCCCATTTTCCAGGTCGGGTGGTTGAGCGCCTGTTCGGGAGTAGCCTTTTCCGTTTCTTCGTACGTCGCATCGCGGAAAGCGCCTCCGGAAGCGGTGATGACAATTTCGGCAATCTGCCCGGCCGGAACCAGTTTTTGCAGTTCGAAAAGAGCCGCATGTTCGGAGTCGACCGGAATGATTTCGCAGCCGTTTCGCGTTGCTTCCTCTTTTAAAAGGGGACCCGCCATCACAATGCTTTCTTTATTGGCAAGAGCCAGACGTTTACCGCTGCGGGCCGTTTCGAATGAGGGGATTAATCCCGCGGCCCCGGCAATTCCGTTAACGACAATATCGGCATCACTTTCGCGGATTTCCCGCAGCATGGTTTCCGTATCTGTTGTAAACGTGCGGGCACGGTAGCGGGAAGCCAGTTCGGCCAGTTCTTCTTTTTTTGAATGGGCTGTGATCATATCGACGGAAAACCGGGTCGAATGGGTTTCGATTACGGAAAGCGTATTTCTTCCGATGGTTCCCGTAGCGCCCAAAACAATCACTTTTTTCATATCAGATGAATCCCCAGAAGAAGAACGAGAAAGAAGGGCGATCCGTAAAGAACGGAGTCGAGCGAATCCAAAACGCCGCCGCGGCCCATCATCAGAGTGCCGCTGTCTTTGACCCCGGCACTCCGTTTAAATGCCGATTCGATTAAATCGCCGATAATACCGGCAAACGCCAAAACCGTTCCGGCCGTCAGTGCCCAACCGATGCTGTTGTCAAAAAGCGCCGGGAAAATGTAAAAAGCGCCTGCCGAAACGGCAACGGTCGAGAGTCCGCCGCCGATAAATCCGGCCAGACTTTTTTTCGGACTGAGCGGTGCCGGATGCGGTGTAAAACGGCCGACGGCGACTCCGGTAAAATAGGCCATGGTATCGTTTGTGAAAATCATCATCAGGTAAATCAGATAGACAAGTCCGATGTTTTTTTCGGGAAAGAGAAGGGTCAGTGTCTGGAATGCGGTCAGTGATGCCGAAAGGAGTCCGGGATATATCAGAATAAAACCGTATCCGGCTGTTCTTGTTAAAGACCGGTTCCAGCTTTCGGCCGTGCGGGAGAAGGCCTCGCGCCCCAAAATCAGAGGCAGCCAGAGAATCATAACAGCTCCGGCGGCGAGAGCGGCGACGGTGTTCGGCAGATATAAAAAAGCGAGTACCGTCAACGGCGGCAGAACGGTCCCGGTCACGGCAACTGCCCGGTTGAGGAATATTTCTTTTGTTTGCAGCAGGCGCACGGTTTCGAGACTGCCGAGAGCCGTAAACAGCAGGATAACCGCGTTTAACAGTCCGTTGAACGGAAGAGGAAACAGAAGTACAAGAAGAAGGAGAGGGATTCCGATGCATCCCAATAAAATTCTTGATGTCATTTCTTTCATTTGACACCTCCAAACCGTCTGTCCCTGTTGAAATAGGCGGCGACCGCTTCGTCGAAATCCTCGGGACCGAAATCGGGCCACAGTTTCGGCGAATACCAGAATTCGCTGTATGCACTTTGCCACATCAAAAAATTGCTTAAACGCTGTTCGCCTGCGGTACGGATAATCAGATCGGGATCGGGAACTCCGGCCGTATCCAGACAGGCTTCGATATCGGCTTCGGTAACCGATTCCTTTTTCCCCGAATCTATCAGTTTCTGAAAGGCGCGGCGCAGTTCGTCGCGTCCGCCGTAGTTAATGGCCAGAAAAACAGTGAGTCCGTCGAATTCGGATGTATCCCGTTCGACGGATATCATTTCTTCCCGTAAAGAAGGGGAGAGACGGGAAAGATCGCCGATGAACCGCACACGAATACGGTTTTTGATATAAAATTTCATTTCCCGTCTCAGGTGAAGGTGTATCAGATTCATCAGATAGGAAACTTCCTCCTGAGAACGTTTCCAGTTTTCGGTCGAGAAAGCATACAGGGTAATATATTTCAGTCCCCGGTCGGAAGCATACTGAATCAGCCGTTTGGTTGATTTTAATCCTTCTTTGTGTCCGAAACTGCGGATTTTTCCCCTTTCCTTTGCCCATCTTCCGTTGCCGTCCATGATAATGGCAATGTGACGGCACATTTGATTCTGATGTCCTTCGTTTTCCATGTTAAATTTCCATGATTTCTTTTTCTTTGGCTTCGAAGATTTTGTTGACTTCGCCGATGTATTTGTCGGTCAGCGTCTGCATGTCGGTTTCGGCCGTTTTCAGTTCGTCTTCGGTAATGCTGCCGCCTTTCTGTTCTTTTTTAAGGCGGTCGATGGCGTCGCGGCGGATGTTGCGGACGGCAACGCGGGCGTTTTCGGCGGAAGCTTTGGCGCCTTTGACCAGTTCCTTACGGCGTTCTTCCGTCAGTGCCGGAATATTGATGCGGATAACCTTTCCGTCGTTGTTCGGATTCAGGTTCAGTTCCGACTTCTGAATCGCTTTTTCGATTTCCGGCAGGACGCCTTTATCCCACGGCTGAATCACAATCAGACGGGCTTCGGGAACGGACACGGAAGCCACCTGATTCAGCGGAGTCATGGCACCGTAGTAGGAAACCTGGATTTTATCGACCAGAGCCGTCGACGCACGACCGGTTCTCAACCGGTTAAATTCCTCTTCGAGAGCGGCCGCACTTTTTTTCATGCGGTCTTCGCTGTCGGCTTTGATTTCTGCAATCATCTGTTACTCCTGAAAAAAAGCCGCGGCGAACCGCGGCTGTACCGGGTTTATTCGTCGATACCGACTTTGTAGTAGACGTAATCGACCGGTTTCAGTGCGGCCCCGGCCTGTTTGGCAACGGCGGCAATCACTTTTTCGACGGACTGTTTGTCGTCTTTGACAAAAGCCTGTTTTGTCAGACAAACTTCGGAATAGATTTTGTTCAGTTTGCCCGCCATGATTTTCTGAAGAACGTCGGCCGGCTTGTTGAGGTTTTCCGACTGGGCGGCAAAGATTTCCATCTGTTCGTCTTTGAACTTCTGCGGAACGCTTTCTTCGCTGATAAACTGCGGGTGAAAAGCCGTGATGTGCATCGCAATGTCGTTTCCGAGTTCGGCAACGGCGGCGTTATCGAAAGCGGCCGCATTATCGCTCTCCAGGATAACAACGGAAGCAATCTGTCCGTCGTGGGAGTAACCGTACGCTTTCTGATTGGCAGACAGTTTAAAGAAGCGGATTCTTTTCAGAGTCATGTTTTCTTTAATGATGCTGATGGCTTCTTTGACTTTATCGGCAATTTCCGGAGTGATTTCGGCCGTTTCTGCATCGAGAATCATGTTAACGATTTCTTCGCCGAATGCCTTAAATTTTTCGTTTCCGGCCACAAAATAGGTTTCGCAGGTCAGTTCGCAAATCGCGGCTTTTCCGTCGCGGATGGCGATAAACAGACGGCCTTCCGTGGTGGCACGGCCTTCCCGTTTTGTGGCAGCAGCCAAACCTTTTTTACGAAGAATTTTCTGAGCCTCTTCGAAATCGCCTTTGGCATCGATCAAAGCATTTTTGCAGTCGAGCATACCGGCGCCGGTTGCATCGCGCAGTTTTTTGACGTCGCTGGGATTGATATCTGCCATCTTATTCCTCCTTTCCCTCTTCGGCTGCGGCTTCGGCGGGTTTGTCGGCATCGGCATTTTCGTCTTTAGCCGCTTTTTTCGGTTTTGATTTGAAGTTTTTGGCTTCGTCGGCTTCAACCGCTTCTTTAATGGCGGCTTCTTTTTCTTCTTCCGCTTTGGCCAAAATCGACTCGTTGGTCATTTCGTCGTCCTGGATGTTTTCGATAATCTGAAGACCGACTTCGTTATCGGCTTCGATAACCGCATTGGCAATCACCGAAGTGAAAAGGGAAATGGCACGAATGGCATCGTCGTTACCGGGAATCGGGTAGTCGATACCTTCCGGATTGCAGTTGGTGTCGACAACCGCTACGATGGGAATGCCGCATTTTTTGGCTTCGGCAACCGCAATGGCTTCTTCTTTGGTGTCGATGATGAAAACGATACCCGGCAGATCTTTCATTTCTTTAATACCGCCGAGATTCTTTTCGAGTTTGATTTTTTCTTTGTTTAAAAGAGAAATCTCTTTTTTTGTCAGAGAATTGAACGTTCCGTCAACTTCCATTTTTTCGATCTTTTTCAGACGGACAATCGATTTTTTGATGGTCGAAAAGTTTGTCAGCATTCCGCCGAGCCAGCGGTTATTGACATAATACATACCGCATCTTTTGGCTTCCTTTTCGATGGCTTCCTGAGCCTGTTTCTTGGTTCCGATGAAGAGAACGCTTTTGCCTTCCAAAACCGTTTTGCGGACGATTTCGTACGCATCCTTTACGGAAAGGAGTGTTTTCTTCAGGTCGATAATGTGAACACCGTTGCGTTGAGTGTAAATGTACTTCGCCATACGGGGATCCCATCTTTTTGTCTGGTGTCCGAAATGAACACCCGATTCGAGCAGATTTTTCATTGTTACTACTGCCACAATTTCCTCCTGTGCCGGCTCGTTTCTCCGGCTTCCATCACTGTTACACGCTTTCGCGGAGTTTGTTTTTTAAAGCATATCATAAACGGAATGATTTGTAAACCCTTTTTTATTTGTTTGAAAAATGGTATTTTCGTAAATTCAGCCGCCCTTTCTTGTCAAAACCGTTTTTATTTATATAATTGAAACTGTCGCTTTTGCGAAAGAAGGGATGTTATGGTAAAATCGGCTTCAACCCGCCGTCTGGTGTTTAATTTCGTCCGTTTTTTGCTGCTGGCTGCGGCAACGGTTCTGTTTCTTCGGATTTCGCATCTGGCAACGGAACAGACGCGTGTTGCCGATGCCATTAATCAGGCCGGAATGTTCCGTTGTGCTCCCCAACGTCTGATTAAACAGGAGCTCGGTAACTGGAGCAACGAGAATCTGAGGAAAACCGTGTCGGATATGATTTCCGCTCTTCATTCGGAACAAAATGACCATCTTTTTCCCGTGATATCGGGGGATGATTACAGCGATCTGGTTGCTGATCTGACTGTGCTCTGGAACCGTCTGGATAAAGATATCGACCGTTTCCAAAAAGCTCCGGAAAACAGGGAGTTCGAGCAGGCCGAATCAATGATGGATGATTCGGAAGCTTATTTCGAACTTTCGAATGCTCTTGTCGATAAAGTCCGTATTCATTCGGAAAGACTGTCGCGGAAAATAAAAGTTTCGCTTTCTTTTCTTTTCGGAATTCTGATCTGTCTGGTCGTTCTTTCTTTCGGAGAACTGCTTGCGGTTTCCCGCAGAACGCATGAACTTAAATCACTGGCCTTTCGCGACGGTTTAACGGGACTGTATAACAGGTACGCCTGCGACCGGTATCTCTCCGATTTAAGCGGAGGTTTTTCCCATCATATCGGAACGGCTTTGTTCGATTTGAATAATCTTAAGAATGTCAATGACGAGTCGGGGCATGAAGCGGGCGACCGGCTGATACGCCGGTTTGCCGCAGTTCTGGATCGTTTTACGTCCCGCGATGTTTTTATCAGCCGAAACGGCGGCGATGAATTTCTTCTGATCGCCCGAAAAAAAACGGAAATGGAATTTTACCGTCTTTTGGATGCGATTCAGAAAGCCGTTACGGAAGAAAACAAAAAACTTTCCGGAGAGCCGCACGTTTTCTATGCGGTCGGAACGGCATTCGGTTCCGGATCGATTTACGGTCTGGTGAAAGAGGCCGACAGCGATATGTACCGCCGGAAACGGGAAATGAAAAGCGGTACCGCCGACGGACTTTGCTAAAGAAAATCCCTATACGATTTGAGACCGTAGGCACTTCGGCTTCGGATAACGGCTCGGTTGATTGCTTTTGCGGTTGCGTAGGCGGCCAAAAATCCCGTCAGATCAACAGGGGCGGGAACGGTTCCGTCCGTCATACAGAAAACGGTATCTCCGTCCATGGTTGTATGAGCCGGACGGATTGTCCGGGCCAGCCCGTTGTGTGCCATTGAAGCAACTTTGGACGCCTGTGCTTTCGTTAATGCGGCGTTGGAAAGAACGCAAACCAACGTTGTATTGGCGCCGGCTGTCGTTAAAGGCGGTGCGCCTGCCAGCAATGCATCGGCGGTGCTTTCCCGGCGGCTGCCGTCGGCGCTCAGCAATCCCGCCAACGGGGCGCCCGTTTCGGCGTCGACAACATCGCCGACCGCGTTGACAGCTGCCACGGCCGCAACAATCAGGGCGCCGGCACGAACGGCAAAAATTCCCAATCCCGATTTCATCGACCTTTCCGGTCCCAGCCACTTGCCGACCGTGGCTCCGGTTCCGGCGCCGTAATTGCCTTCGGCCGGCGTTTCCCGGTAAGCGGCGAGGCACGCTTCGTATCCCATCGCTTTATCCGGCCGGCAGTGACCGTCGCCGACGGCCAAATCGAAAAGAGAAGCCCCGCAGACAATCGGAACCGTAATCGGACCGACCGAAAAGCCGACTCCTTTTTCTTCCAGAAACCGCATCACTCCGGCGGTCGCTTCCAGACCGAAGGCACTGCCGCCGCTTAACACAACGGCATGAATGCGGTCGACGGTATTGACCGGATGCAGCAGTTCCGTTTCGTGGGAGGCGGGAGCCCCGCCGCGGACATCGACGCCGGCGACGGCTCCCTTTTCGCATAAAATTACGGTACAGCCGCTGCCGCCCGCCGTATTCTGTGCGTTGCCGATACGAAACGATGACAGAGAAGAAACCGAAACTTCTTCCGGACTCACAGACACATCCTGTAAATGGCTTCGATATCGGCGGCTTTCAGCGGTTTGAAACCTTTGACGGTGTTTCCGATCCGTTCCGCTTTGGCAGCCATCACCGCAAAATGTTCGTCGGTAATGCCGATTTCGCTCAGAGTGCTTTTCAGTCCGATTGTTTCAAAAAGGAATTCGGACAGTTTGTCGATTGCCGTTTCGGCAATTTTACGGTCGGGAAGTGTCGGGTCGATGCCGAAAACATTGATTCCGAACTGTTTGTATTTCGACAATGTTGTATCGTCAAGCGTGTAGCGCATCCAGCGCGGTGTCAGAATGGCCAGTCCCAGTCCGTGCGTAATATCGTAAAAGGCCGACAGTTCGTGTTCCATCGGGTGGCAGCTCCACGCCTGCTTTTTGCAGCCGTTGAGAAATCCGTTGATGGCCCACGAAGAAGCCCACATCAGATTGGCGCGGGCATCGTAGTCGTTCGGATTTTGGATCGCAACCGGAGTATATTTGATGACGGTTTTGATCAGTCCCTCGGCCATGCAGTCGAGCATGTAGAGGTCGTTATCCGTGCTGAAATAGACTTCGAAAATGTGGGAGAGAATATCGGCCGCTCCGCAGGCGGTCTGGTAAGCGTTGACCGTGTAGGTGTTGGAAGGGTCGAGAAAGGAGACTTTCGGCAGGAGAGCCGGCTCCATCCGTCCGATTTTGTCGTTGGTTTCCGTATTGGTAATGACGCCGCCGCAGTCCATTTCGCTTCCGGTGGCAGACAAAGTCAGAACGGTGACAAGCGGCAGTGCGCGGGGAATCGGAGCCCACACATCCTGGTCGAAGAAATCCCACGGATCACCGTCGTAACAGGCGGCCGCCGCAATATATTTGGCACAGTCGAGTGTCGATCCGCCGCCGACAGCCAGTACCGCGTCGATTTTTTCTTTTTTGCAGAGTTCGCCGCCCTCGCGGACCGAATCAATTCGCGGGTTGGGATCGATACCGCCCAGCTCGAAAACGGTGATGCCCGCTTTTTTCATTTCGGCAGTCACTTTGTCGTAAAGGCCTGTTTTTTTGATGGATCCGCCGCCGTAAGCCAGCAAAACTTTTTTCCCGTACTTTTTCAGCTCTTCACCCAGATGAGAGAGTTGATTGACTCCGAAGTAAATTCTGACAGGAATGTCGTAAATAAAATCGTGATTCATAGTGATACTCCTTTTTCGGGTTCTTTATAAAAGAATAACACCCGAAAGCGGTGTTCGGTCAAGACTTTTTTTAATTTTTTTCTTGAGAGAGGGTGTCGGGTCATGTATACTTGGAGAAGAGAGATGTTTATGAAAAAAATCGATACCGTACTGATCGGATACGGCTATCGCGGTCAAATGCTTTTCGATTTAATGAAAAAAAGCGGGGAGTACCGGATTTGTGCGGTTTTCGATCCCGCTTCGGATGATACGGAAAGAGAAGGCGTCCGCTTTTTCGGCGGAGAAGGCAGCCGTTACAGGTCCGTTATCGAGACATTCCGTCCCGAACTGACCATAATTGCGTCTCCGTGGGATTGTCATACCGAACAGATTCTGTTTGCATTGGAGAGCGGTTCCGCTGTTGCGGCGGAGATCCGGGGCGGGTTGTCCTTCGGCGAATACCGTCAAGTTACGCAAACAGTCGCCCGCACGGGAGTTCCGCTGTTTCCTCTGGAAAATATGCTGTTCAGCCGCGAAATTCAGGCAATGCTCCATTTTACACACAGGGGAGGTTTGGGCAAACCGGTTGCCTTTCGTGGCGGATACCGTCATGATTTGAGACCGCAGTTGGTTTCCGATGAAGGACGATTGGGAAATCCTTCGAAGCCGGAAGGTCTTTGGCGCGGAAAACTTTATATGGAACGAAACGGAGATCTTTATCCGTCGCACGGACTGGCTCCTCTCTGTCTGGCATGCGGAATCGGCCGCAACGACAGGGTGACGGAAATTACTGCCGTCTCTTCCCTTGCCGTCGGTCTTAATGCTTATATACGGGAAAAGGGAGGAAGACCCGAACCGGTGACGACCGGCGATATTGTGATGACGCACCTGAAGACCGAAAAGGGGGTTCTTCTGACGCTGACTCACGATACGACATTGCCCCGGCCGAGAGGTTTTGATTTCGAATGGCAGGGAACAAAAGGTATCTGGAGGGGAGAAACACGGCAAATATACATCGAAGGCCGCTCTCCTTACGAGCAGTGGGAACCGGACAGTCGAATTATCGACGAATACGAAACGGATTTGTGGAAACGCTACGGTCGGGAAGCAGCGGAGGCCGACCGTCATCACGGCGGCATGGACTATATGATGTTGAAATGTCTGGCCGGTGCCGTGCGCGGAACAGACCGGTATCCTGTCAACGCTGCGGATTTGGAATTGTGGACATCCGTATCGCTTTACTCGGAAATGTCACTGATTCGCCGCCGGACGGTTTTCCCTGACAGTCTCGATGAGAAATCGATGGTTTCGGTAAGAAACAGAAAATCATAACGGAAAGGAGATTAAAATGAAAAAAAGAATGTCTGCGGGATTACTTGTCACTCTGCTTTTTCTGATTGCCTGTCGGGAAAATCCCGAATCGGTTCTTTTTTACAACGGTCGCATAATTACCGTCAACGGATCGGTTCCGCGGGCGGAAGCGGTTCTGGTCGAAGACGGCATCATTGCGGCTGTCGGCAGCAGCGATGTTCTTTTGGCAGAAGCGCGTCCCGGAAGCGAAAAGATTGATTTGCAGGGAGCCGTGCTTGTTCCCGGTTTCATCGACGGTCACAGCCATTTTTCGCAGTACATTTCGATTCTGACAATTGCCCAACTGGAAGGATGTACTTCTTTTGATGAGATTGTTTCCCGTCTCGACACTTATGCCCGGGAAAATCCCGATACAAAAGAGGGGTGGATTATCGGGTTCGGCTATGACAACAACAGTCTGAAAGAACGGCAGCATCCGACACGGGAGCTGCTTGACCGGGTTTCGACGGATCGGCCGATCATTATTACGCATGCATCGGGACACATGGGTGTTTTTAATACGAAGGCGTTGGAAGTGTTCGGGGTCACGGCAAAGACGCCGGTTCCCGAAGGCGGTTTCATCGGTCGTGACGAAAAAGGAAATCCGACAGGCTATATGGAAGAAACCGCGTTTCTCGGGTATGCCGCACGGGTTCCCGCCACCGAAACCGATACGGTTGCTCTGTTTCGCAAAGCGCAGCAGCTGTACCTGTCGCAGGGCATTACTACGGTACAGGATTCTCTCTTAAAAGAAAAGGAATACACCCTTTTGGCGGAAGCCGCCGATAAGGGAGCCTTAACCGTCGATGTCGTCGGCTATGTCGATTTAAAGAATGCACCCGACCTGGCGCAGGCCTATCCCGAACGGCTGGGAAAATACCGCAACCGGTTTAAAGTCGACGGCTATAAGATTTTTCTCGACGGTTCGCCTCAGGGGCGGACGGCCTGGCTGTCCGAGCCGTATTTGCCGGTTCCGGGAGCCGTTTCCGGAAGCGAAGCCGATCCCTCCTACTGCGGTTATCCGACAGACAACGACGAAACAGTCACTGCGTTTGCCCGTACCGCGGCTTTGCAGGGACTGCCGCTGCAGGCGCACTGTAACGGCGATGCGGCCGCCGATCAGCTGATTCGCGCTTACCGGACACTGAAAGCGGAAGGTATCGAAGATTTTCACCGGCCGGTAATGATTCATTCGCAGATTGTCCGTCCGGAACAGTTTGCGGAACTGGCGGAATTGGGGATTACTGCCGGTATGTTTCCCGCTCATATTTATTATTGGGGCGACGTTCATTTGAAAAATCTCGGAAAAGAAAGAGGTTCGCACGTCAGCGCCATGAAAACGGCTTCGGAATCCGGGGTTCTTTTTACGATTCATCAGGATTCACCTGTAATCCGGCCGAACATGATCGAATCCCTCTGGTGTGCCGTTGTCCGCCAAACGCGTTCGGGCGCCGTTATCGCTCCCGAAGAGCGGATTTCGCCTGCGGAAGCTCTCAAAGCGATGACGCTGTCGGCCGCCGTTCAGATCGGCGAGGGCGACTCCAAAGGTTCCGTCGAGCCGGGAAAACGGGCTGATTTCGCCGTGTTGGATGACGATCCGCTGACCGTCGCTCCCGACGACATCCGCCGCATTCGTGTATTAAGGACCGTTAAAGACGGAAAAACCGTTTATACGGCTGCCCCGGACAGCCCCGGACCGTGACATCAAAATAAAAACGGCGGCCTCAACCGGCTGCCGTTTTGTTTGATTCCCATAAATAAAACGAAGCGACTGTTCCGTACGGTGAAAAACGCCTGCGATCTTCTTCAAAAAGCGCTTTGGGCAGTTTTTCGACTCCGTGCAGCCGCGCCAGCGCGGTGCGGATGCCGAAATCGCCGAAACTCAACACATCTTTCCTTCCGAAACAGAAAATCAGCATCATTTCGGCTGTCCAGACACCGACACCTTTCAGCCGGGTCAGGTGGGAAATAATCCCGTTGTCGTCAAGCGCATCGAGAAAGGTTTTGGTCATCCCGCCGAGAACCGCTTCGGCAGCCCCCCGCAGATAGTCCGTTTTCCGGAGCGAGACACCGCATGCCGTCACGGTTTCGGGCGGTACGGCTAAAATCTTTTCCGGCGTTACGTCTCCCAATGCTTCCGACAGCCGACCGAGAATTGTCTGCTGGGCTTTCATCGAAATCTGCTGACCGATAATCGATTCGCTCAGCGCGGTAAAAAGATCGGGAGTGATCGGCCGGCAAATGAGTCCGTATCGTTCGAAAAGCGGAATCAGTTCGGGGGCCGACCGCCCCAGTGCGGTTAAATCGCTTTCATTGTAGGTGAAAATAGGCTTCATTCCGGTCTGCTATTTTAAAGGAGCACCGCAGTCGGCACACAGGCGGGTGGCGTATTCGGTGTTGCCTTCCATCGCCGATTTATAGAACCGGTAACCGCCGCTTAAATGCGAACAGCGGTAACCGTGCGCCGTCAGAATTTTACAGGCAATATAGCTTCGCAATGCACTCTGACAGATCAGATAAATCTCTTTGTCTTTCGGAATTTCTCCGAGACGGTCGCGCAATGTATCGACGGGAATGTTAAGACTGCCGCTGATGCAGCCGGCTGCGTTTTCTTCCGGTGTGCGGACATCGACAAAAAAGGCATTTTCCTTTTTGAGCAGGTTCGGTAAATCATACCAGTGAAACTGTTTCACGGCTCCTTCCAGTAAATTACCGATGACATAGCCGGCAATATTGACCGGATCTTTTGCCGACGAATAAGGCGGTGCGTATGCCGGTTCCAGTTCGGTCAGATCTTCCGCGGTGAGACCGCAGCGGACTGCGGTCGCCAGCACGTCGATGCGTTTGTCGACACCGTCGGTGCCGGCAATCTGCGCTCCCAAAATCTGACCCTTTTTAAAACGGCCGTTGTTTTCGGGAGCAAACAGCACTTTGACCGTCATGTTGCCGGCGCCCGGGTAGTAGGTGGCGTGGGAGGCCGAAAAAGTCACGGCTTTGTCGAAGACAATGCCGGCGTTGCGGGCGGCGGTTTCGTTGAGTCCGGTGGCCGCAAAGGTCATTTCAAACAGTTTCAAAATCGAAGAGCCCTGAGCGCCCTTAAACACGGAAGAACGGCCGCAGATGTTGTCGGCGGCAATCCGTCCCTGACGGTTCGCGGGTCCGGCCAGAGGAACAAGCGCCGGTGTTTTTGTAACGGAATTGACAATTTCAACCGCATCGCCGACGGCATAAATATCTTTGACCGATGTTTCCATTTTTTCGTTGACGCGGATGGCGCCTTTGATTCCCGTTTCCAGACCGGCCGATTGCGCCAGTGTCGTATCGGGAGCGACGCCGACAGCCAGAATCACAAGATCGGTTTTGACCGCGGACTGATCTTTAATCAAAACATTGAGGGTATTGACATCCGGATTGAATCCTTCTACGGCACAGCCGGTCATCAGTTTGATTCCGTTCCGTTTTAGGCAGTCGTGAACAAACGAGGCCATATCGTAATCGAACGGTACGAAAACCTGCGGCAACAGCTCAATCAGAGTGACATCGATTCCCTTGTGTTTCAGGTTTTCCGCCATTTCCAGCCCTATGAAGCCGCCGCCGATAACCACCGCCTTTTGCGGTTTTTTGTTTTTTATAAAATCATCGATGGCAAAGGTGTCTTCCACGTTACGAAGCGTCAGGATTCGCGGGTCGTCTTTTCCCGGAAACGGAGGAACAACGGGTCGCGATCCGGGAGAAAGCAGCAGTCTATCGTAGCTCTCCTCAAAGATTTCGTTGGTTTTAAGATTGGCAACCGTAACGGTTTTTTTGTCTTTGTCGATTGCGGTAACCCGGTGATGAACCCGCACCTGAATGCGGTAGCGGTTAAAAAACTGCTGCGGTGTTTGCAGCGTCAGTGCTTCCCGTTCGGTAATGGTTCCGCCGATGTAGTAGGGCAGACCGCAGTTTGCGTAAGAAATAAATCCGCTTTGCTCAAAAATAATGATTTCGGCATTTTCGTCGAGACGGCGCAGTCGGGCAGCTGCCGTGGCACCGCCGGCGACACCGCCGACAATGATCACTTTCATGGATTCCTCCGATAAAATAATTTTAATTATTATAATCAGAGAATTGGAAGATGTCAAATTTTTTATTTAATTTTATTTTTTGCGGAATAACAAAAGAAGCTAAAGGAGTGACCGGCGGTTTTTGTTCGAGACGGATGATTTTAAGCGGGACGCCCGACTGCATCGGCACAATCGAATTGCCGTAACGGTCGAAAGAGTATTCGCCGATACGGTCTTTCTCCAGTGTCACTGTCGGATTAAAAGCGTGTACCGGATTTCCGTTTTCGTCGTAAAGCGGCGGAAAAAAAAGTCTGTAATCGGCAAAGGAATCAAACGCGTACGAAAGCAGCCGTGCCGCATCGGCCGTCCGTTTCCAGCTGCGGCGGGCCGGATTGCTGTCGCGGATACCGGTTAAAACCGCAATAAAGCGGGTTCCGTCCCGTTGCGCGGTGAGGGCGACGTTGTTGCCGGAGGCATCGATGTACCCGGTTTTCAGGCCGTCGGCTCCGGGAAAGGCGGCAATAATTTCGTTATGATTGATTTGTCTCATCGGGCCGTAAACGGCGACCGTGCCGTTGAGGTTGTGCGGCTGCGGATAGACGATTTCGGGAAGCGAGGCCATCTCGAGAACTTCCGGATAGACGCGTATCAGATGGGCACAGAAGAAGGCAAATTCCCGGGGGGAAATAACGTTTCGGTCGGAATAGCCGGAAGAATCGGTAAACCGGCAGTTTTTGAATCCGAGTTCTTCCATCGAACGGTTCATCGCTTCTATAAAGGAAGGAACGGAACCTGTCGTCAGCAAAGCCGTTGCGACAGCCGCATCGTTTCCCGACGGTATCATCATGCCGTGCAGCAGTTCCCGAAGCGAAACCAGCTGTCCGGTCTGCAGAAACATCAGTGACGAATGCGGCGGTGCCGCACGGAAATCGGCCGCGGGCGGTACGGTAAAGCGGGCATCCAAATTGATTCCTTTTTCTTCCCAAATCCGCAGGGCGGTGTAAATACAGACCAGCTTGGTCATCGAAGCCGGCGGACAGAGCCGGTCGGCATTTTTTTCGTAAAGAACCTGTCCTGAAGCGGCGCTGATCAGAATGGCCGATTGGGCATTCAGTTCGGGCGGCTGCGGGCGGGACATCAGAGGTAAAGCAAAAATCGACAGAATCAGACAAAAAAGAAGCGGTTTCATTTGTCTTCAGAGCGCCTGCGGCAGAACCACATAAAACAGAACGGCAAAATACTGGAGAATCGTTCCCGCCAGTACCCAAAAATGCCATATACCGTGGTTGTACGGAATTTTATCGTTTTTGTAAAAGAAAACACCGATTGTGTAAGCCGCACCGCCGGCGGCTGTCAGAATCAGCCCCGCGGGTTCGATATTCTGCATAAACGGCCTGATGGCAATGATAATGCACCAGCCCATGGCCAGATAAAGCAGCAGCGAAAGCCATCCGAGCCTGTGCTGAAAGCAGATTTTCATCACCGTGCCGATCAGAGTACAGCCCCAGACAATCCCGAAAAGCGACCATCCCCACGGACCGCGCAGAGTGACCAGCACAAACGGCGTATAGGTTCCGGCAATCAGATAAAATATGGAAATGTGATCCATCATATTGGTGATGCGGCGGACTTTGGCATTTTGCGAGGCGTGATAAAGCGTCGAGGCACCGTAAAGCAGAATCATGGTTGCCCCGAAAATGGCCGAGGAGACAATCTTCCACGGATCTCCCTGCAGAGCGGAAAAAACAACCAGAACCGCCAGCCCGGCAACGGCCAGAGCCGTTCCGGCGGCATGGGTAATGATATTCATTAATTCTTCGCCGCGTTCATATCGGTAAATCTGCAGTTTTTCCATAAAGACTCCGTAACGGAATTATAAATCATAAAGATAAAAGAATCAATCGAAAATAAAAACAGGAAAGAAGATGACCGGTTTCCCGAAATTCTTTTGACCGTTGACGGCAGATTTGATATACTGATAACGTATGAGAGAGTCGAACCGTGCCGGCGGGAGAGAATTGCCGTGAATCGCGCCGCTTTTATCGCTATCGATATCAAATCTTTTTACGCCTCGGTGGAATGCCGGGAGCGGGGGCTCGATCCGATGAAGACCCATCTGGTGGTGGCCGATGCCTCCCGAACCGAAAAGACAATCTGTCTGGCGGTGACGCCTTCGTTAAAGGCGTACGGCCTTTCCGGGCGGTCGCGGCTGTTCGAGGTGGTGAGCCGGGTGAAGGCGGTGAACGAAGATCGGCGGCGCAACGCACCCGGACGGCGGCTGACGGGAAGCTCTTACGATGCCGACGAACTGGAGCGGCACCCCGAAGCGGCGCTCGACTATCTGATTGCCCCGCCGCGGATGGCCCGCTACATCGATGTAAGCACCGAAATTTACCGCGTTTATCTCAAATATATTGCGCCCGAAGATATTCACGTCTACTCCATCGACGAAGTCTTCATGGATGCGACCCGTTATCTTCAAACCTACCGCATGAGCGCCCGCGAACTGGCCAAAAAGATCATCCTCGATGTTCTGGAAACGACCGGCATGACGGCGACCGCCGGCATCGGCACCAACCTCTATCTGTGTAAAATTGCGATGGATATCGAAGCGAAACACACCGCTGCCGACGGCGACGGCGTGCGCATTGCCGAGCTCGATGAGATGAGTTACCGGCAAAAACTGTGGACGCACCGGCCGCTGACCGATTTCTGGCGCATCGGGAAAGGCTATGCGCGGAAGTTGGAGGCGCACCGGCTCTACACGATGGGCGATATTGCCCGCTGTTCTTTGGGCAAAGAAAACGAGTATTATAATGAAGATTTTCTTTACAAACTGTTCGGGGTGAATGCCGAACTGCTCATCGACCACGCCTGGGGCATCGAACCGTGTACGATGGCCGATATCAAATCGTACCGTCCGGAAAGCAGCAGTCTGGCATCGGGGCAGGTGCTTCAGTCGCCTTACTCCAACGAAAAAGCGCGGCTGGTGCTGCGCGAAATGACGGAGGCGGCCGCCTTCGATCTGACCGAAAAGGATCTGACAACCGACCAGCTGGTGCTGACCGTCGGCTACGATATCGAAAACCTGACCGATCCCGAACGGCGCAATGAGTACCGGGGGGAGGTGACCGTCGACCCGTACGGCCGCCGGATTCCGAAACCGGCGCACGGCACGACCAATCTGGAACGGCACACCGCGTCGGCCAAACGGATGACGGAGGCGGCGCTGGCTCTCTATGACAGGATTACCGACAAAACGCTGACCGTCCGCCGTTTAAACCTTTCGATTAACCGGCTGCTGCCCGAAAGCGAATCGGAACGTCCGGCACTGCCGCTGCAGCCCGACCTGTTTTGCGACATCGATGCCGTTCGGGCGGCGGAAGAGGCGGCGCGGGCGGAACGGGAAAAGGAGAAAAATCTGCAAAAGGCGGCGGTTGCCGTCCGGCAGCGTTTCGGAAAAAATGCGCTTCTGAAAGGCAGCAGTCTGGAAGAGGGGGCGACGGCGCGCGAGCGCAACCGCCAGATCGGGGGACACAAAGCGTGAAACCGTTTCCTTACGAAGAGATTCTCAATCTCGGTCCGCCGCAGTCGGGCAAGCATCCGAAAATGGCCGTTGCCGACCGCGCCGCGCAGTTTGCCCCTTTTTCCGCACTGACCGGCCACGGCGCCGCGCTGGCCGAAACCGCCCGCCTGACCGAACGGCGCTGCGGCCGTGACGACGACATTGCGGTTGAAATCGACCGCACCCTTGACGCTCTGCGCCGGCGGATCGCTCTGCGGCCGGCCGTCACCGTCGCCTTTTTTGTGCCCGACGAACGCAAAGAGGGCGGGCGCACGGTTACCGAATCGGGGCGTTTGAGACGTATCGATGAGGAAGCCGGCTGCCTGATTCTCGAAAGCGGGCGGCGGATCGCGGTGGGGGACATCGTACGGCTGGAAGAGGGGGAGTGAGACGGCCTGTTCCGATGCGGAGTTTTGATTCTTTTGATTGCTTTAACCGTATCCGTGTGTTATTATCGTTTATATGAAAAACAATGATGAAACAAAATCCCTGTTGTGTGATGTGACGGTTCTTTTTCCCTGCGACTTTACTTCTCTCAATAGAGTCGACTCTCTTTTTGCCGAAGAACAGGCGTGCGCCTGTGATTCTTATTCAACCGTTTTGTTTGACTTTGATCTGTTTGCGGCAGACGGAACCCTGCGGCTGAATAAAAACAGCGACCGCGAAACGGCCTGTGTGTACCGCGGATGGATGATGACGCCCGACCGGTACGAAAGTTTTTACAATCAGTTGAAAGCCCGTCGGCTGAATCTTCTGACAGATCCGAAAGCCTACAATCTGATGCACCTGTTTCCCCATGTTTATCCGTATATAAAAGAGGATACTCCCGGCATGATTTGCTGTTCCGGTGACAGTCAACCCGATTTGAAAGAAATTAAAAACCGTTTTCCCCGCTTTATGATAAAGGATTTTGTCAAGTCGGAAAAAGGAACCGAAATTCCTTCTTTTTTTACGTCGGAGAATCTTACCGAAGAAGAGTTTCATCATTGGCTGAAGGTTTTCAGGGATTACCGCGGAAACCTGTTTACGGGCGGAATTTGTATCAAGGAATATGTCGATTTGAAAAAATATGACGCTCTTCCGAACGAATGGCGGGTTTTTTACGCCGGTCATGAAATCCTCTCGTGCAATCCTCATGCCGGACAGAGTGGGCAGTGTCCCGCTCCGCCGGAATCCCTGGTCGAAAAATACCGCTTTCTCCCGTCGCCGTTTTATACAATCGACTATGCCGAACTTTCGGACGGAAGGTGGATGATTCTGGAAACCGGTGACGGATCGGTCAGCGGTTTATGTGAAAATCAGAGTCTTGCGGATTTTTATCGATTTCCGAAATTATTATCAAACACTCACGGAGTTAAAAATGTCTGACGAACAGGAAAGCACAATTAAAGAAAAGGCTGTCGGTGAATTGCACAGGATGAATTTTTTTATTCCCGGCTATCAGCGCGGTTACCGCTGGACGGAACAGCAGGTAAACGACCTGCTGAACGATATCAACGAATTCGAACCGGAAAACGGCAGCTGGTACTGTCTGCAACCTTTGGTGGTGATAAAAAAGGATGGGAAGTGGGAAGTGATTGACGGTCAGCAGCGTCTCACAACGATTTATCTTATTCTTGCCTGTTTGGGAGTGACATATAAGTACACTATCGAATATGAAACCCGTAAAGGCAGTAAGGGCTTTCTAGAGAATATATCAGAAAAAAATGAAGCTGAAGCCCAATCCAACATCGATTTCTTCTATATGCACAAGGCTTACAAAACGATTGAAAAGTTTTTTGAAAAAGAAGATAAGGAACAGTTTGAAAAGAAACTTCTTAACAAGGTCAAATTCATCTGGTACGAAATTGGTGATTTAGACGAAAAAAAGCATAATTTGTTCGGTAATCTTAACAGCGGAAAAATAGCATTGACAAATGCAGAGCTTATCAAAGCCCTGTTTTTGAATAAGGTTGGTACGGAAAAAGGAAGCGAACGGGAAATTCAGCAAAGACTGATTGCGGAAGAATTCGACCAAATGGAACGGGCAATAAGAGAGGATGATTTTTGGTATTTTGTTGCCGGCAATCAGGAAAAACCTTCTTCATGCATAAATCTTCTTTTTGATTTAATGCTTGAGTCAGATTCAGCTAAGTATTCAAGGGAAGAGACTTTTCGCACTTTTTTTTATTTTAACGAAAAACTAAAAGAAAAATCGGACTTATGGAATGAAGTGCAAAAAGTATTTCATATACTGGAAGGCTGGTTTTCCGACTTCGAGTTATACAATTTGATCGGTTATTTAAGAGCTGTAAAAGGCAACGTTTTACCGTTAAGCGAGTTGTATAAACGTTATGCCGGGAATAAGGGTATTACAGGCTTTAAGACAGCATTAAAAGAGCATTGTAAAGAGTTTGTTAATTATGACAACAACAGTTTTTTGGAACTTCGTTATGATGAAGAGAAAAATCAGGTCTTTAATCTCCTCTTATTGTTTAATATTGCCTCACTAAATGCAAACTCGCAGGAAAAGAACAGGTTTTCTTTTGCCAATTTTCATAAAAATAAATGGGATGTGGAACATATTTCTCCGCAAAATTCTAAAGATAACGAAGAATTGAAAAAGATAATAGAAGATAGACAAAATCCGATTTTTACTGCATTAAAAGATGCCCTAAGTCAAAATAATGAGGGAAAAATCAAATCGGAAAGAGAAAAATTCTTTGCTACAGACGAATCTCTTATGAGTATAGAAAATCTGACGCTTTTGACCAGTCATGATAACAGGGGAATCGGAAATAAGTTCTTTTCCGAAAAGCGGAACAAATTGAAAGAGTATTTTCAAAAGGGCAGTTTTATTCCCACCTGCAGTATGAATGTTTTTATGAAGTTCTACTCGGAAAATCCGCAGCAAATGGATTTTTGGGATGAAAAAGATAGGCAATCGTATAGAGAGGCAATTGAACGAACAATAAAAAGTTTTTTTGGGGAATAAAGAATATTTAAAATCAAAATAACAACAATTGAATAAACAACTTTTGGAGAAAAATAAGATGTGTAATATTAATCAATATAAAAAACTTAAATTTACAGATCTTCTCGAAATATATAATCGTATCGTTATTCCTGCGATTCAAAGAGATTATGCTCAGGGGCGGGAAGACAAAAAGGCTACAGAAGTGAGAAAAACTTTATTGGACGATATTTTTTCGGATAAACCGGAGATTGATTTTAATTTGGTATTCGGCTCTCGGGAAGAATATGGCGGAAAAACTTGTTTTATTCCGGTTGACGGACAGCAACGCCTGACCACCTTATTTTTGCTGTATTTGTACAATTCAAAGGTTAATGGAGTACAGACTGCCGATTTAAATAAATTTACATACGAAACCCGGCGTGCCGCTGCCGATTTTTGCAAAGCTATTGTTGATAATGATTGGGAAAATCAAAAAGACAAATTATCCGATTCCATAAAAGACTGTAACTGGTTTATGCAATATTGGAATCAGGATCCTACCGTTATCAGTATGCTTCGTATGCTGGACGATATTCAAAAAAGAGCTCCTGAAGGAAATTTTAAAGAAAAACTTGATAGAATAACATTTTATTTTTACGATCTTAAACAAAACGGATTAAACGAAACCCTTTACATCAAAATGAACGGTCGGGGAAAACCTCTTACGGTTTTCGAAAATTTAAAAGCCGCAATTGATAATATTCTACCGGAAAAATCAAATTATGATTTTAAAGAAATGGGTGATGAAGCCAGTGGCAATACCTTTAAAGAAAAATGGCAATCTTGCATAGACGGAAAATGGACAGATGTATTTTGGGATAAAGAGAAGCCGTATGACATCGATGAAAACTTAACAAAATTTATTGTTCGATTTCTCTCCGGTTGTTACACTGCTTTAAAACCAAACAGTGATCAAACTGCAGATGATGAAACAAAAAAACAATTGAGGGAGATCAATGACAATGATAACTATTCGTCATTTATTCCGTTCGCTCCTGTAAAAAAGGTTCTGGAAGTAAAAGAATCTTTTGCGTTTTTGGCCCATGCATTCAGTATTCTATTCAGTATTCTTTCCTGTACAGAAAACGTTCTTTACCCGACCTGGAGAAATACAGATTCTCCATTTACAATAAACGAGAAAACCGAATATAAAACATTGTCGGTACTTATGGCGTATGTACTTTTTGTCGACGATAAAAAAGCTCTCCGTTTTGCCCGGAATATGGCTGAAAATACAGTTTTCGGGTACGACGATTTTATCCGTCTTTGTCGCCGATTCGGACAAATCAAAAATCATTCGAATATCAGCGATGGAATATATAACGTTCTTTCCGAAATTAAATTCGATAACCCGTCGGAACAACTCAAAGAAGAAATCGAAAAAGCAAGACAAATTCTTACAGGGAACTATAATGGCAATATAGCCGACTTAAAAGGTAAAACATGGGAAGATGTGATTATCGAAGCCGAGAAATCTGCCTTCTTTAAAGGGGCGATACGCTTTCTTTTCCGTAATGAAAAAGGAGAGTGGGATTGGAAGGATTTTGATACCAAGTGGGGGAATGCGCAGACAATATTTTGTAAAGAAGGATTAAGTGATGGCTATAAAAAAGATGCGTTAGCCAACAGAATATTGCTTTCTTATTGTGAGGACTGGCTCGGACAAATTGAATCATGGACCAGTAATGAGAAATTTATATTCGGTGTTTCTTCTTCGGTTTGGAAAAACAATATCCTGCTAAAGGAAATATACAAACGTCCTGTACATCAATTATTGAGCGGATGTGGAATAAATGATAAATTGTCATTAGAAAATAAAACCGACGAAAACATATTATCTTTTGATAAATTGGTTAAAACAACAGTTATTTCAAGGATGCAGGGGAAGCAGGGACAAGATCCTGATCTATTGTGTGTTCGATGGGCTAATGGTGGATTTCGGTTTTTTCAGATGAATAAAAGGAAAGGTGTGATACTTACATTGTCCGATCGAGATCGTATACTGAATAAACCGGAGGTCGTCCTTGAAAATGCTGAAAGAATATCAGACAATAGCTGTCCAATGATATATGGTGACTGGGATGTTCTTTTTACATATAATGGGGTATTATATAAATGGATACTTACAGTCGAGAAGGGAACAAAAACGAACCCTAAAGAGATAATTGAAAGGTATGACAAAGATCAATATTCTTGGCGTCAACTTCAACCTCAAGATCAAGAGTACCGGGAATTATTTCCCGATAATCCGAACAAATCCTGAAATCCCCCTGTTCTCAGTTTTTTTCTTTAAGGAAATTATCGAAAATACCGTACATCAATCCGAAAACTCTGAGACTTTTTGAAAAAACTCTCAGACTTTTTAGAAAAACTCTCAGACTTTTTAGAAAAACTCTCAGACTTTTTAGAAAAACTCTCAGAGATTTCGGGAAAACTCTCAGACTTTTAAGAAAAACTCTGAGAGTTTCTGCCTGAATTCCTTATGATTTTTATTTTTTCCTTTGCAATATAACCGAAAATCGGGAGAAGAATCGCGACGGTTTCGGTTCCGAGGGAGACGTCTTTTCCGGGAAAAAACGGTGACGGACGGCGGAAAACGGTGTATAATAAAGCAGGTTTTACGAATAATACGACAGCCGGGTTCGGATCGGTCTTGAAGATGCGAAATGTTTTCAAAGGGGGCGAAGATGAGACGAAAAAAGAGCGGAATGAAAAGCGGGTTTTTGATTTTGGTGATGTCGGTTTGTTCTTCATGTATTACCGTTTCTAACGGTTATTTTGCCAAAGAGGCGGATTTCTTTCTGATGCCCGGGGATAAAATTCTCTTTCTGGCGCAAACGGGGGATCTGCAAAAAGACGCTCTGCTGGAAAGTGCTCTTTGCTCGTTCTTTTCGGAAAAAGGATTTTCTTCCGTTAATTCTCTCAAACAAATCGATCCGATGGGACGCCTGAACGATGCCGACGATTTGTCGCGATATCTGAACGAACAGAAGACAGACTACGTCGTAGCGGTGGCTCTTGCCAATTCCGAAACGGAGTACGGTTATATTCCGCCGAATATGCATACCTATGTTTACAATTACGGAGGGTATATCACGGCCAACAGTTACACGACAGGCGGTTATCTGATTTCCTCCACAATCAAAACCTTTTCGGTTACGGTCTCCGACAGTCGGGAAAACCGATATGCTCTCTTTGAAATGAAAGCCGATTATACATGGAATCTTTTTGAGGGCGATCGCGAGCTGTTTACCAAAATGGCGCAGAATATTTTCGAGAATCTGACCGTTCCGGCGGTTGAAGAACAGAAATAAACACAAACGTTTCGGGAGGAATTGATGGTTTCCGTAACCCGCTACCGTTCCCCCCTGGGAACGATGCTGCTGGCGGCCGATGAAATCGGGCTGACCGGTGCCTGGTTCGAAGGACAGAAATATTTCGCAGGAACGCTGACGGAGGGGGCGCAGGAAGAGCGTTCGCCGGTGACCGATGAGGCGGTGAGGTGGCTCGATCTCTATTTTTCGGGGGCGGTTCCCGATTTTCTGCCGCCGCTTCATCTGACCGGTTCGCCGTTTCGGCGGGAGGTGTGGGCGCTGCTGTGCGCCGTTCCGTACGGGGAAACGGTCACATACGGAGAGTTGGCCGCCCGGCTGCGGGCGAAAAACGGCGGCCGCCCCGTATCGGCCAGGGCGGTCGGCGGCGCCGTCGGCCATAATCCCGTTTCGGTTATCGTGCCGTGCCACCGCGTTACGGGCGCCGGCGGCCGTTTAACCGGGTATGCGGGCGGTCTCGAACGCAAACGGCAGCTTTTGCGCCGCGAACAGGGGCTGCCGTTCGAACCGTTTAACGGCGGCGGCAGTCGGTAACGGTGTCGCCGGGGCGGATAACGGAACAGAGCAGCGGTGAGTGCACATCGCAGGCGGTGCGGGGGCCGTCGTTGCGTCGGGCGTAACAGTAAAGGCAGCCGTGGGGGCAGGTGCCGTAGGTGCCGATGTCGATGCTTTCGGCACAGCCGCAGGCCGGACGCTGTCCTTTGTCTTTGCGGAAAGAGAACGGCCGGCCGGTGAGGCGGGCTATCCGTTGCGGATCGATACAGCGGCCGTGAACGATACCGGCAGATTCGAGGTCGACGGTTTCGGCACACGTTTCCAGCCGCAGCCCGAAAACGGCAGCAGTTTCGGCCAATGCCGAAGCGGTTTCCTTTATTTGTCCGGGGGAAGGCTCCCGAATGCCGGCGGCGGTCAGCCGTTTGCGGATGCCGGGGTAAACATCCATAAAACTGATAACGCAGGTGTCGCTGCTGTCGGCGAGCGTTTCGGCATAAGCGGCAAAGCGGCGGCGGTGTTCTTCCGGTGTCCATATATCGTTAAACAGAATCGGGTCGTAGCGCCAGACCACCTTATCGCGGCCGATTTGCCGCGCCAGCCGCCGGAAACGGTTGAGAATCTCCTTTTTCGGCGGCAGTCCCGGTTCGATTTCCGCCCCGTAAGGCGTCAGCGTAAACTGAAAATAAAAACGGTATCCCCTTTCTTCTATTGTATCCAGTTTTTCGAGAAACGATTCCGCCGGATTCTTCGTCCAAAACACAATCGCCTCAATCCGCCCGGGCGTCAGCTCCACCCGCGAAATCTGCCGGCCGTTCATCGGATTGCGGACGCAGACAAACCCTTCCTTCAGCCGGTTGAGAAACCATTCGCCGTAAAATGCCGGAACATCCGTCCGCCGCGACACACTGAGAATCATAATGCGATTATAACATGCCGACGGGGTGAGTACAAGGAGGGAAAAAAGAAAGGACGGTTGCTGCGTTCTACAGTTTCACTGTCTCCCGTAATTTTTCGATTTCCCCGACAGAAAGCCGGGTGAGTGAAGCAATCGCTTCCGCAGAATACCCCTGTCGAAAGGCGGCACGGACAATCTCCCGGATTCCTTCATCACGACCTTTTTGCATTCCCTCCGATAATCCTTCCTGGCGGCCTTCTTTGCGACCTTCTTCTTTTCCTTCGCACCATTTGTCGTATAAATCCAATTCGTATTTCATATGCGGCCTCCCGTCGGGAAAATGGCGTTTGAAGGCGGTTACCTTTTCGGCAAGAGTACGGGCTTCGTCGGTAACGGTTTCGGTGGACAAATAGCGGAGCAGAGCTTTCAGTTTCGGATCGTCCGCTTTTTCAAACGCACCTATATTATACACGATTTTGACCTGTTCGTCACCTATTTCTTTTCCGTTCTGCTTCCAAACCGTTTGACTCTCATACACCGGGAAGCCGTCGCCGCATAAGTCGAAGTTGCAGATGAAAATCACAAACGATTTTTTGAGCCGGTCGTACGGATTGCCCCGCAACAGCGAATCGACATCGATAGCGGAATGGTAATAGCGCATCCGCTTGACCAGATTGGTTTTTCTCACCGTCTGCATTTCGATGTTGTAAATCTCTCCGTCGCCTTCGAGATAGACGTCCATGCGGATGCCTTTCGACTGCGGAAACAGATTGACCTCTTTCTGAGCTTCGAGATAAACGACCTTTTGAATTTAATAGCCGCCTCCCGCCATCCGTGGCTACGGCGGCACTAGGCCGTCCATGGCCGTCGCATTAGCATTTCAAGAAAGAGTTTACAGAAGTCTTCTTCCCGCATAATCTGACTGAACAGGTAGTCGTCGGTCAGTTTCAAATCTTTCCACGGAACCATTGTTTTTCTCCTTAATTCTATTAATGTTCAAAACGATCTTTTTTTGCCGATGTGCGCACTGTTTTTCATTTATTCTTTCTCTCCTTCGTTTTGTTTTTTAATTCCTTTCTTTTCATTGCATTTTTCCCGGTTTTCAGTAAAATAGGGGCATGATTGAATTAAAGCATGTGATGAAGACGGCGGCCGAGCTGTCGGTGAGATCCGGACAGGTCGAGGCGGTCGGTAAATTGTTGGAAGAGGGGGCGACGGTCCCGTTTATTGCCCGTTACCGGAAAGAGGTGACCGGCAATTTGGATGAAGTGCAGATTATCGCTATCCGTGACCGGTTGGAGCAGCTGAAAGCGTTGGACGAACGGCGGGCGGCGGTTTTGAAAAGTATCGAAGAGCAGGGCAAGCTGACGCCGGAGCTCAAAGAGGCTATCGACGCGGCCGAGACGCTGGCGCGGCTGGAAGACCTTTACCTGCCGTATAAACCGAAAAAGGAAACGCGGGCCGACAAGGCGCGCAAGCGGGGGCTGGAACCGCTGGCGGAGCTCATTCTGGCTCAAACCGATTTCGATGTGAAGGCGGAAGCGGCCAAATATATTGTCGAAAGCGACGATGCGGCACTGGCGGTGCCGACGGCCGAAAAGGCCATCGAGGGGGCGTTGGATATCATTGCCGAACGGATCAACGAGGATGCGGAGCTGCGTGAAGAGGCGCGCGAAGCGTACCAAAAAGATGCCGTTCTGACCTCCAAAGTCATCGAAGAGAAAAAAGAGTCGAAAGAGGCTCAAAAATACCGCGATTATTTCGAGTTCAGCGAACCGGCATCGGCGATGCCGTCGCACCGTTTTCTGGCGATCCGCCGCGGTTCGGAGGAAGAGCAGCTGGTTTACCGCATTCGCCCGGAAGAAGAACCGATGATTGCGCTTTTGACCCGCAAATATGTGAAGGCCGAAAACGAAGCGGCCGCTCTGGTTGCCGAGGCGGCGGCCGACTGTTACCGGCGGCTGCTGGCTCCCTCTCTGGAAACGGAACTGCGGCAGGAAATGAAGAAAAAGTCGGACGAAAAGGCGATCGAGGTCTTTGCCTCCAATCTCCGCGAACTGCTGCTGGCGTCCCCGATGGGACAGAAAATCACCCTCGGTGTCGACCCGGGACAGCGGACCGGCTGTAAAATCGTTGTGCTCGATGCGCAGGGCAATCTGCTGGAACACGATGCGATTTATCCGTTGGAGCCGCACAATAAAATCGCCGAATCGGCTGCCAAAATCGAGGAGTGGGTCAAACGGTTTCATGTCGAAGCGGTGGCGGTCGGCAACGGAACCGGCGGCCGCGAATCGCTGTCGTTTCTTAAAACTCTGCCGTGTCTCAACGGTAAAATCGTGGCCATGGTCAACGAAAGCGGTGCTTCGGTCTATTCGGCCGGCGAAATTGCCCGCAAAGAGTTTCCCGATAAAGACATTACCGTCCGCGGTGCCGTTTCCATCGGCCGCCGTCTGATGGATCCGCTGGCCGAGCTGGTCAAAATTGACCCGAAATCCATCGGTGTCGGTCAGTATCAGCACGATGTCGACCAGAAAGAGCTGAAAAAAGCGCTTGACGATGTGGTCGTCAGTTGCGTCAACGCCGTCGGCGTCGATGTCAATACTGCCAGCGCGTCGCTTCTCAGCTATGTTTCGGGTCTGAGTAAAAGTCTGGCCGACCGCATTGTCGGTTTCCGTCAGGCGGCCGGACCGTTTAAAAAGCGCGACGATCTGAAGAAGGTGACCGGCATGGGCGAGAAAACGTTCGAGCAGGCAGCCGGCTTCCTGCGCATTCCGGGAGCGGAGAACCCGCTCGACGCTTCGGCGGTTCACCCGGAAAGTTATCCCGTTGTCGAAAAGATGGCGGCCGATCACAACTGTTCCGTTGCCGACTTGCTGAAACAGAGTTCGATTCGTCACGAAATCAAACTTCATCTGAGCGAATACGAGACGGAGACGGTCGGAATCCTCACGCTGAACGATATAATGGAAGAATTGGAAAAACCGGGACGCGACCCGCGCGAAAAGTTCGATCTCTTCAGCTTTACCGAAGGAGTGAATACGATTGCCGATTTGCGTGTCGATATGGAGCTGCCGGGTGTGGTTACCAACGTGACGGCGTTCGGCGCGTTTGTCGATATCGGTGTTCATCAGGACGGACTGGTTCACGTCAGCGAGCTTTCCGATTCGTTTGTCAAAGATCCGGCCGAAGTGGTGCGGGTCAATCAGAAGGTGAAGGTGCGGGTGCTGGAAGTGGATGTCGAGCGCAACCGTATTTCCCTTTCGATGAAGAGCAAAACGGCGGCGGCTTCGTCGGCTGCCGGCGGGGTTCCGTCTTCGGTGGCCAATAAGGTCCGGGTCAAGTCGGTCAGTACCGGGGCGCCCGGTGCCCGCCGCGTGGTGGCTGTCGTCAAAAAGAAAGAGGAAAGCGACGGCGAAAAGAAACCGGCATCCTTTGTGTCGCAGCGGGAAGAGAAGCGGGTCAACCGCGGTTTCCGTTCCGATAACGACGATCTGACATACAATCCGTTTGCCGCCCTGTTAAACAAAAAGAAATAACTGTGAGCCGCGATTCTTCTGCCGGGATTTTTTCGACTGCGGTTGAAACGGCCTTTCTGGTCGGTGTGGTGATGCCGGGCGGCGATGAGGCCGAAGCGGAGGCTTCTTTGCGCGAATTGGCGGGCTTGGCCGATACCATGGGGCTTTCGGTCGTCGGTTCGGCCGGCGTGAAGCTGCGGGAGGTCAACAGCCGCTTTTTCATCGGCAGCGGCCGCGCCGAAGAGATTGCCGATGCCGCACGCGGGGCGGAAGCCGACTGCATTATATTTGACCGGCCGCTGTCGCCGTCGCAGCAGCGCAACTGGGAATCCCGTTTCGGGTTGTGCGTTATCGACCGCGAAGAGGTGATTATCGATATTTTTGCCGGCCGCGCCCGTACCAAAGAGGCGGTGCTTCAGGTGGCGTTGGCACGTCAGGAATATTCTTTGCCGCGGCTGACGCGGGCGTGGACCCACCTTTCCCGGCAGCGCGGCGGATCGAAAGCGACCCGCGATTCCGGCGAAACGCAGCTGGAAACCGACCGCCGCATCGTTTTAAACAAAATCGCCCGCCTGAAACGGGAGATTGCCGCGGTGAAGGCCGACCGCTCGGTGATGCGCAAGCGGCGCACCGCGGTGCCGGTGCCGTCGGTTTCGGTGATCGGCTATACCAATGCCGGCAAATCGTCGCTGTTGAACGCCCTTTCGGGCGCCGATGTCTTTGTCGAAGACCGGCTGTTTGCCACCCTCGACCCGACGTCCCGCCGGGTTACTTTCGATAACGGCAGCGAAGCGGTTGTGACCGATACAGTCGGTTTTATCCGCAATCTGCCGCACCATCTGATTGATGCGTTCCGTTCTACTCTTGAAGAAACTTTGGAGGCCGATCTGCTCGTTCACCTCATCGACGCCTCCGACCCCGACTGCGAAACCCATATCCGCGTGACCGAATCGGTTTTGGCCGATCTGGGAGCCGCCGGTAAGCGTCTTTTGAAAGTTTTTAACAAAACCGACCTGTGTGACGGGGACACCGTATCGCGTTTGCGGCTGCTGTACCCCGATGCCCTTTTTATTTCCGTCAAAGAGCGGGAAGGATGGGGTCCTTTAAAAACCCGCATTGCCGAAGAACTTTCGGCGCTTTTCACTTTAAAAACCGTGCACATTCCGTATAATGATTACGGTTTGGCTGCCCAAATCCGACGCGAGGGACGCATCGTCAGTGAAACATTTGATGACAACGGTGTGATTTTGACAGCCTATATTCCGAACCATTTGGCGGTTGATTCCGACAGTCGGTTAATATCAAACCGATAATATTTTTTGTTTTATTGTTCATGTTATCCATAATAAAATCTAATTGCGCATATGTGATTCGTTTTATAAATCTATATCATACACACTAATAATATTTAGTAAAAATTATTTATTTTTCTTCATTTACTGTTTACTATTCTGGAAGTAGAGGGTGTTATGAAAAGAATATTTTTAACGATTCCTTTTTTTTCTTTTTTAATTTTTTCCTGTGATATGACGACGTCTTCACGTATCGAGGGTATCTGGCTGTCTCGGGCCGGCGAGCTGTCTGTTCTGTATGAAGAACAGCTTCTCCTTTCCCCCGATTTTTCGTATACGCTGGATCGTAAACAGGACGGAAAGTCTGTTTACTCCGAAAAGGGGAAATGGGAACTTTTAAAAGAGTCTGTCGGGGATTTCGATGGAACACAACGTGTGATTGCATTTACGCCGACGGAACCGAAAGGAACGACGTATAAAAAAATGTATTCGATGGAAAATAACGGGATGACTCTTCTGTTGGGGACTTTCGATGTGGAAACACAAAAAGTCGAATCGCAACGGTTTTATAAAATGGGAGATATAAAATGAAAAAGCTGCTTCAAATTGGTTTAACTGTTTTTTTAATTTTCCCGACCGTACTGTCTTGTGAGTACGGAACGCTGGTCGACGGGGGCGGTGATGTCGATAATAACTATTCCGTCCTTGGGGAAGTACTTTCTTCGACGGCGGTCCTTCCGCCATCCAATGCGCAAAGTATTATTTCCACTGCGAACGGAAAATATACGGTTCTGCTCTGTTGGGATTCGGTTCCGAATGCAAAAGAGTATTCCGTTTCCGTCAGCGGAGATACCGAGATTAAAGATGAAAGGGTTACCTCTCCCCAATATTCTTTCGATGTCACTTTATCCGAAAAATCTGATTTTACGGCCGTGGCCAAACTGAAAACGATTAATGTAAACGGAAAAATATCGGCAGCCGGAAAATCTTTGCTGATTTCGTTCGGATCCGAAGCGGCATATAATGAGAAGGTGCAGACTTTTATGGTTTCCCGCGGCGATCAGACTTCCGTAAAGCTGACTTATTCGCGGGCAAAAGATGCGGAAAGTTATTATCTGGAAAGAAAACAGACGGGAGCTCCGGATACGGAATGGAAAGTTCTGGTGCCGTCTCTTATTAATCCCGATTTGACGGTCAGTCAGTACTATTATTATGATCAGACGGCGGTTGAAGGATACCGGTATGATTACCGGATTTCTCCCGTTGATATCGGCGGAATCAAAGGACAGCCGACGGTGGCGGAAGCCGGTTTTGTTTTACCGTTGGTCAGAAATCTGAGTGCAGGGCAGGGCGGTGAAGGAATTTATGCCGCGTCCGATAAAAAAGGAATTTTTAAAGTTTCCTGGGAAGTCCAGTCGGTTCTTTACGATTACGGCGATAAACCTGTCGAAGATGAAAAGCTGAAAGAAATGCTTGCGGGGCTTTCTTTTCAGATTCGCGTAGCCGCATCCGCGACGGGACTTGACAGTTACACAATCCCGAATTTTTCATCGCAATGGTCAACCGTATCGTCGTCTCTGGCCGGATTTTCGAATTACGGAGACAGCAACACGGATTTTTCCGGACTGACAAAAGGATCGGTTTTTCAGACACTTTCCGGCTGCACGATTTACAGTGCCTCACAAACCGAAAGTACCGGTTTACAGGAATATTTTATGTATATTATTGTGGATGAAACGGAAGCGAAAATGTTTCGAACTCACGCCTTTTTTCAGGTGCGTCCCGATTACGGCAGCAGTATTGCCACCATTCTCCCATGGTCGAACAAGGCGTACGGCTACGTCGTTGCCAAAACCGATGCCGAAAAATGTTCTGCTGGCGTTACCGATATAACAGCGGTTGATGCCGGTGACGGCACAGTGCAGCTGACATGGAGCGGTGTATCTTCGACCGGGAAATGGGCTCTTTACGCCAAAGGCGTCGGAGAAGCCGGTTTTTCGTACATCGGAGAAGCGACGGAAACATCGGCTACAGTATCGTTTCCGCTTGCATCCGGTGATTATTATTTCGGTGTAGCGGCCACGTCAGGCGGAGAAGAAAGCGGTATCATTTATTCGTCTGCCGAAGCGGTTCCCGTTACATCCGCACAGACACTGAATGAGGAATAGGAGGAAAGAATGAAACGGAAAATAACTTTCGGATTGCTGCTGCTGTTCGTTTTTGCGACCGGATGTTCCAATCAGCTTCGTGATCTGACAAATACGATTATCAAAACGGAAGATCCGGTTGTTTCCGGGGAGGAATCTTCGGGAATGAATATCAATGCCGCTATCCCGGTGCCGACATTGGTGACGGCAACTCAGGGGGCTTACAGTGACCGCATTCGTATTACCTGGCGGCAGGTTTTTTACGAAGATGTTCAGATCTGGTATTATATTTACCGTGAGGGAAAAGATGCCGAAGGGAAGAGTGTGCTGACCAGTCTGACAGGCACTCAGCCGATTCAGAATCTTTATTACGATGATATGGTCGGAAACCGTTCGATTGATGTCGGTGTCACTTACTCTTATTACGTGCGTGCCGTTAATATGAATTCGGCCGAAACCGAGGTCAGTTCACTGAGTGCGTCGGCAACCGGGTTTGCCCTGGCCGGTGTCAGTAATCTGACCGCTTCGTTCCGCGAATCGACGGAAAAGATTACTGTATCGTGGAAACCCGTAGACGGTGCCGCCTTTTATTATCTTTACCGTGCGGAATCTGTCTATGAAGATGTGACGCCCAATGTCGAGGATTTCCACCGTCTGGATCAGGCATTTACCGAAACCGTTTATGATGATTACAGCGAACTCAACGGGGGCTCATTAAAGAGCGGTGTCAGTTACTACTATTATGTTGTTGCCTGTTTCGACCGGGAAACCGTCAGCGAACGAAGCTCCATGATCCGCGGTGCGCTGCTGACAGCCGGTGCGCCTCAAACCGGGTATATTCAATCGGTTTCGACCGGGGAAATTTTGAATGCCGTCCGCGTTGTCTGGACGAAAGACGAGAGCGCCACAGCCTACCGTGTTTACAGAATTACCGAAGACGAGTTTAACAGCGGAAATACTGTCGGAACCGAAATTGCGATTGATGATCCGTCCAAAACATTATCGGAAATCACATTGACAGTCGATGATAAACAGGTGGCGGCTCAGGTCTGGTATGACAACAGCGCTCAGGTACAGAGCGGAGCAAAGTTTTATTACAGAGTTGCTGCCGTCAATGAATACGGCGTCGGAACTCTTTCTTCTTTGGACGAATATGCCGATCAGGACCGTTCGAAAGGTGCCGCACTGGTTGCCGCGGATGCGCTGACACCGTATGCGATGCTGAAAGCGGACGACACCATCGCGCTTTCCTGGCCGGTCTGTCTGAATGCCGATGCCTATTATGTTTTTGCCGCCAAGGCTGTGAACGGCGGTGCTCCGGCCGGGGATGCCGAATGGGGAAATCCGCTGACACCGGCAGCCAATAACGGACAGCCGGCCGTAACGGGATTGGAAACGGTGCTGTCGAAAGATGATTTAACCGGTCTTATAGACGGTGAGATTTCCGATGCGGAACTCTGTTTCCGTATTCTGCCGGTAAAGAAGGATATGATTGCTTCTTACGATGTTTCTTCCGGAACAGCGGTCATCACCCTTGCCGAAGGGTTTTCCGAATATACTGCGGAAATCAATAAGACTCTTGGCGAAAATGCTGCCGAAACCTACCTGCCGGGACGTTCGTCATTTTCAAAATCGCTCTATTTCAAGAAAGCGCCGCCGACACTGGTTTCGATTTCCGCGACACAGGGAACGGAAATCGGCACGGTGAAAGTCGAGGCTGAACTGAATATGAATTCGGAAATCGGCTATCTTTACGATGTCGAACTGGTCCGTACCTGCTGGTACGGCGATGAAACGGGTGTTTATCCGCTCAGCCTGCCGCCGGCCAATACCGATCCTTCCAAACATTTTCCGAAAAAGAACCAGGCGAAGCAGGCCCGTATCGTGAATTATAAAATGAATGATTCGTTTAAAAACGGGAAAATCAGCTGGGAAGATCCGATGCCCGATTTCGACAGAAACGGTAATGCGGTGGGGAAAGTGACCTGGGATTATGCGGCCTGGGATCGTGAAGCGTGGAAATGTATTCTCCGTCAGAAAGAAGTGGATATGAATCAGTGGATGAAAATCGAATATCAGCTGGTTTTTAAAGAAAGGAATGCTCAGGACTGGCAGAATTTGGGTGACAAAGTCATCGGATGGCCGAATCTCAGTGATAAAGAGTTTGCTTATCTGTCCAAATGGCTGACCGACTGTGCGCTGAATACGATCTGGCAGCTCAATATTCCCCGCATGCTGTGGAGTAAAACAGTCAACTGGATGCCCAATCTCAGTTTTTCCCATAACGGTGAGAAGGGCGGAAAAATGTCTTTTTCTGTCGGCAGCATTTTCAATTTAACGGGATCGGGAGGTTCGTCGGGAACCACTTATTCCGACTGGAGCGGGTACGGCATTGTGCTGTCGATGAGTATGTCGGTTTCGACGGAATCGCAGCAGCCGCGGCAGCTTTCGCTAAGCGGAATTAAAATAACGACACCGCTGTATTCCGGCACTTTGGATTTGCAGATGACGGTTCGCGATTACGGACCGTTCTGGGGACTGTGGGCGGACGCCGACGGCAAATATACCAAGGGCGGATATGTCAAGGTCAAAATGGGGTCAAGGGCAATGGCTACGTTCAGCCCCGAGGAAATTATCATGATCGGTACCGGGAATAAAGATGTCTTTAATTATCAGATTCACGGTTACGATTTGGAACGCGACCTCGACCCGAGCCAGATAAATTCGTATCCGAAAACGGGTGCCAATTCCTGGCATTTTACCCGAATCAACTGGCCCGGTTGTCCGGTTCCGTGTAACAACGGATACTTTTCGAACAAAGCAGCTGCCATTAATTATAATTTGAGTGCGTGGTAGGAGGAAGGCATGAAAAAGATTTTTACGGTTTTACTGGTGTCGGTACTGTTTTCCTGTCTTCCCGAAGGGTGGGATAGGCCGACAAAGCTGAATTTGGATGATTTATGGGTATTGGAATTGGGTGAAATGACCGAAACACTCGATTTGAATTCGGGACGATTTACGTGGACCCGTCAGATTGACGGTGCCGATGTTGTCGAGCCTGTAACCGGAAAATATTCGGTGAAGCTGTCGGGTGATTACGGCGTTTACTGGTATCTTCTGGTTCTGACACCCGACGACGAAAAACAGCCTCCGTACAGTTTTAAAATGACTCTGACGGAAGACAAACAGCTGATGACGCTGGAAGGAAGCAGTCTTTCTTCTTATTACCGTGTCAAACGGGAAAAATAGGAGTCCGAATATGAAGAAGTTACTGATGATTTTATTTTTACCGATTTTTGTTCTTTCCTGTGAGAAAAATCAAAATATCGGATTGCCGGTCATTACCCTGATCGGACCGCTCGAAGTTTTTTTTGATGTAAATGCCGCTTATGTGGAATTCGGTTATAAGGCAACCGATGCTTCCGGCAGAGATATTACCGATTCCGTTATTTGCGATTTGTCTGCTCTCAATATGTCCCGCACGGGAAGCTACAGGATTTCCTATACGGCCGTCGACCGCCTGGGAAAAAAATCGGCTGCCGTTTACCGTACGGTTCATGTCGGAATCGGACTGTCGCCTGTTATTACCATTGCGGGTGAGAATCCGGTGCTTTTGGCGCTTAATTCCGAATTTACACCACCGTCGGCAACGGCTGTCAGCAGTGACGGCAATACCGATTTGTCCGAATCGGTCAGTGTCGATGCGGAAAATGTCGATACTTCCAAGCCGGGAACCTATTCGGTTTACTATACGGTGAGCGATACGGGCGGTGTGACGGCGACGGAGGTTCTGACTGTTTATGTTCTCGAATCGGCCGTTCCGAGAATCGTTGTCGACGGAGCCGGAACGTCGGCCGAAAATCCGCTTGTTATCGAACAGCTGGCATTTGATGAGGGAGTCGGCGATGAGGAGAAGCTGAGTGCGGCAGCGGTTGCTTTCAAAAAAGCACTGCCGGTCATAAAAGCCTACGATCTGGAAGACGGTGATATTTCCTATCGTGTTTCCGTTACGGAGAATGAGGCCTATACCGCGGCATTGCAGGCGATTCTCGACGGAACAGAATCCCTTCCCGATCCCGTAAAAATGACTGTTTCGGATAAAGACGGAAACGTCTCTTCGGTCGATCTTTATGTTTCGGTGATTCCCGATAATACGCCTCCGGTGATTACGATTGCCGACGAACAGGCTGTCTACGAAATCGAAATCGATATGTGGAGCGATCAGTGGAGCACGGCGTGGGAAGCCGGGATTCTGAATCAACTCTCCGTTTCCGTCAGTGATGACGGCGGTGTCACTCCCGAACTCTTTCCGAAAGAGGGAACTTCGGAGGGGACTGCCGTAGCGACCGCTTCGGGAATTAAATGCTGGATCGAGTATCCTGATGTCATTAATTCATCAACACAGGAATCCTATCCTGATTCAAATCTAAAAAAGTCACTGGAATATTCCGGAGGAGAAAATACAAACTGTTACTATTATCAGACACCCAATCATGAAATCAATACAAAAACAGTGCTTCTGAAGGCGAAGGATACAGCCGGAAATGCAGCCGAAAAAAGCATCAAAGTTTTTCTGAAGGATACAACACCGCCGGAAATTTTAACATCGGAAGTCACTGTTGATTACGGTACCACGATTTACAGTTGGGATGTCAGGGATAATTCCGGTTATAAGGGAACCCGGTCAAACAATATTCCCGATTATAACGGGTATCAGATGAGACTGGTGGAAGGAACTTTTACCGTTCCTTTTTCCGATACGGATTACAATAAAAATTCCGTGCGTGCAGAGGGAAAATTAACCGTAAAAGCACCGCCGACCGGTAATGTGTTTTCGTATGGGCAGTTTACAGGATCGGATGTAAAAGGAGCAAATGAACAGGATATGATCGGTTTTACTCCTGAAAACTGGAACCTGACTTCGTTTACGGGAGGTTCATTTTCCAATATGGGCGCCAATTATTTCTGCGGCAGTAAAGGACAGCTTCAGAGTATTACCGAAACGTATTCCGGTTTTCTGATGTGCGGAGGTGCCCGAAAGAATGGTGTACGTGCTTATCTGACCTGCGGATACAGAAATGTTGACGGATGGAATAAATCTCCTGTCAGCAATGTCAATCTCGGAATCCGATCGGCAGTTCAGACAGCAACGCTTTTTGAGAGTGTGACTTATGCTCTCAGTTATAAATATAAAGATTTCTTTGTTCATGGCGGTACTTATCGTCCCGGATCACGAGTTCTGACTATCGAAAAACAATCGGGAACAGGTACACTAAACGATGGCACAACATTCAAAATAGAGCGTTCGCCTTCCACACCGGCCAATACAGAGTTTCCGTATAATGCGATAACGGCTGCTTTTACCGACGACAGTCAGAATTTTACCGTGAAATCCGGAAATATCAATTCCTTTACAATTCTTTACAGTGTCGGGAAAGCCGACAATGCGCAGGTGAACGGTGATCCGGATGTCGGTTCATTCATTTCCAATATTCAGGTGAAAGCCGTGAATTGGAATAAACTTCAACCGGACGGATCGGTTGCTCCGGCAAACGGGAGCTGAGAAACCGAAGCGGTGCCTGCGGGCACCGCTTTTTATTAGATTCAGATATTTTGTAATAGATAAAAAAGAAGTAAAATAAAATAACTTTGTGTTAATATATTGTGATAATTCAAATTTTAATGTATAATGGTTCTATCCGGAGAGCGGATATCGATTGAACAATTTCCGGGACTGTTTCTTTAATCCTCCCGAAACAGTCCCTTTTTTTAGTATATGATCGGTTGACTGTCAGGTCGAACAGGATATAAAAAACCGCGGAATAATCCGCGGTTCTTCTTTTTTGTAAATCGGTTCAGTTTTCTTTGCGTTCGTCGATCACGCGCACTGCTTTGCCTTGGCTGACCGGCAGTGTGCCCGGTTCGTGCAGTTCCACCGCCGGGCGGATGAAGACGACCGCCTGCAGGTTGCTTTGAATCCGTTTTTGCAGATTTTCCAGGTCGCGGGTATCGTCGGTAAACACCGAAGAGGTGACTTCGACTTTGACCGTCAGCTTGTCCAGCGGTCCCTGTTTCTGAACCCGTATCAGATAGTTGTTGCCGATTTCCGGCATTTTCATAATCACTTCTTCGATTTGCGACGGAAAAACGTTGACACCGTTGATAATCAGCATATCGTCGCTGCGCCCCGTCATCCGGTCCAGCCGGCGGTGTGTCCGGCCGCACGGACACGGTTCGGGGATAAACCGGGTTAAATCACGGGTGCGGTATCGCAGAATCGGCATGCCGTTGCGTTCCAAAATGGTCAGAACCAGCTCGCCGCGTTCCCCGTCGGGTAACGGCCGCAGCGTTTCGGGATCGATAATTTCGCCGATGTAGTAATCTTCCCACAAATGCATTCCGTTTTTGTAAACGCATTCGAAAGCGAGTCCGGGACCGTTCATCTCCGAAAGTCCGTAAGAATTGTAGGCATCAATTCCGTAGAGCGATTCGATTTTTTTGCGGATATCCTCACTGTGCGGTTCGGCTCCGATGTACGCCTTTTTAATTGCGAAATCGCTTAAAGCAAATCCTTCTTCCGCCATTTTGTCGTACATGTGGAGCATGTAGGAGGGAGTGGCGTGGATAACCGTTGTTCGGAAATCTTTCATCAGCTGCAGCTGGCGCCTGGTGTTGCCGCTGCCGGCCGGAATCACCATCATTCCCAACCGCTCGGCTCCGTAGTGAAGCATCAGCCCGCCGGTAAAAAGACCGTAGGTCATCATGTTTTGAAAGACATCGTTGCGGGTGCTGCCGGTACAGGCGCATGAGCGGGCGTTGAGTTCGGCCGCCTTGTCCAAATCGGCCTGCGTCAGGTAAACCACCGTCGGTACGCCCGTGGTTCCGCTGGAAGCGTGCATCCGCACCACATCCGCCTTATCGGCAGCCAGCATTCCGCAGGGGAAGGCTTCGCGTAAATCGTGTTTTGTCGTATAAGGAATTTTTTGAAAATCGGCATCGGTCTGCACATCTTCGGCCCGCGTGATACCGACACCGTTGAGCCGCTCTTTATAGAACGGCGTTTTCAAAGCCGCTTCCAGTGTTTTTTGCAGCTTCTGTTTTTGAAGCGCCTTCAACGCTTCCTGCGGCATCGTTTCGATTTCCTTATGACGAAAAACAATCGGATCCATTTTTTCTTTCCTTATTATTTATGATTGCGACCGGCTTCGAACGCTTTGAGGTTTGTTTCGACAATGCTTTCGCCTTTGGCGGCAAAAGTATCGCGGATTGCCTGCTTGAGACTTCCGGCATCGGTCGGCAGGTAAGGGGAGGCGGCTCCGATTAACACCATGTTGGAGGCGCGCTTCGAGCCCGCTTCTTCGGCCAATGCTTCGGCTTTCAGGCAGAGCGACCCGGAAACAGCGGCAATTTTGGCGTAAACCGCTTCGAGATCGGGATAGTTGCCGATATTCACTACCGGTTCGGCTGCCGTTACGACAATCCCGTCCGGTTTCAGATATTCGAGATAGCGCAGCGATTCCATCGGTTCCATCGAAATAATCAAATCGGCGGTTCCGTAAGAAACCAGGTCGCTGTAAATTTCACCGTCGCTGATGCGCAGGTGAGCCAGCACTTCGCCGCCGCGCTGGCTCATGCCGTGGACTTCCGACTGACGGACATTCAAATGAGACGAGAGAGAGGCTTTGGCGATAATGGCCGCCAGAGAGAGAACTCCCTGACCTCCGACGCCGCATAAAATCATATTGCAGGTCATTTCGTTTTCCTCGCTTTCCGTTTGGCGGTTTCGATACATTCTCTCACGGAGAAGATCACCGACAAACCGTGGTAGTTGATTTCTTCTTTAATGATTTCGGTATTCTTTTCATGCTGCTGCGGCAGCGGAACAATCGTGCGAATGTGCGCCGGATCGACGCCCAAACCGCGAATCAGCGGCTCGAAACGGCTGGACGGAATCATCGTCGGTTGTCCGCCGGTCATACCGACCGTGCTGTTGTCGAGAATCACCAGCGTCATATCGGGATTGTTCTGAACGCAGTCCAGAAGCGCCGTCATACCGCCGTGAAGGAAAGTCGAGTCGCCGATGGTTGCCACAACCGGGTAAAGCCCCGCTTCGGAAGCGCCTTTGGCCATACCGACGGAAGCACCCATACAGACAATCGTTTCGATGGCGCTGTGAGGCGGCAGTGCGCCCAGCGAATAACAGCCGATATCGGATGTCACCAGCGACTGCGGGAAATCTTTCAGCGCCGCTTTGATAGCCGCATAGCTGTCGGCGTGCGGACACCCTTTACAGAGCGCCGGCGGCCGGGGAACCGTTACATCGGAAACATCAATGGCCGCATGGGGACGCTTCGGCAGTCCGAGCGCCTCGCGTACGTTATCGGGCGTCAGCTCGCCGGTGCGGACCACCGTTCCGTCCAGCTTGCCGTGAACCGGTTTGGCCGTTCCCAAAATCCCGCTCAGCTTTTCTTCGATAATCGGATAGCCTTCCTCCAAAACCAGGATTTCGTCAACCGAATCGTAGAGCTTGCGGATGAGGGCGGCCGGCAGCGGATAAAAGCCGATGTGCAGATGCGACGGCTTCTCTTTGAGGTCGGCCTCATTCTCTTTGAAATAGTTGTATCCCAAACCGCCGGTAATGATTCCCAGGCGGCTGCCGGAAACCGGATTCAGCCGGTTGTTCGCCGAACCTTCGGCAAAGGCAATCATATCCTTTTCTTTTCCCAAAAGGCGGACCCAGTTCCGTTTGGCCGTCGCCGGCAGCAGCATCCAGCCCGGCCGGTCGGTCGATTTATCGAGCGGGTTTTGCGGACGGCTTTCCGCGGTGCGTACCGAAGCGCGCGAGTGCGCAATCCGGGTTACCATGCGGATAATGACCGGTACGCCGAAACGCTCCGACACCTCAAACGCTTCCCGCGTCATTTCATAGGTTTGCTGCTGCGTCACCGGCTCGAAAACCGGCACCTTGGCAAACATTGCCAGCGCGCGCGTATCCTGTTCGTTTTGCGACGAATGCATACCCGGATCGTCGGCCACACACATCACCAGACCGCCGTGAATCGACAGCAGCGCCGAGTTGACAAACGCGTCCGCCGCCACATTCAAACCGACATGTTTCATCGTCACCAGTGCCCGTTTTCCGGCCAGTGAAGCGCCCAACGCCTCTTCGTAAGCGGTTTTCTCGTTGGTACACCACATCGCCTTAAACCCGTCGGCGGCACTGTGTGCAATTAAATATTCCATAATTTCCGTCGAAGGCGTTCCGGGATACCCGTATGCACAGGATAAACCGGCATCAATCGCCGCCTGCGCCAGCGCCTCGTCTCCGAGTAAAACTCTTTCCATAGCTGCTCCTGTATATTGTTTCTATTTTATAATATAGGAAAAGAATTTTCAAGCATTCTTTTTTTAAAGAATCTTTCGGGCGTGCCGGCGGCAAAGCCGCCGTCGGTTCGGCGCGGCCCGGTCCGCAAAGCGGACGCGCGTTGCGCCCGCACCGGAACCTCACGCCTTCGGCGGTCAAAAACAGCGCACCGCGTTTAAGGGCTTTGTACCGCGGCAGAAACAGTGTTTAAAGCGGCTGACATAAAGTGTCGTTTGATTACGACCGGAAAGGGGTGTTTCGTATTTCTTCCACCTCTGCCGGTGAAAGTTGAGTCAAAGCCGTCACTGTTTCGAGAGAGAGTCCCTGTGCAAAGGCATTTTTAACAACAACGGCAAGCATTTGCTCTTTTCCTCGGGATAAACCTTTCTGTATGCCCTCCGACAACCCTTCCTGACGGCCTTCTTTGATCCCTTCCTCTTTTCCTTCGCACCATTTATCGTATAAATCCAATTCGTATTTCATGTAAGGCCTCCCGTCGGGAAAGTGTCGTTTGAAGGCGGCCACCTTTTCGGCAAGAGTACGGGCCTCATCGGTAACAGTTTCGGTGGACAAATAGCGGAGCAGTGCTTTGAGGCGCGGGTCTTGAGCCTTTTCAAACGCTCCTATATTATAAACGATTTTTATCTGTTCGTCACCTATTTCTTTTTCGTTCTGCTTCCAAACCGTTTGACTCTCATAGACCGGAAAGCCGTCGCCGCATAAGTCAAAGTTGCAGATGAAAATGACGAATGATTTTTTGAGCTGATCGTACGGATTGCCTCTTAACAGCGAATCGACATCGATGGCGGAATGGTAATAGCGCATTCGTTTAACAAGGTTTGTCTTGCGAACGGTCTGCATTTCGATGTTGTAGATTTCTCCGTCGCCTTCGAGGTAGACATCCATGCGGATGCCTTTTGCCTGCGGAAAAAGGTTGACCTCTTTCTGCGCTTCGAGATAGACCACTTTTTCTACCTTGATCCCCATTAACATTTCGAGAAAAAGCTTGCAGAAATCCTCTTCCCGCATGATTTGGCTGAACAGGTAGTCGTCGGTCAGTTTGAGATTTCCCCATGATTTCATCAAAGCACCTCCGCCATTATTAATGGCGAAAAAGGTAATTTTTTGAAAAATGAAGACGGAAAAGAAAGACTGATTTCGTGTGAAAAAACAAAAAGGAAGCCGCAGCTTCCTTTTTTCGTTTGAATCTATTCATATTTTTGAAAAATATGAAAGGAGTTTGCGGGTACAGTTGCCTGTACCCTTGTTAGCAGGTTGACCAAAACAACTAATTAACTATATAGAGTATAACATGAATTTTTCTTCTTGTCAAATAAAAAATAATAAAATATAATACAAATAAGGAGAAAAAGTAAAATGAATTATCGATTAGGGTTGGATTTGGGAACAAACTCCATCGGCTGGGCTGTTCTGTCGTTGGATGAGAATAACGAAATCGACGAAATTAAAGATATGGGCGTCCGTATTTTTTCCGACGGACGGGATCCGAAAACCAAAGAACCGCTGGCGGTGAAAAGACGAACCGCCCGCGGAATTCGCCGAAATCTGTACCGCAGAAAATTAAGACGCAGACAGCTTTTCCGCTTGCTGCAAAAAGCGGGGCTGATGCCGGCTTCGCTTGAGGAAGCCCGCCTTTTAAAAGTCGCCGACCCGTACCTTTTACGAAAAGAAGGGTTGGAACGGAAACTGGAACCTTACGAATTGGGACGTGCTCTGTTTCATTTGGGAGTCCGCCGCGGCTTTAAGAGCAATCGGAAAGAGCAGACGGAAACGGTCGAACTGAAAGAAGGGGCGGGTGTGAATGATGCCAAAGTTTTTGACGAAGAAAAGCTTAACCCCGATAAAATGAATCAGGCAGATAAAAGCGAATACCTGAGCCGGCGGATTGCCGAATCGGGATGCCGTACGTTGGGAGAGTTTCTCTACCGTCAACGGGAAAACGGCGGCTCCGTCCGCTTTGCCGCCGAACGGACTTTATTTTACCCGACCCGAAAACTTTACGAAGAGGAGTTCGAGGCCATTCGTTCGTTTCAGCAAAAAGATTATCCCGATGTGTGTTGGGATGAAATTCATTCGGCTATCTTTTATCAGCGACCGTTACGACCGCAGGAGCGCGGCTGCTGTCCTTTCTATCCGAACGAAAAACGAACCTTTAAAGCGATGCCGTGTTCTCAAAGATTTCGTATTTTGCAGGAAGTTATCAACCTCGAATATTTCGACGGGAACAAAAAAGAGGTGAAGCTGACACGGGCGCAGCAGGATTTGATCATCGGGAGACTGGAAGAGAAAAAAGAAGTCAAATTCGATGAAATGAGAAAACTGCTGAAAATCGACGGCGACTTTAACCTGGAAGCCGGCGGCCGTGATAAACTGAAAGGAAACACCACCGCATACGAATTGCGTAAAAAGAGCCGCTTCGGAGAATTGTGGGATACCTTTACGTTGCGGGAACAGGACGACATCGTTTCGGTTTTAATCGAAGCCGACGAAGACGAAAAAGTCATGGAAATGCTTTCCCGCTATCCGCAATTAAGTGACGAACAAAAGTACAATATCGTTCATCTGGTGTTGCCTTCGGGAACCGCTTCGATTAGTGCCCGTTTAACGGAAGAGTTGATTGTGAGAATGGATGATAACCGGGCTCCTTATCACGCCGCAATGGATGCTCTCGGGTTTCGTCACTCCGAACAAACGGTCGAAGAATGCGAACAACTGCCATATTACGGTCAAATCTTAACCGGTTCGACCATGGGCGGCAACGGAAACGCCGATGAAACCAACCCCGAGAAAAAATACGGTAAAATTGCCAATCCGACCGTTCACGTTGCTTTAAATCAGTTGCGGCATGTGGTGAATGCTCTGATTCGCGCTTACGGAAAACCGGATCAAATCTCGTTGGAACTGTCACGCGAATTAAAAGACAGCCGTGAGGAAAAGGCGCGAAAAGATAAACAGCGCAATGAAAATTATAAACGAAACGAACGACTGGATCAGGCCATTCGGGAAGCGCGCCCCGGTTTGCGTTATCCGAACCGGCTGGATCGTTTAAAGTATAAACTGTGGGAAGAGTTGGGCGAAGAGAGCCTTTCGCGCCGCTGTCTTTACTGCGGAAAGGTGATTTCGGCAACCGATCTGTTTTCATCGTCGTCCGAAGTGGAAATCGAACACATTCTGCCGTTCGGCCGGACACTGATGAATTCCGAAGTGAACCTGACTTTGGCTCATCGCAAATGCAACGCTTTTAAAGGCAACAGGTCGCCGTACGAAGCGTTCGGCAGCAGCCCGGCCGGCTACGACTGGCAGGCAATTTTGGCGCGTGTCGATAAACTGGCCTCCAAAAAGAAAAGACAGGCTTTTTCCGAAGGAGCCATGAAACATTTTGAGGAAGAAAGTTCGTTTATCGAACGACAGTTGTCGGACAACGCCTATCTTTCGCGCATCTCTTTGCGGTATCTGAAATCGGTTTGTCCGCAAATCTGGGCGGTTAAAGGCGGCATGACGGCTTTTCTGCGCGATAAATGGGATTTGGATTCGCTGATTAAGCGGCGAATGGACGAGAAAACCCGCATACGGTTTGATTTAAAAGAAAATGAGTTCAATGTTCTGAAAAAGAAGAATCGCCTCGACCACCGCCACCACGCACTGGATGCTCTGGTTATCGGCTTAACCGACCGCGCAATGGTGCAGAAACTGGCACAATTAAACCGGACAAACTACAGCTACAGACTGAAAATCGAAGAGTTTCCCTTTTCCCGCGGCGAAGTGGTCGACCGGCTAAAAAAAATTGTTGTCAGCTTCAAGCCCGACCACGGCTGGCAGGCGCAGCTGACCAAAGAGACCCTTTTGGGGAAAATCCGCCGTCCGATCACGGTAACGGTAGCCGATTTAAAAGAAGAGCGGATTGCCGATATTTGTTCGCCGGCTGTCAAAGAAGAATGGCTGAAATGCATCGAAGAAGCCGGTACGTTTCAAAAAGCCAAAACGCTTCTTGCGGAAAAATATCCGCAGATGACGGTTTGGGAAACGGTTTTTGTCTCCCGTTCCCCGTTGACCTCTCTGACCAAAAGAGATCAGATTGAGAAAATTGTCGACGAAAAAATCAAAAAAGAGCTCTATCATTATTTGGATACCCATCCCGATCTCACTGCCGACAAGGCGATTGCCGCTTTCGGCGAAGAACATCATATCCGAAAAGTCAGAACCCGAAACCATGACCAGAATCCGGTCTGTTATCCGGCACCCGCCGGCAAACCGTTGGCTGCCGACCGCTATTACGGAGCGGACAGTTACCTTTGTGCGGTGATTTGGGAAGAACCGCCGCAAAAAGAGGGGGGAAAGGCTAAATATAAAGGCCAGTTTGTCCGGTACGACCAGGTGACAGCCGACGGCAAACTGCCCGGACGAAGCGCCGATATCCATCCGGCCGCCAAAAAAGTGTGCGTACTTTACAAAGACGATTGCATCGGGTTTTCTCTGAAAGGGGTGTGGCGCAAAGGGCGTGTGATGGGGTTTACGACTAATGGGAATAAATTAGATGTCAAATCCCTGTATGCCGTTGAAAGTCTGCGCAGCTGGCATATCAATACCGAAGATACGCTGCTGGAACCGGAGTGGTCCTTGGCTGACGGTCATAATTATATCAGTATTAACGTGCTGTTCGGCGAGTTGGGGGCGCATCCGATAACTGTTTCGCCTATCGGCCGCGTTTCGCGTCCCCGGTAAGGTTTATCGTTTCTCCGGCCGATAAAAAAGTATGGTCGGCCGGATTGTCGAAGTTTGTCAGGAACACCGGAGCCTCTCTTTGGAACACGGCTTTTTAAAAGTCGTGACGGCGGAAGGGGAAACGAGTCGGGTCGATTTGGAGACGATTGCCGTTCTTCTGGTAACGGCCCGGCAGGCAACGCTTTCGCGGGCACTGCTTTGCGAACTGGCGCAGCGCGGCATTCCGACATTACTGTGCGGACAGCGTTATTCTCCGCAGGCCATAGTCTTTCCTGCCGAAAGTCATTACCGTCAAAGCGGAATCTTAAAAGCACAAATCAATGTTTCGCTTCCTCTCAAAAAAAACCTGTGGAAAGAGATTATCCGCCGTAAAATTACCGGACAGGCTCAAATGCTGCGCTCCGTCGGGGACGAAGAGGGATATACCCATTTAACCGCAGTTTCCGGACATGTCAAATCGGGCGACAGCGAAAACAGAGAGGCGTACGCTGCCCGTTATTATTGGCGGCGTCTGTTCGGAGCCGCGTTTCGCCGTAATCCCGACGGGGACGGATTAAACCTTTTTCTTAACTATGCTTATGCGGTGATCCGCTCGTCGATGGCACGGGCCGTTTTTGCGACCGGCTTAAACCCCGGTTTGGGAATTTTTCACGAAAACAGTCTTAATGCCTTTTGTCTGGTCGACGATTTAATGGAACCGTTTCGGCCGATGGCCGACAGCGTTGTTTTGGAGGCTGCCGGCAGGTTCGGTATCGACGGAGAGTTGACCCCGGAAATCAAAACCGTTTTAATTCAATGCGGCTGGCTGAAAGTCAAAACCGTACACGGCTATTCACCTTTGTTTCAGTCAATGTATTATCTGGCCTCTTCGTATCTGCGTTCGTTGGAAAGCGGAAAAAACGATCTCGATATTCCCGAGTGGGGAGGTTGTCATGAGAAAATTACCGGAGGTGAATCCTTATAGACTGATGTGGATGATGGTTTTTTTTGATTTACCGGTTGTCGAAGAAGATGAACGGCGGGAATCGGCACAGTTTCGCAAGTTTCTTTTGGATAACGGCTTTTGTATGGTTCAGTTTTCCGTTTATGCCAAAATCTGCGCCGGTGTCGAGGTGTGTGAACGGTATTACCGTATGATCGAGTCGCATTTGCCGCGCGAAGGTGCCGTCGAGGTGCTGACGGTAACCGACAAACAGTATTCCGGTATCAGAAGTTACCGGGGCGAGCAGAAAAAACCGTTAAAAAAACAGAACAATCAGCTTCTTTTGTTTTAAGAAATCCCGAAAAAATAACAGGTCCGCTTCTTTATTTCCTTTTTAAGAAAATAAATAGCACGAACCTATTATAGTTAATTAGTTCTTTTGGTCAACCTGCAACAAAAAGGCAAATCGAAAGAATCCGACAAAATTATAGTTAATTAGTTCTTTTGGTCAACCTGCAACACACTCAGGAATTGACAGGGGCGTACGTGAATTATAGTTAATTAGTTCTTTTGGTCAACCTGCAACCAACAGCCGGAACTCAATCAGTCGCATTAAATTATAGTTAATTAGTTCTTTTGGTCAACCTGCAACGGAAAAGACGATGACACAGACGGCGAAAAAATTATAGTTAATTAGTTCTTTTGGTCAACCTGCAACGTCCTGATGATGATTCTTTGTCTATTGAAATTATAGTTAATTAGTTCTTTTGGTCAACCTGCAACAAAATATTGAGTATATTGCGCAGCAGACTAATTATAGTTAATTAGTTCTTTTGGTCAACCTGCAACCCCCTCTCCCGTGTTTTGCTTTTCTTGCGTATTATAGTTAATTAGTTCTTTTGGTCAACCTGCAACGGTCTTCGCCTGCTTCGGCTTCTCTTGGTGATTATAGTTAATTAGTTCTTTTGGTCAACCTGCAACACCACGAAGCTTTGACACGAAAATATCGGCATTATAGTTAATTAGTTCTTTTGGTCAACCTGCAACTCGCGTCTTCACTAGGTTCCGCTGGCTTAAATTATAGTTAATTAGTTCTTTTGGTCAACCTGCAACAACACTTGATGACGCCAAGATAGGATTAAAATTATAGTTAATTAGTTCTTTTGGTCAACCTGCAACCCGTTGTTTTATTTGTTGACGTTCTCCATTATTATAGTTAATTAGTTCTTTTGGTCAACCTGCAACTTGAGAACATGCCTTCATCATTATATGATATTATAGTTAATTAGTTCTTTTGGTCAACCTGCAACGCCGAGGGTAAGGCTTTGACGCCGATTGAATTATAGTTAATTATTTCTTTTGGTCAACCTGCAACATAAATTGATTTGGAATGATTGTCTCCGTTATTATAGTTAATTAGTTCTTTTGGTCAACCTGCAACGAGAATACTCCTGATGTACCTCTTTATGCTATTATAGTTAATTAGTTCTTTTGGTCAACCTGCAACAAACTCTCCTCCGATAACGGATTCCTCGGATTATAGTTAATTAGTTCTTTTGGTCAACCTGCAACCGGCAATCATTTTCGAGCATAAAACGGTTTATTATAGTTAATTAGTTCTTTTGGTCAACCTGCAACTGACTCAAGGCGCTACTTGGTTGACTCGTAAT
>JAXEIF010000008.1:0-19037 GCA_034120015.1 Spirochaetia bacterium | reverse complement strand
GGGCAGACACACTTCCTCTTCTCCGTCCCGGTCGATATCATACTTTTCGGTGAACTCGACACCGACACCGCCGACCTCTTCGCTCAAATCCGCCGGTGCTGTCGAACCGGCATTATAGCCTTTATACGACAGAGACACTTTATCTTTACCGTTCAAAAGAACCCAGTTGTTCTCGTCACGTTCCACGTTTCCGGAACCCGATCCGCCGTTCAGACCGCTGAACTGATCGGCTGCTTCCGACGTTAATGTATAAGCCGCATAATCGGCCTTTTCGAATGTCAGCTTTACGGGACACTTCTGAACCTCGGGCGTGCTGCGTTTGGTAAAATTGATCTTCTGCTCGAAACGTCCTTCCGCATCGGTTGTCACCGTATATTTTGGGGTCCGTTCCCAGGTTTCGGCTGTTCCTTTGGCCGCATCGAAGGTGACCGGCATATAAATATTAACCGTCACATCGCTTAACGGAAGATTATTCACCGATCCTTTCTGTTTTTTATTCATATCGACAACGTAACCGCTTAAAATCACTTCGCACAATGCTTTTTTGATGCGGAACTGCGGCAAATTGTTGGTCACACCGGAAGTCACCGTCACCGGATTGTCGGCTTTCACCATTCCGTAATCTTTATGATAGAAAAGGAAGTAAAGCGTGACCCGGTCACCCGGTTTCCCGAATTCGGGGAAAAGGTTGTGCCACATCACACCGTTGAAACCGAACACACCGTTTTTATTCCCGGAATAGGCGGTTGTTGTTTTGGCATAATATCCCGCTTTTTTATTGCCTTTCTTATCGACACGATTCTCGGGAGCCGTCCCGTCGTTATTCCACGCGGCCAGATCTTCATCCAGAATCGTCTCATCCAAATAGAGATAAACATCGACATCATTGATTCCGGCATCCGTTACCGACGAATCGTTGTAATCGTCCCAGTCGAGAACCACTCCCTGCACGGACGTATCGTAGACGCCGTCACATCCCGTCAGCACCAAAACCAGACACAGCAAAAAGAATCCTGCTTTTTTCATTTATTTTGCCTCCCCTGCAACAGATATTTCCTTTCCTTTTTTTCTGTTTTCCATTCTTTTTTCGACAACGGAATAGAGAATCGGAATAATAAACAGTGTCACCGCCGTCGAGGTTACGAGACCGCCGCCGATAACCAGACCCAGCGGTGCATAAATTTCGGCCCCTTCGCCGCCGCCGAACGCCATCGGAATAACGCCCAAAATGGTCGTTAAAGTCGTCATCATAATCGGCTTAAACCGCGATTTGGCGCCTTTGACAACCGCTTCCATCAGTCCCATATTGTATCCGGTGCGCAAAAGATTGGTGTAATCGACCAGAACAATCGCATTGTTGACAACCGTTCCCGCCAGAGCAATAATTCCGAGCATCGAAACCAGCGAGATTTGGGTTCCGGTCAGAAAGAGACTGGCCGCCACACCGATGACAACGAACGGAATCGATGCCAGAATGATAAAAGGCTGAATAAACCGCTCGAACTGAATGACCATAACCACGTAAACCAGATAAACCGCAATCAGCAGCACCTTTACCAGACTGTCCAAAGAAGAAGTCAACAGCTCGGAAGACCCGCCGATTTTCCACTGAACATCCCCCGGCAAAACCGTCTGATCCATCTGCGCCCGGAAACGGTCGCCGATAGCCTTCACATCGGGATCTCTCTGATAGCCGGTGACGACAATCGATTTCATCCGGTCGATGTGCGGAATCTGGTCAACCGTTTTTTCGATTCTCATCTGGGAAATATTCTCGAAACTGATAAACTGATCCTGACGGTTTTTGATTCTGATTTTGTTGAGAATATCGTCGGTAATTTTTTCTCCCGCCACATTGGAGACCAGGTTTATCGAATAGTTTTTCCCGTCTTCGTTAAACTGACCGACTTCCATCCCGTTGAAGATGATACGGGAGGTAACACCCGCCTCGAAGGGAGTGATCCCCAGATAATTCAGATACCGCAATGTCAATTCATTGATGACTTCGTATTCGGTCGTCACAACGTTCATTCCGGTTTTGTAAATACCGGGATCTTTTCCCAAAATTTCCGAAACCGTCACCGCCGACTGCAAAACATCATCGAAATCTTCGCCGAAAACCTCGACCACCAGACCGGCTCCTCCGGTCGCATACGACATCATTTTATCGATACCGCCGTTGGAAACCACCACGTTGACATCGGTTACTCTGGCCGGAATTTCGTTCTGCAAAAGAAGAATAACATCCTGAACACTGCGCACTTTTCCGTCGACTTCCGGACGTTCGGATTTTCGCTGTAAACGCAGCTTGGCAAATCCCTTTTTGGGCACATAAACAACGTCATACGATCCGGAAAGACCGGTATAATAATATCCCGAATCAAGCTCCGGAACCAGTTCCGTCACAATCGATTCGATTTCTCTCATTTTTTCACGGGTCTGCTCCAGTGAAAATCCGGAGGGCGCCGTCACCTCGATCTGAAATTCGTTCATATCCGTCGACGGAATAAAGGTGAATCCCAACAACAGAAACAGCAGACCGCTGAGAATCAGAATCAGAATCATGACAACGGCTATAAATTTTTTGTTGGCAATGGCCCATTCCAGCGCGACCACATAGCCGTCGCGGACTTTATCGATTCCCTTATCGATTCCCGTCGATACACGGGTATAAAATTTTCCGAAACGGCCGACTTTTTCCAGGTTCGGATGCTTCAGCATCAGCGAGCACATCCACGGAACAATCACAACCGAGACAATCGTCGACGCCGCCAATGCGAAGCAGATTGTCAGACTGACATCTTTCAGAATCGCTCCGACCAGACCGGTCAGAAACAGAATCGGAATAAAAACCGCCAGTGACGTACTGGTCGAGGCCAGAATCGCACCGCCGACCTCCCCCGCCCCGATGGAAGCGGCTTCCTTACGATCGCCGGTTCTGTCAAAGTGGTTATAGGTATTTTCCAGAATAACAATCGCCGAGTCAACCATCATTCCGATGGCAACGGTTAACCCTCCCAGAGTAATAATGTTGATATCCAGATTACCGAACCGCATAAAGATGAAAGCCATGACAACCGAAAGCGGAATCGTCGATCCGATAATAAATGTTGCCCGGATATTATGAAGGAAAAAGAAAATGACCAGAATGGCGAGAATCGCTCCCTGAACGGCCGAATCCTTGACGGAACTGACGGCCAGACCGACATCGAACGAACTGTCAATAACCGGCGTGAACGACACCGCTCCGTTGGTATCCAGCGTGACCTGCCGGAAAACTTCCTTAATTTCATCGATAATCGCCAGAGAATCGCCGTCCGATTTTTTTGTCACGTCCAAAACCAAAACCGACTGACCGCCGAATTCGGCATAGTGATCCGGTTTCTTTTCGACAATTTTGATGGTCGCAATATCCTTTAACAGAATAAAACTGCGTTCTTCTTCTTTATAACCGACCACCATTTCGCCGATATCGTTGATGGTCTTGAAATTACCGGCTGTACGGACATTCAGCTTTTTGTCGCGGTAACTGACACTCCCCGAGGGAAATGTCAGGTTATTGTAACGCAGAAGCTGATAGATATCCAGTATCGAAATATTTCTCGACTCCAGCTTTTCCAAATCAATAACAATATCCAGCTGCCGTTCGGATAAACCAATCAGCTGTGCCGTCGATACCCCTTCGACCCGATTGATTAACGGAATCACCTTTTCCTGAACATAGTCGGTCAGAACCGTCCGGTTCATCGTACTTTCGACCTGAACGGAAAAAATCGGATAGAGGTTGGAACTCATAATCAGTGCAATCGGCATACCGCTGATATTTTCCGGAAGAGAAGCCATGGAGGCGTTGATTTCGGCCCGGACTTCGTTGATTTTCTGATCCAGATCGGCTTCCGGATTAAAAATCAGAATGATCATGGAAAGCGAATTCTGGGAAAACGACTCGAGACTGTCAATTCCCTGAATACTGGCAAAACGCTCTTCCAGAACATCCGTAACCCCCTGCTCGACATCTTCGGGACCCGCCCCGGGGTAAATCGTAAAAACGGCAATCTGAGGCAGGGCAATATTGGTAATCAGATCCTGTTTCAGCGACATCAGCGATATACCGCCGAACAGAATTACCGTTACCAGCAGAATCGCAATAATCGCGGGATGTTTAATGGCAAAATTCCACGGTTTCATTCAGTCCGATCCTCCGGGGCAGTCTCCGCTGCGATCGCGTCTTTCTGCCCGTCCGGATTCCCGGATTCCTCTGTCCGACCGTCCGTCACCGGTTCCGCTTTGTCATCTGATATTTCGACCGTCTTTTCCTCCGCTTTCTGCTTTTCTACGGGTTCTTCTTTATCGGGAACCAGCTCGGGATAATCTTTTCCGTTTTTAACGGTAACGGGCTGACCGTCGTAAATGAAATTCTGACCTTCCACGATAAAGTAGTAGTCTTTGTATCCGTTCGGAATTTCGAAAGAGTTATCATCGGAAAACACGGGCTGAAAAATCATCCGTTCCGCCCGCATCGTATCGGGATTCACATACCACAGGACATCTTCTCCGACAAGAGAGCGAATCGGCAGACTGTAAACATCTTCCTTCCGCTCGAGAACGAAAACAACATTGACGAACATACCGGGACGCAGAAAATCGTATCCTTCGTCCAGTTTACAGACAACCTCGAAGTTTTTCGACTGGGGTTCGACCATTTCACCGATCCGTTCGATATGAGCCGTATAAAGCGTATCTTCCGCCGGATGTTTGATTTTCACCGTGATTTTATCGCGGTCTTTATTGAATCTGAAAAAATTGTCTTCGGGCAGTTTGGCCCGGACAACCAGCTCGGACAAATCGGCAACCACCAGAAGACCGACATCCGGAGAAACCAGTTGCCCCGTACTGACATATTTCTGCAAAACGGTTCCGTCGATGGGAGAAGTCACTCTGGCATAATCCATCTGCAGTTTGGCCAGCTCGTACTGCGATTTGGTCGCTTCGTAACGGGTTCTTGCTTCGTCGTATTCCTGCTGGGTTGCCACACCCTGATTGTACGAACGGCGGACACGTTCGTAAATTTTGGCAATTCCGTTATAGGCAGCCGAAGCCTGTTCGAACTGAAGCCGGTACGGCGCATCATTAATGAGAAGCAGTTCCTGATCTTTTTTGACCTTATCGCCGATATCGACATGAAAAGTGGTAATATTTCCGCTGACTTTCGAATGAACCTGAACCATGTTTTTCGGTTCGATGTAAGCGTTAATCTTATAATCTTTCTGTAAATCGCTGAGCAGTCCTTTCGTGACCACTACGGGAATAGCGGTTTCGGGAGCCTGTGTTGTCTTCGAATAAAGAATCCGAAAAAGAACCAGCAGCATAATAATGATAATAACCGAAATGATACCGATTTTGATAACACGCTTTTTATGACTCATTTCCGATGCCTCCGCAGGGATTGCCTCTTCCCTGTTGTTTATGTATAATATTTAAAATAAAAATTCTCCGAATATATCGAATTTATAATAACACAGATTCAAGATTCGGGGCAAGAAAAAATTGATTAAATCTATCTTAAATCCGATACAGACGGTAATACCATGAACAGGAAAGAACCCGTTTTTTTAAAATTCCGATTTCCCGTTATCTGCGGCATCAAACACTCCGGAAAAAGTACATGCGGAAAACTGGCCGCAGAGATGACCGGACTGCCGTTCCGGGATTTGGATACGGAAATCGAACGCCTTTACCGCGAACGTTACGGTACAGCCGCCTCCTGCCGCGAAATCTACCGCAACAACGGCGCGGACGCTTTTCGGGCACTCGAAACCGAAGCGGCCGTCCGTATCGCCGCACAGGAACCGTCCGTCACGGCAGCCGGCGGCGGTCTCTGCGACAATCCGCAGGCATGGAACATTCTGAAAGAGGCAGGAGCCTTTTTTGTCTACCTTGACGAACCGGAAGAACGGCTTTTTACGCGTATTACGGCCGGCGGGCTGCCGCCCTTTCTTGCCGGCGGCGACCCGAAAGCGCTGTTTCATAAACTGTACGGCGAACGCGACACCTTTTACCGAAGCCGCTGCGACGCCGTTCTGCCGCACGCCTGTCCGGAACCGGCGCCGCGGGAAAGAGCCGAAAAACTGGTTGCAATATTAACGGCAGCCGGCAAAGGAGAAAAACAATGAGCGGAAACACATTCGGAACTCTTTTTAAAATGACCACTTACGGAGAATCCCACGGACCGGCGATCGGTGTTGTTATCGACGGCTGTCCCGCCGGCCTGCCCTTGTCGGAAGCCGATATCCAAAAAGAACTCGACCGGCGCAGACCCGGGCAGTCATCCGTAACGACACCGCGGAAAGAGTCTGACACCGCCGTTATCGAATCGGGTGTATTTAACGGTCTGACCACGGGAACACCGATATCTGTCCGCATCGTTAACGAAAACCAGCATTCGACCGATTACGAAAATATTGCCCGCTGTTTCCGGCCGGGACACGCAGACAGAGGCTATTTCGAAAAATACGGAATCCGCGATTACCGCGGCGGCGGCCGTGCCAGCGGACGGGAAACCGCCGCCCGCGTGGCAGCCGGCGCCGTTGCCAAAAAACTGCTGGCGGCCGAAGGCATCACCGTCCGTGCCTGGGTCAAAAGCATCGGTCCGATAACGGCACAAAACTGCGACCCCGATGAAACGGAACGGAATCCCGTCCGCTGCTGCGACAGCAAAGCGGCAGCCGAAATGGAAGCGTATATCCTCGAAACGGCTGCCGCAAAAGACAGCTGCGGCGGCACCATCGAATGCCGGACGGACGGCCTGCCGGTCGGATGGGGCGAACCGGTTTTCGACAAACTCGACGCCCTTCTGGCGCATGCTGTCCTGTCGGTCGGCAGTATCAAAGGAATCGAATTCGGCAGCGGATTCGAAGCCCCGCTCCTGTACGGTTCCGAAAACAACAAACCGGGACACAGCGGCGGTATAACGGGAGGCATTTCCGACGGCGAACCGCTCTTTTTCCGTGTCGCCGTCAAACCGACTCCGTCGATCTTCCGTCCGCAGAAATGCCTCACCGAAACGGGGGAAACAGAGACTGTAACGCTGAAAGGCCGGCATGACCCGTGTCTCTGTCCGCGTCTGGTTCCGGTTATCGAAGCCATGACAGCCCTTGTTCTGGCCGATGCGGCATTACTCAACCGTTCGTCAAAAATCGAAAAACAAACTTTACAAACAAAATAAAATACGATATAATAGAAGGAAGAATTGAGACAGTACCATGCATGAAAAAATTTTAATTGTCGAGGACGAAAAAAAATTATCACGCTTTATCGAACTTGAACTTCAGCACGAAGGATACCGGACCCAAACCGCTTTTACGGGAAAAGAAGCACTTTCCCATGCGCTGGCCGAAAATTACGACCTGATTCTTCTCGACATCATGATTCCGGAAATCGACGGGATTACCGTCTGCAAAAAGATACTGAGCATTATGCAGGTTCCGATTATTTTCCTGACCGCCAAAGGTGAAACCGCCGATAAAGTAGAAGGACTGGATTCGGGAGCCGTCGATTATATTACCAAACCGTTCGAAATCGAGGAACTTTTGGCCCGTATCCGCGCCAATTTACGAAACCGTCTTATCGAGAAAGGAGATATTCTCCGCTATTCCGATATCGAAGTTAATAAACGGACTCATACCGTGACCCGCGGCGGACACCCTGTCGATCTGCGCAAAAAAGAATACCAGCTTCTGACATTCTTTATGGAAAATGCCGAAAAAGTTCTCGACCGGGATGAAATTCTCAATAAAGTCTGGGATTTGGAATTCTGCCAGGGCAGCAATATCATTGATGTCCACATCCGCCACCTTCGGGAAAAAATCGACAGCCTTTCGGACGACAAACTGATTCACACGGTTCGCGGCTACGGGTATGTTTTTAAGTCGAATCTATAAACGGCTTCCGCTCGCCTGGAAGCTGATTCTGACGACAACTCTCCCCTTCTTTCTGTTATTCATTACCCTGATTTTTTTTGTTCCGTATCAGATGGATCAGATATCGCTTCATTCCGTCGAAGAATCGCTGAAGCTGGCCATCGAGGATACGGCAACCCACTTTCATAATCAGGCAGCCATCACCGAACCGCAAAGGCTCAACATCCAGGTAGTTGTTTACGACGCCTACCTGATTCCGCTGCGCTACTACAATTACTCTTTCGAGGTTTACCCGCCCGAGTCGGTCGAAACCCTCGAAATGAGGGAAACACCGATTGCCGACTACCAGGCGATAAACGCCATCACGGACAATTTTTTCAAGGTCGCCGAATACACAAAAGAAATCACCATCGATAACGAAACCTATTTCTTTCAGGCCAGCAAAAACATCGATTACCGTAATGATATTGTCCGCTATTCGCAGCTTATCAGTATCGCTCTCTTCTGTATTGCCGTCACCCTTGTTTTTATGACCTCGCTTATCAGTGTCAAACGCAATCTGAGAGCATTGAGAAAAATCGCCGAAACGGCCGAAAGCATTACCATCAGCAACCTGACATCGTCTCTGCCGTACGAACAAAGCCATGACGAAATCGGAAGCCTGGCCCAGTCCTTTAACCGGATGATCGGCCGCCTCGAAGAATCGGTTTCCCGCCAAAACCGGTTTCTCTCCGATGTATCACATGAAATCAAAACCCCCGTCGCCGTTATCAAAGGGTACGTCAACATCATCCGCCGCTGGGGTTACAAAGATCCGGATGTTTTCAACGAAGCGGTCACCGCCATCGACTCTTCGGTCAATGATATAACCGACATCATCAACAATCTGCTGCTTTTGGACAACCTGCAAAACAACCGCATTGCCGCCGAATTTGCCCAAACCGATATCGGCGCACTGATTTCCAAAACGGTTCAAAATACAAAAGCACTGCATCCGAACCGCCCCGTCACCGTCCGGACCGGAAAAAGAACAACAGTTGTCTGCAACGAAAAACTGATTTCCCAGGTGATCCGCATTCTGGTCGACAACAGTCTCAAATACAGCCCCGACGGGTCTCCGCTGGAACTCAACTGCCGCATCGACGGCAAACGGTGTACAATTCAGGTTTGCGACCGCGGCGAAGGCATCGACGAAGCCGAAATTCCCAAAGTGTTCGGCCGCTTTTACCGCGTCGAAAAATCACGCTCGAAAGAAACCGGCGGATCGGGTTTGGGATTATCGATTGCCGCCGATATTATGAAACTGCACGAAGGAACCGTTACTCTGACCAACCGGAAACCGCACGGACTCTGCGCCGAAATCCAGTTTCCGTCCAACCTTATCCGTTCGTCCGCGGAAAATCCCGGTCCAAAATCTTCATAACACGGGAATGCTGATGCGGAATGACGCACATGGAGCAGTCCAGAATCCGCAGGTTCGGATGTTTGACCGGCGTCACTCTCTGTGCCGCCGGCGAATTCACCTCACAGTGACCGCATTCAAAAACCCCTTCGTTTTCCGTGACATCGGCCGAAAAATAAGGACAGTAGCAGCCGAGACAGTTTAAACGGTCGCTGCTTAAAATATGACACTTGTGCCCGTCAGCAAAAAGAGGACAGAATTTTTTTTCGTTTTGGGAAAGGTTCTGATGAAGAAAATAATCGGCAATCCGTTCGTCCGAGAAGTCCCGTTTCCGCAGTCTGCGAATCAGACGTTCCGTTTTTTTGAACACCTTATGACGCCATGCTTTCGAGCGTCGGATATATTTTTTTATGAATCTCTGCATATCAGCCGCGTCTGTCCGGAAAACCGCAAAGCGGTTTCGGATGAACGAAGTTGGGCGATGAGGGACTCGAACCCCCGACATTCTGCTTGTAAGGCAGACGCTCTAACCAACTGAGCTAATCGCCCGATGGAGCTATCATATCAGATGAAAAAAAAGTTGTCAAGAGCCCGATAAAAAAGAAAAGCCCCTTTTCCCGATTGACGATTCGTGATAAAAATAAAATATGAACCGGGAACGACTTTGGACAAAAGATTATCTTCTGAGCACTCTGATTAATTTTCTCATACTGACCAATTACTATCTGCTGATGGTCATCATGACCGATTATGCTTACAAAGAGTACGGCGTTTCGCTGAGTCTGGCCGGACTGACCGCCGGCATCTTTATTATCGGCGCCCTGCTGTCCCGACTGTTTTCCGGTGCGGCAATGGAAAAAATCGGACGGACCCGTATGCTGCGGACCTCTCTGCTTTTAAACCTGGTCATGTCGCTCTCCTACTTTTTCGAAATCGGCATTGCCGCACTGCTGATGATCCGCGCCCTGCACGGCATTTCCTACGGCGCCGTTTCGACCTCCGTCGGCACCATTGTATCGCGGTCCGTTCCCAAAAGCCGCACCGGCGAAGGCATCGGTTATTATATGTTAAGCGTCACCCTGGCGGCCGCCGTCGGCCCCTTTCTGGGAATGTCGCTGCACGGCAGCGGCGGTTTTACGCTTCTTTTCGGCGTCTGCTGCGGCCTGACCGCGGCGGCCGTTGCCGCCTCCCTTTTCATAACCCTGCAGCCGCCGGAAACAGCTGCCGATCCGGCGCAAAAACAGCCGCTGCGCCTCTCCTCTTTTTTCGAACCGAAAGCGTTCCGCGTCAGCAGCTTTGCCGCCGCCGTCTATTTCGGCTATTCCGCCCTGCTGGCCTTCCTGACTACCTACACCAACGAAGCCGGACTGGCTTCGGCCGGACGCTTTTTCTTTGTGGTTTACGCGGTGGCCATTTTTGTATCGCGCCCCGTTACGGGACCGCTGTTCGACAAAAAAGGCGAAGCGGCCGTTTTGCTCCCCGCTTTTCTTTCGTTTACCGTCGGCATGTTTCTGCTGGGATGGATGCCGGACAGCCTGACCCTGCTGACAGCCTCGGTTTTTCTCGGATTCGGTGTCGGCGTCACTCAATCGACCGGGCTTGCCTCTGCCGTGAAAGAAGCCCCGAAAGAGCGGATGGCCGTCGTCAACTCGACGTTTTATATCTTCCTGGATACGGCTGTCGGACTGGGACCGTTTATCATGGGCCTTTTTCTTCCGTTTATCGGAAACTCCTATTCACGCCTCTTTCTGATTCTCGGCGGCTTTTCCGTTCTGGTCATACTGCTGTACCTTTGCTTTCTTCCGAACCGGAAGAAGCACCGGCAGCAGCCGGATTAGGAATGCTTTGCAGGCATGATTTTCCATTATAAATAAGTATTTGACATATAAAGCGGAATTCGGTAGACTGTCATCAAACGAAAGGAGAATTTATGACAGCAGACAAACAGCCGGTACGGTTCGACACGAACAGCTCCGTTAAAGCCGGCTCCGAAGCCCACCGGTTCATGCACAAAGCGGCGGAATCGGCCCGAAAAATCACTGCCCGACTGAACGGACGCTACCGTTCGATGAGGCAAATCCGAAAACTTTTTTCACGACTGACGGGGCAACCCTACGACAGCACCTTCACGCTTTTTCCGCCCTTTTATACCGACTTCGGAAAAAATATCCGCACGGGAAAAAATGTTTTTATCAATTCCGGGTGCTGTTTTCAGGACCAGGGAGGCATTTCTATCGGAGACGGAACACTGATCGGTCATCAGGTGGTTTTGGCCACACTGAACCATGATTCCGCCCCCGAAAAAAGAGGCGATATGAAACCGGCACCGATTAAAATCGGCGAAAATGTCTGGATCGGCTCCCACGCCACCGTTTTACCCGGCGTCAGAATCGGCCGCAATGCCATTATCGCTGCCGGAGCGGTTGTCACCAAAGATGTCCCCGAAAACACAATTGCCGCCGGCATTCCAGCGGTTCCCGTCAAAACCGTGGCCGTCGACGCATAAGCCGGCCGCGTTCCGCCCGGTCCGCGCCGCAAAAGAGACAAAAAAAGAAGAGCCGAAGCTCTTCTTTTTTTACAGGGTTCCGATGCCGAAATGGTAATCCTGCAGCGAACGGACACCGCCGGAACCGTTTAACGCGGCCGCAATTCCCTTCACCGCCGCGGAAGCGCCCGCCAGCGTGGTGATGTAAGGAACCCGGTATTTCAGCGCCGCCTTGCGGATCGCCTCTTCGTCGACAACGGCGTTGCGCCGCGCGCTCGGCGTATTGATTGCCAGACACACCTCACGGTTGACAATCAGATCGACAACATTGGGACGGCCTTCGTTGATTTTCGCCACGACCTGGCAGTCGATACCGCCCTTGCGGAAAAATTCCGCCGTTCCCTCGGTGGCAACAATCCGGAATCCGAGATCGGAAAAGGCTTTGGCCATCGACAGCGCTTCGGCCGCCTGGTTGTTTTTTTCCGAAAGACTGATCAGAATCTGAGCGCCCGCCTCCGGTTTCGGCAGAGCCATTCCGACCGCTTCCTGCGATTTGTAAAAGGCCAGCCCGAAATCTTTCGAAAGGCCGAGCACCTCGCCCGTCGAACGCATTTCCGGTCCGAGAACCGGGTCGACATTGGGGAACTTGTCGAACGGGAAAACCGCTTCTTTGGCACCGTGGTGCGGAATCACTTTCGCCTCCAAATCGAGCGATTTCAGCGTTTCGCCCAGCATCAGCCGCGTTGCCAGCTGCGCCATCTGCGTATTACACACTTTCGAAACCAGCGGAACGGTCCGGCTGGCCCGCGGATTGGCTTCCAGCACATAGACTTTGCCGTCTTCAATGGCATACTGCATATTCATCAGACCGCACACCTTCAGCGCCCGGGCGATTTTTTCGGTGTAAGACTGGATGGTTTTGAGATTTTCTTCCGGAATCGAAACGGGAGGAATGACACAGGCCGAATCGCCGGAATGGACACCGGCCAGCTCGACATGCTCCATCACCGCGGGAATAAAAACATCTTTTCCGTCGGAAAGAGCATCGGCTTCGCATTCCAACGCATTGCGCAGGAACCGGTCCAGCAGCAGCGGCCGGTCCGGAGTGACACCGACCGCCTTTTCGACATATTCGCACAGCATATCGCGGTCGTAGATAACCTCCATGCCGCGGCCGCCGAGAACAAACGAAGGCCGGATCATCAGCGGGTAACCGATACGGTCGGCCACTTTCAGCGCCTCGTTTAAATCGGACGCCATACCGGCTTCGGGCATCGGAATCTCCAGCTTGTCCATCATCTGCCGGAACAGGTCGCGGTCTTCGGCCGTATCGATACTGTCGATACTGGTTCCCAGAATTTTAACCCCGGCATCCGACAACTCGCGGGCAATGTTAAGCGGCGTCTGACCGCCGAACTGAACAATCACTCCGGCCGGTTTTTCTTTTTCGTAAATCTGCAGCACATCCTCGGCGGTAATCGGTTCGAAATAAAGCTTGCTGCTGGTATCGTAGTCGGTCGACACCGTTTCCGGGTTACAGTTGACCATAATCGTTTCGTAACCCATATCACGCAGCGCAAAAGCGGCGTGCACACAGCAGTAGTCGAACTCGATTCCCTGACCGATGCGGTTGGGACCGCCGCCCAGAATCATGATTTTTTTTGCATTGGCACTGACCGGCGATTCGTCGGGAGCGTTGTAGGAGGAATAATAATAGTAGGTATCCTCTTTTCCGGAAACCGGCACGGCGTGCCACCCCTCTTTGACCCCCAAAGCGGTGCGCCGTTCGCGCACGCTCTTTTCGGAAATTCCGAGAATCTTTGCCAGATATTTGTCGGAAAACCCGTCCTTTTTGGCTTGAATCAGCAGATCGTCCGCCGGAAGCTGCCCCGGTGTTTCGAGAATCTTCTCTTCCAGCTCGACCAGTTCCCGCATCTGCTGCAGAAAGTAGTCTTTGACAAACGTAATTTTGTTGAGCTCTTTATTGGAAGCGCCTTTGCGGATTGCTTCGTAAAGCAGAAAATAGCGTTCGCTGGACGCCGTCTTCAACCGGTCCAGCAGTTCCGACAGCGGCAGCTCGTGAAAGTTTTTGGCAAACCCCAACCCCGAACGGCCGTTTTCCAACCCGCGAATCGCTTTCTGAAACGTTTCTTTAAACGTCTTGCCGATGGCCATCACCTCGCCGACCGCCTTCATCTGCGTGCCGAGAGAGTCTTCCACCCCTTTGAACTTTTCAAACGCCCAGCGGGCAAACTTCAAAACCACATAATCGCCGGACGGTGTATATTTTTCCAGAGAACCGTCGCGCCAGTACGGAAACTGATCCAGCGTCATTCCGGAAGCCAGCTTGGCGGAAATTAAGGCAATCGGAAAACCGGTTGCTTTGGAAGCCAGTGCCGACGAACGGGAGGTCCGCGGATTGATTTCGATAATCACCACACGGTCGCTGACCGGATCGTGGGCAAACTGAACATTGGTGCCGCCGATGACGCCGATGGACTCGACAATGCGGAACGCCTGTTCTTTCAGCTTCTCTTCCAGTTCTTTGGAGATGGTAAGAAACGGCGCCGAGCAGAAAGAATCGCCGGTATGAACGCCGACGGCGTCGATATTTTCGATGAAGCAGATGGCGATCATCTGATTTTTGCTGTCGCGGACCACCTCGACTTCCAGCTCTTCCCAGCCGAGAATCGACTCTTCAATCAGACACTGGTGGGTTAACGACAGCTCCAAACCGCGGCCGGCCACCGAACGCAGCTCTTCGACATTGTAAACCAGACCGCCGCCGGCACCGCCCATCGTATAAGCGGGACGAACCACCACCGGATAATTGAGCCGGGCGGCAATTTCTTCCGCCTCTTCCAGCGACCAGGCAATATCGGAACGGGGTGTTTCGATTCCCAACCGCTGCATCGTTTCTTTAAAAACCTCGCGGTCTTCGCCCCGTTCGATGGCGTCGAGATTGACACCGATGACCCGAACATTGTATTCGGAAAGAATTCCCGCCTTATTCAGCTCGCAGGCCAGATTCAGTCCGGTCTGTCCGCCCAAATTGGGCAAAAGCGCGTCGGGGCGCTCCTTATCGATAATCTGTTTCAGCCGTTCGAGATTGAGCGGCTCGATATAAGTGGCATCGGCCATGACCGGGTCGGTCATAATCGTCGCCGGATTGGAATTGACCAGCACCACCTTATAACCGTTTTCCCTCAACGCTTTACACGCCTGAGTTCCCGAATAATCGAATTCGCAGGCCTGTCCGATGACAATCGGACCGGAACCGATAATCAGTACCTTTGAACCGGGTTTCAACCGTTCCTCTTCATTCTGCATACTTACCTCGCAAATCGTTTGATTATAGCACATCGTCGGGAAAAAAGCGATACATTTTACCGAGAAAAACAGCCCTTTCGGCAATCCGTCTGCCGCCGGCCGCCGCAGCCGAAACCGCGGTTACCTGCCCCGTCGGAATTCGGTTTTGGCCAGACGCCGTTTCAGCTCTTTTCCCGGCAGAAACAGCACCCGCAGCGTGTGAATATCGCGTGCGCTCACCTTTTCCGGCGACGGCTGTCCGTTGGCGCGAAACGACATTTTAAGAATTCCGAAATCGCCCAGCCGGATGCTGTGGCCGTTCATCAGCTCATCGGGCAAATCGTTTAAAAACGCCTCCAAAACCGCCGTTATATCGGCCGGTGTCAGCGTGCAGTGCGAGGCAATCCGCTGCGACACCTGCCGCAAATTCAGCTCCGTATCCCACTGCGGAAACGGATAATACTTAACCGGAGCGCTTCTGTCCGACGGATTCGGCCGCCCGAAAACTCTGTATTTCATAAAAATCTCCTTTCCTTCTTTTTTATGATAAGGGAGGAACTGCGAAAAAACAAGGGATTTCCGCGGAAACTCTGAGAGTTTTTCCGAAAAGTCTGAGAGTTTTTTAAAAAACAGTGAGAGATTTTCCGAAAACTCTGAGAGTTTTTATATTTTCTCTGAGAGATTCTTTAAAAACTCTGAGAGTTTTTTCAAAAAGTCTCAGAGTTTTTGAATTTTTTCGCTTTATCTTATCGGAAATTCCCCCCATTATGAATGCCGAAAAAGAGCTTTTTTAAACCGAACCAAAAAAACCAGCGGACGAGAACATTTCCGGACTCCTTATTTTTATCTTTTTTCCGAAAAATAATTTTCATTTACAAAAAAAATCCGTTTTGACAATTATTGATATCGGAGGTCATCCGATGAAATTATGGAAAGATTTAAAATTGACTGACGACTACCTGTTCAGTCAAATTATGAGGGAAGAGGATTTCTGTAAACTCTTTCTTGAGATGTTAATGGGGATCAAGGTAGAAAAAGTGGTCTATCTCGAAGCGCAGAAGGAGGTCAATCTCTTTCCGCAGTCGAAAGGCATCCGCATGGACGTCTATCTCGAAGGCGACGGAGAGATTTACAACATCGAAATGCAAACAGTGAGAAAAACCAACCTCGTTAAGCGGATGCGTTATTACCATTCCGCTATCGATGTCGATTCGCTGTTAAGAGGCAATCCGTACGATCAGCTCAAAAAATCATTCGTCATTTTCATCTGCAACTTTGACTTATGCGGCGACGGATTCCCGGTCTATGAAAGCATGACAACGTGGCGGCAGAACGGAAAAGAAATAGGTGACGAACAGGTAAAAATAGTGTATAATGTAGGAGCGTTTGAAAAGGCTCAAGACCCGCGCCTGAAAGCTCTGCTGCACTATTTGTCCACCGAAACCGTTACCGATGAAGCCCGCACTCTTGCCGAAAAGGTAGCCGCCTTCAAACGACACTTTCCCGACGGGAGGCCTCACATGAAATACGAATTGGATCTATACGACAAATGGTGTGAAGGAAAAGAAGAAGGCATCAAAGAAGGTTTGTCGGAAGGCATACAAAAAGGTCGGGATGAGGGGATTCTCCAAACCGCGGCGGCCGCTTTAAAACAAGGTGTACCGCTGGAAACGGTGGCGGCTTTTACCGGACTGCCCCGAACGCGGCTGGAAGAACTTCAACGCTCCGTTTAAAATAAAAGGCGGTAACGGCGGTTGCCGGTCATTTTTACGAAAAACGAAAGCTGCGGCACGGAACGGAAATCCGGTCGCAGCTTTTTTATTCGCATCATTCGAAACGCCCCCTTCCCTTTCGAAGCATTTTTTTGCCGGTAAAATATCATTTTCTTTTTCAAAAAAGACTGTTTTTGCCATTAATAACAGCGGAGGTCATCCGATGAAATTATGGAAAGACTTGAAATTAACCGACGACTACCTGTTCAGTCAAATCATGCGGGAAGAGGACTTTTGTAAACTCTTCTTGGAAATGTTAATGAACATCAAAATCAAAAAGGTGGTTTATCTCGAAGCGCAGAAAGAGGTCAATCTGTTTCCGCAGTCGAAAGGGATCCGCATGGATGTCTATCTCGAAGGCGACGGTGAGATTTACAACATCGAAATGCAGACAGTGCGAAAAACCAATCTCGTCAAGCGGATGCGCTATTACCATTCCGCTATCGATGTCGATTCGCTGTTAAGAGGCAATCCGTACGATCAGCTCAAAAAATCATTCGTCATTTTCATCTGCAACTTTGACTTATGCGGCGACGGCTTTCCGGTCTATGAAAGTCAAACGCTTTGGAAGCAGAACGGAAAAGAAATAGGTGACGAACAGATAAAAATAGTGTATAATGTAGGTGCGTTTGAAAAAGCTCAAGACCCGCGCCTGAAAGCTCTGCTGCAATATCTTTCCACCGAAACCGTTACCGACGAAGCCCGGACTCTTGCCGAAAAGGTGGCCGCCTTCAAACGACACTTTCCCGACGGGAGGCCTCACATGAAATACGAATTGGATTTATACGACAAATGGTGCGAAGGAAAAGAGGAAGGCATCAAAGAAGGTTTATCGGAGGGAATGCGGAAAGGTCATCAGGAAGGTTTGTCGGAAGGCATACAAAAAGGTCGGGATGAGGGCATTCTCCAAACCGCGGCGGCCGCTTTAAAGCAGGGGGTGCCGCTCGAAACGGTGGCGGCTTTCACCGGACTGCCCCGAACGCAGTTGGAAGAGCTTCAACGCACTGTTTAAAATAAAAGGCGGAAACAGCGTTTACCGGTAATTTTTACAAAAAACGAAAGCTGCGGCACGGGATGAAAACCTGGCTATAACTTTTGCTTTTTCAAAATTTCTACCTGCGATTGAGACAACCTGGACTTTCATCAATTCTGATAAATCCTCTCTTTAACCTCATTTAGAATATTTTGCACATATTCGAAATATTGATTATTCTTTCGTCGATAGCTTATAATTTTGCTTAACTTTTTTTCGAGAAGTTTAAAATTCTTTTTATTTACATTTTGATTTATCATTCCGACTGCTAGAGAATGTAAATACTGTCTTCGATCGTTGCTTTTTTGAATTGTATACGCAAAAAGTTCAACCATTTTTTTAAAGACTTTGTTACTTGCATTTGTTATACCATACCGAGAATCTGTCCAATACAACCGAACATCAAGATTTTTCCCTCTGATATATTCATCTATCAATTTAATTGTTGCATCCTCATCTCCGAGCTTTACTAATAAATAAATTATATCTTCCGAAAGATTAGATATATTTTTCCCATCTTTTATAATGGAAATAATTTTCTTCTTTTTCTCAGAATCTGCATGCCGCACCACATAGTTAACCATAGCTTTTCGACAGTAATTTTTTTCATCATACAGGGAAAAGTCTATTTCGGATTCTATCATATATGAAACATCCGGTTCGTATTTATCCCAAAAAAGTTGCAAGGCATAATTCGCACTGGAAAACTTATCCTCCGGCCTATACTCTGTCCGAAATTCTTTTATACTTTCCTGCACTATAAACGAAACAGCCGCTTCAGACTTAAAAACACCTTGGATAAGAAAATGTCCTAAACAGGAAATAATCTGAGTTTTAGAAATATCGGAAAGCTTGGGAAAGATTTTTATTGAATAATCAACAAGAGTTTTTTTACTTATATCTGTAATCGTTTCTATCCAATCATACACTGTTTCAAAACTTCCCCATGCACGATCTCCTATTGCATGGAATTCTAATTCAGTTAAACACCATGCCGGGAAAGCAACAAAATTCTTCATATTTTGAAGATTCACATTATCTAAAATATCCTTTTCAAAAATATTTTCAAGATAATAGACAAACGGCACAATTTGATGCCTATTTCTGCCACCATCAA